>NZ_JABXKQ010000024.1 GCF_017114945.1 Nostoc sp. JL34
TCATGTTTCATATCTAGCAAGCTTTTTGCCGTTTTCTATCCGTCGAACTCACGTTAAGTCAATAGCAATGCTCAAAAAAATCACCCAACTAAGCTGTTGCGCCTTTAATTTGCACTAATATTTTTCCAATATGATTGTGGCGTGGGCATCTTGCCATTGGTGTCAAGTTAAGCTCAAACTTCCTATGTCAATAAGCATTTAGGCTTAAAAATTCGGTTTGAAAGGGACAAAAAACGAACTTTTTCATGGACTATTAATGCTTTGTTTATTAGCATCACTCCCAGCTTGCGTATAAAAGTCAGAAAAAAGTTCACCTTTATACTTCGTTCCTAACAAAACCTATCGTTGACAAATAGGTTTTAACCTTAAGTTGACACTAATGGCATCTTGCCCGCCCTGATAATGCAAATTGTATACGTAACAGCTCAACACTATTATGATCAACGCCACGCAGTCGATTTTTGCTTAATTTGAGAAGCTGATTAATCCACACAAAAAAAGCTCCACCCAAAAACAACGCTAAAATAGCTGCCCAAACAGGTTTGGCGTAGGCGTAGCCCGTCGCAGACATCGCAACTCTCGGTATCAGTTCGGTAGATGCGATCGCTTGGGTTAAAAGCGGCTCATCAAATCCAAGCGCGTAACTTTCTCTACGGATGCTTACTTCACCCTCCCGGATACAGAAGAAGGCCGCCCGCCGAAGCGCGTGGTTAGGCCTTTGGGGTGGACGATGGAAGTGGACAGACTTCCATAGCTTGAATCAAGCCGTGTTCAAGGGTGAATCGATGGCCCACATGCTCATCGGCAAGAACTGCGTAAGCCTTGTCACGCACGACCTGATGCACATCGACCAAAATGCGCCCGGACTCCTCCGAGTAAAAGGAAACCGGCTCGACGTGCGGATTGATCTCGCTCCATTGCTCCGTCCAGTAAGCGCGAACTTCTTCAGTTCCACGGACAAAACCGCCTTTGAACGCTTTCGGCCAAGCCACATCCGGAGTCATGAGGGCAAGGGCAGCGTCAATGTCTCGCGCGTTGAAGGCTGCGTACGCCGCACGGAGCAGTTCGATTAGGAGTGCAGGTTGATCTGACATTTATTGGTATGGTGAACCAGATGCAGTAAGGACTAATAATTTATTGTACAGAGTTTAGCTGAAGCTTTTTTTTATCGACACTATCATGCCTGATGTCAGGTTTATTTTGAGGATTTACCGTTTTTAATTCTTCTATTGTAAGGAAGGTTGTTTTATATATAGTCTCCACCTTTGTATCTTTGAAGCGGTAGGTGTTCGACACCGATACGAACAAATATACTAATGGCTTGGGTTTTAGCAATTTTCTTGAGTTTATTTTCTTATCCCGGTTTTCTGTTCCGTTGCTACTCGCGCGCCAATACCAAAACCGTTAGCCTCAGAAAGATGCTCTTACGCGGGAGTTGCGGGAGACGCGAGATGCAATTTGAATGATTATTAGCTACCATCTCAATTAACCAGACAAGTTACTTGAGCAACTTATTAAAGGTAGGCAACTTCTGCACGGTGTACCAGGTTTTTAAGACTTGTGTGTACATATAAGGCTAACCTCAGAGGGAACCCCGCGTCTTGACTGTGGGTTTAGAAAATTCCCTATTTTCTCTCTATTTGTATCAGTTAATACATTATGAGTCAGCTACAGCCTCCCATTTTATGGCAATTTATTACTGAAGTAAAGAGAAAATAATTATACTAACCTATTCTAGTCAATTGGTATTAGGTAGACAACTCTTCTAGCCCTATCCATTCAGTGATAGATTGCCATTGGCTTACGTGAACAGGATTATTTTTACGTTTTTCTTTTTGAAGCTTTCTAGGTAGTTTTCCTATGACAGTATCAGCGAATGAAGTGGATTCATTCCTATTATAAACAGGCATCTCCTGCCAGCAGTGGCGACAAAACCAGTAAGTTTCTGCACCGCGTATATGTTGTAAAAGTACACTTGAACAGCAAAGACAGTAATTCATATTTTTCTCAAATCCTGTTAATAAAAGTGTTATTGCAAATTAGGGCAGCCAGTTGAGAAGCCCGTAGATATTTAAAACAAACTGTCTATATTTTGACTATAGTCTTTGAATATGAGGAACTTATGAGGAAAGTTAAAATACTTAATAAACTTGTAAAACTTATACATATTTCTTAAGTAATGCTCTCAGAGGTCGTTTGAAAAGTTGTAAAGTATACTCAAAACCCCGCTTCCATTCCTCTCCCCGAAAGGTCAAGAGGCTTTGAAACCCCCATTCCTTTGTAGGGAAGGGGGGCTGGGGGGTTAGGTTTTCGAGGCTTGTTACCAAAAAAACTTTTCAAACATCCTCTCAGGCTTATTTAGCTATCTCTTCACAATATCCTCAAATTATCTGAAGATAATTTCGTTTCAGAAGGGAGTTCTGGCTGGAGTAACCCACGTTTAAAAGCGTGAGACTTAGGCTGTAGACGTGCATCCTAGGCGCGGCGCTCTTTACGAGATGCTGCGAGTAGCTTGTTTGTATTGTGTACGCGGACTTGGTTTAGCTGCACTAAGAAAACCACACTGGCTACGAGTGTATCTCGCTGCACTCTAGGAGAGACAATTCTTCTTTTTAAACTGGGTTTTATAGCCAGAATTAAAGTTTTCATTCATAATTCTTTCCTCCCGCCTCCAGCAATAACTGCCCCCTACCTTCTCTTATAACTAACAAGACTACCAAGACTACCAAGACTATCAATTCAGGTAATCTCTTGAGATAACAGATCATCTATCCCTAATTTGACAATAGAATGAGTTTGGCGACTCTAAAATTCTATCTACTTCCTGGTTTAGTTACTAACTTGCACTATGTCTCCTGTATTTAGTCTTGTAATATTTGCAGGGCAGATTTATCAATATAATTGAGTGATTCTCTATTAGAGCCGAATAATTCCTGATTTTCAACACTTTACTTCCTTTACCTGACGCTAGCTTCTGCTAGTTCGTTCTGATATCTAAAAGATCATTAGAATTGACAAATTAACCATGCGATTCAACGATCAACTGATTAACTTACCTAACTTAAATCATGTTATTAATCGTTCTCCATTAACGATTAGCCCTGATAGTTTTGTCGTCGAAGCTATTGTCTTGATGAGTCAGGAAAGATGTAGTAATTATGCACCTACTAACTTAAATTATTCATTGGATTTAAACCCTGAAAATCAAAGATTAACTGATTGTGTCTTGGTTCTGGAGGGAGCGCATTTATTAGGTATTTTTACTGGAGAAGATGTATTTAGACTTATAGCTTCGGGAATCGACTTATCCACGGTGACAATGGTTGAAGTGATGACGCAGCCAGTAGTTACCCTTAGACAATCAGATTCTCAGGATATTTTTACTGCTTTATCGTTATTGCGTCAACATCAGACTCACTATTTGCCCGTTTTGAACGATCGCGGGCAAGTGGTAGGAATCATCACTGAGACTAGCTTACTACAAGCCTTTGACCTGATCAAAATGGTTGGGATTGTTGACGGCTTACAGCAATATTTCCAAAAACCCACAGATGAATTCAGCCGAGTTAATCAGCCAATTGAGATAGAGCAAGTCCGCCGCCAAACTCAAAATAACTTAAAACTATGGGTTGAGGCACAATCGGCTAAAATCATGCAAGTTAATCAGGAACTTCAGCACACCCTCGAAGAACTCCGGGTAGTGGAAGAAGAACTGCGTGAACAAAACGAAGAGTTGGCGGTTGCCCGTGCGCTTGTAGAATTGGAGCGCCAGCGTTACCAGGATTTGTTTGAGTTTGCTCCAGATGGTTACTTGGTAACTGATGCCGCAGGGATTATCCAAGAGGCTAATCGAGCAGCAGCAACCTTGCTAGCTGTCCGCCAAAAATATTTGGTAAACAAACCATTAATTTTATTTATTGCTCGCCAAGACCACCAGACTTTTACTACCCGACTGAATAATTGGCAACCGATACAGGAGTGGGAAGTTTACCTAAAACCACGGGGAGGTAGAATTTTCCCGGCTAGCATTAGAGCCGCTGCTATGTACGATTCAGAGGGGAAGCAAGTTGGTTGGCGCTGGCTAATCTGCAATATTACCGAGCGCCAACAGGCAAAGGAATCACTGCGCCAAGCTAACGAGGAATTAGAAAAACGAGTAGCAAAACGGACAGCAGAACTTGTCATGTCCAACGTCCTATTGCAACAAGAAATTACCGAACGCCAACGCGCAGAAGTTGCATTACGGCAGAGCGAAAACCTCTATCGCCAACTCGTGGAAAGCCAAACTGACATAATTATCCGCATTGATTTGCAAGGGCAGATTACCTTTGCCAATGTGGCTGCTTGTCAAACCTTCGGCTGGAAAGAAGATGAGTTTCGTGGTCAGTCATTTTTCCAGTTTCTTCATCCAGATGACTTGCCTCAAGTGATGGAAAATATCGCAGCTTTAGGATCTTCATTCCATCCCTTGACTAATTCTGAACGACGTGCGTTCACAGTCAATGGTATCCGCTGGTTTCAATGGAATGCGATCGCAATTCACGATCGCAAAGGAGAGATTGTTGAAATCCAAGGCGTAGGTAGAGATATTACCGAACAGCAAGCTGCACTACACGAACGTCAACTTGCAGAAATTGCACTGCGCCAAAGCGAGGAGAAATTTCGCACTTTTGCCGAAAACACCCACGCCATCATCAGTATTGCTAGCCCAGATTCATTTCATCCCTTGTACATTAGTCCTGCTTATGAGACTATTTGGGGCCGCTCTTGCCAAAGTCTTTACGACCAGCCAAACTCTTGGCTAGACGCAATTCATCCAGATGATCGCGTTAGCGCCACCCAATCAGTAGAGCAACTGCTTAGTGGTAGTCAATCTAGTTCAGCAGAATATCGGATTTTGCAACCTGATGGATCGGAGCGCTGGATTTGGAATCGGGGCTTTGCTGTCTATGATCACCAAGGAGAAGTTGACTACTATGGTTGCATTGCCGAAGATATCACCGAGCGCAAACTAGCAGAAGAGTCACTGCGCCAGAGCGAGGAGAAATTTCGCACTTTTGCCGAAAATACCCACGCAGTCATCTGGATTGCCAGCCTAGATACATTCCGAACCTTGTACGTTAGTCCTGCTTATGAAAAAATTTGGGGTCGCTCTTGCCAAAGTCTATTAGAGCAGCCTGAGTTCTGGATAGACAGCCTTCATCCAGACGATCGCGATCGCATAACTATTGAAGCAAAGCAACAGCTTAGTAGTGAGGCAGTTTCAGCAGAATATCGAATTTTGCGACCTGATGGATCGGTGCGCTGGATCTGGGATCGGGGTTTTGCTGTCTATGATCACCAAGGAACAGTTCAGTACTATGCTGGCATCGCTGAAGACATCACCGAACGCAAACTGGCCGAAGAGTCACTGCGGGAAAGCGAAGCGCGATTGAGTTTAGCTACCGAAGCTGTTCAAATAGGTATATGGGATCGGGACTTGATCGGCAATACTTGTGTTTGGTCTACCAATATGGGGCCACTTTATGGTCTGCCGAGTAACACCTTATGTCCAACCATTGAAGAGTATCTCAATTTAATCCATCCAGAAGACCGCGAATCTGTAGCTGCGAATATAGTTCAGATGATTGAAGTAGGAAAGGGATCTACAGAGTATCGAGTCATCTGGCCCGACGGCAGCTTACACTGGTTAAACTGCAAAGGTCAGGTCTACTATAACGAAATTGGCCAGCCAATCCGAATAATCGGCACAAATCGGGATGTCACTGAGCGCAAGCTGGCAGAACAAAAAATTTCCGAACAAGCTGCTCTACTTGATATCGCCACCGACGCCATCTTAGTTCAAGATTTCCAGTCTCAAATCTTATTCTGGAATAAAGGTGCAGAGCGGATGTACGGTTGGCTCTCTACAGAGGTTATAGGACAAGACCTCTATGAGATTTTGTACCCAGCAGAAACTCAGCTGCAACTGGAAGAACCACTAAAAAGCGTAATTGAGCGTGGCTTGTGGCAAGGTGAGCTACATAAAGTTACGAAATCAGGTAAGAAAATTGTTGTGGCAAGCCGCTGGACATTGATGCGCGATCCTGAAGGAGAACCCAAATCTATTCTGACTGTTGACACTGACATCACCGAAAAGAAACAACTTGAAGAGCAGTTTTTTCGCACCCAGCGATTAGAAAGCCTTGGTACCCTTGCAGGTGGTATTGCCCACGACTTGAACAATATATTGACACCAATTTTAGCAGCTGCTCAATTGGTACAGGGAAAATTTTTCCAAGACGAGGAGCGTTCTGGACAACTGTTGGCACTCTTAGAAAGCAATGCCAAACGTGGAGCGGCTTTAGTTAAGCAAGTCTTGTCCTTTGCACGAGGATTTAAAGGAGAGCGAACAATTATCCAAGTTGAGTACCTAATTTCAGAAATTATCCAAATTGCTCAACAGACATTTCCCAAATCTATTGAATTTTCCACAGTTATTCCAGAAGACATTTGGGCGATCGCTGGAGACACCACACAACTGCATCAAGTGCTGATGAATCTGGTAGTAAATGCTCGCGATGCTTTGCCCGATGGCGGTAATATCAAAATTTCTGCGGAAAATAAGTTTATTGATGAAGCTTATACCAGAATGAATCTCGATGCCCAAGTTGGGCATTATATTGTGATTACCATTGTGGATAACGGAATTGGCATACCGCCAGAAATATTAGATAGAATTTTTGAGCCATTTTTTACGACAAAAGAGGTTAACACAGGTACCGGACTGGGACTTTCAACAGTCCTGGGCATCATCAGAAGCCATAACGGTTTTATCAAAGTGTCTAGCAATGTTGGTAAAGGCAGCAAATTTGACCTATTTTTACCAGCAGTGGAAGCACCCCAAGTGTTCAAGATAGAAGAACTGGATCTGCTCCCAGGACAGGGAGAATTGATTTTAGTTGTAGATGATGAAGCCCAAATTCGGGAGATTGCCACAATTATCCTAGAAAACCATAACTATAATATCCTTACTGCCAGTAATGGCATAGAGGCGATCGCACTTTATGCCCAACACAAGCATCAAATTAATGCTGTATTGATGGATATCATGATGCCGGAGATGGACGGAATCACAGCTATTCGCACCTTGCAAAAAATGAACAAGCAAGTTCAAATTATTGCCTGTAGTGGGCTGAACTCAATGGAGGTGTTTACTCAAGCTGCTGATGCTAATGTGCAAGCATTTTTATCAAAACCCTACACGGCCAAAGAATTATTGAGCAGTTTACACCACCTATTTAGAGGCTAGTAAAGACAAAGGGACAAGCGAGACAAGGAAGTTGTAAAGTATACTCAAAACCCCACTTCCATTCCTCTCCCCGAAAGGTCGATAGGCTTTGAAACCCCCCTTCTCTACAAGGGTATGGGGGCTGGGGGGTTAGCTTTTCGAGGCTTAAATGTTACCAAAAAAACTTTCCAAACATCCTCTAAACGTAGCGTCCTTGGTGCGAGATTGTGATCTGGAGGTATTTCTAGATGCTCTAAGAAGAAAGAATTCAAGTGTCAGGAGCCAGAATGCCTACGCTAACAGAAATTTTCTTCAACATGCGCTTTATTTTTCTTAATAATCAGAGCTTTATTTAACGTGAGTTCGATAAACCTCTCCCTGCCTTGAACTAAAGTTCAAGTCTGTCCCTCTCCGACTCGGAGAGGGACGGTTTTGCGTAGTTATATCATGTGCGCCTAATTAGTTATAATTCCCGCATCTGTGCAAAAACCAGGAAACTCTCTTTCCCCCTGCTCCCCAGCTCCCCTGCTCCCCAGCCCCCAGCTCCCCAGCCCCCAGCTCCCCAGCCCCCAGCCCCCAGCCCCCTGCTGCCGTCTTAATGATAAGTCTTGAACCGGACACGATATCAAACCAGGGAGGGGTCTTTTCTTACCTCTAATTTAGATGGACACTATATCACTCATCGAACTCACGTTTATTTAATGGCCTACTATTACACTATGACAAGGTGATGTTTGATTTCTAGGGTTATTTGCTTGATTCAAAAAATCTCACCTTTTTACTTTGGGTATTGAAAGAAATCAAGCGATCGCTAAAGATAATCCGTTGAAATACGCTTTATTCACAGTTTGGCATAGCTACAGAATATTGCAATAATATAATTACATAATTTTAGTGCAAAAAGTCTTGCTAAAAGCAGCAAGTAGGAATTGATTGCAATAGAAAATATTTTTTAACCTAATTGACATAATGTGTGACTTGTATAACTTATACTAAACCGTTCCAAAGGTAGAGGTTATGTTGATCAAAACTTGTAAACATTAAATGTGCGGCAAAACAAACTCAAGCTGAGATTCAATCTTAACTTGACAATAATATAGCCAGATTTAAGAAATTTAACATAGTAGAGCAACATTTAAAGGAATCATCATGGTAAGTAAAATTGACATCAACAAATCTGTGCCGCGTGAGCGATGGGGTGAATTTTTTGATCAGTTTTCAAGTGGTAATCGTGGACGGCATATTTCAATAGAAATCATCGATTCAGAACTCGGTGACGAAGAACTGATTCAGAACGCACCTTTGATGGCAATGGTTTACGATCGCCCCGGCAAGGGAGATGATTTGGTAATTGAAGTAGGTCGAGATGAAGTGACTTACGCTCACACAATCGATTCACCAACTGAAGTTTTAACTGGACAGAACTCAAACGGTGTGATGATAGCGGTTTGGATTAGTGACGCTACTGGTACAAAAACGTTGATCCAGCTACAAGCTAGTTGATGTGAATGAAATGCTCATTTGTCCGACACGTCAAGAACTTTAGATTTAGATTCACAAAAAACGTAAAACACTATTAAACCAAACTTTACAGAAACTTAGTTGATATGGGTAAAGAATCTAATACCTATTTGTTAGGTGTGGTATTGGCTCTTTGGTAGCCGCCGCCTTCATGATTCGCGACGGCGGACTCCCTTAGCGGAAATATTTTTATCCTAGAAGCAAAGCTCCTCCTGGGCAGAATTATGCATAGAGCCGGGAACCCTACAGATGGCTATTCCCTAACGGGCGTTTCAACGGGATAGAACTCAGATTTTTATTGTTCGAGGAACTCTCTCATGAAACCGGATTACCTGATTGTCGGTAGTGGTTTATCAGCATTAGTCTTTGGCGCTTTGATGGCCAACTCTGGTAAGACTGTGCAAATTCTCGAAGCCCATGAGCATCCCGGAGGTTTTGGGCATACGTTTACAATGGCTAAAAAGTATACGTTTAACGCTCAATTTCATTATGTCTGGGACTGCGGTGAAGGGCAAACCGTCAATCGGGTACTCAAAAAATTAGGATTAGAGCGAGAAGTAACTTTTGAACGTTATGACTCGGAAGGCTTTGATCACATGCGAATGCCAGAAAATGCATTGGATATTCCCTCGGAGCCAGAAGAACTAATCCAGCGATTGTCTAAGATGTTTCCTGCTTATGGCGATCGCATTTGCCAATTCGTCAACGAAGTGGAAAAGACTGGTACAGGCTTGAAAAGACTCTCTCCACCGATCAAGCCAATTGAACTGCTCAAACATCCAAATGAGGTATTCTCTACTGTCCAGTATCTCAACAGCACACTTCAGGATGTCTTTGACAAGTTCCAACTACCCCAAGCTGCTCAAACTTTATTAGCCCTGCAATGGCCTGATTTTTTGCTGCCTCCCAATCAACTCTCCTTCTATGCTTGGGTTATATTGTTCCGAGGCTATCAAGCGGGCGCATTTTACCCAACCCACCATTTTGAACATGTGATTAATTCGTTGGTCAATGTCATCGAATCACATCGGGGACAGGTATTGCTCAACCATGAAGTTACGAATTTTAGAGTCACAGACAGAACGGTTACGGGAGTTCAGGCGATGGATCTCACCACCCATCAAACCCATGAATTTACAGGCGACACCGTAATTTGCAATATTGACCCCAAAAAAGCCGCCAAGATGATCGGGGAATCGCAGTTTTCTAAAAGTGTGCGTCGAAAACTCAACTATGAGTATTCGGCCTCTAACTACATGGCTTATTGCGTCGTCAAAGATATCGACCTCCGAGAATATGGATTTGGCAAGTGGAATCTCTTTCATACAGGGCATCACGATTTAAATGAAGCATTCGCGCAGATGTACGATCGCAATGACTTTTCTAATCCTAGTTTTGCCATCACAACGCCCACTTTATTAACTAAAGCGAGTCGGGATTGCCCAGAAGACTGCCAGATTGTGGAATTCCTCACCGTTGCCAATTACAAATACTTCCAGGAATTACGAGATAATGACCGCAAAGCTTATAACCAGAAAAAGCAAGAAATCTTAGACTCCATCCTCGATGTTGTGGAAAAAAACTATGTACCGAACTTTAGAAAATACATGGTCTTCCATATCACAGGTAGTCCTACTACCAATGAGCGTTTTTGCTGGTGTCCCAATGGAAATTCCTACGGTTCCAGTCTGACACCGCGCAATATGGGTATGGGGCGACTGAATCACGAAACCTCACTGAAGCATTTCTATTTCTGCAATGCCTCATCTGGCTATCCGGGCTTTGCTGCTACTTTTTGGACAGGCGCACTGCTGTATCAACGGTTATCAGGCGACCAAATAATTACTAATTCGTAATTCGTAATTAAAGAGGGTTCAAGTCCCCACTGAATTGTAACTACGAATTACGAATTATGTTGACCAACTCTGAGGGTTTAAGTTTCATAGCAACTAACAAGCAGAAAGTTTTGCAACGGGGATTTAGAACCCGCTACAAAACTTAATTACGTTAGCGCAGCGTTAGCGAGTCTGCGAGCGTCATTACGAATTACGAATTATTTTAATTGAGAGGTAAATCATGAGAATTGCGATCGTTGGGGGGGGAGCCAGTGGCATGGTAACAGCTTACCTACTCGATAAGCAGGGGCATCATGTCACTGTGTTTGAACGGCAATCTACTTTAGGTGGACATATTCGGACGCTGAACAAGAATGTGAAACCGAACCAAGCCGATTGTCAGGAAATTTTGGAAAATGGAGTACTGGAATTTCCGACTGTGTTTCACAACTTCATCGCCCTCATGGAAGAGTTAGGGGTGGAACTAGAACCTGTAAATATGGGTTCAGCGATGTTTTTCAGAAATGGCAGCCACTTTCTATCGGGAGTCACGATCCAGAACAACTTCACAGGTATTCACCGCCTGATTGAATATTTACGCCTCGATACCCTCTATGCCCGTTCTGCTGGATTATGGCTAAGAATACGATTTGCTCACCTGCAAGATTTCTACAATCAGCCTTTGTCGCAATACTTGAAACGCGCCTTTACTAGCAATACTTGGCTAAAATTGCTAATCATGTATAGCTATTCGATGCCATTGGAACTGATTGATGATTTTCCGGCAGAATTGGCAATGCCTGTCTTACGCAACGATGTCGCAGTCCATTGGCTCAGGGTTAAAGGCGGTGTGTATTCTTACATTGAAAAAATTCTGGCGCGATTCCAGGGTGAGGTTTTGCTGAATGTAGAGATTGACCGAATTTTCAGAACCTCGGATGCTGTGAAAATTGTGCGAAGGACGGGTGAAATTCAGCAGTTTGATAAAGTCGTGTTTGCTACGCCACCCGACCAAGTGATGGCGCTGTTAGCAGATCCAACCGATGCCGAAATCAAACGGTTTTCTGCCTGGAAAGCCAATTATGCGACTACTTTACTGCATACAGATAGTTCCATATACAACCGCTATGGCATTAAACAACCCTCAGAATTTGATTTTTTTCAGGCAAAAAGCCGATGGGGTTATAACAGTTGCCTGAATCAGATTTGTGGCATCTCATCGCCACCAAATTATTTTCTCTCGTTCCAACTAGAGGAGTTGATTGCTAGCGATCGCATTATTCACATTCAAAAACATCACACTCCGTTATATACCACCGAATCTTTTCAATATCGAGATGAAGTAATTGCCACTAATGGCGAGAACAACACCTACCATGCAGGAGCCTATCTTGGTGATGGCTTGCATGAAGGAGCGATCGCTTCTGCCTTTCGAGTCGCTCAACTAGTTGGGTTAAGCCAAGGCTCGATTGATATCACAAATCGTAAATCGATAGCACAATTTGTACAACATTGATCCATCAAATTTTTTATATAAATTTAAAAGGAGATCAGCATGAGAGTTATTGAGCCGGAAACTGATGAGCAAGTTGTTAGTTCTAGATGGACAACCGCGATCGCTATTCTCATGATCGTGTTGGGCATCATTGCGATTGCATTTCCTTTCTTTGCCAGCGTTGCTTCAACCTTACTGTTTGGCTGGATATTCATCTTTGCTGGAATTACTCAAATTGTTTATGCCTTTCAATCAAAAGGTGCAGGTAAAGTTGTCGGGAAGCTGATTCTAGGTCTTTTGTATCTCTTATCTGGAATTCTCGTGGTGGTAAATCCGTTTGAAGGGGTGCTTGCCCTGACATTGGTGTTGGGTATTACCATTTTTGTGCAAGGCATCATTCAAGTAGCGATCGCATTTCAAATGCGTCGGATTTCATCTAACTGGGGATTAATGCTTGTAAGCGGAATCATCGGCATTATTTTTGGTATTTTCATTTGGTCTAACTTTCCATTTAACGCAGTTTGGCTGATTGGCACTTTTATTGGAATCAATCTTTTGTTCGATGGAGTTTGGATGCTGACTCTGCATTCTGGACAGCGCCGCGCTTTACAGTAGAAAAGCAGATGCTAGACAAAATCATTCTGTCGATAGCTGTCTAAGAGGTTGTTTGAAAAGTCTAATTTATTACTTGCCTCAGCGATTGGAAATTGCAGCTACACAGGCAAAACCTGCCTCTACAGGTTACAAACTCTTGATTTTGTATTAGTCCACGGAGGTGGACTTTGTTTGTGTAGTAGCGATTTCCAATCGCCAATACTTTTCAAACTTAATTTAAAAGTCATTTATCCCTTTCTAAATGCTCTCAGCTTGCTCATATTAATTTTTAGGGGAATTTCTATGTGGCTTCATCTACAACATACTTATAAAAAACAATCTATTTAGGCTGTAGCTCAAGATATTACTGTATGAAAGAACCAAGGGCATTGTCCGATAGCTACCACCAATCCCTACCCAACGTGATATTCAAGGGCATTGTGACTCGGCCGCTCATTGCTAACATAGCCAAGATTATTTGGTTCAACTGCCGCATTGTTGTAGCGTTTATCTGCGGTAGCAGGCATTGTAAGAGTGATAGGATGTCGGACATGGGCGAATTGTAGTTTTTAAGTTGTCGTTTGGGAAGACAACAACTCTACTACTGAGCGCCCTCTCTTTTCATACTCTTGTTTTGGTGAAGGTATTGTTATAACCCCCGACTTAATTCCAAGGTTTTTAATGCTGAAAAATGAATTTGTAATTTTTATTTTATTGGAATGCTGCTAATGAGGTTTAACTTCTAAATACAGCCGCAATCGTCTTCCCACGATTCGTGATTCAGTAGGTCGATAATTCTATCTCTGAGTAGAAATTCATTTTTTTCTAACTCCAGTTCAAAATTAACCCATTCACGATGAGGAATATATTTACAGAGGGTATAAATTGGGTGCTGACGGTTAAGAAGTCCCTTTTTAACAAGTTGAAGTGCTTCTTCCTTGATAACCTCGATGTCGTATTTAACGGTAGTGTTCATAGGTCGTTCCTTTGTTTTCAATCAAGGAATTAAGCATCAAAACAATAGTTGCTTTGACTCTCCCTTAAACTTATCAAATAAAATTGGCGAGAATTGTGAAGAATCAAGACATTAATCCTTGCTGAAAGTTAGATATGTCAGTAAGATACTCTTTGGGCCCCAAGTATACCCCCTCTAGATAGATTCTTACAGAGTAAGAAGGCTGGCACAACAAGCTGTAAACTCCAAAAGAGGATGTAGATGCTCTCTAGGCGACTTGCCAAAAGGTAGGCTAGGGTAAAGAACATTCTCTAGAGGACTCATTATGCTCCTGAATCTTGATAAAGTTCGCCAATATTTTCCTGCTCTAGCGAGCGAATGGACTTTCTTTGATAATGCTGGCGGGTCACAAACCCTGAAGAAAGTAGTAGATAGAATTAGCGAATTTCTCCTAAGTTCTGATGTCCAGTTGGGAGCTTCTTACGCGGTTTCTCAACTTGCAGGAGAAAGATTGGCTCTAGCAACTAGAGGAATGACTACTTTCATTAATGCCAATTCTTCTAAAGAAGTGGTCATGGGCCCATCTACTACAATGATGTTGAAAGTTCTCTCAATTTGTCTAGGTCAAACCTTCATACCTGGTGATGAAATTATTGTTACTAATTGTGACCACGAGGCCAATATTGGTGCTTGGGTTGCTCTTGAAAAACAAGGAATAAAGGTTAAAGTATGGCAAATTCGTTCAGATACCTGGGAACTTAATTTAGCAGATTTAGAACCATTGATGAGTCAGCGTACCAAACTAGTAGCCTTGACTCATGCTTCTAATGTTCTGGGAACTATCAACCCGATCAAAGAAATTGCTGCATTTGTACACGATCGCAACGCGATGATTTGTGTGGATGGTGTAGCTTATGCACCCCACAGATTAGTTGATGTTCAAGATTTGGATGTTGATTTCTATGCTTTGAGTTGTTATAAAGTTTATGGGCCACATCATGCCTTACTTTATGGTAAAGAAGAACATTTATTAAGATTGCCTGGTCTTAATCATTATTTTATTGAACAGACAGATATACCTTATAAATTTCAGTTAGGGAATGTCAATTTTGAATTAAGTTATGGAATGTTAGGTTTATGTGATTATTTAAGTGAATTAGCACAACTGCACTACGGCAATGAAGCTGCACCTGATTTGAGAAATCAAATGGTGCAAGCGTTTGATTTAATTAGCATACATGAAGAAAAAATTAGCGATCGCCTCCTAAATTACCTCAACAATAAGTCTAATGTGCGAGTGATTGGTCAATCCAAGGCTGATCGTCAATCCCGTGTGCCAACTATATCTTTTGTAGTAGATGGAATGAATAGCTCAATTATTCCGGCAAAAATTGACCAACATTATATTGGGATTCGCTATGGGGACTTTTATGCTAAACGGCTCATTGAATACCTGGGGTTAGCATCGCAAGGTGGAATAGTCCGGGTGAGTATGGTACATTACAACACCTTTGAGGAAGTTAACAACTTGATTGAGGCTTTTGAGCAGGTATTTTAAGATTGGGCATTGGGCATTGAAAAGAGGCAGAGGGGCGGGGTGCAGGGGGCGGGAAAAACTTTCTCCCTTCCTCCCTGCTCCCTTCCTCCCTGCTCCCTTGCTTCTTCCCTAGTCCCCATTACTCATTCACAAGCTGCAAAACTTGTACTTGTTCTTGTGGCGAAATTAATGTTTTACCCATCGGGAGAACAGCTAAAGCATTGGTTTGAGCTAAATTAATTAAATTTCCAGAACTGTGACTCCCACCAGCTTTGTGAAATTCGTAAATCCCATCAATTAAATGCAATTTACCCCAAAGGTAAGTTTCACGCTTACCATCCGATCGCAATTCATCATGCGATCGCACTTTCAAAAATACTGGTTCCCAACCTTCAGTAATTCCCGAAAGTTTCTTGATTGCTGGTAGTACAAACCGCCAAAATGTCACCAGCACCGCCGCAGGGTTTCCTGGTAAACCAAAATAAAGTGGGGAGTTTGTAGAGACGCGATTAATCGCGTCTCTACTGGGGAAAGTGGCGACGGTGAGGGGTTTTCCTGGCCTCATTTCCACAGCCCGAATGTGAATTTTGGCTCTTAGCGATTCGAGAATTTTGTCAACATAGTCATAATCTCCCACTGAGACACCACCAGAAGAGAGAATTATATCAGCGATCGCAATCGCATGGGTAATGACTTTCTCTAGAGCAGCTGGATCGTCTTTCACAATACCTAAAATTAATGGTTCTGCCCCACTCTCTTTTACCAAAGCTGCGATCGCATACTGATTAGAATCCACAATTTGCCCTGCTTGCAGCGGTTGATCAACTGTCACCAGCTCATCACCAGTGGAAAAAATTGCCACCCGTGGACGGCGGTAGACACTTAATTGCGGACATTGTGCTGCTGCCAACACGGCAATTTCTGGGGAATTTAACTTAATTCCTGCTGGTAGTAGTTGTGTTCCAGCTTGATAAAAAGATGCTTTGTGTCTGACAAATTCTTGCGGTTTTGGGGTATCCAGGATAAATACGCGGTTTTCCTGCCGACGTGTCTTCTCTTGCATAACTACAGTATCCGCACCTGCTGGGATCACCGCACCTGTGAAAATCCGCGCGGCTTGCCCTGGTTGAATCGTAGACTTGGACTGATATCCAGCCGGAATATCTTCAATAATCTCCAAAATGACCGGTTGTTCTGCGCTAGAGTGCTGTACATCTTCGTAGCGAACTGCATAGCCATCCATTGCCGAATTATCCCAATGGGGAAAATCTAGTGGACTAGTGACAGGTGTTGCCAAAATGCGACTATCTGCTGTCAATAAATCTACAACTTCTGTATCCCGTCGCTCATCCAACGGTTGTACTAAATTTAAAATAATTGCTTCTGCATCGCTGACTGATAACATAGCAATCGCCTCCGACTTTTATTCTTTATCCCTGTAAAATAACACTGAGGACTCAATCAACAGAGCATTTTGTTCTAATGATTCTGATTTTTTGAAAGCTGCTTAATTTTATTGCTTGATTTTGGAGGTTGTTTTTTGTCTTCTCTATACCCCTAAACGCTTACGTTAAGAGTAATTTGGCTCATCTCTACCAATACCTAATTCTCTTAGCTTTACTTTGATACTTGCCCAGTCTTGACCACAGGAGTAGTATTTTTTCTCTAGTAAGTTTACCAAATAGTATCCTACCTTCCCGCCATTAATCCGAAATAATTCAATAACAACTTTCTTTTTAGTTGTACCGAACATGAATTCTATATCACTCTCATTTGGTAGATTCAGTGGGTTATAAAAGATTTTACCTTTAAGAAAATGCCAATAAGATTTTTCTGGGGTAATTTTACGTTCGATAATTCTGTATTTAATAGGATGAATTATTTTTTCCATAGAAACTTCTTAAGAGGTTGTTTGAAAAGTCTAATTTATTACTCACTGGGCGACTTCCAGTCGCCTAATACTTTTCAAACATCCTCTAAGAGTTAAACTTTTCTTGTATCCCTGTAAAGTAACACTGACCAATTTTAGATTTTGGATTTTGGATTGATTTCTGCTTGAGCCTAAACCCCAAACTACACACTGTTAGTAAACCGATAATTATACTTCCTTCGGGGACTTTGGATACCTGAACCGAATTGTTGCTTAAATCTAGTATTTGCTTTGTGCCTACTGTATCTCTATTGTTAAAACCAAATTCTTTAGCTAGAACCTCATCACTAAAACCTTCATCTATGAGTGCGAGATTATTATTAAGCCATGTGTCGCCAGGAAACTCATCATCCTTGCCAACATCAAAAGGGCCAAAGATTTGCTCGGTAGTGCTATCAAAGTTGAATCTCAAAAAGCCGTAGTTAGATAGGCTATTAAGCACTGGAGTGAAACTATTGATGAGATTACTCAAAGGATCGAAGAAAGAAATTGAGAGAGATTGCAAGTTTTTCGTAGCTCCCAAACCAGTTTCAGAAATGACGCTGGGAGCAGTTGTTGTATCGTAGTTAAATGAACCTTTAGCTGAATAACCTGTGTCTCCTTTCCAGTTAAAGTTGAACTCAGCAGCATGAGCTAGGTTGTTGGTGGTTATGGCGATCGCTAACGCTAAAGTAGTAGTCGTCACCAGACTAATAGCTGTTTTGGTAAACAGATGTGTCATAGATACAACTTCCAAATTAATTAAAATGAAGTTTCTACAACAATACAATATAGATGTACAACCCTACTGTATGTTGCATCCATGACGTGTAGCAGCTGCTCTATGAGATGCCAGTTAAGTAATGGTAGGGTATAAAAAGTATATAATTGCTTAATCCTATTTTTGAGTCGTGCAGTTGGCAGGGGTACAAATTTTTGTTGGCTGGTTTTTGTTCCTTTACAGCGCAGCAACTAGCCAAGTCATCATCTTAATATTAAAAACAGGAGCGATCGCTATTTCCCAACCCCTAACTAAAAATACCTATTTTGTATGACTATCGAACGACTTCCTCAAAAACACTATCCCAAGGCTGAGATTGGGCGGCGAGGTATGGCATTGGGACTTGATTTCCTTGGTGTCTGGTTAGTCAGTTCCCTACTGGGAGGTAGCGATATCGGTATTCAATTTATTGAAATCTTAGTTTTTGTAATACTTTGGCTAGTTTTGCGGGTGCTGGTGGTATACAACAATCAAGGGCAAAGTTTAGGGCGTTGGGCGTTCGATTTAAAGGTGTTGTCAGTTGAAGATGGGGAAGTGGTGGGCAGAATTCCCGATTTGCTTTCACTGGTGAAGCGAGAGGCGATTATCGGCTTGGGTGCTTTATTAGTGTCAATTGCCCTAAGTAATATTAGAGCCAATCCCACTGCTATACTGCTAATAATTCCCCTAGCAATTGATTGTGGGACTGCCTTCTCTGATACCCAGATGCGGCAGGCTTTACACGATCGCTATTGCGGAACTTTCATCGTTTCGTCGCGTCGTGGCTACTCGCTCGATATAAAAGTCAAAAGATTAGTTGAAAATATGCGGCGGAATGTGAGAAGATAGTCATTTGTGTTAATTCTCTTCAGGCTTCACTGTTTGTAAGATTATGGCTAAGAGTAAAGGTGCCCGCATTATTGTGACACTAGAGTGTACCGAGTGCCGGACAAATTCAGATAAGCGTTCTGCTGGTGTTTCACGTTATACCAGTACTAAGAATCGCCGCAACACTACTAACCGGCTAGAACTGAAAAAGTTCTGCACCCACTGCAACAAACATACTGTTCACAAGGAAATTAAATAGAGATGAGTTATTTCCGTCGTCGTCTTTCTCCGATCAAACCAGGAGAACCAATCGATTATAAAGATGTTGATTTATTGCGTAAGTTTGTCACTGAGCGGGGTAAAATACTACCACGTCGGATTACTGGGCTAACGTCTCAGCAACAGCGAGAGTTGACATTAGCAATTAAACGTTCGCGGATTGTGGCCTTGTTGCCATTTATCAATGCGGAAGGCTAAAAAGAGGAGAGACGCGCGCGATTAATCGCGTCTGTACAGGAGAGACGTGATTAATCGCGTCTGTACAGGAGTTAAGAATTAAATACTTCTAACTCCTAACTCCTAACTTCAAACTATTTAAACTGTTCACCAAATTAAAGTGCGAGAGTTGTGGAGAAGGGGACGCTAGTTGAATTTAGGGTTCAAGGCGATCGCCGTCTGGGCATCGTAGAACGTCCAGACGGTAAAACCCGCTGGTTTGTGGTAGACGAACGTGGTCAATCCCACAGCCTCGCGCCTAGACAAATAACCTATACAGTTACCGGACAGACTTACAAGCCCTCTGAGATTGCCAGCTTTTTGGAGCAGATCAAGCCTTATTTAGACCCATCTAGCTTAGAAGTAGCTTGGGAATTACTGGTTGAAGATGGGGAAACAGTTACCCCAGACCAAATGGCGAATCTGCTATTTTCGGAATCAGCCGCTCCTCCTTGTTACGCCGCCTATTGCTTGTTATCAGACGACAAACTTTATTTCAAGCAGAAAGGAGACGCTTACGAGCCGAGAACTGCTGCTCAAGTGGGAGAACGCAAACACCAACTGGAAGTAGAGGCACTAAAAGCTAAAGGACAGCAGGAATTTTTAACTCGTGTACAGCAGGCGCTCAAAGGTGAAGCAGTAGAGTGGGGGCGGCACGATCGCCAACGCTTAGAAGGACTAGAAAAATATGCAGCGCTGATAGCTGACACCGTGCGGACAGGGGTTAATTATGACTCATTGGCTCGTGCTTATCCGCCCAGCGCTCCAGTATTAGAAACTATGACTATGCTGGGACGGCCCACAACACCCCAAGGAGCCTTTCAACTATTGGTAGATTTGGGTTACTGGAGTCCTTATGAAAACTTGTTCCTGCGTCGTTCTTCAATTCCGATTCAATTTCCTCATAAGGTATTAGAAGTGGCGCAACAGCGTTTGGATTTCCCGCCGATTGACTCAGATACACACCGCCTTGATCTGACTCACTTGAAGGTGTACACCATAGATGATGAAACTACCACAGAGATCGACGATGGTCTAAGTTGGGAAGTACTGCCGGATGGACGGGAACGCCTCTGGGTGCATATTGCCGATCCCACTAGATGGTTAGTGCCGGAAGATGAATTAGATTTGGAAGCCAGAAAGCGCGGGACTACAGTCTATTTACCCACGGGGATGATTCCCATGTTTCCAGAAGTATTGGCAACTGGGCCAATGAGTCTGATCCAGGGAAGGGTTTGTTGCGCCCTGAGTTTCGGGATTGTTTTAGGTACAACTGGAGTAGTAGAAGATTACAGCATTCATACCAGCTTAATTAAGCCGACTTATCGCCTTACCTACGAAGATGTAGATGAAATGCTGCAATTACGGGTACAAGCAGAACCGGAAATTGCTGCGATCGCCACTTGGGCACAGCGGCGCAGAGCTTGGCGTTACGCCCAAGGGGCAATTAGCATCACCATGCCCGAAGCGACGATCAAAGTCAAAGGCGAGGAGATCCACATTGATATTTTGGACGATTCCCCATCGCGGCAACTGGTAGCAGAAATGATGATTGTTGCCGGTGAAGTTGCGGCTCGTTATGGTAAAACTCATAACATCCCTTTGCCTTTTCGCGGTCAACCGCAACCAGAATTACCTCCAGATGAGGAATTGCTTTTACTTCCAGCCGGATTTGTTCGCGCTTGCGCCATGCGTCGTTGTATGCCCAAGAGTGAAATGAGCATTACGCCTT
This sequence comes from Nostoc sp. JL34, assembly GCF_017114945.1. Taxonomy (GTDB): domain Bacteria; phylum Cyanobacteriota; class Cyanobacteriia; order Cyanobacteriales; family Nostocaceae; genus Nostoc. The sequence continues at coordinate 20,932 of NZ_JABXKQ010000024.1, forward strand.
TGCGTCATGCTGGTTTGGGCTTGGATACTTACACCCAAGCAACCTCTCCCATCCGCCGCTACAGTGATTTACTCACCCACTTTCAAATTAAAGCCCATTTGCGGGGTGAAGTTCTGCCATTTTCCGCAGATCAACTTAAAGAAGTGATGATGAATGTCACCAGCATCACCCAAGAGGTGACGATGGTGGAACGACAAACTAATAGATATTACGCTTTAGAGTATTTACGCCGTCATCCAGAAGAAACTTGGGATGTGACAGTGTTGATGTGGTTGCGAGAAGACAGCAACTTAGCCCTAATTTTGTTAGAAGATTTGGGCTTGCAGTTGCCAATGGCTTTCAAACGTTCTGTGAACTTGGGCGAACAGATAGTGGTGAAAGTTAGCCACGCCGATCCACAAAAAGATATGATCCAGTTCCAAGAAATAATTTATCAAGAAGCTCAAACAGCGACGAATTAACTAATTTGTCATTTGTCATTTGTCATTAGTAATACTCGCTACAGGCTAGTATTATCAATTACGAATTATTTTAGCCTAGATTTAGAGACAGTTTTCTTAAGTGAGGATATTCCTTAAGATTGTATTTGATGTAAGCGATCGCTATCGCTATCTCTAGCCAATATGTCAGAAAATAATCACAAAGTAATTATTTTTGATACCACCATGCGTGATGGAGAATTGACGCCTGGTGTAAAAATGAATTTACAACAAAAAATTACTATCTCTCAATTGCTCGAAGAAATGGGAGTAGATATTATTGAAGTTGGTTATCCAGCAAGTTCTCAAAAAGATTTTGATGAAGTCTTTAATATTTCTAAAATAATTAAAAATTCTACTATTTGTGGGCTAGCTAGTTCCAATTCAGATGAAATAATCACTCTTGCTGAAGCAATTAAACCAGCGATAAAAGCTAGAATTCACACTTATACTCCGGTAAATCTTAAAAATCAGTCCAAATTAAGCAAAGAAGAAGTATTAGCAACAATCAAAGAGAGTGTTTCTCTCGCACGCAATTACTGTGATGATGTAGAATGGAGCGCTTTTGATGCTCCCAGAAGTGAGCCAGATTTTTTGTGTAAATCTATTGAAACTGCAATCAAGAGCGGTGCTACTACTGTTAGTATTCCTGATAGCTTAGGCTTGGCATCACCAGAAGAGTTTTCGCAACTTCTGCAAATGATTTTTAATCGAGTACCCAATATTAACGAAGTTGTCGTTTCAGTACACTGTCATGATGATTTGGGTATGGCGGTAGATAATTCACTCATTGCTTTAAGTTGTGGCGTGAGGCAAATTGAATGTGCAATTAATGGTTTGGGTGCGAGGAAAGGTAACGCAGATTTTAGTCAAGTTGTGATAGAGGTTTTAAAACAGCAGAATTATCAACTTGAGATTAACACTTCGCTAATGAGTAAAGCGGCAGAGTTAATTTTTCACATAACTGGGATTGAAAAAGCAAAATAGCTATATAACAATCCTAAATTATTCATGAGAACAAGATCCCCGATTTCTTTGAGAAATCGGGGATCTGCGGCTTGCAATTTACCACCCTTAACTAACTACTGCTTCAGCTTTTTCCTCAGCTTTTTCTTTGACTAGAACATAAGGCGTTTCTGCACCTTGTGCTAAATATTCAGCTAGCTGACTTTCAATTTGATCGCGCACAATTTGGCGATACTCTAGAAAATGCTCGTTGTGAGCGCAAGCAGAGATGTAATGCTCAATAACTCCAGGGTTACGCTTGAGAATGCTGAACAAATGATGCCAGAATTTCCAGCGGGTTTCCCGTTTGATACCTTGTCGCCAAATCACAATCAGCAACGCTTTTACAACAATCCACTCTGGCATTTTCGCTGGCGCTTTCCAAGTAGGCAAACCCATCATCAAGAAACAGCGGTAGGTGCGATCCAAGTATTGTACTGGGTCGTATAAAGTACAAAATGCCTCAATATATTCTCTGGCAAGTTCTTCTAGGGGACGCGTGGGTAGGAAGTTCATCAATGTTGTTTGATTGATGTTGCCATCTTGATTTTCCCGCAGTCGTCCTTCTTTTTTCAGGCGATGCCAAAGCGCGGTATTAGGTAACGCTTGCAACATAGCAAAGGTTGTAGAGGGAATTGCTGCTTGTTCAGCAAAGCGGACAATGCGATCGCCTGCACCTGCTTTTTCGCCATCAAACCCAATAATAAACCCAGCCATTGGGCGCAATCCCGCTTTGATGATGGTTTCTACTGCCTCAGTTAGGGAACTGCGAGTATTTTGAAACTTCTTAGTCATTTGCAAACTATCCTCATCCGGCGTTTCGATTCCCAAAAACACCGCCGAGAAACCAGACTCAACCATCAACTCCAACATTTCTGAGTCTTGTGCTAAGTCAATTGAAGCTTCAGTGTCAAATCGGAAGGGATATTTGTGTTCTGCCATCCAGACTTTTAACTCTTTCAGCAACAATTTCACATTTCGCTTATTGCCAATAAAGTTGTCATCCACCATGAACACACCCCGCCGCCAACCCAATTCATAGAGGCAATCTAACTCTGCTAAAAGTTGGGCTGGGGTTTTGGTGCGCGGTTTGCGCCCGTAAAGAACAATAATGTCGCAAAATTCGCACTGGAAGGGACACCCACGCGAAAACTGCACCGACATCATGTCATAGGCATTCAATTCTAATAAATCAAAGCGGGGTATTGGTGTGCTTGTGACATCAGGTTTTTCTGTGGCGCGGAAAGTTCCAGATGTGTCTCCCCGTTGAATTGCCTCAATAAACATGGGTAGCGTGATTTCCCCTTCATCCAGAATTAGAAAATCTGCGCCAACATTTTCAACTTCATGAGGTACAGAAGTAGGGTAGGGGCCGCCAACTGCAACTAGCTTGCCACGTTTTTTTGCTTCCTGGATTTGCTCAAGTAAATCTTGTTTCTGGACAATCATCGCAGAGAGGATTACTACATCTGCCCATGCCCATTCTGCTTCTGTTGCTGGGCGGATGTTGCGATCGACTAGCTTGAATTCCCATTCTTGGGGCAGAATCGCGGCTACTGTTACTAAACCTAGAGGTGGTAGTAAAACCTTGCGATCGACTAACTCCAAGATTTTTTCATAAGACCAAAAGGTTTTGGGAAATATCGGATACACTAACAGGATTCGCATGTAGTATCAATCCTCACACTTTGATTGTTATCCCACTCTAACGAAAATAAAGAGTTATTGACTTTTTATTAAAGTTGTTTTATTTTACCACTGATATTTTTAACTCAAATCAAGGGACTGGGGAGCAGAGAGGAAAGAGGTAATTTTCCATTCTTCACCCATACTCAATGACGCCAGTCGCTAATGAAGAAAACCCCAGAGCCTCTCTATGAGATTAGGATAATTTTCTGCTAGTATTTTCCAAACGCTGTCAAAAGTCACAGATTATAATAAATTTTTAGCCTTTTCAACACCGCTAATTTTCAACACATCACTCATGGTTGCACAATAATTTGGCAAGCCGAAACTATCGGGATTGATGAATTTTTCATAGGTAAAATGCCGATAGTTCATGCAAAATCGATCCCAAGCGGCCATCTGAATGCGGAACAGAACAATAATTAAATTAGCTAATGCTAAAGATATGGGAATGCGAAAGTAAATCTTTTTGCCCAGATAAGCACAAACTTCTTTCACTGCTTGATTAGCAGTTAACGGTGCTTGACCTAAAACAAGCCGACGTGGTTGATCGTTTTCGGGAGGATGATCAATTAAATATTGCACTACAGTGGCAATGTCTCGTCCGTGGATAAAGTGAAAACTGCCATCTGCTTCCAAAAAGCGAATTAAATTAATATATTTTGTAACTTCTGGAATGCCAGAGGTGAGATGAGAATAGGGTTTATTGGCATCACCACCCAATACTAAAGTAGGAAATACTGTGGTAATTTTGGGTGCGATCGCTAATTTTTCTTTTTTATCTAAGCACTCATATTTAGAACGGATGTAATCTGTGCCAATTTCCCCAGCTTCTTTTAATGGTTGATTGTAGCGATCCAAAACGCTAGCTGTCGAAAAATAAATTACCTTCTGGCAACGTTCTGGGTCTAGCAGTTCGAGTAACTCTATAGTCTTGACGACATTAATATCAAATGTCTCGTCACCACCCCAAGCTGTGGCTGTGAGTACCGCCGTATCAATTGTGGATAGCAAATCGGCAAACTGGTGAATATTTTGCATATCACCTTGTAAAACGTTGATACCTAAACGTAGCTTGGTATCAACTTGCAGTTTGCTTGGGTTCCTAACTAGTAGATACAGATCGTAATCTGTTTCCTTAATTAAGGCTTCTGTTAAATAATGACCTATACAACCACTTGCACCAGTCACTAAAATCCGTTTCTGGCTCATAGAGAATTTTTCAAAATTTAGGAGTTAAAACTAAAGAGTTAAGAATAAAGTTAAAAGTTCCGAATCAGGAGTTAAAAATAAAGTTAGGAGTGAGAGGTGAGGAGTTAAAAATAACTCTGTACCTCGCAACTGATAACTCATAACTGATAACTCCTAACTCATAACTCATAACTCATAACTCCTAACTCTTAACTCCTGCAAGATTCAATTCTTTTGCCGTTTCAAAGAAAAAAGCGACATTTTCTTCTGGAGTTTCTGGTAAGACACCGTGACCGAGATTGAGAATATGACCCCAATTGCCAGCTTTGCGAACGGTATCGAGAATGCGATCGCGGATAAACTGTTTAGAGCCGAATAACACGCCTGGGTCAAGATTTCCTTGAACTTTCATTTGTTTACCCAATCTGGCTCTTGCATCTGCCATATCTACTGCCCAGTCTACACTGACAATATCAGCACCAGATTGTCCCATTCTTTCCAACACACCCGCACTACCGCTAACTAGCAAAATCAAAGGTGTATCGGGATGTGTTTGCTTGACTTGCTGAAAAACTCTCTGCTGATAGGGGAGAGCAAAGGTGTCATAATCTTGAGGACTCAATTGACCCGCCCAAGAGTCGAACATTTGCACAACTTGAGCGCCAGAGTCAATTTGATAGCGGGCATAGATCGCAATCGCATCCGCTAATTTAGCTAATAGTTGATGCAATATCGCCGGATCTGAGAATGCCATGTTTTTGATGATGGAATAGGTTTTAGAACCTTTTCCTTCCACCGCATAAGCTGCTAACGTCCACGGCGCACCCACAAAGCCCAACACCGTTGATTTATCGCCTACTTCTGAGCGCAGCGCTTGCAAAATTGTCTTAATAAATGGTAGAGCTGCTTCTGGTTCTAAAGGATGCAGACGATCAATTTGTTCTTGAGTGCGGAGGGGCGAGTGAATGATTGGCCCTTTACCTTCGGCAATATCCATGTCAATGCCCAAACCAGGTAATGGGGTGACAATATCAGAAAATAAAATTACTCCGTCTGGTTGGAAGGCTTTCCACGGTTGCAAAGAAACTTCAATTGCTACATCTGGAATTTCCGAGCGATCGCGAAATGAAGGATACCTATCTCTCAAATCTCGATATGCTTTCATATATCGTCCTGCTTGTCGCATCATCCATACAGGGGGACGATCTACTACTTCACCACGAGCAGCCCGTAAGAGATGAGGAGTTGTTAAAGAAACACCCATTTATTATTTCATCCTACTTTATGCCACTGTTTAGCTTATCATTCTGGGATTACGCTTTTCCAGCAGGTTGTCAGGAAAAAGTGAGTAGCAGGGCAAACGCATCTAAAATTACTCTTGATCGCAATCAACATTAAGAACCAACGAAAAAATTAACATTTTCCTTTGCTTTAGTTTCCAAGACTCAAAGCGATGTCTACGACTAGGTACGCCTATGCTTAAAAAGGCCATTTATGGACAAATGTCAGGGTCATTGAGATGAAAGCTCGATTTTACCGGACACAATTTTGATTTGCTCTATATCAATTTTGAGTAAGTTAGTAAATTAATAAGGGATTATTCGCAATCTTTCTTTACAAAGTGTCCCCAATTGCAGGGATATCAGCGGATACTGATAAACAGTAATTACCGCCAGAATTGAAGCGGAAAAATTAAATAGTTTACAAAAAAGCTGTGGTCAAGCAAATTTTTTGGTACGAACATAACGTACTTATATAGGACTAATATTTGATTTCTGAAAAAGCTCCGTACATTTGAAGAGTCGCAAAATCAAAGGTAGTGTGTCGGATAAACCACTCAAACATCCATTTGAGATGTGAGAACGAAGGAATCAAAGCACAGAAACGCCGCACCCAGGTTTTAGCTTGTAACCAAATATCCTCAATTGGATTTTGTGATGGGCAATTAGGAGCTTTAGCGTTCGCAATGAATTTTCCACTGCTCTGGAGACAAACCTTGGTTTATCTCTCCTAAAAAGTTTTGAACCAGATGTGAACGATGGTAAGAAGCACCATCCCAAAAAAGAAGTAATCTTTGATTGGGGGACTGATCTAATAAATAACGTAGATAATCAATTGTATTTTCTGAGTTACCTGCGTTATACGCTTTTAGTAGTAAGCTTCCCTCCAGATAGTCAACCGCCCCGTAGTATGTCTGTTTGTCTCGTATATTAACAACTCTCACTGCTATTTCTTGGTCAGTTTTTCCCCAGACATACCCACTTAAATCTCCCCACATTAAATGACACTCATCAAGCAGCAATACTCTCAACTTTCCTTCTTCGATTTCCTGCCGATCCCTTGCCAATAGTGTTTCAATCTCTTTTTTTTTTGCAGCAACAGCGTCCTCGTCAGCTTTTGGATTCAAAGAAGTAGTTTTCTTCCAACTAATTCCTGCCGCCTCAAATAAGTCATAATAGCTCCGCTTTGACTCATAAGTTACATCATATTCATGCATCCAATTTATATTCGAGTTCACCAAGTTCCCAACATTCTTTTGTTTGCAACCAACTTAAGACTTCTTCTCGTTGTTGAGCAGTTAAGTAACTTTTTTTTCCCTTGTGGTTCAGGCGCAGTCCCGAAATTCCATCTTCCTCATAAGCTTGCTTCCAGCTTGTTATCGAACCCAGTGACACATCTAAAATTGTTTGAATTTCCTCATACTTGTAGCCTTGATAAACCAATTTGACTGCCAACGCTTTCCTCACCTCACGTGCATCTGGGCAATCATCTATAAATTCTTGTAGTTCTGCGATCGCGGTTTGTAGATGCTGGTTTATCATTGTTAGCTATTAGACAGATATCCTGTCCGTATTATCTCGTAGTTTTTTCAGAAATCAAATATGATTCCTATAGCAATCCTGAATGAGTTATGAACAAAAAGATCCCCGACTTCTCCGAGAAGTCGGGGATCTGAGCCTCTCGGTAGAGAGCAAATTAAATAGGATTGCTATAGTAGGATTTTAAGTATTTTGGATCTGAGCGCTCGGTTGGCTTTTCTACAGCATTAATGCTAGCAAGCGCTACAAGTTATTGTTTTTTTACTGGAGTTTGGACTAAAAAGCGAGAGAAAAGCAGTCAGCAGTAACACTGACTGCCGTAAAGTCAATGAAAGTAATCAATAAATCATTGACGTGATGATCCTGACACAACTAGAAAAATTCCGCCAAGGTATCTACGATTGTTTGGGAAAAGCCAAAGATGCAGTATTTGAATTGATGGATGCAGTATTAACAAGTCCGAGTATCCCATCGTTTGTAAGCTTGTCACAAAGCCCAGTATTTCGACGGCAATGGTCGAGCATTTATGCAGCACTGCACGATAGTCGTCCACCGAAAAGGAAACTGATGAAGTTGCTGGTACAGGAGGTAGAGACGGATGAACAGCCATTTCTGGCAGGAGATCATAGCTTTTGGGCAAGACCAGAAGCGAAGACACTAAAAGAAAGAACTTTTCATGGGGACTCCAGGGGAAGCATAGGCATCGGACTTTCGTTACAGTACATTAGCCTGGATACCAGAGGCGGATGGGAGTTGGGCATTACCATTGAAACATGAACGAATTACCAGTTTTGAAACGCCAGCAAGTAAAGCCGCATTCCAACTAAAACAAATCACTCGTGAGTTAGGCAAAAGACCACTTGCCGCTTATGACCGAGGCTACGGCAACGCCAAATTTGTCCAAGCAACGGAGAAGATTGACGCAGACCTGTTACTGCGTTTAGCTTCTAACCGATGCGTATGGGGTACACCCAGTGCTTACAAAGGACGAGGCGCACCATGTAAGCATGGTCATAAGTTTAAGCTAAATGACCCTGAAACTTGGACAGAGGCAACTGAAACTTTAGAAGTTGAAGACCCGAAAGTTGGTCGAGTGAAAGTAATGCGTTGGAGTGGGTTTCATTTCCTTCAATCCCCAAACCGGGCAATGGAAATCATTCGCGTCGAGGTGATCAAACCAGTAGGACGTAATCGTAAATTCCAAACCTTATGGCTAGCTTGGTTGGGTCAGACAATGCCTGCATTAGAGGATATTTGACACAAATATCTACGCCGTTTTGCCCTAGAGCATTGGTATCGATTTGCCAAGCAGAGGTTATATTGGACACTACCTCAACCTAGTTCTACTCAGGCAGCAGAGCGATGGAGTGACCTGATGCCCCTGTTAACTTGGCAACTCTGGCTAGCCAGAGTTGCCTGCATCGATTCCCCATTGCCTTGGCAATCGAATCAGGATATCCTGTCTCCAGGACGTGTGGCACAAGCCTTTCCGCTAATTTTAGCCGCCATTGGCACTCCTGCTCAACCCCCTAAAACTCGCGGTAAATCACCTGGGCGTGCCCAAGGGCATCAGCCACCTTCGCGTAAGCGTTATCCCACTGTCAAAAAACACGCATCTAAAAAACCTAAAACCGAAAAATCACTTAAGAACGCTGATCTAACTGCTGCTTAGTTTCTGCTTCTTTTTCAACGATTCAACTTAACTCAGCCTCTAAAAGAAGTTGGGTAACTTTTTCTTGCTTTCTATTCATTGCTGCTAAATGCCAATTAGTCCAAACTCAAGTTTTTTAGCTTATCCCATAAAATCATCACTTTGAGTAACACGTAGAAATGCACCTCTCACTTCTGCATCAAGGGAACGCATGAGGAAAATTGCATGACAAATAACAAATGTGTCTCTATGCTATACGTAGAGACACATCCTTAAGGGTTTTCAACAGGTATCCTGATAAATTTATCCTTTCACTGCCACTTTATGTTGTGAGCGTTTGAAGAGTGAAGTCATACCACAAGCACCTATTGCTAACACACCTAAGATCGCATTAGGTTCGGGAACGCTCTGGGCTAGTCTATAGGCGTGATTATCTGTTTCAAAGGCAATACCATTTGAACGCATCACAACTCGGTCAAATGTTTCTCCTGTATCAGCTACAAGATTGATAAACATATTAGCTTGAGAGCTAGTCCAACTACCATTAGCTATAGCAGTTGGCACATCTGCACCACTAAAAGTCTTTAACAACTGATTACCTTTGTAAATGTCAACATAGTTGTAATCATCCAATGAACCTGCATAAAAACCGAAGTAATTAACAGATTCTTTGAAGTTAATATTGACAAAACCACTGTCGCCTGCAACATTACTACCTGACGGAGCAATTGTGAGAAATTTGGTGTTATCTCCATAAGGTGAGGCGTATTGACTAGATACGCTACCTTGAACAATGTTACTAGTAATATTAGAGTAAGTAACAAATCCATTAGGATCATTTGCTGTGCCATCGTCAAAGGTAACAGTTTTGGCATCAGCATAGCTAGAAAACGGGCCACTGTTGACTTGCAGAGTTACGGCACTAGCTGGATTTGCGCTCATGATCACAGCAGTTGTTCCCAGTAGAGCCAAGGATAATTTTTGCAGCATTATAGTTATAAACCTCAAAGAACACAAAGAGAATTAAGACTGAACTTTTCTTGAAACCTAGCTGTAAAAACCTGGTTTCCTGACTCCAACAACCTAGAAGAAAATCACAAAGATTATTAGGTCTTTAAATATGATTTTTGTTGGGTACAACAAGCTCGAAGATGTAAGTTTATCTTGATGCTTTGTAATCCTATTTTGATTTTTATAACTCGCAAAAGATACGGTGTATATACTAAAATATCTTTAAAGATTAAATGAAGGTGCTGGTGCAATTTTAGTAAGCAGCACAAAGGCATCTAAATTACTCTTGATCGCAAGCAAGGTTAAGAAGCAACAAAAAAATCACTATTTCTCGTTTTGTTTAGTTTCCAAGACTCAAAGCGATGTCTACGACGGGCTACCCCTAAACCTTTAGCAATCGGTATAAGTTAATGAGATTAATTTGGACTCTATTGATAATAGACTGCTGTTATTGACATAAAATGTCCACCTTGGGGAGTGGGGGATGCAAAATAGGGACTGGCGAGTGAGAAATAGGGTAAAACAAGAATCAATATTTAATTGAGGATTGGGCATTGGGCATTAGTTATTCTCCCCCTGCTCCCCGATCTCCCTGATATCCCTATTCCCTCACTCCCCTAACTTCCTATGGAAACTGACTCTAACAGTCCTGATCGTGTTGCATCTGCTAATAACGAGCCTAACCCAGGAAAATTTTTGATTCCGCGATCGCAGCGACAGAGGTTCTTTATTCAGTTTACCTTAATGACGCTCATCGGATGGGTTGTCGGTGGTGTTGCCAGTATCGCCTTAGAGAAAATTATTCTCCAAAGTCTCTCACCTAGCGTTGCTACTCAACCACAAACATGGAGCATTTTGGTCAGAAGTCTCAGTAATGTTATATTTGCCATAATTTTTGCTGCTGACCAGAGCCTTGTCCTTTATCGGTATTTACCAGGTTGGCAGTGGTTATTTGCTACTAGCGTTGGTTGGCTGATTGCCAACGGTGTTTCTACAGCCTGGATTAACTACATTTCAACCATTGTTTTATCATCTCCTGAAGATACTTTGATTTTTGGATTTTTGTCTGCGATCGCATATATAATTTCTGGAATTTGGCTAGGTATTTGCCAATGGCTGGTATTGAGGCGATATACAGCAGGCATCTGGTGGTGGAATTTTTTACCCTCAATCTCTTTTTTATTAATTACTATTTTGGTTTGGTTGCTTTTCCTTATACAAAATTTGATTCCAGAAACCTACCGAACTCCCATATTATATTGGACTGGACAAGGACTTACAGCAGTGATTCTAGGAGCTATACCAGCAATTGGTTTATGTACATTGAAAAGAAATGTAAATCGCAAAACTGAAGTTTCTGCATAACCAAATAATTCGTAATTTCTAATTAATTCTGTTTTTAGAGCAACAAACTTTAGTTCTGGAAAACAAAAAACCTTACGAATTACGAATTACGAATTATTAATTGCTATCCCAAATAATTTCTAAACGCTCTTGTGCTGTCTTGAGCGCTTTTTCGGGAGACTCACCTAGCAATGTAGCCTCTATAGCTCGACCAAGACTGTCAGAAAGACGACTATATCCAGCAATAATCGGTCGAGCGCCAGCCAGAGGAATTTGTTCCATAAATACTTTTAACCAAGGTTTTTGGTTGATGAATTGTTGATAAGCTTCACTTTGAGCAGCTTTAAGGTTAACTGGTAAAAAACCGGTGCCGATACTCCATTCTTTTTGGAATTCTTCACTCAAAACATACTCTAAAAACTTGAGTGCAGCTTGCTCTCTAGCTGGTATGGTCTTCATCACATATAGATTTCCACCACCTGTCACCGTAGCTTGACCAACATTTGCAGGTATGGGAAATGCGTCATAATCAACTTTAGATTTAGTGATATAAGTCCAAGGGCCCGTAATTTGCATCGCAACGCGACCCGCTAAAAAAGCATCTTCTTCATAACCTCGTTCTGGAGAAGAAAGCGTTGCTGAACCATCTTTTAATAGCTCTTGCCAAAATTGTAAGGCTTTCAGCGCTCCAGCATTTGTTAAATCTGGTCGGTTATTTGTCAGTACTTCTCCCCCAGCGCTCAACAAAAAAGGGAACCAGCTAAAAACAGTCCATTCTCCCTTCCCTAAAGGCAGTACAATTCCGTACTGTTCTGGTCGGTTGTCGCCATTGCTGTCTATGGTTAATTTTTTGGCAACTTCCCTCAATTCTTCCCAAGTCTTGGGCGTTTGCGTAATTCCCGCAGCTTCAAAAAGCTTAGGTCTGTAAAAAATACCGATGTTACTTGTATATAATGGCGCTGACCAAAGATGACCATCTAATTGCAATTCTTCAAGTAGGTTAGGGGTGATTTCTGACTTTAGGGGCAATTTATCCAGCCAATCTTCTAAAGGTATAATTGCCCTTAAATCTGCCAACTGACCTGTAATTTGCGGATAAAATGCCAGGATATCTGGAGGCACATTACCCACAACTGCGGTTAATATTTTTGGCAATTGGGGTTGAGCTAAGAAGACAGATTCTACCTGAACATCAGAATGAGTCTGATTAAATTTGTCTACCAGTTTTTCAAACACATCTCGATTAGCAGGGGGATTGATTGCTTGCCATAAGGTCAAATGAATGACTCCATCATCCTTCTGTGCTAATCCCTGACAACCAGATAAAAATATAAGAAACGAACTTAGGACAATTCCTATAAGTAACATCTGCCAAACAGAAGCAATGACCCGACGAAAATAATAGCTTATTTGGGATAGAAAAAGGATAATTTTCATGCCAAGTAATTAATCAGATTAAGAAATATTTTCCAAAACACTTTTGGTAATACTAGTTTCTGCTCTTGTGTAAATATAGGTTTGGGGTTCGGTTATTTTTTCGGTTTTGAAGATTTTTGCTGCCCGATACCAAAAGTCTGTATCCTCTCCATAAGCAATATGATTAAACCCTTTCACCTCAAAAAATACCTGTCTTTTCCCAAAAAATGTTGGGCCTAAAACACATTCTCGGAGATTAATTTTTTTACCTGGTTGGAAATAATCTGCAACCAAAATCTCTTCTTCGGCTGCAAATCCACCTTCAATCAAATCAATTTCTGGATTAGCTTTCATATATTCAATTCGCGCATCCAGGTGATTGACTTTGTACGCGTCATCGCTATCTAAGAATGTTATATATTTGCCGAAAGATGCCTGTATGCCAACATTTTTAGCATACCATAGCTTCCTATTTTGATGTTTTGAATACCGGATATTTTGAAACTTTTGAATATAAGGATTGACAATTTCAAAAGTATTATCTTGGCTGCCGTCATCAACTATAATCAGTTCCCAATCTTTAAAACTTTGAGCAATGACACTATCAATGCAATTGTTTAGATATTTTGCTCGATTGTAGGTACAGAGGATAATTGATATTTCATGATTGAAATCAAAAACTACAGTTTCCATTGTTAAATCATCATCGTATAGTTCACACAAAAATCTAAATAGTAAAAGAAGAATTTATGATTATTTAGGAGGAGAATACTAAGCTAGTCTTACATAACAAAATTGTTAATACTCTAATTAATTAACTGTGTAATTTTATAAATTCGTGCATTATATCATTATAATTATAAATTAGCCGACTATAATCAAAGTTTTCTCGGACATATTCTAAAATTTGTGGGCGATAATATTGGTTTTTCTCAATTATCTCGCTAATTGTATCCGTAACAATTTTTTGAGCTTCTAGTGTGGTATCAGTTAAAATATTGTCTGGCAAAATTCTAATGAATTCTTTGTGATGTAAATTGGCGCTAGCAGATTCAGAAACAACGATACATAAACCTGCTGCCATTGCTTCTAATACTACGAGTGGTGCAACTTCTCCTTCACTAATTAAAACTAAACAGCTATACTCTGTGAGCCTGGAATAAACTTGTTCTAAACTCCATACACCTAAATGTTTTGTCGTTGTTCCTTCAACAAAATCAGGATCATCTAGAGGGCCAACAAAATCTATTCCAATCTTTCCATCTATGATTTTTGCCAGTAATTTCTGCTGTTTTCTTGGTTGAATCCAACCTAAACAAATAGCTTTATTATTCCCTTTAGCTTGAAAATTTACTTTCTGAGTATCAATACCATTCACTTGCACTGATATGTATCCAGAATATCCTGCTTTCAGTAAAAAATCTTTTGTAAAATGAGAAAGAGCAATTATTCCGGGTGCATTAAAATAATGTTGATATGCTTCTCTAAATTCTTCATTCCATTTATCTGTTTTAAACAAATAACCATCATGACAGGTAAAACAATACTTCTGTTTAAGATTTCGATTAAATTCGCTCACAAAACTGTAGGCGTGTAAATGCACAAAATCATAATTATTATTATTAATATATTTTATGACTTCGTTAACATCTTTCTCGTTTATGATATCGGCTTGATGTCCAATTTTATCTAAAAAATTTTTGTATTCATTTATCACAGTTAAAACAGAATGTGATAAGGGGGATTCAGGAATATACCCCCAAGCGACAAGAGCAATTTTCATAAATAATTTAATTTCTCCTCACACTTTTAGATTTACTTTTCAGCCAAAATACAAGTTGCGACGGGATAATCTGGATGGTAAGCGTCTAGTTCTTTAGATGTTAGTTCTTCTACGGCTATTCCGTGATAACTAGCTATTACAGTGGTAGGATTGCCATAGACATACAACTTCTGTTGTGAGAAGTTTCTAAACATCCAGGCGAAAGCATCAGGCAAAGGACGCCAATAATCAACAGGAGTAGCATGAACTCTAATCGCACTTGGCACCATTGCAAAACATTTACCACCAGGTTTTAGCCAAGTGTAAATATTTTCCACCACTACCCACGGTGCATAACAGTGTTCTAAGACGTTAAAAATTATCACTGAATCAAGAGATTCTGGTTTGATAACGGATACATCGTGAGCATCCCCAACTATATCTACTCCTGGGCCTGCTTCTAAGTTGAGAATCTGATATGATGCGCCTGGATTAATTTGATAAAAATCTTTATCTTTTGGTATTCCTCCTATTTCCAAGATATTGCCACCAATTTGGGTTTGAATTTCCTGAAGAAATTTGCTCAGATAGTATCTATCGACAGGTTTTCCTCTTGTCAATCCAAATGCTTGACAAATGGGAACTGTTTTTTTCAAATCACCCCAATCTATTGAACCTGTTGCAGGAGATAGGAAACCAAGATTTTCTAGGCGTTCTACTAATTTCCGAAAGTCTTCTATATTTTCAATAGATTCTAGGTCATCTTCTAATTTATATTTAGAAAATAATTGTGGCAAGACTTGGTAAGTTTCTCTACTTAATGAACCAAGTTCAAATTGCATTTCCTTTTCGATAAAACTCCGAAAGCCTTTACCAAAAATTGTCAGGCTACCATCTGCTAAAAAAACTATAGCATCTTGAAGAAGTTGTTCATATTCATCTAATTCCTGAATTATCTTATCTGCTATGGAAGCGTATTTAACTTTTTGAAATATTTGGTAAGCACTCTCTATTGAATGTTCGTGAACGAATATTTCTAGTATTGTCAGCCACGATTTTGACGGAACAATTTCTGCTGTTCGCTGACTCCAAGCAAAAATTGCATATAACTGTGAATCTTCAATTTTTAAGAATACGTTAGGTACATATTGTTTAGGCATACAAGTAAATAACTCGAAAAATTTTAATAAGGAGGATGACTTAGGCATTATAAGCTATTTTGGAATTTATCTATACTGACAGTTCATAGATTATGCAAAGAAGATTTTCTCTTTCTCTACAGTAAATATAATACAGCTTGGTGCGGGGATTAAAATTTAGTAAAAGCCCTGCGTAGCTTGCCACCATAGGCATCGCCTTACTTTTTACTTTCTACCCATGCCTAGATGTCTATAATTACCGCAAGGTAGCATTAGAGACGATTACCTTTTGCTGGGATTTGACTTGATCTCAGTATTAACTATTGAACCATAGTGTGTTACTGTTAATCCTGCAATTACGTAATTTAATTGGTAAAGCTAACAAAATTAGGACAAAATGAATCTTTGGAGAAAAAGAAATAATGACAAAAATTAATGAAGTTGTTCCAAATATCTCATTGTCTAGTTGGGACTATATTTCACCCGAATTTGAGGTAGTTCATCCTGATTCATCTTTCCCCAATATGATTATTGGAGACATCAATAATTGTTATTGGTCTTATTTACGTCGAGAAATTCCCCATAACTGGTATGTGGATAAAGATGAGCCATTTATAGGGTTCCTCAATCGAGATGAAACACATGTTTTATATAATACGGCACTTAAATTCGCCGGGAAAAAAGCTTTAGAAATTGGTTGTTTGCGAGGTTGGTCTGCCTGTCATTTGGCATTAGGTGGAGTGGAATTAGATGTAATTGATCCTGTTTTAGCCAGAGAAGATGTTTATGAAAGTGTAAGTAGTTCCCTACGACTTGCTGGTGTTATCGACTCTGTTAATTTAGTCGCTGGTTATAGCCCACAAAAGGTAGAGGAGTTAGCTAAACAATTACAACGCAAGTGGTCATTGATTTTCATTGATGGCGATCATGAAGCATCGGCTCCGCTCAATGATACGATTATTTGTGAACCATTGGCAGAGGACGATGCTTTAATTTTGTTCCATGATTTAACTTCCCCTGATGTAGCACAAGGCTTAGACTATTTAAAGGAAAAAGGTTGGAATACAATCATTTACCAAACTATGCAAATTATGGGGGCTGCTTGGCGAGGGAATGTTGAGCCAGTAAAACATCAGCCAGATCCGAAAATTAATTGGAATTTACCAGGGCATTTAAAAGATTATTCTGTGAGTGGATTATGACTGTTTAACCAGAAGCGGATCTAATTTTAACTTATATAGGGATGCGCGATCGCTAATATTCCCGCATCCCCATCTAAACTTACCTCTACACCCACTGGTAATGCCGCATTGGGACTATCATGACCAAAAGGCAAATCGGAGACAATGGGAATCCCCAAATCGCCTAAGCGATCGCGCAATACTTCTTCTACACTAAAACTAGATATAGTTGGTGGCGCTTCACAGCGAGTAAACCCCCCCAAGGCAATACCGCAGACTTGAGACAAAACACCACTCAAGCGCCACTGTGTCAGCATCCTGTCAATTCGATAAGGTGCTTCCGTAACATCCTCGAAGGCCAGAATTACACCATCAAGATGTGGCAGGATTGGTGTACCCAAAAGGTGAGTAGCCACCGTGAGATTACCTGGTAATAAAGTACCAGTAACCACACCACCACCCCAACCGCAACCTTTGAGAGGGGTGAAAGAACCACCTTCTACCCAATCGAATAATCGCTTAATAGACCAATCTGATTCATCTGCCAAAGTTGTCATTACAGGGCCGTGAACGCCGGAAATTCCTGCTGTATAAAGGCTCCATAATAAAGCTGTGATATCAGAAAAGCCTATAAGCCACTTGGGAAGCCCTGAGTTTGGCCAATTCCAATCTTCTAAGATGCGGGTGCTGCCAAAACCACCTCTGGCACAGAGAATACCCCGACAATCAGGATCTTGCCATGCTGCTGCTAGCTGTTGACGACGGGTTTCGTCTGTTCCTGCTAGATAACCCCATTTGTCATCTATCTGGGGACTGGTTTCTAGTTTGTAGCCACGCGATCGCCAAATTTCTAGACTCTGTTTAAATTCCTCAAATTCTCGCAAAGCACCACTAGGGGCAATTACTCGTACTAAGTCTCCAGGTTTTAGGGGCGGTGGTAAGATTTTGGCTGGCATGAAAACAAATTAGGAGTGAAAAGTTTTAAACGTATTGGGCGCAAAATCAAAGGTTTGCTAACCTGCGTTCGCCCTTGGCGTTGCCGCAGGCTAGGCAGGTTTTGTCTGTATAGCCGCGGCTTCTAGTCGCCCAGGTAAATATTAACAATGCTGCAACTGTGTCAACAATACAACAACCTCATCAATTGCCTGCCGCACAACTGTTGCAGACTGATCCGACTGATTGACGATAATACTAAAAACCAGCGGCTCATACTTCGGTGCATTCATATATCCAGATAGAGAAACTACACCCGTTAACGTCCCTGTTTTTGCTTGCACGATGCCCTCAGCAGGTGTACCTTGAAAGCGGCCTTTCAGAGTTCCACTTTTACCAGCCACGGGTAAAGATGCACGATATATATATGCAGTTGAGGTTTTTGCCATTCCCTGCAGAGTTTGGACAAAAGCTTCTGGTGTTACTAAGTCACGACGTGATAAACCTGAACCATCCACTAAAATGTAATTAGCTGGATCGACCCCCAATTTAGTTAAACTTGCTTTGACAACTTCTAAACCAACATCAGCACTAGTCTGATTTTTCAGTCTGGTTTTTTTCACAGCTAATGCTCTCAGCAATGCTTCAGCATAAAGATTATTACTATTTAAATTAGTTTCTGCTAATAATTCGGCTAAAGGTGGCGACTCTACAAATGCTATTTCCTGTTGATTCACACCACCATTTACTACTAATGTCTGTCCCAAAGTAATCTTTTTTGTTGCTAAAGCAGTACGAAAACGTCGTAAGAAGTAATAATTAGGATCGACTACAGGCAAATCTATTAAAGATTCTTCAGAATTCGTTGTTAGTTGTCCTTGAATTCGTAATACTGTTCCTGATAATTCGCGGGTGACATTGACATAGCTCGGTTGATTTTGAGGAACGGTTACTGACTGATTAATTATCCGCCACTGTTTTGCTTCACCAGGATCAATCCATACCACTTGCAAAGATTTACCTACAGCCTGTGGTACAAGTTTGAAGCTAAAAATATTTTTATTCAGAATAAAGCTGCTGACTGGTACGCCATCACTTGATTGCACATCTTCCCATTGCCAGGTGGGGTTAACAATATCACCTTGAATATAACTATCATCAGCACTCAACTGCTGAATTTGAGTAATACCTTTCTGTTTTAACTGCTGTGCCAATTTTTGCAGTTCAGTATCACTTAAGCTAGGATCTCCCCTGCCAACAACACGTAAAACACCATTGCTATTTTGATAAATAGAGGTGCGAATCCGAAAATTAGCACCTAATTCCTGCAACGCTGCTGCTGTTGTCAGCAATTTGAGGTTAGACGCAGGAGTAAAATATTTTTGAGCATCTCGACTGTAAAGAGTTGGCCCCGTTGACAGAGGTTGTATCAAAATTCCCCAGCGCCCCCGACTAAATAAGGGACGATTGATTACAGCATCTATAGCTGTTCCTAGTTGGCTAGAGCAAATTGATTTTGTGGTAGTTGTTGGTGCAACTGGGGTTTGTGCTTTTACAACTCTAGAACTAAGTCCTATTTGGCTAGTCAAAAATATTAACAAAATACCCAGTGGTTGATTTAAAGTCTTAAGTCTCACCAATTTTCCTTATCCCAAAGACAGATATTTTTACCTTGCGAACAATTTCTTTCCGGAGAGAGAAGACTTGGCTCAGTAAAGTTACTTAATTAGTATAAGGAAGATGTTCACATGTTTCATACATAGGCGATTGCACAAACACAATTTATGGGACTACAAAATAGAAACCTAGGTCAACCTGCATATACAGAAATACGAAATCGAGGCAATGGTGTGAGTACATTTTTATCTGGTGTAGCTGTATTACTCTCTACTTTGGCTTTGGGATGTAGCGGCTATGTAGCTTATGAAGTTTTCACGTTGCGGCAGACACTAAATGCTACTAATACAGCCAGCAGCACCATTCCTACTCAAGTCCCAAGTCCTACAGCTACAACTTCTCCACAAGCAACGGCCTCACCATCTCCTGCTAGTGCTACAACTTCAGCAATTAGCCCTGGTCAATTTGTGCAGCCTGCTTTTGGCAAAAAGGCAGAAGTTGAGTTACTTTCAGCAAAACGAATTAAAGATCCAGAAACTGGAAACCGTGATGTGGTAAATCTGCAAATGCGGATTCGTCGCCTTGCCACAGACGGAGTTGTTGCTAGCGATGTTATATCGGTTGCTACTACAACAGCCCGCAATCCTGAGACTAGCGTAACTTACAAAGGAGTTGCTCTTAATCGCTCAACAGGAAGCGTTTCTTTGTTCCAAGTACGTCCCCAAGCCTCCGCAGATGCTTATATCTGGCTAAGAGTTCCCGATGGTATCAATAATTTGGACATTTTTGTGCCAGATACAGCCGCATTTAAAAATGTACCAATTTCTAATTAGTACTTTATCGGATTAATTTTGATCAAGTGCAAGATTCCCAACTTCTTCATGAAGTTGGGAATCTGAATAACTTAACTCAAACAAAATTATTTCATCCTCTAAATTAGCAACCCCAAAGTAATGATGATAGATGACTGAGGTTGCAATTCAAAAAAGATTACTCCTCCTCTTCCTCTTCCTCTTCTTCCTCTCCGAACACTGCGTCTATAAGTTCTTGTGCGCGTTCGTCTGAAATATTTAAGGCTTCTTGAAGTTCAGAGATATAATCTTGTTCTGCTTCGGGTACTTCTTCGTCAATCCCTACTACTAAGATAGCTGTAATATATGCAGCTTCGCGATAACCTTTATTAGGTAAGGATTCGATGGATTGGGCTATTAAATCTTCTGGTTCTTCTTCTTCAATCAAGCTGACGACTTTTTCGGTCAATTCTTCAAAGTCTTCTTCAGAGTAATCTTCAAATAAGTCAACCCGACCAAGAAATTCGCTTAAAGCATATTCTTCTGTGGAAGAAATACCTTCACCATCAGCCGCAGCGGAAAACAACCCAAGAATTGCGATCGCAACTTCTGGTTCTAGAGCAACTGAACTAATACTACGGCCTTTGGGCAATTTGCGTTTAGACATAATTATCCTCTAAAAGTTACGTGATATTTCAGGAAGTCATCTTTTGCGGTTTATCATGCTTCCTCGATTTATGATTCCCAAAATAATGCAGAAATATACATTGCGATGAATCTTTTTTTCATAAAAAATACGCAGAGAATATATTACTCTGCGTATAAAAACGGTTAAGTTGCTTTGAGCGATCGAGGTTTTTAGTACTTGTGTACGCCACCGTAGCCTAAAAGGAGAGGTAGGGAAGGGGTTGGGGTCTGTATTAAACTCAACTGCAAGCAGAATTATGGTAATTTGGGAAAACCGTGAGAATCATTAAAAAACATGACTATTAACTCTATCATCCTTACTTCTGAAGAAATCGCCGAATATCGGGATAAATTTACAGGGTTAGATGATGCTCTCTATGCAATTAAAATCATAGAAGCATCTGGTGGGGATTTAGCTAAAGCTGTAAATTTACTTGCTCCTAAATATAATATTTCTATTACTAAATCGCAGCCAATTTTAGATGATTTAAGTAGGTGGGCATAAAAAAACCAGACTATGTAAAGATAAGTAAATACAGAGAATGCATCGACATGAGGTGACTTATATATGGGCGCTCGTTTAAGAGTATTTCTAACTCGTGAGCAAGATCAAACTCTGT
>NZ_JABXKQ010000071.1 GCF_017114945.1 Nostoc sp. JL34
GTAAAATCTGGGTGATAGTAAATAAACCAATAAAACTACGATGCCAGCTATTCAGTAGATTGCGATCGCTCTGTGACAAATCTGCATGACTGGCGATAAATAACTCTATAAGTGAACCATCGCCAATTTTACCTTCTGTAATAAACCTGTCAATGATTACTTGTTGTTGGGTGCTACCGCGATTACCGCTAGGCATCTGTGCCGCTGCATAAATGTCGAGTGCTTGTGCTAGTTCGCCATCAGCATCTAGGACAAAATCAACCAAGGCTTGTTTAAGTGTGTGCGATCTTTCTACTATGGCATCCACAAGCGAATCTTTCTACTCAACAATTGTATGTAGCCTATAGCGTTTTTGAGGATTATCACATCTAGCAATAGCTAGATTTCTTTAGCCATAGCGGAATGGCACTAAGAAAAGAGAAAATTGTTGAGGCTAGCAGGGGTTTGTGACTTAGATGCTACACAAGGTACAGTATAACTCCGCTCTAGTCCCTGCATCATCTGTCGCCAGTGCTGACCTCCATCATCACTGCGATAAAAACCGTTCCCAGTCGTTGCATATAACCGCAAACCATCACCAACAGGGACAACTGTATGCACATCCCAATACAATCCCTCGTTTAGGCTATCCCAAGTCTCACCCTGGTTCTGACTTAAATAGATTCCTCCCTCTTCAACTCCGATATAAACACCATCTCTATTCGGAGCTGGCGCGATGGAGCGAACATGAGGAATATGCGGTGGCGGCGGGAAAGTCCATTGCTCATAACCTGGTATTTGCCGGATCGATTCGTACCCTTTCCAATTTTTTCCTCCATCATCACTTTGATAAAGCACTGCTGGTGACACTCCTAAATAAAGTCGCCCCGTCAGATGAGGATCAATCGCAAATGACCAAACTTCCTCTTTCACTGGTTTTGGGTGAACAATCTCCCAAGAAGCGTTTTCTGTTTGACACCAGAGTGCATCCTCTCTTGTCAACGCATAAACCTTCAGACCGTTTGTTGCCAGAAATTTCACTCTTCGCGGTGCTGATTCAACTTCAACAACTGTGTTATCACTTTTTAATTGGAAAATACCATTTTCTGTACCAATCAAAATTTGAGACATAAACTTTTTCTTTTGAAGATACTTTACTACTTTCAGCTTAGAACTTTTATTAGTGAAATACATCTACCACACCGATAGCTAACGCGAACGTCTTGCATTCTGACTCTAGCAGGACTAAATTCTTCTTCAACAGTTTTTGTTTTTCAGTCTCAAGAAGTCCGTTGCGGTACAGCAATGCAACCCGAATGGGTAATAGCTGATGCCCAAGCCCCAGCTTATCCCTTGATAATCAGTTATAAATGACTAACTCCCCATTTTGAACGGGGTTATTATACACTCATCTAAATTACTGGAGTCAAAGGCATGGTTGCAATCAGCGGACTCTCTGGCAATGAAATCTTTTGTCTTCGACAACAGGGTATGTATCCGGGAGATTTAGTCATTGGAAACAGTGTCTTTTCACTGGGATTAATTGGGGGAATTTCATCAGGACTCAAAACCATTGTTGGCGGAGAAGTCTCTGAAGTCACTAGCATCATTCATGAAGGAAGGCAAAAAGCTTATGCCCGAATGTTGGCTGAAGCAGAAAAGCATGGCGGAATTGGCATCACAGGTGTTAACAATGATTTAGTGCAACAAGTCGGCAACGTCGAATTTCTCTCCATTGGCTCCTGTGTTCACAAAGGTGACGAAAAATCTGAAAAATTAGAATTTTCTACCTCTGCCGACGGACAGGAACTCTACTGCCAAATTGATGCGGGATTTGTACCGAAAAAGTTTGTCTTTGGCAATGTTGCCTACTCCATTG
This sequence comes from Nostoc sp. JL34, assembly GCF_017114945.1. Classification (GTDB taxonomy): domain Bacteria; phylum Cyanobacteriota; class Cyanobacteriia; order Cyanobacteriales; family Nostocaceae; genus Nostoc. Next base: position 1,859 of record NZ_JABXKQ010000071.1, read on the forward strand.
GAGTCGGCGGTGGAATACTTGGCTCCCTCAAAAGTTTAAAACGTGGAGAAATTAAAGAATTTTCCTCTATATTCAACCAAACCCGTCACTTAGCCTTAAAGCGAATTCAGTCTGAAGCCTTAAATATAGGTGCTAATGCTGTGCTTGGAATTCAGACATCAATTATTCCCTTTGCCGGGATGCAAGAGATGGTAATGATTGGTACTGCATCAAACCATCCTGCTCTTACAATAGCATTTAGTCAAAGTCCTATTACCAGCGATTTAACTAATCAGGAAATGTGGAATCTGATCAACCTGGGTTATATGCCTTTAAAATTGGTTTTGGGTGTTTCCGTATATTCTCTTGGTTTTGTTGGAGGAATCACATCCGCATTCAAGTCCTTTGTGCGTGGTGAAATTAATGAATTAACTACATTAATTTACGAAGCACGCGAACAAGCCATTGCCAACATCGCCACTGATGCTCGTAATAGTGGCGCTGACCTCGTTGTTGGGATTAAAACTTATGTTTATCAGTTAGGTAGTGGGATTATCGAGTTTATGGCCATCGGCACTGCTGTCAAAAAGCTGCCAGGAATTAACACTCACTCCACTACTTTAATACCACAAGCAATTATTTCAGATCGAGACACCTTTGTAAACACTGCTGAAGGTACTCTCATGACCAAATTAAATCAACCCTCATAAACATCCATTTTGCTAGAAAAAATAAAACTCGTCCCAGTTTTTATTCAGTACGAGTTTTATTCCAAATCACCTTCCAAATCAAGAGCGTCAAATTGTTTAGTTTAATGTTTACGCGCTTTAATCTGGTTTTGTCCAGTCGTGGTCGCGCAGATAGGATTCAAAGTCGCTTGAGGAAGGAAAGTCACGTTTCAACTGTGCTAAATCCGCTCCGTAGCCGACATTCTCAAACCAGCGATACATAATGGTCACTTCCTCCCCAGCTTGCTGCTCAAACGCTTCAAACGGAATTTGCTGGTATTCGACGGTTTTGCCCAACACGAGGCTGAACGCGGCAGCGATTTCTGGCATGGTCATCTCCACACTGGCGACTTCGATTTCGCGGTTCAAGAACTCGGCGGGGCGATCGAATACCTCAGCGACCATTGCTCCGTAATCTTCTTCAGAAAGTTGCTGCAATTTTGTTTCAGGACTGAGCGGTTGGGAGAGCGTGCCCTGCTCCACCATTGGACGCATTGAGGCGTAGTTGTAAAAGAAGAAAACTGGACGCATGATTGTGTAGGGCAAGCCCAACGAGCGAACGTACTCTTCGACTTGAAATTTACTGTCGAAATGGGGAATGCCCGTGTTGCGTTCGGCGCTGCCCACAGAACTGTAGACGAAATGCTCGACACCTGCCGATGAAGCTGCGTCTGCAACGCTTTTACCATCTCGGATCTCGGCTAATAATCCGCCTTCTTTGAGAAAAGTCTGCAATGAAAAAACACCATAAGCACCTTGCAGAGCGCGATCAAGCGACGCACGATCCCTGAAATCTCCGGCGACGAGTTCTGCCCCCGCTTGTTGGAGTGCATGGGCGGCGGACTTGTTTGGATCGCGCACAAAAGCACGTACCTTGAAGTTACCGCACTTTAAAAGATGACGCGCCACTGCGCCACCCTGATTGCCCGTGGCTCCGGTGACTAAAATAATTTTTTCTGCTGTTGTTTGCTGTATCATGTCTGTTTTTTTTATGCTGTTTGTGTATTTGAAATTTATCTTGTCTAAACAGTAGCTTGTGCAGAAAAAAAGAAAAAGTAGTTAAAATTCAAAACAGTTGTGCAAAAAATTCAAAGATGCGTTTCGGTTAATGGACAAGCTCAAAAGCCTGATGATTTTTATCCGCTCCGCTCAATCTGGCAGCTTTTCGGAGGCAGCACGACACTTAGGTATGGCTCCTTCAGCCGTGAGTCGAGCCGTATTGCGCTTGGAAGATGACTTGGGGGTGCGCTTGCTCCAGCGAACAACTCGCAGTTTGACCCTGACCGAAGATGGCAACCGATTTTATCAACGCTCTGAGCAAATTCTCAACGATTTGGAAGAAGCCGAACTCGGAGTCAAACAATCCCAATCAATGCCGCTCGGAACATTGCGGCTCGATCTGAGCTTTGTGTTTGGCAAAATACATATCGCTCCGGCTCTACTGCAATTTGTCACACAATATCCAAAGCTAAATCTGAATGTTTCTTTTAACGATCGCGTGATCGATCTGATTGAGGAAGGCATTGACGCGACAGTGCGGATTGGAATGAGCAGTGATAGCCGTTTAATCATGCACCATCTGGCAACTGCACGCTACATCACTTGTGCCTCACCGCAGTATCTCGCTCAGTATGGCACGCCCACAATACCCACAGAACTTTTGCGGCATCGCTGTGTCAACTTTATCTATCCACAGACTGGGCGAGAGCCTAAATGGAAGTTTGAACAAGATGGAAAAGCGATTGACCTTTGTGTTGAGAGTTATCTGCGATTCGATAATTCAGAAGTCATTTTAGAGGCAGTCATTCAAGGAGCCGGTGTAGTTCAATTTCCAAAATTTATCGCAGCCAAAGCGATCGCGCGTGGAGACCTCCAACCAATTCTTCAATCCTACGCGACCCAAGTTGGATTACCGATCTCTGTGTTGTACCCGCAAAAACGCTATCTCTGTGCTAAAGTTCGCGTCTTTGTTGAGTTTATGACAGAATTGATGGCTGCATTAAAGCGAGTTGATATTGTAGATTGAAAGCTATTTATTGAGAGACAGTAGGTGTTGCAGAAAATCTTCAGCAATTTGTCGAATCAATTCAAAATTACAAGACGCTCGTGGACTCGCTAACGCTGCGCTATCAGTGAGGGCAAGAAAAGAGCGAATTAATCAATTCAAAATTTTTGTTTCTTCTTAATGAGAGCATTTTGAATTTAATCGAAAGAAGCATGGACGAGCATCTTACAGGATAGGTTAATCTTTCAGTGGTTCAAGGGGATGTTAAGAGTCGAATGCTGTAAATCCCCTTACTTGCTATACATATCAGGGAACTTTGCTTGAAGTTTAGCCAGCTTCGGCAAGTCATTCACTACCACATAGTGATCGCTCGGATGATGCACTATATAATTCTGATGGTATGCCGCCGCCTGATAAAAACCTTTCAAAGGATCTAATTCCGTCACAATCGGCTTGTCGAAGACTCGCGATTTGTTGAGTTGAGCGATATATTCTTGTGCAGCTTGTTTCTGCTCATCGTTAGCAAAAAAGATCGCCGAACGATATTGCTTACCTGAGTCTGGGCCTTGTCGATTTAACTCTGTTGGGTCATGCGCTACCAAAAAGTAGACTTTTAGAAGCTGATTATATGATATTTTTGATGGATCGTAAGTGATTTTTACGGATTCAGCATGATTAGTTAATCCAGCACTGACAAGTGTGTAGTCTGCGGTTCTTGCATCGCCTCCAGAAAAGCCAGAAACGACATCAGAAACACCTAATAGATGCTCAAAAACTGCTGACATTCCCCAGTAGCAGCCACCAGCGAAAACCGCTACTTGCTTTCCCTGCGGTGCAACAGTCGAAATCTCAGTGGCGGGAGCAGAAAGCATCACACGAGATGCACTGTATAGGAGTACAAAAGTCAGCGAAATGATGGACAAGTTGCGTAATAACTGACGGGAGAGAGTAAAGTTATGAATTGACATGAGGTTGTGAACTCCTTTATTTAATAGACGAAGAACGGAGTTTATTCAGCTATAGAGCGATGTCTACGACTGCCTACGCCTACGCAAAACAAAGTCGCTGATTATCAAAAATACCAAAAATTCCATCTTCACCCCAACGGTAGGCGCGAGAACGAGCCCGATCGTGGGTGAAATAATCCCAGGCTGTGCTGTACTGTTAGGGCTGTAGTCTTAACGTACTGTTCCCCACTGGCGATCGCTTAAATAAATCCCCCATCTGCGCCAATGGGATATCTGATTTTGGGCTTCTGCTAATCTGATTTCTTCTTGGGTTGGAGTTGTCATCATCTCACCCTCGGCATATCTGCACTTTAGTTTAATTTATTTGCTATATGGAATATCACGTTTTTATCAAAGATGGGGCTGATATTTTGATTAAAATTTGCTAGGTGAATTGATAAATAAAAATTTAGGATAAACTCAGGAAAAATTAATATTAATTTTTATTATCAAAATCAATGATCGTTTCGATATTATCTGTTCGTTGGTGTTCAAGATGATGCAAGTATTGCATTGATATGTCGCCGCACGAGATATTTTTGTTGATCTGCGGAGAATTGCTCAGGACAAATGACAACACTAGTGCCAATACCATCCACTAGGGCGATGAGTGCATTGGCTTCGAGGGTTAAATCAAGATCGGCTCGAATTACCAAGGCTTTTTGTAAGTCAGCTAACTCTTGACAAATAATCTCCCGTAAAAAGTCATAGCGTTTTCGGTGTTCTTGAACAAGGCGATCGCGCCCGATAGAATAGCCCAAAAATGCCACCCAAACCTTCCAATCAGCTTTGTCAATGTCCTTCAGAGGCAGAGCCACAAAAATCATCTGTGCTAGTCTGTCAATTCCTTGCCGTCCCTGGGCACAGGTTTTCATGTCCTCTAAGACGTTTTCAAACACTTGTTCTAGGGCAAATAGGGTGAGTTCTTCTTTATCTCGAAAGTAATGGGTAACAACCCCGGTCGAAGAGCCAAGCTCTTGCGCGATCGCCCGCATACTAGCACGATCCAATCCTTCACGGACAATCACCCGCCATGCTGCTTTAGCGACTTCAATACGGCGATCGTCATAACTCATAGCTCTCCTCGGTTTACAGCAACATGAAACAAGCATCTTGACATCTTATCACAACAGTTGTTATGTTTTAAAGCGACATAACAACTGTTGTGATATTTTCTCCAGAGGCTAACCTGTTTTACACGCACACGGAGTTTGCGATGATTCGACCGACCATACCCGATGACACGACTGCGCTGATTGCTTTAGCCGACGCAACCGGACTGTTTGAACCAAACCAACTTGAGGAGCTTGGTGAAATACTGTCCGATTACTTCGGTGGTAGCAGCGGCAAAGGTAAACGCTTTTGGATTACCGACGATGACAATGGGGCGGTCGGGGTCGCTTACTGTGAGATGGAACCAATGACTGATCAGACGTGGAATCTACAGTTGATTGCTATCCAACCTGACAGACAAGGACAAGGACGTGGTGCGACCCTGCTACGCTACGTTGAGCAAACATTGATCAGACGCGGCGGGCGTATACTACTGGTGGAAACATCAGGTACGCCGGACTTCGAGCGCACGCGAACGTTCTACCGCAAGTGCGGTTATGAAGAAGAAGCACGGATACGTGACTTCTATCAAGCGGGTGCTGACAAAATCGTTTACTGCAAGGCGCTGTCCGTTCAGCACCAGTAAGCGCTTGCTTGATGTGACTGCTGTCATTGTTAGAGGAGAGCGATCGCACGTGGGCAATTTAACGACGTTTGATAGCACTAAATTTTTCTAAGTTTCCTGTTCCAGCAATTTCTATAACTTTATGCCAGAAATCTTAAAAATTAGATACTGAATGCTTACATATCACCTGTGCTGCTATTGAAAGATTAACCAAAATATAGTCAGCAATTCCTAAAGGAGACATTTGGTGCTGAGACTGATTGCCCTGAGCTATCAAAATCGTTTTACACCCTGCACTATGTCCAGCTTCTACATCACTGAGATTATCACCAATAAACCAAGAATTTGCTAAATCTATATTTTGTTCGTTAGCTGCACGTAGAATCAAGCCTGGTTTTGGTTTACGGCATTCGCAAGCAATTGCATACTCAGATATTACACCATTTGGATGATGGGGACAGTAGTAAAATCCATCTAGCGATAGATCCGCTTTTTCTAATATTTCATTCAATCGCGCTTCCACTCCCGCCAAGGCAGATTCTGGGAAATAATCCCGTGCTACTCCCGACTGGTTAGTAATCACAATTAATTTATATCCAGCTTTGCTAAGTATTTGTAATCCTTCAATAGCACCGATTTTCATTTCGATTAATTGCGGATCAACATTGTTTGGTACATTTTCAATTAAAGTGCCATCTTTATCTAGAAATATCGTCGGCATTTGAGATTGCGAATTTAATTTGTTAGTTCGATGCCAAATTTTCTGATTTTTCAAGAAGTATATTTCCCCATCTTAAATCTAATACCACTTGCAAAAGTTTTTGCGACCAAATAATTGGCTGTGGGAAAGTACATCTATACATTACAGTTTTCTAGCTGCCACTTGGACTCTCTACATCCCTGCGTATTATGGTTGGCAGTGTAACGATGCCTTGCCCTACTCTAAGAGCGATCGCCCACAGCAAAATATCCAGTACTTCACTAAAGTTTACGCCCGTAACCTGGGTGTTCACTTAGCACCTGTCAAGCTTTCAGAGCATAAGTCAGTTTAGGGAACTGGTGTCAGAGATAGAGTTGTCAGAGATACAGTTAATTTCCAGTAGTCGCGTTGAGTTCATCCCTTTTCCCTTTTCCCAAGATTGCTACTACCTTGTGTCACCTTGGATTTTGACTCTGCCTTACTGGAATTGACCATTTTTACCAAGTGCTGATTTAGATAACTTTGCGCCGAAATGTACAAACTTTCCCAAATCTCTTGATTGCGGCTGATTTTTGTCCCGACTGTATTTCCTGCTGTTTTCTCCGACACCAAATATTTGCGGAAGTAGTTATTCCACAAGTGTTGGAGGAAATCTTCAGCGAATTCGTTAAACGGCAGAATCCATTTATAGTCCTTGTCCAAAAATACCCGATAGGACGCAATTATCGGTAGTGCGAGGTCAGTTGGCGCACCAAACCCGAATGAATACTTGCTGTCAGGCAATAACGTAGTTTTACGTATATCTATTGATGCTAGGTCGTTAGCACCCTTTCTTCTGGGGTTGCTGATATATTCTTGAATTATTTCGTAGAGTCTTTGCTCTATCCACAGGGCATGAGTCAAGAGAGGCAGTAAAGCGGTTAACCTTTCCCTTTCTGCATCTGTGATGTTACTCGGAAGACTCATTCCTGCTGGGTGTTTGGTTCGTTTATTGCCGTCAGGGTTGTATTTATTTCTGTCGAGGCAGTAAAGGAGCTTCAGCAAATGGGTGACATTACACTGGGCATTTCTGGGAGCGCCGCTTTGATTCTGGTAATAGGCAATGCGGAATTTTCTATCTTCCTTCTGTTCTAACTGGGCTAAATACTGCTTGATGAATTTGTAATCACCCCTGGCGTTGACTTTGGAGCGAGAATCTACTGGCGTTGTAGTATTACTTGCTAGGGCTATATCTTTGGCTGATTCTTCAGTCAGTCCAATGTGGATCGTAACTTTTACTCTGGCTTCGGTTAGGTCATATTTGTAATTTTTCGCTTGCTCAAATGCTAAAACTGTATGCCCTCCGTTGATAATACCGTCGCTACCCCCTTCGTTTGCTTCTAAGACTTCTAGCTCCAGTTCAGTTTTGTTCTTGATAGGCTTAACTTTATTAGCTGACAGAACGATTCCGCTATGACGAGAGAAGAATTTTTCGGGTTCGGTTGTCAGTGAGTCGAAGACTTGTCTGTAGGTCGCGCTTTTACGGTTTGGTTCGCGGATGTTCGGTTCTAGCGGCAGGTCTATAGGGAACGAGTCTACATGGGCGGTGGCGATGATGCAATTGGGGTTGGCTTGAAAATAGTTATCTATCTTGATGTTCCAAGTCTTGGGCATAGTTTGTTTTTAGCCGAGCGTCAAATTTCATGTTAACCCTACTATTGAGCTACAGATACCGGATTTATCTGAAGGGAGGATTGAAGAAGAATTCAGGAGTCAGAATTAAGACGTTCGCAGACTCGCTCTAAGCGTACTCCTACGGAGAAGCGAGCTACGCGCAGCGTGTCGCAGACAAGCCATGTCCTTGGCGCAGCCTCTCTAAGAGTTGGCTTTACCCTGCGCTATCCGCTAACAGAACTCATTCTGTTAGCGGATAGCTAAGGTTTAGTCCATTCTGACTCCTGACTCCTGAATTCTGTTCGATAAAAAATATATGAGATTGCTCAAGAAGAGTACATCAAATATACGCAAACTACGGTATTAGGGATAACATTGGATAGAAATTGAAAACTCTTTTTAAATGCATTACATGAAATGCCAATTGTTATTAAAAGCTTTATTTACACAGATAAAAGTAGGTCATTGGTGGGTAAGTGCCTTATTGTGGATGAGTTTAGCTACCCCAAGTGGAGCATCTGTAATATTGCGAATAGCAATCGAGAGGGGTGTTAATCAGGTAACAGTTGGCAGTTCTACAACTGCGTTGGTTAAAGATAGTGCTGGCCATACTCTCGGACAATTACCAGCAATGAGTTCATTTTATGCCTCTTCAGTTCCAGGCGGTGTGGCTTTAGATAAATGGCAGTCTGGTTTATTTTGGATTGAGCCGACAGGTAAGGGATTCGTTTACATTGGCGAACACTGGTATCGAGGCAGAACTCTTGTTGTGCCAACAGATAAAGGACTAACCGCCGTTAACTGGGTTGATGACCAAGAGTATCTCTACAGTGTTGTTGGTGGCGAAATGGATACTGAGTGGCCTGCTGAAGCTTTGAAAGCACAAGCAGTTGCCGCCCGGACTTTTGCTTTCTATGAGCGAGAAAAACAGCGCAATAATCCTGTTTACGATTTAGGTGATAGTCCAGATCACTGGCAAAATTATAAAGGAGTAATCAATGAAACTCCTAGTACTTATGCCGCCGTCGATGCAACTGATAAACAGGTACTAACTTATAAAGACAGTATTATTCTCTCAGTTTTTCATGATTGTTCTGGAGGACATACTGAAAATGTTGAAGATGTTTGGGGAAGCCACGAGCCTTACCTGCGTGCTGTTGAAGATTACGATCAAAATGTTAGCGAGTGCAAATGGGTGAAAACTTTCTCCCAAAAAGAAATTAGCGCCAGGATTTCTGGTGTCGGCAATGTTTTAGATATGATTGCACAAACCTACTCACCTTTTGGTAGTGTTAAAGCTTTAAAAATCGTTGGTGATAAAGCAACCATTGTACTGCGTGGCGAAAAAGTACGTACTGCCCTCAAAATAAAAAGTACCCACTTTATCCTTACCAAAGCAGCAAATGGTAATTTTGTACTTCTTGGACTTGGCTTTGGTCATGCTTTAGGTATGAGTCAATGGGGGGCATACAATTTAGCTAAAAGAGGAGTAAACTATCTGCAAATTTTAGGGCATTATTATCAGGGTGTAGCTTTAAGTACAATTAACCCTAAATAAAATTAAATTAATATTTCTGGGATAATTTTGGTTGATCTAGATACTGATAAACTATCCGCGAAACTTGGCGTACAAATTCCCTTCCTCGCTCATCATCATGGGGTCTAATCACAAAAATCCCTGCCAAGTAATGCTTTCCATTTGGCAAACTAATAATTCCTGCATCCCCAACCAAAAATCCAATATCTCCAGTTTTATGAGCAATAGTTCCACCTTTACCCACACCAGCTGCCAGCAACTTATTATTATGACAATGACGCAATACATCTAAAACTTGGAACTGACTACCCTCTGAAATCAACTTATGTTGGTCAACTAAAGCTGACAACCTGACTAAATCTGCTGGACTAGTGGTGTTAGTACCTTTAAAGTCTCCTAACATATTGCGAATTACTGTGTTTTTTAGTCCCCAAGTGTGGAAACGCTGATTGAGTTTTGCTTTTCCGCCTAGACGGTCAATAATCATGTTACTAGCAGTATTATCACTGATCGTAATCATTTTGTTAACAGTCTCCATTACACTCAGTTTGATTCCTGCTCGTTTATACTGTAAGTCACCCGAACCACTCGCTACTAACTCACGCCGCATCACTAGCTTTTCATCAAGTTTGATTTTACCCGCATCTATTTGTTCAAATAAAGCAATTAAAATTGGATATTTAATAGTACTAGCTGCCGGAAATACTTTTTCGCCATCAATATTCAAATAATTTCCTGTTTCTACATCTAAGAAAAACATTCCCGGTTTGAGAAAACTGTAATGAGCCATTAATGCTCTAACTTGAGACTTTAATTCTGGCATTTCTTTGCCTAATGGGATGGGGATGATTCCACCAAATAAAGGAGGATCGTCTATATTCGTGAAAATTTCTGGTTGCTTGAGTTGAGGAATCAAATTTCTCTGTATACTGATTCTGCTTGAATAGTTAGCCAATAAATAATTCCAATCCCTTGCTGACACTAAAAGACTCCGATTATCATCAGATATTTGAGATTTGATATCAGACGCTAAACTGGGTGATGTTATTAATACAGCACTCATAATAGTTAGGACAAAATTGCGTAATCTCATAGAGTTATTTTCAGGATAAACTTATTTATTCAGCGGTTTTTTGGATTGATGCAGAACATCTATAACCTACTTGCTAAAACATAGTAAGATTAGTTTGAAATGTCAGTCTTATATAAATACTCTACTGGTAGTCAAATAGAATGACTATATTTTAGATTTGCTAGATTAGTTATTGACAGCTAATCTGAATTGATGATTCCAAGATTATTACATACTTAGTTGATAGAAATATTACAAGGTGATGACGAAAGTGTGTTTATTTAGATAATTGTATTGAAACCTAAGCAAATCCATTCTATAAACTACAGGTTTTCTAAATATAAATATGATCCATCTAACACGAATAGTGGATTGACTAAGGCAGAGTGTTTATCAGGGTCTTTAACAGAATAAATCTTAACCTACTAAATTGGACAATAAGCAATCGCACTCTTGGCAATACATAAATAGATAGCTATACTTTCTCTGAAGACAAGCAGATAAAAATTCTAACTTCCGATCAGCACGATGACTGATTATTTGACTATTTAAGGTATTTTTACGTGATCAATAATAAGCAGAGTCTTTGGACTCCAGGGAAATTAGTTGGGCTGCTTATCTTATGTGGTGGTTTTAGTCTGAGTTTAATCATCTTCAGCAAAATAAATTTTTTCAGTTTGAATCAAAGCAGACTCTAAATGTAAATAATGTAGCGGCAAATGTCGTCACTCAACAACGAGTTGAGGAATTCAAGACAGCAATGCTTAAAAGCTGGCAGGAGGAAGCACAAGTAAAGGGTTTTTCTGACTCTATTCCTTCAATTTTTCAAGGTGCCATAATTGAGTCGGCAAAACTCTCTCCCGAACAGAAAGTTATTGCTCTCACCTTTGATGATGGCCCCTGGCCTGAAAGTACAGCACAAGTGTTAGATATCCTGAAAAAAAATCAGATCAAAGGGACATTTTTTGTGGTTGGAGAGAATGTCAAAAATTTTCCCAACTTACTCAAGCAGGAGATTGCTGAAGGTCATGTCATTGGCAACCACACTTGGCATCATTGGTATCAATTCTTGAATCCACAAGCCGCTGCTTATGAAATTGACCACACCGAAGATGTTATTTTTAAAACTACAGGCTTAAAAACAAATTTATTTCGACCACCCGGAGGAGTGATGCATAATGGCGTAGTTGACTACGCTAGAAATAGTAAATACGCTATTATTTTGTGGTCATCTGACTCTGTAGACTATTCCCGTCCTGCTGTTTCCAGATTAATCAGCAATGTATTCAGAGAGGCAAAACCTGGTGGAATTGTGTTGATGCATGATGGTGGTGGTAATCGTTCTAGGACTGTACAGGCTTTACCAGAAATTATTGCCAATTTTCGCAATCAGGGCTATCGCTTTGTCACCATCCCTGAACTCTTACAAATTCAAGATCAAAACCAAAAATTCATCGCCAATAAAAAATAAACTAACCCTGCTTCTTTATTCAAATTGTATATAGCAATCCTAAATCATTTGTGAAAATCAATCATACATAAATATTTTTGGAAAATTAAATATTTCATGGTGAACAGCGAGTTCAAATAAACGCTTGACAATAGTAAAAGATTTACATAGATGATAAAATTATCTAATAAACTTTTTAGCAGACAACCAAATATCTTCCACTGGGTTTTGTGTCGAATCATTAGGAGCGAAGCGAATACAAGTAACTTTCCATTCGTTCTCGTTTAGCCCCTGATTTACAGATTTTAAATAATCTTGAAATTCAACTGAACGGTGATAACTAGCTCCATCCCAAATCAAACTAATGCGGCTTTTAGGATATTGAGTAAGCAGGTATTCTACGAATGCAATTGCCGATTTAGAATCACCTTTTTTTAACGGCTTAATTAAAAATTCTTGTGTGTAATAATTCAGTGCGCCAAAGTATGTCTGTCTTTGTCTTTCGTTAAGAACTGGAACTTCAATTCTTTCTTGAGTATTACCCCAAATATAACCACAGATGTCTCCCCACAACAAATGACACTCATCCTCAAAAAATACAACCATTTCTCCAGACACAATCTCGCTTTGATGTGCATTGAGCCATGCTGTAATTTCTAGTTTTTTTTTGCTACTAACTCCTCGTCTTTGCGTGGGTTCTTTTTTTGTGTTTTTTTCCAACTTATAGATGCTTCTTTAAATAGGTCATAATAGCTTTGATTTGACTCAAATGCTATATTGAAACTCTCTTCTATGTACTCTTTTAGTTCATTTAAATTCCAGTAATCTTTTTGTTTAAGCCATTCAATCACTGTTTGTTTTTGTTTGCTATCAAGATAACCCCTCGAACCTTGATATTTAAGTTTTAACCCTGCAACCCCCTGTTCCACAAAAATATATTTCCACTTATTGACAAAGCCTAAAGATACGTGCAAAATTTCTGTAATCTGAGAATGAGTGTAACTTTCCATCACCATTTGTACAGCCAGCGCTCGTTTCAATTCTCTTTTATCTGGGTTCCCTTGGATAAAATCTATCAATTCTTTCATATAGGGAGTTGTGTATTTTCTATATTAATTAGATCTAGCTTATCGTTATGTGTAATTTTTCACAACTCATTTAGGATTGCTATAATTACTTTTTATCTTGGTAGTAATTAAAGCAAAATTAGAGCTTTAATCAAGTTATTATATAGCCGAGCCAGCCTAGTTAGTTTTTCTCGAATCGGTTTCGTGGAGGTACAGTTAGTCCATCATAAAACTGCCTTTGGAGATTGCTTAGTTCTATCCATACGACTTCAAAAATTAAGCTCTTTCTCAAGCATTTTTGATGTTTTTTTATCTTGATTACCAACTATTAGCTTAATTTTACCTAGTAGTCTGGCCATTAGTCGCTCATAAGCGACTGCACAGTGACTTGTAATTCCTTTAAGTTGATTGTTCGTTGCCAACTTCGTGGAAAGCTGCCAACGCCTCTTCTAAGTGGTTAAAAAACCGATTAGCTCCGATTAAATCTGTCAGCCCGTCCCGCTCGAACTGGACTTTTACCTCCGGCGACAGACCGGACACGACAAAAGTTACATTCTGAAGGGATAATTCCTTGACGACATCCCGAATCGTTTGCGATGCAGAGTAGTCGATTTCAGTAATTGCTCTGGACTCCAGAATAAACCACTGCACGGGTGATTCTGCATTTTTCACGAGATTTTGCACCTCCTCTGAAAAGAAGCTGGCGTTAGCATAAAACAAGTCTCTACTAAACCGATAAACGATCAGACCAGATGCTGATACACTGCCCATACGCACAGGAATCGCCTGCCATAATCTCTGAGCATCGGGAATAATTATGGCTGAATGCGGTCGGTAACTATGACGCACATGCAAAATCAGCGACAAAATAATTGCTAAAACAATACCCTCTTTAACACCGATAAAAACAACCGTAGCAGTAGTAACGAGCGCAAGATAAAACTCGTCACGATGGGTCGAAAATATTGCCTGCATCCCCTGAATGTCAATCAATTTTAGTCCAATCAAAAATACAATTGCTGCTAAAACCGCATTCGGCAAATAGCTAATTGGTTGAGTCAAGAAGAGGATGACTATTAACACCACTGCTACTGTAGTCAGTTGAGCTACTTGGCTTTGTCCTCCTGCTGTGTCAACAATTTCAGTTTTGGTCGGGCTACCATTGACCACAAAGGTTCCACTCACCCCCGCCGCCAGATTCGCCAGAGCTAGACCCTCAAGGTCAATATTTTCTTTAAAATCCTCGTTGTATCGGAAGGCGTAAGCGCGTGAGGTCGCTGCACTTTGGGCAACAATGACGATACAGCACGATAGGGCAATGCCAAATAATTGTGGAATTTCACTCAGAGCAACAGTGGGCAATACAAAGGATGGCAGTCCGCTGGGGATAGATCCAACTACCATAACACCATGACTGGCAAAGTTAAACAGCCAACTGGCAAGAATTGCTACTATTACAGCCAGCAATGCACCTGGAAATTTTGGAAGCAATCTGTCGCATACTTTAATGGTAATCAAGACTGCTACAGAGATCGCGATCGCTAATGGGTTAGCATGGGGCAGACCTTGAAAGGTATTAATGATTTGCTGGATTGGATTATTCCCCCCAACCTTAAGATCCAACAATCCACTTAATTGACCGATCGCTACTTGAATTCCTACCCCAGTTAAGAAACCTACCAGCACGGTACGCGACAGAAAATCCGCCAAAAAACCCAGTCTAAACAGGCGTGCTAACAGCAAAAGTCCAGCTACTAAGATGGCTACTAATTCTGAATCCGCTAAATATTGGGAACTCCCCAACACTGCCAAGCCTGATAGTCCAGCCGCCAGGATTGCAGCTGTTGCAGAGTCGGCTGCGACCACTAAATGGCGAGAAGATCCAAAGAGCGCAAACGCCAAGGCTGGAAGAATAAGTGTATAAAGACCTGTGGCAATGGGCGTTCCGGCAATCTTTGTATATCCCATGACTTCAGGAATGCCCAGTGCTGCTAGCACAATACCCGCAACGATATCATTCCCAATTGTGGCTCCGGTCATTGGTAAAATTCCCTGAAACAGGCGAAATCGCTTTTTAGTTCGATGCTGGGCTGTATTTGCGTTCAATTTCTTCATTATTACGGATTCAAATCCTTGTCCAAAATTATTCCTCGATTGCCTTGATCTGCCCTGCCGCAACTGCATCAGCTAATGCTTTGTAATCCCGCTCGGTCTGATCGGCGTAAGCTACTGCAAAATTAGCGATCGCCCGATCAAATCTGTCACTTTGACCGAGATAACCACTAATAGCAAATCGATTCCCCGAACGAGCATGACTGTGCGCCAGCGCCCAACCACATAAATGGGAGTAGCCCCTCAAATCCGTCTCCGACATTCCTTCAATCTCGACGGAAGTTTTCATATCTCTGAGTTGCCGCAGGTAGAAGTCATGACCACTATCGCCTTTTGTCCAGCCCAGGAAGATATCGCTGGCTTCTTGCATCAAATGCTGCCCCCCTCAGAAATGCAAAAGGAGATGCCAGCATTCGTCCATACCGAATCGGTACTAATTCCAGCAATCTTCCTTGGTTGGATTCCTCCAGCAGCGCAACACAGTCAGGACGATTGGGGGCAGGTTTCCACTCTTCATGGCTAGATCGCGGCACTCGATCCCGTAGGGCTTTTCCCATCGTGCTACCTTCAGCACGAGAGAGCCACTGTGAAGATAAGTTCTGATTTTGCATTTAGGGTTGACCCATCAGTGAGAGGTTAAAGCTATTTAGCTCTTGTCAATAAGTAATAGTAATTGATTAATAATATGCAGAAAATCAGGTTAGTCAACAGATTTTTCGGGTTAGCGATCTAGAACTAACAGTGTATCTCTAGCGTGCTACTAATCGCTTGCTTATGGCTTTTGCATCAGACAGGGTTTGTGTCTCCCATCCCTGCAACAGCCAATTCACAAAAGATTCACGACTGGCCACTTGATGCAATTGCCGTAACCTTACACATAGCTGCTGCTTCAGTCACTTTTGTGCGATGGCGTAACCGCTTTTTCTGTTGGCCATCGCTCAAAACCTTGAGACAACAACTCACAGGGCAAACGCATCTAAAGTATAAGAATCCTTTAATAGCAAGGGTTTCTGCGTTTTTTAATTTAGCCGATTTTTCCGTCAAGATCCTTATCCAGCAAGGGTTTCAGAAATCCCGTGCGTTCGCCCTGCAACAACTCACCCTTCAATATCTTTGCCACTCTTGTAGTTCATCGCTCTGGGTTTCCTCTTGCCTATAGGGACTACTTTCAATTGCTTGGGAGGTTGTGGCGGACGGCATTTCTCGCAATATAGAGGTCGGACACCAAAGGTTTCTCGTTGTGTGGGTTGCTCACACTGCTTACATACGAAGTTGAAAACGCGAGTATGAATTTCCCGCTTGTGCGCTCTGACGGTGTACTCTCTGACATCGATTGTTTTGCTGGACATTGCCTATTGCAATTAGTGACTTTTTGGATCTTAGCTTTTGCTAAGAAGATTTCAATGGTCTAGGTAAACATAATCACCCGTTTTGTGAATGGGAATTTTCATGGCTACGCCAAAGCCAGAGTGAGAGTTGCAACGACCAAACACACGCTTCAAACCCAGCTGCAACGCCTCACCACATTGAAAAATCACAAACATTTGGAGTTAATCATGGATATCCAAGCTACTCTCACCCTGATGAGCCAAGCAGTTGTTATCAGCTTTGTTGCGCTGATGGTTTTCGATTTCATAGATGGTTTGTGGGTTGTACCCTTGCCGCCAATCGGATGGGAGCCATCGGTTATTGAACAGCCCACAGTTTCCGCAACTTCCCCACAACCTACTCCAAGGGCGATCGCATTTGAGAAAATTTCCGACCCCTGGACTCTAGAACCACAATCCCCTCACCATTGTGTTCTCATGCCAAGTTATAATCCCTTTCCCCAGACTCCGACTACTCCCACCTACCAAAGTACAACCGATCAAACCCAAGCGGACTAAAGCAAAATCGTCCACGTCTAAGAAATCCGCCTCAACTAGTACTAAGCGCCAGTCCACCAAGCCACGCAAGATAACTGGAAAGTACCAAAAAAATTATAGTTAACACGTCCTTAGCTCAAACGGCTACGCCAAAGCGAAAGTGATGTATTCATATAATAGATATGGTCAGCCTTATAGCCACGCAAGGAACTCTGTTTGACCTAGAAACAGTTCTGGATTATGGCCAATCAATCCTCAACGTTGCTCAAGAACTCACCAAATCACTGATTGAGCAACGGACTATCTCCACCAGGACAATCCAAGCCCAGATGAATCGCTACTTTCTAGGCACTGCTGCGTCCGGTGCGTGGCAGTGGCGCAAATATTATTATATCTGCGTCAAAAAGGTTACAAGCCTTTATTGGAGTCGCCGCTAACAGTATTATTGGAATTGGAGAAGTTAATAGCCCTCTGCCCGACGCATACTCGCCGTAGTGAAGAGTCAGTACAGCTTCAGCAATTCTCCACCCCTCTGCCGCTTGCTTATCTGGTAGCCAAAGCAGGATTTATACAAGCTACTGATTTGGTGCTGGAGCCAAGTGCCGGAACTGGTCTATTGGCACAAATGGCTAAACTGCACAGTGCAAGTCTGATGCTCAACGAGCTTACACCCGATAGATCGAAGATTCTGCGACGGCTATTCCCTGGCACTCCACTATTCTCAGTAAACGCGGAACAAATTAACGATTACCTAGCTGGTAAAACTCAGCCCTCAGTTGTGCTGATGAATCCACCTTTCTCCGCATCTCCCAAAATCAACAGTCGCAATCCCGACGCAACAAAGAGGCATATCAACTCGGCATTGCAAAGACTGGCTGATGGTGGACGACTAATAACAATTACAGCCAACTGGTTCTCACCTAATAATTCCACTTGGCGCGAGACTTTTGTTAGGTGGCACTCGGAAGCACGAGTTCTAATGTCTGTAGGAGTCAGTGGCAAGGTGTACTCAAAACATGGTACACAGATTGACACTCGAATTACAGTGATCGACAAAGTTCCGGCTGACTCCAGCGAAATCCCTTGCATTACTGAAACTTTGGATCTGCCTGAAATACTGCCACTGATTCAGCAATTGCCTGGGCGTTCGTCTTTGACGTTGCCGCAGGCATCGCAATGGAATGCTGCAACTATTAAAGCTGCTGTGGTTCCAGCGAAGGTTGTTAAACTGCCAACGAAGCGTACAGCACTCGCTAAACCAGAATCCTCCGCAGAAATTTCAGATGTGGTTGTTCTGGAGTATGAGGTTATCGAATGGATGGCTAGTGAGGGTTTAAAAGATACCCTATACGAAACCTATCGCCCACAGCGAATCCGAATCAAGGACGCTTTACCTCATCCCTCGCTGCTTTGTGAGAGTGCAGCCCTCGCACTTGTCTCGCCACCAGCACCAACTTATAAACCGCATCTCCCACGAAATATTATCACACAAGGCTTGTTGTCAGAGGCACAGCTTGAGAGCGTTATTTACGCAGGTCAGGCGCACTGTGAATTTCTGTCTGGGTCTTATATTGTGGATGATTCATGGGATAATGTGACTTTAGCGGCAACTGGCGAAGAAAATGCTGTCAAATTTCGTCGTGGCTGGTTCTTAGGCGATGGGACGGGTGCTGGTAAGGGTAGACAGTGTGCCGGAATCATCCTCGACAATTGGTGTCAGGGGCGAAGAAAAGCAATCTGGGTATCCAAAAGTTCTGCCTTAATTGAAGATGCCCGTAGAGACTGGTGTGCGCTCGGAGGTAGTGAGAAAGATATCATTGACCTGGGCAACATCAAACTTGGCGATCCCATCCCTTTCACCCAAGGTATTCTATTCTGCACGTACTCAACTTTACGTTCTCAAAAGGGTGGTAAAAGTCGGCTCAAGCAAATTGTTGAATGGGCAGGTAAGGAGTTTGATGGTGCAATCGCTTATGACGAGTGCCACAGTATGGGCAATGCAATGGCTATTGAGGGTAAACTCGGTATGGTTGCAGCATCCCAGCAAGGCATTGTTGGGCTGAGGTTGCAAAATGCTTTACCCTCTGCACGAGTTATCTACGTATCAGCAACTGGAGCAACCAAAGTCTCTAACTTATCTTATGCAAATCGTTTGGGGCTTTGGCAGAGTGGAGATTTCCCATTTACTTCGCGTGAAGACTTTGTGGAATCCATCTCTGTCTAGAAACTTTTATAGCCTTGTGTATTATAGCAGTTTGAATAAATAAAATTGATAATTCTATCTGTACAATTACACTTTTAGTCCAGCAACAGAAATTGCTCTAATTCATCTAATTAGAAGGTAAGTAAAAAGATAACGGTGAAAAATTACAATTTTTTATACATAGTCCTAATATCAATACACAGATACATCCTGAAGGACATTTACATTTTCCTTTAGAAATTCCTTCTAATCGAGCATCTAGGGTCAAGTCTCCTGTATCATTTCCTGCATCAGTTACGTCTTTCGTATGCAAAGTTGACATAGATAGCGAGGATATATTTTGCTGATTGGCATTCATTTGTAAGATTGTATCTAAACGAATTAGAAGGTTGCCAATGTCCGTCAAACTGTGATCTCTAAGCAAATCTTGTAGTGACAAGACTTCACCTTTTAACAAAATTGCCACTTCTGAATCGTTAAGTCTCAAACCCAAACTCTTAGCAAAATTTTCCCGAACTGCATTTTGGCGTTCTATTTCTAACTGGTCATTTGAGATAGACATAGATGACTTTACATATACGTAGAAGATACTATACTTTAAGAAGAATTTAGCGAACAATAATTTTCATAAAAATACTGAATTTTTATGAAAATTTTATACTTAGGTTTTTCTATTTATTCCAAGTATGGCAAAGGAATATAAATTAGTGTGAACGCGAAGTTTAAAGAAAATGACATTCGTGGCCTTAATCACAGGCAAGCTAATCTGCATCAAGCAAATTTTACTCGCTCCTATGCTGGATTACCGCACCTTCAAACTGTTATTCAGATAGTAGTAATGTCTATCGGGGCAGCGACTACTGGAGTTTTAGCATCATTTGGAGCAATTGTAGCAACAGCACTATTATCTCCCAGTAATGTTTCTCGGTTTGGCATATTACCTGGAGCAATAGTTATTCTATTAACCTTAATAAGTCTAATAGGATCTGTCATTATAGGATTTGTTGCCTCAGCAGGAACAAGTACTATTTTCCTGGCTGTACTAGCTATTTTGTCTATTTTCGATCAGAATTCACCAGCTAGTACTACTCTTTTTTACGCTCCACTTACAGTTATTCAAGAATTAATAGCTCTTTGGTTAGGTAGTGTTACTGTAGCCTCGGCTCAAACTCATTCTAGGTTGATACTTAGAAAATCAATGCTAGTAGCTTTTATAGGAATGGGAACCACTTTAGTATTAGTTCGTGGCTCTGGTACTGAAGCTTATATAGATATAGGGGATTTTGTACTGGCTGCAAGCATCATACTGACAGCTAACATTATTGGCTATAAGTCATTTCAACCTAAAAGTAGGTTTTTAGACATTGCACACTTAGCCGTTAGCTTAACAGCAATAGGAGGCACTTCGTTCCAAAAGGCTGATCTTACCGAAGCCAATTTTTCTTTTGCCAATCTCAAGCATACAGATTTTCGCGGTGCGAACTTAAAAAGAACCGATTGGTATATGGCAAAAGGACTTGAGTTCTCGCGCTTAGAAAATACATATCTCGCAAACCCTAAAATTCGGCAGCTAGTGGTTACACTTAGCGGCAAAGCGCAAAAGTTTGATGGATTGAATTTGGAAGGTGTAAATCTAAAAGGTGCAAAGCTGGAGAATGCCAGTTTTATCGGTACAAACCTTAACTATGCCAATTTGCAAAATGCTGATTTATCTAAAGCCATCTTGAAGCAAACGCAACTGGATGGTACAGACTTTACAGGTGCAACTCTCACAGGCGCATTCATTGAAGATTGGAATATTACTACTGATACCCTTTTTGACGGAGTACGCTGTGAATACGTTTATATGCGCCTGCCCACCCCAGATAACCCAGACCCATACCGCAAACCTGATAATCGCCAAGAAGTATTTGGAGATGGGGAATTTGGAGATTTTATCAAGCCAATCTTCGACACCCTCGACCTTTACCATAGCCAAGGTGTTGATCCAAGAGCGATCGCAATTTCGTTAAAGCAGTTAGCCGAGAATCACCCCGATGCTGAATTAGAAATAGTGGCAATGGAAAAACGTGGGCAGGATAAGTTTCTGCTTCGTGCCAAAACCGCAGCAACGGCTGACAAATCTGAACTGAGTGCAGAGTATTTCACTACCTATAATCAGCTAAAAGCTCTGGCAGAACAAGAAGTTAAAGCACTTATCGCTGAGAAGGATGGCAGAATTGCTGATTTACAGAATATGGTAGTCACAGCACTACAGCGTCCCAGCTTTTATTCAAACGTTGAGCAGGTAGGTTTTATGACAAACAATCCCGGTGGCTTTTCAGTTGGTGGTTCAGTTGATGGCGATATTAATAATGTTCAGGGTGAAAATAACCAACAAAGGGTAAGTAATAAAAGTTCTAGTTTTAACTTACAAGGTGCTCAATTCGCAGGTGGGCTAGTCAATGCTGATACCGTAAACGCGCACCAAATTGGCGGCAACATCACCAACTACAACCCCGAACAAAAGCAGAATCTAGCCCAAGCCGCAGCAGATATTCAGCAGCTTCTTAACCAATTAGGGCAGGCTTACCCTACTAACACTCCACTAGAAAAACAGATAGCGGTGACAGAAGCACTCAAACAAATCGATAGTAATCCTACTTTGAAAGCGCGGGTAATTGGTGCATTGAAAGCTGGAGGAACTGAGGCATTGAAGGAATTAGTGGATCATCCTCTTGTTAATATACTTTTGGCAACTTTAGAAGGTTGGCAGGATACTGAATAGTTCAGTTGCTACAGAGGAAGCAGGGGAAAAATGGTGATGGCGAATAAGGAGCATTTGGCAATACTTAGGCAAGGGGTAGAGGTTTGGAATCAGTGGAGGAAGGATAATCCTAATTTAATACCAGAACTAGATGAAGCAAACCTAGAAAAAATTGGTTTTTATGAAATTAATTTCGCTGGCGCTAATCTTAGGCAAGCAAACTTTAGTGAAGCACACCTTAAAAGGGCTAATTTCAAAAGAGCCAACCTAAAAAGAGCAACATTTATGCATACTTTCCTTAAGGGAGCAAACTTTAGTGAAGCACACCTTAATGAAGCCTTCTTTGCTGGGGCTAATCTTAGTAAAGCTAAATTTATAAAGGCAAACTTAAGAGATACAGATTTCAGTGGTGCTTTCTTGAGTGGAGCAGACCTTAGCGAGGCAAATCTTTATGGAGCTAGTCTGAATGGAGCAAGAGTTAATGCTGCTAACCTCAGTGATACTTGCCTTATTAAAGCAGAATTAATGCGAGTAGAAGCATTGAGTACTAATTTTGCGAGAGCAACACTTACTGGAGCTTGTATACAAGATTGGAATGTTAATAATATTACAAGATTAAATAATATTGAGTGTGATTATATTTATCTTCGCCAAGGTCAGCAAGAACGCCGCCCCAGCAGTGGAAATTTTGCCCTTGGCGAATTCACGCGGAGATATTTGGAATATCTTCTTGGGACAGCCAACAGTAACACCAGTAGGCAATCCTGCTAGACCAAAGAATGAGCGTTTACTACTAGCCACAGTCAAACAAGAAGTTACAGCGCGGTTAAGCCAGTCTCTACATAATACTCTACTGATTAATTTAGGAAAGGAGTTACAACCGCAACAAGTAAAGCGACCTTGGGATACAGAAATAAAAATTGGTTTAAAGCCTGCTGAAGTTCTCTCAGATAGCACAACAATTTTAGATATTTTTGATTCTCAAGAAATAGCAGGTAAACTTTTAATCCTGGGTAATCCAGGTTCTGGGAAGGCAACCACACAATTAGAACTAGCACAAGCTTTAATTCAACGAGCAGAAGAACAGTCTGATTATCCTGTTCCAGTTTTATTTAATTTATCCTCTTGGAAAGATAACCGCCAAACTTTAACTGATTGGTTACTGACTGAACTTAAATTGAAATACGGTGTCTCAACCAAACTTGGTAAACAGTGGGTAGAAAATCATCAGCTATTACTCTTTCTAGATGCTCTCGATGAACTAAAACCACAGCGCCAAGAAATCTGTGTTCAAAGAATTAATCAGCTTTTACTAAGCCAAGAGCGTCCATCTTATATGGTTATATGTAGTAGAAGTGAAGAATACAACAATTACTCTACTCAGGTTCAACTCAATGGTGCTATTTGTTTACAGCCTTTTAATAATAACCAAATTTATAATTACCTTTTTAATATTAAGCGAATAGACTTATGGGCAATTATTAGCAACGAGTCCGATTTACTAGAGCTAGTTAAAACACCTTTATTATTAAGCATTACTGTACTAGCTATGGAAGATATATCTCTTGAAAAATGGCAGTATCTTTTAAATACGGAAGCACGCTTAGAATATTTACTGAATACCTATGTATCAAGAATGTTAGAGCGTGAAGTTAAAATTAAAACATACGCAAAGTTGAGCTTTCCGAAAAAAGAACAAACTATATTTTGGCTCCATTGGCTAGCTCAACAACTTAAAAAAGATTCAAAAACTGAGTTATTGATTGAACAAATACAGCCATATTGGTTAGTTAGCAAAAATAGTAAAAATTTATACAAATTTATATTTGGATTAATATTTGGATTGATTGCTGGATTAAGTGGAATTCCATTATTTGGACTGATTGGAGGAGTAATTGGAATTCCACTTTGGGGAGTAACAAGAGTACTAATATTGGAAATATTTTTTAATTCTATTTATGTACGTAATTTGCAAGAAATTACACTTGTAGAAAATATCGCTTGGTTTAATTTCAATTATGAATTGCTAGATTTGATTTTATTTTTTGGGCTAGTTTTTGGGCTAGTTGGAGCATTGGCTGGAGGAATGCTTGCAGGATTAGTTTTAGGAGTAGTTGGAGGACTAGGGGGAAAGCTCATTGGACTAATTACAGGACTAATTACAGGGCTGATTATTGGGTTAATTATTGGGGTAATTGGAGGATTGGTTTTTGGGTTGGTTTTAGGATTAGTTTTGGGGTTGTTTTTTGGACTAGTTTTTGGTCTTGCTGGAGAGCAGTCTGGTTCGTTTATAGAAACAAAATTAATTCCTAATCAAGGCATTTGGAAATCTAGTATCAATGCTGTTTTATTAACCCTATTATTTGGGGTAATTGGATGGCTAATTTTTGGACTGCACAGAGGGGTAATGTTTGGGCTAATTACAGGACTATTCTGTGGTGAAGCCTGTATCCAACACTTCACCCTACGCCTCATTCTTTACTTCAACGGCTACATCCCCTGGGACTATGCCCGTTTCCTCAACTACTGCACTGAGCGTATGTTAATCCAGCGTGTTGGTGGTCGTTACCGCTTCATCCATAAACTACTGCAAGACCACTTTGCCCAAATGGAATTCAAGCGCGATTCAAGGTAATTTTTAGCCTGTAAATTGAGTCTCAGATAGAAGCAAAGCACGCGATCGCAATTCATAAACAGGTAGCATAGTCAACGTCAACACTGTTAACTCCGAACGAATAGGTGGTAATATTCACAACAATGACGCTTAAACCTGCCCAAACCGACCCATGACCGATCCAGAAGACCCAAAGCAAGTCAGCAACGACTTACGCAATGCCCAGTTTTGCGGCGGGTTGATTAACGCTGACACAGTGAATGCTGGGCAAATTGGTGGCGATATCTACAACATTCACCTTGGACAGCAGACGGCGGCATCAGGTAATTCACTCCAATCACAGAATCAAAGAGAGCGATCGCAACAAGAAAGAGACTCACTCGAAAAGGCTTACACCCTCCAAAGCCAGAAAGTTGCAAATATACGAATAGCCTTGCTTATTGAAACCGATGTATCCCGCAAGTTCCAGTATGAACAACAGCTTCAGGCAGAGGAACGCACACTGGGGGAGCTTGGTGACAAGTTGGATGCTATTGAACAACAGTTGCAAGCTAGTAATTTTTCTCATAGTAAACAGGAAGATAAACAAAAACAGTTACAGAAGGAGCTAGAACAAGAGAGAAAAAAACTCAAATATGAGAAAGAAATCTTCATCTCCTATGCTTGGGGCGGAGATAGTGAAACCTATGTAAATCACTTAGACGAAGTTTTACAATCTAAAGGTATCGCCATCATTCGAGATAAACGAGACTTGGGTTACAAAGGACTAATCAAAGCTTTCATGGAAAAGATTGGAAGCGGGAAATGTGTAATTGCTGTGATTAGTGATAAGTATTTAAAATCGCCAAACTGTATGTTTGAATTGGTGCAAATTGCTAAAAATGATGATTTTTATGACCGATTTTTCCCAATTGTGTTACCAGATGTCCAAATTTATAAACCGATTGAAAGAATTAAATATATTAAATATTGGGAAGAGCAAATTAAAGAATTAGACGAAGCAATGAAATGTGTTTCCGCCACTAATTTACAGGGGTTTAGAGAAGAAATAGATTTATACACCGAAATTCGTCACACCATTGCTGAACTTACTAATCTACTCAAAGATATGAATACACTAACTCCAGACATTCATAATGAGTCAGTTTTTGACGAATTATCAAAGGCGATCGCACAGCGTTTAGATGAGTAATAATAGACGATTTCTGAGTTGAATTGCTTGCTAAATAGAAGCTGAGGGGGTAGGTGGCAATGGCGAATGAGGAGCATGTAGCGATACTAAAAAAAGGTGTAAAAACTTGGAATAAATGGCGAGAACAACATCCAGAAATAATACCAGATTTAAGCGGTAATTTCATACATTCTTGGTATTGGGAAGAAGCTGAATTTAAAGGAATTCTAACTAATCAGTGTAGTCATATTTCAGATAATAAATGTAATCTTTTTCCTAAAAAACTAGTTGATATTAATTTTGAGAATGTTAATTTAAGTAGAGCGGATATTAGTGAGGTTGATTT
Source organism: Nostoc sp. JL34 (assembly GCF_017114945.1). Lineage (GTDB taxonomy): Bacteria > Cyanobacteriota > Cyanobacteriia > Cyanobacteriales > Nostocaceae > Nostoc. Next base: position 27,792 of record NZ_JABXKQ010000071.1, read on the forward strand.
TAAAAAAGCTAACTTAAGCAGAGCTAATTTGAGCGGAGCTAATCTAAACGATGCAGATTTAACTGATACTAACTTAACTAATGCTGACATAACAGGCGCTTTAATCAATGGAGCTATCCTAATTAGAGCTAATTTAACTAATGCTGATTTAAGCGGTGCTGGTATTGTGTATTGTGATTTTACTGAATCTATTTTAGAGGGTACTAAATTTGCTAGAGTTAAGTTTAATGTAGATGCTATTCATCTTCCAAAAACAGATTATTCTCCTTCATGAAAATTTGTATTTAAATTTAACCTAAGTAAAGCAAATCTAAGTGAAGCAAATTTAACAGGCTATGACCTTAGTGAAGCTAATCTGTTAGCAGTTAATTTAAAAGGTGCTAATCTTATTGATGCAAACCTTAGCCATGCCAACTTAACTAAAGCTGACTTGACTGAAGCAAACCTCACTAGAGTTCAAGCCTTATCGACAGATTTTACTTCTGCAAATTTTACTGGTAGTTGTTTAGAAGATTGGAATATTAATAGCTCTACAAAATTGGATGATGTAATCTGTGATTATATCTACCTTCGCCAAGGTCAACAAGAATGCCGTCCTAGTAATGGAAATTTTGCCCTTGCAGAATTCACCAAGCTGTTTCAAAAAGCTCAAGAAACAGTTGACCTGATTTTTAACAATGGTATTGATTGGCAAGCATTCCTGACTTCGTTTCAAAAACTACAGGTTGAATGTGGAGGTGAAGAATTAACCATACAAGCAATTGAAAATAAAAATGATAGTGCTTTTGTAATTCGGGTAAATGTTCCTGCCGATGCTAATAAAGCTGAAGTTGAAAAATACTTAAAACGAGAATATGGATTAGCACTTGTAGCATTAGAAGAAAAATATCAACTTCAGTTACAGGGTAAAGATGAGCAGATAGATATTTACCGCAAGCAAAGTACCGATTTGACTGAGATTGTAAAGCTCTTGGCAGGTAGAGCTACTTATGACCTCAGAAATTCTCAGATTGGTGGAAGCCTAATTAATGCCGAGACAGTTAACACAGATGAAATAGGTGGTAATATCCATAACAACAACGCTTAAATCTGCCCAAACTAACCTATGCCAGAGTCAGAAGACCCAAAGCAAGTCTCCAGTAATGACTTACGCAATGCCCAGTTTGGCGGTGGGTTGATTAACGCTGACACAGTGAATGCTGGGCGAATTGGCGGTGACATCTACAACATTCACCTTGGGCAGCAGACTGTGGCATCAGGTAATTCAGTCCAATCGCAGAATCAACGCCAGCGATCGCTTTCTGAAAAAGACTCACTCGAAAAAGCTTACACTCTCCAAAGCCAAAAAGTTGCAAATCTACGAACAGCGTTAGTTATTGAAACCGATGTATCCCGCAAGTTCCAATATGAAAACCAGCTTCAGTCAGAAGAACGCACACTTAAGGAGATTGGTGACAAGTTAGATGCAATTGAACAACAGTTGCAAATTGGTGACAAGTTAGATGCAATTGAACAACAGTTGCAAGCGGCTGAGAACTCTGGACTAAGGGCAGACACAATTATATATATTGAAAGACCACCAATTGAGGACAAATCCTATAAAGCAATCGTGCAACCAGGGGCATTGATTCGTCTCAAAGCCCCGCAGAGAATGGGTAAAACATTACTGCTGGAGAAAACCCTAGACTATGCAAGACACCAGGGTTATCAAACCGCGAAAATAGATTTACAACTGGCTGATATTGATATTCTGGCTAACTTAAAAGCATTTCTACAATGGTTGTGTGTTGATGTGGCTGACAGTCTGGAACTAGAACCGCAACTAGATAAACAATGGCAAGAGGTTTTTGGGCTGAATAAAAACTGTACCCGTTATTTTCAAAAATATTTATTATCACTTACTGATACTCCCTTAGTTTTAGCTATAGATAACTTTGAGCGACTGTTTGATTATCCAGAGATTTTCCCTCAATTTTGTTTGTTACTGCGCGGGTGGTATGAAGCAGCGAAACAGGGAGACAAGATTGGTAATATCTGGAAAAAGCTGCGGTTAGTAGTGGTTCATTCCACTGAATCTTACCCTTCCTTAGACAGTAATCATTCCCCGTTTAATGTAGGATTGGCAATTGATTTACCCGAATTTAATCTGCAACAAGTAACAGAACTCGCCAAGCAGAATGAGTTAAGGCTGAAGGAACAGGACGTAACTGGGTTGATGGAGTTGCTAGGGGGACATCCTTACTTGGTACAATCTGCCATTGCCCATCTCAAAAGCCAGCAAGTGGCCTTAGAAGAACTCTTGAGACTTGCGCCAACAGAGCAAGGAATCTTTAGTGACCACTTGCGACAACAACTATGGCATTTACAACATAATCCTCAGCTTGAAATAGGGTATAAAAAAGTAGTGATGACGAATGCACCCGTGAGGTTAGATACAGAAGTTGCGTTTAAGTTGCATAGCTTGGGATTAGTAAAACTCTCCAGTAATGATTGCGTTCCTGGTTGTGATTTGTATCGTCAGTACTTCTCAACTCGTTTGGAGTAGGTAAATCGTGGTTGACCAATATATATTCTCTGGAAGTCTACCTGAAAATGCCAGCACCTACGTCATACGAGAAGCTGATGCACAGTTATATGAAGGGCTGAAGGAGGGAAAGTTTTGTTACGTACTGAATTCCAGACAGAGTGGAAAATCTAGCTTGCGTGTGCGAACCATGCAGCGATTGAGAGATGATGGCGTACAGTGTGCAGCCGTTGACCTTTCTGCTGGAGGTATTCAGAATGTACCTCCTGAACAATGGTATGCAGATTTAATTGACACACTCATTGACAGTTTTGGATTAGATTTAGACTTTGGCGATTGGTGGGAGGCGAATCAGTTAAATTCGCTAGTTACAAGATTTCGCAAGTTTTTGGAAGAAGTATTACTTGTTGAAGTTCAAGAAGATATCGTTATTTTTATTGATGAAATTGATAGCGTACTCAGTCTGAATTTTCCCACAGATGACTTTTTTGCATTGATTCGTGCCTGTTATAACAAGCGTGTTGATAATCCTGAATACAATCGCCTCACTTTCTGCTTACTGGGAGTAGCATCACCCAGCAATTTGATTGAAGATAAACAGCGTACTCCGTTTAATATTGGTCAGGCTATCTCCCTCAAAGGTTTTCAATTGCATGAAACTGAACCATTAAAAAATGGTTTGCAGGAGAAATTCAATGATCCCCAAGCGATAATACAGGAGATTTTGCAGTGGACTGGGGGGCAACCATTTCTGACTCAAAAGCTGTGTCAGTTCATGGTTGAGGAATCAGAACAAGACAACCCTCGTTCAGTAGAGCAAGTTGTCAGGTCACGGATTATCGAAAGTTGGGAATCACAGGATGAACCTGAGCATTTACGGACGATTCAAGCCAGGATTTTGCGAGATGAACAACGGGCAGGGTACTTGCTAGAACTTTATCAGCAAGTCCGACTCATAGAGGAGCAATCCCAGGTAAAAGCAGATGAGACATTAGAGCAAAGTGAATTACAGTTATCGGGTTTAGTTCTTAGACATCAAGGGAAGCTGAAAATTTATAACCAGATTTATCGGGAGATATTTGATTTTAATTGGATTGAAAACCAACTCAATAACCTGCGTCCCTATTCGGAAAGTTTTCGCTTTTGGGTAGCTTCTGGAAGCAATGATGAATCGCGGTTGCTCCGAGGAAAAGCATTACAAGAAGCAGAAGAATGGGCAAAAGATAAAAAATTAAGTTATCAAGACAAACAGTTTTTAGCAGCTAGTAAAGAGCAAGAAATTCAGAAGGAAATTGCTGTTAAAGAACAAGAAGCTAGATTGAAGCGGGAAAGACAGGATAGGGAAGCAGTAGAAAAAAGGAATCAGGTATTGGCTGAAGCTAATAAAAAAGCTCAACAGAGGATTAGTATTGGAACTGTTGTTTTAATTTTAACTTTAGTAATTACAGCTATTTTAGGAATTATTGCAAGGAAGGAAATTACCTCTGCAAAAATAGAGATCAAGCAGATAAATAAAGAAATTAAAAATGTATCCCAGCTATCTGCACTGGGTAGAGAACTGTACAAAGCCCAAAAGCAATCTGAGGCTGAACAAGTATGGAAACAAGCTTCTTTATCTTTTGAAATTCGAGACTATAGATTAAAGCAAGCTATGCTACTGAATAATATTTCAATAGCATACCAGCAACTTAATAAGTTAACAGAGGCGAATAAAGCAGTCTCAGGCAGCTTGGAGCTATTACAGACGGATATAGATCAAAAAAACTCTACTTACCAATTAGCACTCCTTTGCCAAAATTTTTATATTAAAGGTCGTCTGCTTAAACTTCAAGGAGATAGTCAAGGAGCATGGTCTGCTTATAGAAAAGCATTTAATACTTTCCAATCTTTTAACAATGATTTTACCAATATCAATACGGCTGTAGATTTTTCCTTTGGAGAGATTATAGAAAGCTTTTACCTAGGATTAATCCAGTCTCTTTTTGATTTTCAAGAAACTAGTCCTAATCCGCAAAATCTCCAAGAAATACTTCAGATAAATAAATCTTTTAAAATAGCTGAGTTAAATAACTTTTTTGGCGAAACATATTTAGATAACAGGTATTTAAAAGATAAGTTAAAACAAATTGAAGAGATTAATCCAACAACAGCAATTATCTACCCATTTATTCTCCCTGACCGAATCGAGGTAATTGTCAAAATTCCCAAACAACGCCTGCAAAGGTACGCTACTAAGATTTCCCAAGCAGAATTAGAGGAACTCTTATTAAAACTGCGAAGAAATCTTCCCAATCCAACTGCTACCAAAATTGTTCAAACCCAGTCACAACAAGTTTATAACTGGCTGCTCAAACCCATTGAGTCACAATTGCAAAAAAGTGGTGTCGATACCCTAGTTTTCGTTCTACATGGCACCTTACACAATATACCAATGTCAGCACTCTACGATGGTAAGCAATATTTGGTGGAGAAATATGCAGTTGCCCTGAGTGTGGATCTGCAACTCCTCGGCCCTAAACCGCTAGTAAAACAACAGCTAAGAGCGCTAACCGCAGGATTAACTCAGCCGCCACCAGGATTTCCCAAGTTTGCACCATTGCTGGCGATTAAATCTGAATTTGACGGTATTGCGAAAGCAGGAGTTTCGACAACCAGCCTATTGGATGAAGATTTTAAGAAAAAGAATTTGGAAAGTGAAATTGGTGCTGCTTCATTCAACATATTGCATTTAGCAACTCACGGTCAGTTTAGTTCCCGCCTCGAAGACACTTATATTTTGGATTTCGATGGTCAGATAAATATCAAGGATTTTAATACTCTCTTTCGCAGCCAGGGTAAAACTATAGTAGAACTATTAGTTTTGAGTGCTGGACAGATAGCAACAGGAGACAGCCGTGCAGCACTGGGTTTGGTAGGAGCATCTGTACGATCTGGGGCACGCAGTACCATAGCTTCCCTGTGGCAGATTGATGATGAATCCACGGCAATGTTTGTTAGTGCCTTCTATCAAGAACTCAATAATGGCAACATCACCAAAGCCAAAGCAGTCCGACGTGCCCAGTTACAACTCCTGAAACATCCTAACTATAAAGCACCAACCTTTTGGTCTAGTTATATTTTAATTGAAAACTCGCTTTAAAAGTATAGTGATAGTGTCCCTTTCTATATCCCCAAATTTCCTTACTCAGTACTGATTATTGATAATTGATAACTGAATCAAGCTTGGTAGGTGCAAACCAAACAGTTGCTCAACCCTACAAACTGCTTGCATGATGAGATGGTTGATTCACTCAAACTCTGGTGGCCATAATCCTGTGAGCGCTAACCATTCCACTTCATCAACACCCCATCAACACAAGCGATACCCCACTGCGGAAACTTCGCCAAAAGCTTTTTGATCACGATTTGTAAGGCAGGGTCATCATGACAGCATTGTTGGAGGAAGTCAAAACCAGGATTTTCCCCAACCAGAGAAGCCATTTTCAGTTTCTCCATTCGCAATAGTCTAGCTTTAGAAATCTCCAGCCCTTTCAAGGTGACCAACGAAGATACATTGTTTGAATGTTACTATCTTGAAATCCTGCACTCAGATTTTGGGCTTTTTGAAGATTCAAATGACCAATCTTCATTCCGAATTTCACCACCTTGAAAGGGCTGGTTAGAAATCTCTTAAAGTTCGATGATTATAGTATCGTTGCTTCTATCATCGAGTTCACCATCTCTATCACTACCTCCACTATCATCTCGCGGTAATTAATTCTGTTTCTTCAATACCATTGCCAATTTACGAGGGTTCAACGCCTGTAGAAACGGGATGAATACGACCTAAAGCAGTAAGCTTGGCAAAAATCTGGGTTAATAAAATAGGCTCAGGGATTTCGGGAAGCATTTTTAACATTTCACGAACATATCGAAAACCACGGTAGTAAGCCTTAAGATCAATAATGCCGGAGTCGGGATTGTGTTGACGGAAATCAGCGAGAAGATGATGAGATAAATTCACCATAAAGAATGCGTGTTTTAGCAGCATTAGTCACCGCAGTTTGACCAATGTTTATAAAGTCTTCCAATCCCCAAAATTGCTTGGCATCACGGAAGTTAAACTCGATTTGAAAACGCAGTTTGTAGTAGTCAATTATTTTCTCAGATGACAATTTTAGGTCACTAGAAAAAAGAATGACATGACTGTGAGCATTAGTTTTGAGATTGGTTTTGACCAAAATAACTATATTCAGTGCTTGGGCAAATTCCTTGTGAAGGAGAGTGCATTGATAAATATCAGTTTTGATATCGTCTTCAATGGTACTTTTACATAAATATTTATCAGGTATGTTACAGTAGTCAATCTTATCACCGTATTTACGACGAGAGCGACTATTGGAGTCATGATGTTGATAGGGTACATATAATGCCGAATCATGGCGCAACTTGGAAATTATGTGCAAGTTAACTTGCCGAACCATTTGCAAGGCATTATTGTTTCCAAAATGACCGTCCAAGACTAAATAAGTTAGGGGGATAAAGTTAGCTATTAATTTGACTAACTCATTAATCATCTTCTTAATTCTTAGTAATTCCGATGTGAGAATTACTTCTGTTTTGTTTTTATTTTTACTCCCTTTTGGTCGTCCTCGCCCACGTTTTTCTTTGGGTTTTATTTCTGTTTTTGGCGAGCCACTACTTTTTTCTACATCGCTCTTGATTACCTGTTCTATTTGAATCGGAAACGAGTGTCTTCGCTCAACACTTACTAATGATAATGTAAAAAAAGATAGCCCTAATATAGGTTTGCTGACCAGGCTAGAAAAAAATCTATCCAGCCCATAAGTTTGTTTCCCTGATTTACTGATTACAACTTCATCTCCTGCAAGCAAATATACCTCATTTGCACGGAACAAATGCTTACGGAAAAATAGCCAAAACAAGGTCGCCCAAGGGATTACTGTATGAAAGAATCTCAATATCGTCCGATAACTACCACCACCACCTGTCCAACGAGATATTCCCAACATGCTGACTCGTCCACTCATTGCTAACATGGCTAGGATTATTTGGTTCAGTTGCCGCATTGTTGTCGCGTTTATCTGCGGTAGCAGGCATTGTAACAGTGATAGGATATCGAACATGGGCGAATTGTAGCTTTTGAGTTGTCGTTTGGGAAGACAACAACTCTACTACAGAGCGCCCTCTCTCTTCATACTCTTTTTTTGGCTAAGGTATTGAATATTTATCACGCCCATAGATAAGTCCAGATGGCTCTTTCGAGTCTTTTGCGTTGGCAATTCCCACATCCTCTGTCGCCAGATATTTCATCTCCTCAAACTTTTCCGCTGCGTACAACTCGTTCCAACGTTTGGCAAACTGTTTCAACTGCTCAATCACCTGCTTAGTCTCTTCACTTGTCATTTTTTTCTCCTTTCTACTGAGATGACCATATACTAATATCCTAGAAATACCTTTGCCAGAACGAGAATGAGTTTTTAGACTGGATAAGGGTTTCAGAACAAAATTTGTGTAATTAATTTTGTATTACCACTTACTTGTATCCATTCTTTAAAAGCCAGCAACAGATAGAGCCTTGTCTCATCTGTTGCCAAATTTTAGCTTGGTATTAGTCAGGACATCGTTGTTGATACAAGCAGCATTCTTTCGGCTGCTCTGGTAACATTTTTGCAATTTTGCTCCAAATCTTTGAATCTGGCTGTTCCATCCGGAAATTTGTATAGTTCTGACTCACTAACGGGGCTTTAGCTTCATTTGAATTACCAGAGAAGTAGAAAGATTGGGGATGGCGATAAGGTTTAGCCGTCTTGTCAAAACTGTCTGGAGTGGGGTTTTTATAAAAAGCGTATCCAAATAAAATTTCTAGTTTATCTTTTGGAAGAAACATGGAGTATGCTTGCAGAGAATTATTGATATGAGTACTTTGTTTTGGTTGATAAGGCAAATGCTTAATAAAATCAGTGCGTGGAGGGTGGTTATGAGGTGAGAACAAACAGATCCTTGGCTTCTGGTTCGGTTCTTGACCATAATTCAGAAAATAGGCTTTATTCCCCAAAGACACAAAAGCACAGGTATATTTATTGCTACGTGGGAAGATAGGCAAACACCGATCTTGATAATATTCCATCATCGCCCCAGTCCCATTCTTCTGATCTTTGGGAATGTAAGTGGAATCGTAGTACGTTGTACCATAAGAAACCTCGTAATCACTGGGGGTCAAATTTTCAGGTGGTGAAGTGTAGGGAGGACGAAACTTATCCTCTTTATAATCTTGAAATACCCGATACATTCTCCAATCACTAATCCACCACTTTGGGTATTGTGGATCGGTTGGTTCACCTTCCTTTCGCTTTGCTAGACAATTATCATCAAAATTTTCTGATTCTTGGCAAGTCTCATTATGTACGGTTCGAGTGGGGTATATGTCGTCGGAGCCATCAGAGGCTGTGCGTAATCCAGAGGCACTCGCGTCACCACTGCCTATAAAGACTATAGTAATTAAAAAACAAACCACTAAGGAAAGTAAGACTCGCTTTGTTATCAATAGAATCCAACTGAAATTGTTCATGAAGCCTCTTAAATTTGATGTTGGGTGTTCTTTTCACTAGGCTGTAAACCTGACTTCAAATCTCTAGATTTGGCTTTTCCATGCATAAATTAGTGTAGTTTTGGCTAGTGTAAGGACGGAGGTACTGTTTCCGAGCAAAAAATCTGTTCCACTACCAAAAAAGTGCCAAGTTCCGATTCTAGAAGTTGATTCGGAACTTCATTTGGGAAGTTGGCACTTGATGACACCGACTCTAACACTACCCCTATCAGCGTGCTAAATGACCCATTAGTAAATCTATTGTTAAGGTATGGTAGAGTTGAATTTAAATGAGGGAGCTAATTGCTTTTTCTGCCCTTGACAATTGGTATTCAAATGAAGGTGCAACACGCTTCTCAGCATCAGTCCCTGTTTTAATTTTCAGTTCTGCCATCTCCTCAGCTTGCAACTTTAATTCAAACATCACTCCGATAGTTGTATTTAAGTAATCTGGGTAACCATCGAAAGTCTTTTGCAAGCCGTTCAATAAACTTGTGTAAGAGTAGTTGAACTGATCTACCAAGCGACGTGCTCGGCTACCTTCGGGATACATCTCGGCTTTGGAATTCTCTACAAGTGGATAAATCTTTTCAGAGTCTAGATTGATTGGTTGATTCAGGTCGTAGACAAATCCACCTGGATTTTCTGGGTCTGGCACCAGGCGACCACCTTTGATAATTTGAGCAAAGCGATAGTAATGAGCAGGCTGATTTTGTGGATCAAAGGGGCTAAACGTCTGGGTGGCTTGGCTTCTATCCTTACCGTTAAGAGAGCATACTCGTGTCTTCTGTACGGTTGTCGTTCCTTCGCCCTGCACAATAATCAAGTTCAAGGCTGAGGTGGCTGTGTCCAAATCTGTGATTTCAAATAATTCCGTTCTTGGAAACCATTTTTCATCGACAACCTGATTGCGCCGTTGAATGCTTAATGCTCCCTGGTGATGTAAGTCTGTGATTTTTTCAATAATTGCTTGATAGAAGTCTCCAATCGTTTGATACTCTTCGGTTGCTCTCAGGGCGAAGGGGACGGGCTTGGCTGGGTAATCTTCCGGGTCTATAGAGGTTTCTATTTGCATGAAGGTCTTGGTGATTTGATCTATCGAAAGAGGCGCAAGTCCCACGATTAGATCCGGTTGCACCAATGGTAAGTGCCCTGGATAGGTGGGGATAAAGTCAGGTTTATTGACTTGGGGTGTACCACCAATGGCATTCAAAACATTGGCTGCAATGACCATATGCAGCATTTCTTCCCGCACCACTGAGAAAAGGATTTTGGCTACCTCTTGATTAGAGTTAGGTTGGATAGAATATAGTGCTGTCAGGTAAAGCGGAATGGTTGAATGTTCTAACTCGATCGCTGCTTGCAGATGTCGATAAAGATCCGCAGCTTGTCTGGCGTTGTGGATCTCTTCAATGATGCGAACGGGAATTTTTAACATACACTTCTCCTTCTTATGTAGAGCGTTTTTATCAAACAGAATTCAGGAGTCAGGAGCCAGAATTCAGAATTGAATTCTGAACGAAAGAGTGGATGAATAAACGGGTTTAAAACCCCATCGTCTGCACGGTGTCTACAATTGGTTGGGGTCTGAATCCCCAACGAACATTGATTCTGACTCCTGAATTCTGACTTCTGAATTCTTCTTCAAGTTATGGGTTACGTTGAATTCGCCGCAGGGCAACTTGGAAATTTTGGTAACCGTGTGCGGTGCTATCGTCTTCTAATGGTGCGTCTGCGACTTCAGGCTCTTGTGCAAATGATGGGATAGATGTTTTCTCAATTGCTTGTAGCCCTTCTGCTAGAGACGGTTTCTGTCCTGGCCGCAGGACATAGCTGCCATCAGCGTATTGCTCGCGCAACCATCGCAGAATTGTGACTCGCTTGGCATGAGAGAGGTCACGGGTAACAGGCATGGAATTTGGGTCGTCAACATTTAAGGAGAAAGCCAATTCTAAAATGGCCCGATTCTCCCGCACTGAATCGTAGTCTCCCAGGTCAACCAAGCGCTTACTCATAATGGGATAGAGGTTGCCATACTGTTGGAAAATGGGGTGAATATGCTCGAACCAGGTAGGGCGATCGGGAATTGGATAGCCATCAAAGAGTAAAACGTAGATGGCATCAAGGGATTGTTTTTGATTTTCTGCTTGCCCTTGCAGAGAGTATAGCAGTGTATAAATTTGCCCATCAATGTAACCACGGGGATTACCAGGGTCTTGCGTTTCAATTAACAACTTGGCTTTACCAGTAGCATCTGTTGTCAGCGTTAGAGGTAAGTTTTTGAGTGCTTCCTGGGGCTTGTTTGTCCAAGGTATTTGAGCCTGGGGAGGTGCGGGATCTTTTGGCGAACCGCCGCCCTCAGTATTATCTGGAGGACTGAAAGCTATACTCACTGAGGCATTGGGTAGTAGATTGCCATAACGACTAGCAAAAAGTTCGATCTTAGCTGTTTCTGTTGGCTCAACTCGTTGCACAAACTTGTCGGCGCGAACCAATAACCCGTTAATACTTTCCCGCACCAAGACTTTCCCTCTATTGCTATCAAGCATCTGAATCAGCGCCAAAGGACGTTCGCGTATTAGTTTCAGTTGTTCGGGAAGCACAGGTGTAGCCCAAATTCCAGCCGTTTTGGACAACCAGTGTGGTGTTCGATAAGGAATTGGGATACCTAATGTAACAAACCCATCGCCTGTGGACAGGGTTTCAGACTCTTGAGTATTTTCATCTATAAGAACTGCCAACTGAAGTTTATCAAGGTCTTGCAATGTCAAATCAAAATTCAAGGGTAGAGCATTGCCCAAATCAACCAAGACAGAGCTTTCTTGTTCATCAACTAAGGCATCAAAGAAGTTAATTTTGTTAAAGGGCGCTCCTGTATTTTCATCAACATTCGGTACCATCCGTCGCCCCAAAACAAACGAGTGAGGCTCATTCTCATAGTAAGGGCCGATCGCTCCAATTACCGTACCAAGGGTAAACCGATCCTCGGTCTTGCCTGTACTATAGCCAAAGGTAGTAAACCGGATTGACAGTTTCCCATTTGCTGATGCAGCCTTCTTTAGTGCCTCTAAAAATTTAGATCCCTTTAAATCATTGCCCCATTGCAGGTCTGTCAGCACTGACTGAAAAGCAGCAGAGGCTCCTGTAGAGCCAGGTGCTCCCTGACGACGACCAAACATGATGTCCCGAAAAGAAGCTGGCTCGAACTGCCCAACTAGAAAATCTTCCTGACCGTCTGTTAACCGGATGGTTAACCCCCAAATTGCAGAGGCCATCTGCAACTGTGGGTCAAGATCCACCATCTTGCCTCCCACTCGGTTGTTAGAACCATCTATGACAAGATTTACAGCAGAATCGTCGCTCATTTCGCCATCAATAACGACGGACTTAACTCTACAGTTGATTAAACGGAATGCTCCTGAACCTGTGGGGTTCCACCAACCATTGAACACTTCGCCCATTTGAAAGTCTTGAAAACGCTGTTCAAAAGTTGCATTGTCATAATGTCTCACATCGTTGTTGACAGTTGAGACATCTGATTGAAAATCACCGGCAAACACCAGACGTAAGTTATTTTGATAACTCATTATTGTCTTTAATTATAAACAGATGAAGAAGGCAGGAGGCAGAGGGCAGTCCCGATGAAAGAAGTTTCAAAAGCCTTGCATGAAAATGTGATGTGAGACGGATCTATATGTATAGATACTCATCGAAGGAGCATTTTCAAGTCAGAAGGAAGGTTTCGTTCAGATAGGGATTCAAACCCCACCTGAATGAGAACCACCAAATTGAAAATTTGGTGTTCTTGTCTTAAACCCTTGCTCCCTCCGGTCGCGCAGACGGTTCAGACACTCAGAGAAGGGATAAATCCAAATCCCTTCTGCCTTTCTTGATAAGACACTACTATTTTTATACACGAGATGCGAATAGCCGAAACGATACTTAACATCAGATAACATCATATATGAGGGCGGAGAATGTCCCAACATCTACGGCTTATGTGAGATGGGAGCGAGTCACAGATTATGCGTCCCCGTTTTGCAGAAAATAATTGGTCGCTTGGCAGTATCATTGCAAGGGAATCTTGATGTCCAACCGTCAAGCAGCAATCACTTTAGCTGCACGCTATTCTAAGACAGTGTGAATTCTCTCCCAATCAACCAACACAAGCAATTCCCCACTGCATAAATTTTGCTAGCAATTTCTTGATCACAATTTGCAAACCCGGATCATCATCCCAACACTCCTGCAAAAAGTCAAACCCCAGATTTTCCCCTGAATTCGCCGCTCGATTCAGTTTTTCCTTTCTTACAGGTCGCATATTTGACCGCGGAACTATCGCCTCATGCGACCATTTTTCAGCATTTGGCACAGACGCGGCGGAACAAGTACCTTCATCAACGGCTTTGACTCCTACACTCGAAACCGAGTTTTCAAGCAACAACGTTCGCGTAGCGTCTCGTAGAGAAGAGGGATTTCCCTGTTCTACAAGCTCTGGTGTTTGATTAGCGATCGCTACTCGTCCTCACATCAACACGAAGCGCGCTAAATGCTAAATTTTACTTAGCCACCCAGCAGGAGTTTTCTTTTTCTTATGTGGTTCTGGTCTGCCGATTCAGTAGAACAAGAATTATTTGATTTATACGCTCCAGCCCTGCAATCGCTCGGCGTAAATTTTAATGATGAGCAACTCCAAGACACTCTAGAAGCAGCAAGCTATGGCTTAGAAGATGCTTTCAGGAGCGCAATCGTTTATATACTCTGGCTCGAAGAAAACCTAAAGCCGATCTACCCGACTGCAATACTAATCGAGGCACTGGCAAATCAATGGCGCACCAAGTACTGGAAACCGGAGTATTTAGAACTTGAACAGTTGCTCTCACCCGGAAAGCGCTGGTGGAGGGCAGCAGTGGATAAGTGGGGTTACGACGAGCGTAATCAACTAGTTGCAGACATATTTTACGACCACGGGCAGGAATTCATTAAGTTCCGCAATGGTAAAGAAATTCTAGTCGATACTGCTTATAAGTGGGGATGGGAGCGAGTCGCAGATTATGCGTCCCCGTTTTCAGAGAGTAATTCGTCGTTGCGCGGTATCAATGCAAGGGAATCTTGATCTACACCTTCTGCATTATTAGATAAGCACCATCAAGCAGCAATCACTTTAGCTATTATGAGTAACCCTCTTTGGGGTTTTTTGTATAAACCCTCGAAAAGGGGGATTCTGGAAATTAATGAGACGGGGCTTGGGTTAGCTGCTGAACCAGGGCAAACGCATCTTATTTACTAATAAAAACTAAGGGAGATTCCAAAATGACA
>NZ_JABXKQ010000130.1 GCF_017114945.1 Nostoc sp. JL34
GGTGGATTCATCCAGTTCAAATACTCGTTAACGGAGTTCAGAGGTGGATTCATCCAGTTCAAAGACTCGTTAACGGAGTTCAGAGGTGGATTCATCCAGTTCAAAGACTCGTTAACGGAGTTCAGAGGTGGATTCATCCAGTTCAAAGACTCGTTAACGGAGTTCAGAGGTGGATTCATCCAGTTCAAAGACTCGTTAACGGAGTTCAGAGGTGGATTCATCCAGTTCAAAGACTCGTTAACGGAGTTCAGAGGTGGATTCATCCAGTTCAAAGACTCGTTAATGGAGTTCAAGAAATTTTCAACAACTAAAATTATTCAATCTTGTGGGGTGGGTATCTTACCATTGGTGTCAAGTTAAGCTCAAACTTCCTATGTCAATAAGCATTTAGGCTTAAAAATTCGGTTTGAAAGGGACAAAAAACGAACTTTTTCATGGACTATTAATGCTTTGTTTATTAGCATCACTACCAGCTTGCGTATAAAATTCAGAAAAAAGTTCACCTTTATACTTCGTTCCTAACAAAACCTATCGTTGACAAATGGGTTTTAACCTTAAGTTGACACTAATGGTATCTTACCCGCCTTTGATTACGGGCGGGCGAGACGCCCACCCCACAAGAAGTAAGATGTCTTACTCCTTCCACTACCTCTTTCTCTCACGATTTTTTTATGAAGCGAGTTTTCTTCTTGGTGCATCAAGAACAACTTCCGCGACTGAAAAATCACGTTTAATTTTCAAGCTGTTGAGATAAGCGATCGGATCGTCGGCGTTAAAGGGAGTACCATCGAACAGTTTGATCGGTTGGCGAATATAGCTAATATCTAAACCTAATTCTCGTGCGGCGGTGCTGAAAACACGAACTCGACAAACCCGTTCCACAACTTCTACCCAATTTCTGGGGAAGGGAGTGTCACCCCAACGCGCCAATTGACTCATAATCCAAATTTGTTCGGTGCGGCTGGGGCGGTTAATGGCAGACTCAGAATAAAACTGGTGATGGGCATAGTCTCGCAACGGATGATCTAAGTCACAGGTGAGATTATCTGGATCTTCGAGTTGAATGTATTCTAAATCAGTGCTGACGTAATCTCGCCCTGCTAAAATTTGCCGAATCTCTTGGGCATTTTCGGGATTTGCACAATACTGGCAAGCTTCTAACAAAGCTTTGGTTAAGGCAATATGCGTATTTGGATAATTCTCTGCCCAATCTTCCCGCACACCAAGAACTTTACCGGGGTGTCCCAACCAAACTTCTAAGTCGGTAGCGATGGTAAAACCGACATTTTCCACAGCAGCGCGGTAGTTCCAAGGTTCGCCGACACAATAACCATCAATGCTTCCGGCTTTTAGGTCGGCTACCATCTGCGCTGGGGGAATGGTCTTCATATCCACATCGGTGTCGGGGTCTACTCCACCAGCCGCTAGCCAGTAACGCAGTAGCAAGTTGTGCATCGATGCGGCATGTACTACTCCCATTGTGTGCCGTTGTTCGCGAGTGCGAAGCAGGTATCTTTTGAAATCTGATAAGGTTTGTACACCTTGGTCATAAAAGTGTTTTGCCAAAGTGATGGCGTTACCGTTGCGAGTCATGGTAAGGGCGGTGACAACGGGCAGAGGTTGGTTATTATGTCCTCCCAAAGTTAGCCACATCGGCATTCCTGAAGGCATTTGAGCCGCATCTAAATAACCACCAGTCATGCCATCGACGATACCCCGCCAGTTGCTTTCTCGCACGAGGTTAACTTCATCTAAACCATGCTTGACAAAAAAGCCTTTTTCTTTGGCAACTGCTAAGGGGGCGCAAGCTGTCAGAGGTAAAAAACCAATTTCTAGGTTAACTTTTTCCAACCCATGACGGGCAATGTCAGCAGTTTTCCGCGCCCGAATTTTCTTGATGCGCTTCTGCTGATTGAGGAAGTAAATCATCTCACTTCGCAAGCTGTAGTAGCTGGGATGTTCTACTACTTCCATCCGCTTGCGGGGTCTGGGAATATCCACTTCTAAAATGTCGCCGATTTTAGATTCGGGGCCGTTGGTTAGCATCACGATTCTGTCAGATAACAGCACCGCTTCATCGACATCATGTGTCACCATCACGGCGGTTACTTGATTTTCTTCGCAGATTTGCATGAGTTGTTCTTGCAAATTACCGCGTGTGAGTGCATCTAATGCACCAAATGGTTCATCTAGTAGCAGTAATTTGGGACGAATCGCTAAGGCGCGGGCGATCGCAACTCGCTGCTTTTGTCCACCTGATAACATTCCCGGTTGTTTGTCAGCATGGGGACGCAAACCCACCATATTTATATGTTTTTCGATAATGGCATTGCGTTCATCTGCGGGTAAACCCTTCATTACCGAGTCCACGGCGAGGGCAATATTTTCTCTTACTGTCCGCCAAGGTAATAGGGAATAATTTTGGAACACCACCATCCTGTCTGGGCCAGGTTTGGTAATTTTTTGTCCTTCTAAAGTGACAATACCTTCAGTTGGCAAATCCAAACCCGCAATCATATTTAATAGTGTGGATTTACCGCAACCGGAGTGACCAATTAAAGAAATAAATTCTCCTTTTTTAATTTGGAGGTCGATTCCTTTGAGGGCAATATATTTGCCACCACCAGTTAATTCAAAAACTTTTTCAATTTGATCGACAGCTACGAACATAAGATATTTGGTATTTGGTATTGTAGATTAGAGATTATTTGGGATTAGGGATTGGAAAAATCTTTCCTAGTTTCCATTCCCCATGCCCAGTGCCCCATGCCCCATTCCCTATTTTTGCTCTGCTGGTAAAATCTTGTTTTGCAGCCAACCCATCGCTTTATCTAGAATCAAGCCAACAATGCCGATATAAACTAGAGCTAAAATTACTTCGCTGACGTTGTTATTTTGATAGGCATCCCAGATAAAGAAGCCAATGCCGACAATACCGGACATGACAATTTCGGCGGCGATAATTGCTAACCAAGCTAAACCGATCGCAATTCTCAAGCCGGTAAAAATGTAGGGTAATGCCGCTGGAATCAAAATATTAATGAAATATTCTTTGCGGCTAAGTTGCAGAACTTTGGCGACGTTGTTGTAATCTTGGGGAATTTGGGTAACGCCGACAGCAGTGTTAATTAAGATGGGCCAAATTGCTGTAATGAAAATTACGAATAAGGCGGCGGGTTCGTTTTGTCGTAAAGCTGCTAAAGAAATTGGTACCCAAGCTAGAGGTGGTACTGTCCGCAGTAGTTGAAAGATGGGGTCTAATGCTTTGGACATGGTTTTATTCACCCCAATTAAAATGCCCAAGGCAATACCAACGATCGCAGCTAGGGTATAACTGATAGCAACCCGTTGCAGACTTGCGAGAATCTGCCAAAATAAACCTTTATCAATGCCACCTCGGTCATAAAATGGCCAGAAAATCAGAACCCAAGTGTCTTGGATAACTTGTATTGGCCCTGGTAATGTTGCGCCGGGAGTCCAGGCGAAGAGTTGCCAAAGAATCAGGAAGATGGCGATGGCGATCGTTGGTGGTATCAGATCGGGAAATTGCTTTTTCAGACTGGATATAAAGCTATTACTAAATCTAGGACTTGCAGGGCGTTTATGGGCGAGTGTCATGATGCTGTATTCTCCTCAAATTTTATTTGTTATTTGTCATAGACGCGATTCATCGCGTCTCTACAAGAGATTAATCGCGTCTCTAAATACTGACTTTTTTGATTTTCAAACTCTTCAAATATTCTTCTGGCTTTTCGGGGTCAAATTTTATGCCATCAAAGAACTGTTCTACACCACGGGATGTATTTGTAGGAATATCAGCAGCAGCAATACCAGCTTCTTTGGCAGCTTCTTTCCAAATATCTTCGCGGTTGACTTTGTTGATAAGTTCCTTCGCTTTAGCAGCATTATTCTCTAGGTAATCTTTTGGCAAGAATCCCCAACGAACATTTTCAGTGATGAACCATAAATCATGACTCTTATAGGGATAGGAAACACTACCTTTTTCATCTTTCCAGTAGTAAGCAGCCATTGATTTATCATCAATTTTGCGACCATCACCCATGTCATATTTACCTTGGTATGGATCGGCTAGAATTTCTGGTGAAGAAAGATTGAAATAATTTCGTCCAGCCAGAATTTCAGCCGCTTCTTTGCGATTATCAAAATTATCTAGCCACTGTTGAGCTTCCATAATTCCTTTTAAAATCGCTTTGGTAGCCTTGGGATTTTTATCAACCCAGTCGCCTCGGATAGCGAGATATTCTTCAGGATGATTTTTCCAAATTTCTGCGGTTAATGCTGCTACGTAACCAATTTTGTCTTGCACTAGGCGATAAGGCCAGGGGTCGCCTGTACTAAAGGCATCCATTGTTCCGGTTTTCATGTTGGCCACAGTTTGCGCGGCTGGTACTGTGAGCAATTTGACATCTGCATCTGGGTCTAAGCCACCTGCTGCTAACCAGTAGCGAATCCATAAATCTTGGTTGACGTGGGGAAAGGTGAATGCAGCAGTGAAGGGGGTTGAGGATTTTAATTCCTTAAATAAAGACTTAGCGCTGGCGAGTTGTAAACTAATACCTTTGCCTTGGTGCTTGTTTGCGATCGCAATTCCATTTCCATGCGTAATTAATTGACATAATACATACATGGGAATTTTTTGATTGCCCTTGGTAATTAAAGCTTCTGTAATTAAATGTGGCATAGGCATCTGCCATTGACCGCCATCTATACCACCACCCGCAGAACCAATTTCTACGTTGTCTCTGGCTGCACCCCAAGAAGCTTGTTTGGAAAGGTCAACATTCTTCATCCCATACTTTGCAAAAAAGCCTTTTTCTTTAGCAATAATTAAAGGAGCTGCTTCTACAATGGGAATGTATCCCAGCTTAACTGTAGTAGTTTCGGGTGTTTGTTCGGGACTAATATTAACAACCGATTGAGCAGTTGGTTGTACTTGAGTGCTTCCCCCGGTGAGGTTTTCAGGAGGATTACCCAAACAGCCTTTGAGGAATATAGTACCCGCAGATGCTCCGGCTGTGAAGATAAATTTGCGGCGAGAAATTTGATTAAAAAATTCTGTCATAAATATCTCCTGAAAACGTGAATGTTATTTTTTATAGCTATGACAATTTAGGCAAAAAACCCTGTATTTCTTGCATTATTAATGATTAATCAAGCTATATTTGACCAAGCGATCGCAGCCATTTCATCAATGAAATAGCTACCTATATAAGAACTCGGTTAAATTATTGGCTCTGCTTTTTTAATGTGATGCAGAGGTATCATTCACCTTGTTGAAATCAGTTTACAGCCTTTGAAGCCGAAATTATTAACTTTAATTCGGGATTATTAAACAAATATTAGATTGAATGTATAAGTAAAAATTTATCCATTTCTCTTAACTATAGGAATAATTTCTAATATATAGACTCCTATTTATGAAGACTATTATGTTTGCTTTATGATTGACTATCTTCACTTCTTTTGTAACTTAATTTTAGTAGTAATTTGTTATCTATAAGTTTTTATTTATCACAACTATTATGTTATCTCTATAATTTAGAAGCGCACTGCGATCAGAGTGAGATGGTAAAGCTGGGAAAGTTGAAGACCTAAGCAAATACTCCAAATAGGTGTATTTCTTATCCAGCGATCGCAACTATCTGCCGTTTCCAACACCATGAATAAACCCCGTCTTTTTAAGCAGCAGCCGTAGTTCTGCGTGACGAAGTTTTGTATCCTTGTTGTTATTTTCCCACATATCAGAAAAGAAGTCTTGCATCAGCGCAATGATGCTGCGGTACTTGACGATGCTGGCAACATAAAACTTATCTAACTTCATGACTCCATCAGTATGTATCTGCTCAATGTTGTCGAGTAATATAGAGCGCAGTTCATAAGGTTTTAAGCCTTCTTTTATGCCATATTTTTCCATAATCCGGCGTTTATCGTTCTCCGAACATAAATCATACGGCGATCGAATCAGATGACCAAGATTCCGCAGAACTTCTCCGTAGTCATAAAATGCGTTCTGCTTAGGCATCATGTAAAAATAAGTTGTACAAATTTAATTTGGAATAAGCTGTCAGCCTTACTTTCCAATTAAAAGTGTTCAAGTTATTTTTGCGTGACTCCTTAAAGAAAAACTTTTCATCTTTCGTCAACGTAAAACTCTTGTCCAGTACCAAACCAAAATCAGTCAAATATATCTGTTTACCGTCGGTGAGGATACTGCGAAAATGTGCGTCAAAGTGGATGATTCCCTTCTTCCTCAAAAAGGTAATCGTCGTGCATAAGTCATTCAGGGGTTTTTGAAGTTTGTTAGGGTTTTCCCGCAGCCATGTTTCCAGAACATGCGGTACATACTCTAGAAACAGAACCAACTCATAGTTGGCGATCGCTCTATCTAACATATAATTGCCGGCGTTGGTACTATTGCCCCAGTACTCCACATAATCTTTTAGACGTTCCATATCGACATCCGTACGCCGCCCAGAGAAAGGAATAATCCGATAATGGTACATCAGTGGGAAAGTGGCAATTACGCCCGACAATACCCAGTTAGTTGTCTTGATATGGGTAATAAGTTCCCGAAAGACCCCAAAACCAGTAGAACCGAAGCCGTAATTACAGTAAGTCGGCAGGTTATAGAGATTTCTGGTGGAGAACAGGTTGTCATATTCGATATTTGTAACCGGAACACGTTTCACAAAGACCTTGGATTCCCCAAGGACGATGGTGTGATTCATTCCCCAACCTGTACTCGACTCATTCGACTCACTATTGTCAAACAGAGAACGCAATTGTGCATTATCTAACTGAGCGATTTGTGAACTGAGCTTGAAGTACCTCTTCCTTCTAAGTTCTATATGCTTCTTAGGCATTTTCACCCATCCAGCCACAGCATAAGAGACTGTAAGACTATTGTGATAACAATTCAATTAATGATTGCAACACATCTTTGGCTAAAGACGCGATTCATCGCGTCTCTACAAGGCAAATAATTGGGAGTAGTTCAGGTAGTGTATTCGGCGTTAATCTTCACGTAGTCGTAACTCAAATCACAACCCCAGGCTTTACCCACACCATAACCATTGCCAACGTTAACGGAGATTAATACCGTATCCTGTTGCAGATAAGTACCCACCGATGCTTTTTTCAAATAAGCACTTGCTGCTGCACGGTCAAATTGTAGAGGTTGTCCATTGTCTAACATTAAAAAATCCCCTAGCTTAATTTGCAGGTTTTCTTGCTCAAAGGGCACACCTGCACGTCCGGCGGCGGCGGCGATGCGTCCCCAATTTGGATCGCGTCCAAAGATTGCAGATTTAACTAAGGATGAACCGGCAATGGTTTTGGCTATTTGACGGGCTGAGAGTTCGTCATGAGCGCCAGTCACCTCCACTTCAATGAGACAGGTTGCACCTTCACCATCACGAGCGATCGCTTTGGCTAAATGCTGACAAACTGCTGTTAACATTGCCTCTAATTTCTCTGCTTCTGCGCCCCATTCTATAATTGCTGGGGTGCGAGATTGACCGTTTGCCAAGGCAATTAAGCTGTCGTTGGTGCTGGTATCACCATCCACGGTAATGGAATTAAAGCTTCTATCAGCTGCCCTTGCTAACATTTGTTGCCAAAGGGCTGGCGAAACCACAGCATCACAAGTCACAAATGCCAGCATGGTTGCCATGTTGGGGTGAATCATGCCGGAACCTTTGGCAATGCCACCAATTCGTACCGGGCGTTGGCGCAGCCCGCCGGAGGCATCGCCTATAGTTGTCTCTAGGGCAATAGATTTTGTTACTAAATCTGTAGTGATAATCGCGCCGGCAGCGGCATCTGAGCCTGTTTCTGATAGTGCCCCTACTACCTTGGGAATCCCACTTCGCAAGGCATCCATCTTAATTCTTTGACCAATCACACCAGTGGAAGCCAATAACACAGATTCAGACGAGATGTTTAGGGCTTGGGCTACTGCCAGAGCAGATTCTAGGGTATCAAGGTTGCCTTGAGTTCCTGTCGCGGCGTTTGCTTGTCCAGCGTTGCAGAGGATGGCACGAGCGCTTTGTTTGGCTTGCAAGCGTTGGCGACAATATTCTACACAGGCAGCTTTAACTTGGCTGGTGGTGAACACACCTGCTGCGATCGCTTCCACCTCTGAGAATATCAAAGCTAAATCTGGTAACCCCGAAGGTTTCAATCCTGCGGTAATTCCCGCCGCCTGATACCCCCTCGGTGCTGTGATGCCACCTGTTATTTTTTGCCAATCTGCCATTATTCTTCCTTATAACTATCAGGTTGGATAGGTCAATTTGTGCTGAGTTAGGAGTCATTCAATTTTAGATTTTGGGTCGCACCTTTGGTGTGCTGACAGGGCAACTTGGATTTTGGATTGAAGGAGAAATCTAAAATTGGCAGAGTTAGGAGTTATATCATGTTCGGGTAAAGACTTATCATTTAGACCGCAAGGGTGCAGGGGGCAGGGAGAAAGAGGTTTTCCTGACTTTTGCACGGATGCGGTAATCATAAGTAATTAACCGGACTTGATATTATTATTCTCCCCCAGCTCTCCAGTTACTTTTATTGTGAGTTTATTTGCTGATGGCAATAATAATGCACGAGTTGGCGATTAGCATAATTGTTTTTACCTTTCTTATGACGAAAGACAAATATGAAAAAAGAGAGCAACTTGGGTCGCTCTCCAGATCATTACGGTGCATCTTTTTATCACAGTATATAATTTATTATCTAAGGGTTAATACTTGTTTATTAAGATTATTTCTAAAAATTTGATGAAGCTTATCCGTAAATACCACAAACCAAAGATAAAAAAGAGAGCCACTTAGGCAGCTCTCCAGATCATCAGGGTGCATCTACTTACCACAGCATAGCATTTTAGGTATGCGGGTTGTCACCAGCTTTTATATGAAGATTATATGAAGAAATACCGGGAAAATACTTACTTGGGAATTGGGCACAGGGGAAAGATTTACTGAACTCTCCTCTACTTCCTTCACCAAGCATTGTTGACTTAACAGACTACTAGCAATACGGTTCAGTTAACATGTTTGTCTCTTGGAGATCCCCCCAACCCCGCTTAAAAAGAGGGACTTTCTCTAATCTTTACCCCCTTAAAAAGGGGTCACTGTAGGCGGGGGGATCTGATCCGAACCGTATTGAGACTACTAAGCGTTCAGTTTCTTTTCCACCAATTCGTTAGTCAGCTTAGGATCAGCACGTTTACCTGTCTTTTTCAGAACTTGTCCGACAAAGAAGCCCTTGAGGTTAGTGTTACCGTTGCGATACTTTTCTAGTTCTTTGGAATTGGCGGCGATGACTTCATCAACGATGGGTTCCAGTACACTAGGATCGGTGATTAACTCTTGACCAGCAAAGGCTTTTTCAGGAGAAATACCACTGAGCAAATCTGGCAACTTTTCTTTAGCTTGAGCATTACTAATTTTGCCTGTTTCAATGCGAGTAATGATATCTGCTAAATTGGTGGGAGTCAGGGCGATTTCAGTAATACTGAGTTTTTGCTTATTAAGGTGGGCTGCAATATCTTGAGTAATCCAGTTGGCAGCAGCTTTGGGATTTGCTCCAGATGCGATCGCAGTTTCAAAATATTCGGCGATTGAACGATCTTCTGTCAAAACTCGCGCATCGTAAGGAGAAAGCCCCAATTCGCTTTCATAATGATGGCGTTTCTGGGCTGGTAGTTCTGGTAGTTCGCTACGCCATTGCTCTAATTGTGCATTTGACACCTCAATTGGTGCTAAATCTGGTTCGGGGAAGTAGCGGTAATCGCTAGAACCTTCCTTCACCCGCATACTACTTGTGCGTTGAGCGCCTTCTTCCCACAGTCGAGTTTCTTGGATGATGCGCGAGCCTGCTTCGATGGCGGCGATTTGGCGCTCAATTTCGTAGTCAATCGCCCGTTGGATGGCGCTGAAGGAGTTCATGTTTTTAATTTCTACCTTAGTGCCAAACTCCTCTCGTCCCACTGGACGCACGGAAATGTTGACATCGCAGCGCAGAGATCCTTCTTGCATATTACCATCACTGACGCCGAGATACCGCACAATCCGGCGTAACTCTTCGGCATATTCAGCAGCTTCTAGTCCAGAACGCAGATCGGGTTCCGAGACAATTTCTACTAACGGGATACCTGCGCGATTGTAGTCTACTAGAGAATAGGAAGAACCAGAAAGGCGATCGCTACCAGCGTGTACCAATTTTCCAGCATCTTCTTCCATGTGCAGACGCGTGATGCCAATACGTTTGCGAGTGGGATTCCCCTCAGCATCTACCAACTCAATTTCTAACCAACCATGTTCTGCGATCGGTAGATCGTATTGAGAAATTTGGTAATTTTTCGGTAAATCTGGATAAAAATACTGTTTACGGTCAAATTTGCTATATTTAGCGATTTGACAATTTAGTGCCAAACCAGCTTTGACGGCGTATTCTAATACTTTTTCATTGAGTACAGGTAAGACCCCAGGTAAACCCATACAAACCGGGTCAATGTTAGTATTGGGGTCAGCACCGAATGCCGTAGAGCTATTAGAGAAAATCTTGGTGTTGGTACTCAGCTGACAATGGGTTTCTAAACCAATAATCGCTTCATACTCAGTTTTTACAGTCGTAGCAGTGGTCATAATATCAATAACTTGGGCATAATCTTTGTAGTGGTACTATTGTAGCGGCGTATCGAGTTGCCCTGAAGACTGTTATTTGGGTGAGCAATGCTTACCTCTTGAGGTTGAAAAGGGAGATGCAAACCTAAGATGAAGAAAATCTTGATTATTGGTTCTGGAGGTGCTGGTAAATCTACCCTAGCCCGCGAACTGGGAACCATCTTAGGTTTAGAAGTGATTCACTTGGATGCTTGGTACTGGAATCCTGGCTGGGTTGAGACTCCAAAAACTGAATGGCAGAGCATAATCCAAGACCTAACCCTACGAGAATCTTGGATTATGGATGGTAACTATAGCGGTACGCTCGACCTTCGTTTGTCGGTTGCAGACACGGTAATTTTTTTGGATTTTCCTCGGATTTTGTGTTTATCACGAGTGATTAAACGTCGCTTCATGTATGCTGGACAATCTAGACCTGATATGGCATCAGATTGTCTTGA
The DNA here is from genome assembly GCF_017114945.1 of Nostoc sp. JL34. GTDB lineage: Bacteria > Cyanobacteriota > Cyanobacteriia > Cyanobacteriales > Nostocaceae > Nostoc. The sequence continues at coordinate 11,144 of NZ_JABXKQ010000130.1, forward strand.
AAGATTGAACTGGGAATTTCTCAAATATATCTGGTCATATCCAATTACTCGTCGTCCTGGGATTCTAGAAAAACTTAGTCAAGTAACACCAAACCAGCAAGTTATTATTCTCCGCAAACCAACAGAAGTCAGAGAGTTTTTACTAAAGATTTCCCACTATTAATAGTCGCTCTCGTCTAGCGTCCCCACAGCTAAAGCAATATGCTTATTTTAGTGATATAGCGGTTCCCATTCAGATGCGGTACAAAATTATATCGCGAATTGTAGGGGCACGGCAGTGCCCATTGGTGTCAACTTAAGCAAAAAATAGCTTGACCCTTGGCCTCCTTGCCCGCCTGGGAATGAATTCCCAGGCTAATAGCGAAAGTCTACTCAAGTAGACTAAAGATTTTTGGTGATATTTAGTCATCTTTAGATGACTTTAGCTATGAGCAGGGAATTTCAATTCCTGGCGGACAAGCGGTTTCACGTTAAGTTGACAGCAATGGGCACTGCCCGTGCCCCTACGGGTGTACTTCGCTAAGTCGGGAAACGCTATAACTGTCCCTGAAAATCCCCCTAATCCACACCAGTCCGCTCAACGAGGGGAAAATACGCACAGGTTTTAAAGGGGTTTTAGCTGAAGTTGACAGTAGTGTACAGATGTACGCTACTACAGCCGATTCATTTGTTGCCAAAATTTTGGAAGCGCTATGACAAGCTATGTAATTTCTATATTTGTATATGCAAATTAAAAAGCGTCTGGGAGTGTTGCCGTGTTTCCACCCCAAACGCTTTTTATTCTTAACTTGCTCCTCACACACAAATAAACCATATCACTACTTCTATCAAATGGCAAGTATATTGAGTGACATTTTCAAAACTGCACAAGCAATGTAATTCTTGCCAAATTAAAAAGCGCCTGGGAGTGTTGCCGTGTTTCCACCCCAAACGCTTTTTATTCTTAACTTGCTCCTCACACACAAATAAACCATATCACTGCTTCTATCAAAGGGCAAGTATATTGAGTGACATTTTCAAAACTGTACAAGCAATGTAATTCTTACCAAATTAAAAAGCGCCTGGGAGTGTTGCCGTGTTTCCACCCCAGCCGCTTTTTATTCTTAACTTGCTCCTCACACACGACTCTACGATATCACTGCTTCTATCAAAGGGCAAGTATTTTGAGTGACACTTTCAAAACTGCACGCTTACGGTTAATGATTTAGTGTAAAAAGTGACGCACACCAGTTAAGACCATCAGCAAACCCAGTTCGTTAGCAGCTTTGATTGAATCTTTATCGCGCAAACTTCCCCCTGGTTGAACAATGGCTGTAATTCCAGCGGCGGCGGCTGTTTTGACTGAATCATCAAAGGGGAAAAATCCATCGCTGGCTAGAGTTGCACCTTTGGCTTTTTCTCCAGCTTGTTCTAGGGCAATTTTAACTGAGCCGACGCGGTTCATTTGACCAGCACCTACTCCTAGTGTAGTGCGATCGCTTGTCACAACAATGGCATTAGATTTAACATGTTTGCAAACTTTCCACGCAAACAGCAATTCGGCTAATTCGCTGTCGGTGGGTTGACGTTCGGTGACTACTTGCCATTGACTGGCGTCAGCAATCACGTCATCGCTAGTTTGGACAAGGAAACCACCTGCGATCGCTTTCACTGTATCCTTAGGGCCACTGCTCAAATCAGCTAGAGTCAAAAGCCGCACGTTAGATTTCTTAGCCAGGATTTCTTGGGCTTCGGCTTCACAACTTGGTGCAACTACACATTCTAAAAATGTTTTAGTTAACTCGCTGGCTGTAGCCGCATCAATCGGCCGGTTGAGTGCGACAATCCCGCCAAAGGCAGAAGTAGAATCAGCGTTAAAAGCTTTTTGGTACGCTTCAAAAATACTGCTTCCCAGCGCCGTACCACAGGGGTTTGTATGTTTAATAATCGTTGCGGCGGGGATATCAGTGAATTCAGCAATAATTCGGCGTGCGGCTTCTAAATCAACTAAATTATTGTAACTAAGTTCTTTACCTTGCAGTTTCGTTGCGGCTGCCCATCCCGTCGGGGTAGTACCAATTTGATACCAGGTGGCGGGTTGATGGGGATTCTCGCCGTAACGCAGAGATTGCAATTGTGTCCCGCTAAGGGTGTACTGCTGTGCTTCTGAGAGATAAGATGCGATCGCTTGATCATAACTAGCAGTGTGCGAAAATCCTTTCAATGCAGCCTTTTGCCGAAAGTCTAGGGATGCTTGACCGTTATTTTGACGCAATTCCTGCAAATACTCGTCATACTGTGCCGGATCGCATAATACAGCGAGATGAGCGAAATTTTTCGATGATGCCCGTAGCATTGCTGGGCCACCGATATCAATTTGTTCAACAGCCTCTAATAATGTTACCCCTGGTTTAGCAATAGTTTCCTCAAAGGGATAAAGATTGACTACTACTAAATCAATGGGGCGAATTTGATTATTTTCTAAATCTGTAATATCTTGGGGAGTATTTCGCCGAGCCAAAATTCCGCCATGAATTCGGGGATGTAGGGTTTTGACTCGACCACCTAAAATTTCTGGTGAACCTGTGTAATCTGCAACTTTGGTGACAGGGAGTCCCGCATCTTTGAGTGCTTGGGCTGTTCCCCCACTGCTGATTAAATCAAAGTCAAATTCTTCAACCAAGCTACGGGCTAGGTCAATTATACCAGTTTTGTTAGATACACTCAGCAGGGCTAGACGCGCCATTGATCAATTCCTTAAAAGTAGGCTAGAAGCGAAGGATCTCAAGTTTTGCATAAGCCTTGCTTTAGTTCAAGATCATTAGAGATAATAACGTTAATAAGCATCTGATTATCACTTTTATCTATTTAAGATTGCTACAGATGGCAGGCATTGTCGCAGTTCAACATCTATTCTTCATCTTCTTCTTGCTCTTACATAATATTTAATGGCTTTATAAAAGCTAAAAATTGCACTAAATACTACTCAAAAATTGATAGTATTTAGTGCGATCGCTAATTTTTCTCTAGTTCAAATTCAATACCATTATCCAAAATTTAAAATTCGGTCAGTTATTAGAGAAATAATTAAGCGGTCTTAAAAAATCGAATAATTTCGCGGACATGATCGAGAAATTGTCCATCAGTGGAAAGTTGCGCGATCGCATTTCTGGCTTCTCTCCCCAAACGCTCATGTTCTGTTTGATTTGTCGCCCGTAATTCTTCTAAATTAGCCGCAATTCGAGCTAAATCTCTACGAGTTTCTTCGGCAAAACGTTGTTGAGTTGCGGCTAAGGAATAAGGTTGTTCAGGATTGAGTTGATCTTCCAAAGACTGGATTTTTTGTTCCAATATAGAGAAGCGATCACGCAGTTCAAAAATATCTTCGCGCGGATACTTCCATTCTTGCCGAATCATCGCTAACCGCGCATATAAATACTCATAAGCGCGAATCGCAGGACGCAGAATTGTTAATAACAAAGCTGCACCAGAACTTATATATCCCACCGTACTAATACCAGTGGTAGCAAGAGTATAAAGACCAACGGCTGAGAATAAGTGTAAAGCAATGGCAACCCAGAGCGATCGCTTTGCCAACACTGTGACATACTTCACTTGTTTCTCATCGACTGGAATTCCTTTCTCTTTGGATTGTGCTGCTTCTGCTAAGACTTCTTTCGCTTGAAAATGCACATTCCACGGGACGGTGACAATTACCAACAGCCACCAAAAACTGGCACCACCAATCACCCAGTCAAGAAAGTTACCAGCAGGGATGTGCAACCATTGGAGTAAGCCAAAAGCCGCTAGTACCACAACCACAATTCCAGCTATGGAACTGATGAAAAAGTTAATATACATCTTGCCCTGTCTCCGGTGAAACTATCACCTCGATTATGGCTAGTAGTTTTAAATTATACAAATATATTTGTGATGGTTTTTCTAGTTGCACATAATAAAAGAAGGGAGAAATAATGGAATACTGCTTTGTAGAGTTTCAAGTAGATGATTGCAAAAGATTCAATTCTCTTTGTGAAGTTTTCAACGAAATTAAAAAAGATAAAGACAACGATTCTTGGCGTAATGAAGAAGATTGGCTAATTTTTTTTGATCGCAAAGCATTATCACATTTTTGGTGGCCTAGTGAAGAGGAAGAGACTGAACATTTCCGTCGCTGGTTTGCAACACCTGTGGAACAGAGGTGGAGAGATCCAAGCCTCGAAACTCCTTGGGACTTTTATTCTATGTTTGATGCTTTTCAAAATGGTGAATATCAATTAATTGCTTGTAGAATGGTTTCTGCCGATAGAGCTAGACTGGAGTTTGAACCCGTTAGCTATCCCTATGGCGGAACTGGTACAATACAAGCGTTAGTTGAATCCTTCGATTTTGTAATTCTTGCAGAAGATGATGGTATAGAATACACAAAATTTAATCTGTAGTTTGGGGAAAGAATGAGATAATTTCAACCTTTTCCCGTCACTATTGGATGAGATAACTGCGCCAAATTGATTGAGTATCTTTACTATCTTTTTCTGGAAGCAGCAATCGCCAAGTTTTACCTTCTTGCTGAATTTGTAGATAAAGATCAAAGGGTTTTTTTGGTTGCGTCAAGCGTCGTTTTGGTAGCTTAACAATCAAGTCGTAGGTTCCTCGAACGCGGAAAGCTGGTAAATTTTCAATCGTCAGGGGTTGTTCCTGGGTAATTGATAGCCGCTTAATTTCAAATCCTTGAAAATCTAGATCCAACTGTTGGCTAAGTTTTTGTTGAGTTTGCTCTAGCCTAAGTGCGATCGCTTTTTGCACTAAATCGCTAGTCGGTAGCAGTCCAATACTGCCACAAGCTGTCACTAGCACCAGCAATATTGCTGTCAAAACTAACCGCACCATGTTATTCCTGAGATTCCACTTATCAGCGATAGTATAACTGTAGATTCTCTCAATTCTCTCATCTACCATGCCAAAACAGTCTATAGGTCTTGATAACCAACTCTACAATTATCTTTTATCCGTTTCGCTACGAGAACCAGAAATTCTTGGGAAGTTGCGCCAAGAAACCGCCAATCATCCCCGGAGTGGAATGCAGATTTCACCAGAACAAGGGCAGTTTATGAGCCTTCTGGTGCAGTTAATTGGAGCGAAAAAAACCCTGGAAGTTGGAGTTTTTACGGGTTATAGCTCACTTTCTATAGCTTTGGCACTACCGGCTGATGGGAAAATTATTGCTTGTGATGTGAGTGAAGAATTTACTGCGATCGCTCGGCGATATTGGCAAGAAGCTGGGGTTGCCAATAAAATCGATCTCCGATTGGCTCCAGCTTTGGAAACTTTAGATCAGCTATTAGCAACTGGGCAAGCCGAGACATTTGATTTTGCCTTTATTGATGCTGATAAAGAAAATTATGATGGATATTATGAGCGATCGCTACAATTAGTGCGTCCAGGTGGATTGATTGCGATTGATAATGTTTTATGGTCTGGACAAGTAGCTGACGAGCAAAATCAAGATGAAAGCACTCAAGCAATCCGGGCGCTTAACGAAAAGTTACATCATGACGAACGAGTTACCCTCTCCCTTGTCCCCATCGCTGATGGACTTACTTTAGCAATTAAGCGACCTTAATACAACAAGGGCGCACAACTAACTGTGCGCCCTTACACGTGTTCTACTTCTATTTACTTAGAAGTTATAGCCAATTCCTAATTGTAGTCCTACATCAGTGTCATCCAGAAAAGCAGCATTTACACCACCTGTTAGCGTCAATTTAGAACCGAGAGGAACGTCTACACCACCAGTTAGCAGTAATCCAATATCAGTATCCAAATTAGCTTCAATTGCTACACCAGCCCCTATATAAGGAGATATAGTATAGGTTCTTTCACCCACCGAACCTGCTCTGCTGGGAGAAAAATCCAAAGTTACGGGAACTAGAAATATTGTATCGTCTCCAAAGATCACCGATGGTCGCAGTGATAGGTAGTTTGTCAGACCAAGTTTACTGATCACTGTAAAGTTACCGTCGCTGAGAGCTGTATCGTTGCCGCTCAAACCAATGTTACCACCAACTCCGATATAGCTTCTGCCACCACGAGTACTTCTGCCTACGTTAACATCAGGCGTTGTACTTCCTGTTGGCGGCTGATTTAACTGACTGATGTTAACATCAGGCGGAATCAGGACTTGGTTAATCGCATGGATAACACCATTGCTAGCTTTAACGTCCGCTTGGATAACTCTGGCATTATTCACCGCGACTTGATTGTTAGCGGAATCGATTTTAATGTTTACAGGTCTTCCTTCATCGGTTTTCAGTTCCCCTGCCGAAAGTTGACTAGCAGTTACCGCACCAGGAACCACATGATATCTCAAAATCTTAATCAATGCTTCTCTGTTTTCTGGTTGCTCTAACTGTTGTAAGGTAGCAGCAGGCAAAGCAGCAAATGCATCATTGGTGGGAGCGAAGACTGTATAAGGGCCTGGCTGTTGAAGAATATCTGCTAGACCGGCTGTCTTTAATAAAGAAGTCAGAGTTGTAAAAGAACTACTGGATGCAGCCAGAGAAACAATATCAGTACTGGTAGGAGTTCCAGCTACAACGTACTGACTAGCTGGAAGATTGCTAGCAATGGGTTGCACCCGTCCCTGTTTAACTAAAGCTTGATATAAAAGTGCTGCTGCTTCAGCACGAGTCAAAGACTGTTGCGGATTGAGTTGTTTTACATCCGGGTAGTTAACAACAAGATTACCTACTGTCGCTGCTGCCACACTCCCAACAGCATAGTTCGGAATAGCTGAGGCGTCGTTGTAGTAAGTACTGAGAGTATTTGTATCGCCACCAGTTAAACCTAAGCCACTACTTAAAGCAACGATCCCCTGCACTCTAGGAATTTCTTGATTTGGTCTAAATACGTTCCCAGGATAGCCTGCCAAAAATCCAGTTTCGTAGGCTTGCTGAATTGCAGAAGCCGCCCAATAGCCAGCAGGGACATCACTAAATCCACCTGCACTTAATTGCCGAACTCGGTTTTGGTTATTGAAAGCTTTTTGAATTAAGGCGGCAAATTCAGCACGAGTTACAGGTTGATTTGGCCTATACGTGCCATCAGGAAAGCCAGCAATCACGTTATTGTCAGCTAGGGCTTGAATGAAGGGACGCGCCCAATAATCTGAGGAAACATCAGACAAGTTAGTTGTTGAAGTTGGTGATGGTGTAGCAGATGGAGTAGGAGATGGAACAGTATTTTGAGATGAAGCTGGTGTAGAAATTACGATGGGACTTATTATCGCAGCTGTCATTCCCAGAACTAGTAAAGCAACCTTTGTTGATGACCAACGAAACAAACTAGACATGGAAGTATCCTCTTTTCAATTTATTGGGTTGACTATTGGAAAATACTGGATGCAAGGTTAAGTGAATACAAATATCCAGATGATTATGATTACTAGGTTCGTCTTGATATCGAAGCCGGAAATGAAACCCGTTAACTTTGGAAAATTAAAATGTGGGACATTATGAGTAGCTGCTCTGACATCTCATAATACTTATCCCTATGTTTACCACACATAGTATAGTATAAGATTCGTATTTATTTTTTAAAGAACCGCAGATTAAACCAAGCATAAGCAGAGATACTTTGATAATCTGGTATGTTGCAACAATAAAGATAATTTAGTGCAAGGAGGCGATTTTATCAATTTTAAAATTGCAGTCAAGCAGTAAAATAATTGGCTTTTAATAGCCGTTTCTCTATGATTGCCGATGAGGGTTAAGACCGTCAAGCTCAATGCATCATGTTCTTTAGCAAGATTTAAGAAATAAAATGTGTCCTGGCGATATGCTGTATTATTAGGCTTTAATCAAAATTATACAACTAACTAATGGCTGGATTTCGAGGAAACACTTTCACTCTTTAGATAGTTGCCCAGTGAAGGGAAATTTGGAAATACTAGACTGGAAATTGGCGATCGCAATCAAAAATTTCGAGCCTGATTGTGCCAAGTTTTTGGGCTAAGAATTATTTTTTTGCAAAAGATTATTTGATGAAAATGAACTCATAGATAAATTAGGATTTTTGGAAGAGGTCTAATCTCTATCAGTTCTGCTTATAACTCCTCTGGAGCTATGGCAACAAATCCAGTTTTAACTCCCCGCTTAAACCCAGCATTTTCATAGAAGTGCAACGTCTCCTCACGTTTTGAGCCACTCAGAAGCATCACTTTATAGCACTGTTGCTGCCATGCTAAAGCTAATGCATAATGGAGAACCTGTGTACCAAATCCCTGTCGTCGGTAATCGGGGTGAGTGACGACATTTTCAATAATGCCGTATGGACGTGTGCCACGTGTCAAGTTGGGAACAATGGTTAAGTTACACGTTGCGACTAACTGATTAGCAATATCAGCCACAATGTAATACAAACGGGGATCATCTAAAATCCCATCCCAGATGGATTGTAAAATATCATCAGTAGGTAGAGGCGCATCTACAGGATTTAAGTGGTGATACAACGCCAGAAGTTGGGGAAGTTCGTCGCGTGCAATTAGGCGAATGGTAATTAGGGGTTTAGACAAAGCTGTATTAGGGTAATTATGTCAGGGAGCATGTTTGAAATTTGCGTCTTCCCCAAATTTCAAATCACGTGAATTCTACATAACGCTTAACTACGAGTTAACCAATCGAGCTTAGAGGTTGTTTGAAAAGTCTAAATTATTACTTGCCTCTGCGACTAGAAGTCGCGGCTACACATACAAAACCCGCCTACGCGGGTTATAAAACTCGATTTTCTGCTAATTTACGCAGGTGGACTTAGCCTGTGTAGTAGCGAATTATATTCGCCCAAAACTTTTCAAACTTCTACTGTTTAGGCAAATAGACATCCCCAATCCCCAGTTCAAAGAATTAATTCGGCTTACCCGTAATCGTGAATGCTGCCCAGTAGTAAGGATGATTATAAAGATTTTTATCTGATGCCATTTTGCTATTTCTATATAGCTGTGTCGCTAAATAAGTTTGAATTCTTACTTCCTCTGGATGCAAATTATTCAAGACATCTTCATACCATTTTGTCAGTTCTCCAGCAGTTAGTTCTTTCAGCCATCGTGTTGCTTCAGCCAAGGCAGTAACTGCTGATTTATTGGGCTGCAATCTTCGGTAAAACTCGATCATCACCAAAGCACTAGCCGAAGATTCTACACTCCAGAGAGTACTCACTACATGAGGAACACCCTGACTCACAAAACCACTGGCTAAACTCACATATTCGCTGATAGTGTGATTGCTAGTACTTAAATTTTCACAGGCAGAGAGGGTAATAAGGTTGTAACTTGCAGCAAGATTTTGTTGGCAGATTTCATCTAGAGTCAGTCTATCTTCACCTGCTAATGCTAACTCTGACTTTTTAGGTTCAACTAAATTATTAATAACATTACCCGTAAAATGCAAAATGTTATAATTATCAGATAAGGCATTTTCGACAATACTTTTTGTAGCTTCTGAACCTTGAATTCGTTGGATATTATCGAACATCTGACTAACAATTTCAGACTCAAGTTTGGCAAATTTAAGTGGGGGATAAGCTGTACTTTGAGGATGTTCAACACTGAGTAATAACTTATTTTGCCACTGCCAAATATCCTCAGTTCTTATTGATAAACCAATTTGGGCACTAGGTAGATAGGTGACGGTGAAATTTGATTCCACATTCGGCAACTCTTCCGGTGATGAGGAAGAGAGATGGAAAAGTGTATGAATGGGCAATCTGTATAAGTCACGATGAGGAATTAAAACCAGTTGAGTGATGCCTTCGAGTTCCTGTGCAATTGTGGAAATATTCAGGATTTCATACAGTTGCAACAGCTTCTCTTCCATACTAACTCGCCAAGAATGCTGGCTTTTACTGTCTTTGTCTTGGGCGGTGTTGCGATATTCTTGGTATTGTTGATGCCAATCTTCTAGCCAAGTTTCAAATTCAATTAGGCGTTGCACTGCTTCAGGTAGGGGCAATTCATTGAGACGGATAGCGTCTTCTCCTAAAGGTATTGCCCCAGGATCTTGCATGGGTGTAAAGAGGAGGATCGGTGATGGTGCTTGGTCTTTGAGAATAAAAGTATGTAGGGCTACAGGACTAATATGCCAGTAAATAATTGCTGTTGTGGGATTGAATAGTTGTTGAATTGCGCCATAATAAGGCGAGTAAATATTATCATTCCAGCCAGAAAGCAGCCAGTTTAAACAAGTATTTTTACCTTGTTCGGCAATTTCCCAGGCTTCTACTAAATCACCAGACTCCACAGCCAAATCAACTGCCAATTGATCAAAGCCTGCAAATTTCAAAGCTAGCTGTTTTTTACTTTCGTCTGAGCGAGTTTCTTCACTCAGTAATTGTCGCAATAAATCTGTACCGCGTTGCAGTAATTCTTGAACTTGTGTTGTTTGTCCCAAACCCATTAACACTTTGCTTAGAGATTGCAAAACCTCTAAGTGCAACTGGGGAAAATATTCTAGTGTCAGGGTTAATAGCGCCTGATGGTACTCAGATGCGGCTTTGCGCCAATAATCGCGGGGATTGGGATGTTTTTTGCCTTGGTCGTAGTAAGTATTAGCGATCGCAAAATGCAATCTACCCCAACCTTCTGGGTGGGTATCTGTCCGCAGATGCTTTAACCCTTCCTCGTAGCTGGCTAATTTCCCTTCGTAGCCACCCTGTTGTAAGGCGGGATTTGTCGCTGTGATACTACTCGATAAATTCAACAAGGCGTCAGAGTTAACTAAATTACCGATCGCAGTTCCCCGACCAATCCAAGCTTCCCAATAATCTTGCTTAATTTGCAAAGCATTATCATAACAGGCGATCGCTTCGGCAAATTGTTCTAAATAAAACAGTGCTACTGCCTGATTATACCAAGCTAAGTGGAAGTCGGGTTTAATGGCGATCGCTTGGCGATAGGAGGCGATCGCTTCTTGGCGGCGTCCTAAGTTGTCTAATGCTATACCTCGGTTGTACCAAGCTAAGTAGAAGTCGGCTTGAATGGAAAGTGCTTTATCCCAGGAGGCGATCGCTTCTGACCATCTTCCTAAATTAAACAGCACTACACCCCGGTCTATCCAGACTTCGTGGTACTCTGGGTTAATTTCTATAGCTCTGTCGTAAGATATAATCGCTTCTGTAAATTGTTCGCCTACAGCTAGGGCTATGCCTCGGTGATACCAGTTTTCCTGGTCTTCTGGTTCCAGATGCAGCGCTTGGTCATAACTGGAAATAGCTTCTGGTAGCCAACCTAATTTCAGCAGCGCCAAACCCTTGCTAGACCAAGCTTCTTGGTAGTCTGGCTTGATTTCTATGGCTTTGTCAAAAGAAGCGATCGCTTCTTCAAAGTATCCTAATTCTCCGAGAGTTCCACCCCGGTTGTACCAAGCTTTGTAGAAGTCCGGTTTCAGTTCTGTGGCTGTTTCGTAAGATGCGATCGCTTCATCAAAACGTTCTAAATGGAACAGTGTCAAGCCTCGGTTAAACCAATATTCTGAGAAATCGGGTTGAAGTTCGATGGCTTGGTCATAAGATGCGATCGCGCCTAACAAATCACCTGTTTTCGCTTGGCTTAGACCTTGGTAAAACCACCCTTGAGCGTGGGTAATCGGATTATCGCTATGTCGCTCAATAATACCAGGGGAATTACTGCTTTGAACTGCCAAATTAGAAGCAAGTTGCTGGACTAAATTGGTACTTTGATCCAACCTTACCCACAACTCATCTAGGGTATAAGCCACATTTGGCTCTAAATTCGTCAAAGTGTTATCCCAGGTTTCCTCTGAGTCAGACGTTGTTAATTCAGTTTTTTGTCTAGTGAAAAGGAGATTTGCTGGTGTTTTAGTGGGAGTAACTTCAATTTCTTCATCGCCGAACCTCAGTTCGGCTAATGAGGTGATTGAATCTTCCGCAGCGGGGAGAGGTAGATTTTCGGGTATTGTGGTTTGAGCATCTTCACCTTCATACTCCAATACCAGTTCCTCTAAGTTTTCGGTCAATCTTTCTTCAAAATAGACATTTTGGGGTGCTGACGTTATTGGTTCAACATCTTGCACATCATATTCCCATAATTGCTCACCTAAGCTACGGATTAGCTCTTGCCCAGGGGAAGTTGGGAGAATTTCTTCATCGTTTGTAGTTTCTCCGTCATCTGGCTCATCATACTCCCATAACTGTTCGCCCAAATTGCGGAGCAGTTCTTGCCCAGGAGTAGTTTCTTGGATATCTGGCTCATCATACTCCCATAACTGCTCGCCCAAATCGCGGAGCAGTTCTTGCCCAGGAGTAGTTTCTCCGTCATCTGGTGCTTGATTGTCCTGATATTCTTCTATCTCTATCTGTGTGGGTGAGTTTTGCATGAGCCGGATACCAATGTCATAGGCAACATCTCCAATTCTGCCAACACCAAGTTCACCTAATTGCACCATCTGTGTTGCCAACAGAGGATTCGGTGCGGGTGAAGCTAGCAAGCTTTCGCCAAACATCACCAACCAATCTATCCAGCGTTCAACCGGAATGCGATTTTCGATCCGTTGCAGATACCTCAATGCCCACTGTCGTCCTCGTGCTTGATGCACGCCTTCTAACAATTGGATAAACAATTGTTCCAGATCCGCATTGGTTAGTTCTGGTAGTACCTCCACCAGATTATGTCCTCTCACACCCTTGAGAGAACTAGTCTGCTTACTTGCAATGAGGCGCTTTAAAAACCTTTTAAGCGACTGCGATATCCGCCTGAGCATCTGCCACACTCTTGGATTTTGTTTTTCTAGATTGTAGCCATCGTTGTGTTAAAAAAATCATGAATCACGTAAAAACCCATTAGATTCAGACAGCGCTTCCGTAGAAGGTTAGCAAAAAATATACAAACCTTCAAGAGCATAGCATTACAACGTTACAATTCCCAGATTCAACTCTTGAGTTTTGACTTTGCGAAGTCATTAATTTCCTGTTTGCTCTGTAGTCGATTGTTCCGCAGGATATAATTGACTAATCAATGCCTGGACAAGCACTTGTGGGTCATCTGTTTCAACGGCAAGCTGTTGAGCAATCTGCTGACGTAAGTTTTCATCCTCCTGTAACATTACAAATAACTCTTCTAGGGTGACAGTTTGGTATTCTCCTTCTGGAAGGTTTTCTGGTGCATCTGCTGACTCAGAGACTAGGGTGGTTGGCTCAGAGGGCAAAGTTGTGCTGAGAGCATCTGGCCCTTCATATTCCCAAATTGGTTCGCCTTGATTGCGTGTCAACAACTGCATTCCAATACTATAAGCAACATCTCCGATTTCTCCGATGCCCAACTCACCCAGTTGCACTAATCGCGCAGCCATTTCATTATTGGGTGTAGGTGATGCGAGCAATTTGTCGCCAAAGCGCCCTAACCACTCAACCCAGTCTTCAGTTGGGATTCGATGTTCAATATTGTGCAGCCACTTCTGTGCCCATGCTTCCCCTCGTGCTTGATGTACTCCTTGCAACAGTTCGGTGAAGAGAAATTCCAGATCCGTATCGCTTAAGGGTGGTGCTGGTTCTTTTTCCACATTCGCCCTAGATTTTGAGGTAGTCTGTTTTCCACCAAACAAGCTCTGAAAAAGCTTTTTGAGCCATTGAAATAGCCGCTTGAGCATCTGCTAGCACCATCGAGTATTGCTTATCCTAAAATTGTAGCGATCGCACTGGACTATGGCGTTAGTTCCGTCAATAAAATGTATAGTCATTAGTCATTAGTCATTTGTCAAGAGTTATTCTCCACTACGCCCCTGACAGAACAAATGTACTAATGATATGCTATAATTCCGATACATTGATGTTGAAATCATAGTAGAGGATAAGCTCTGGTTGCTTGCTTTCCTGAGTGCCAAAATTTACGGCATTAGTTGAGTCTTGGGCTATGGCAACATCGATAAACAAAGCAGGTACGAGAGTTTAAAATAATTGAATCCTAAACTCGACTCGGTGCTACTAATTCACGTTGAAAGGCATTGAAGTCTATATTTCTATGTCTTACGAACCCCTGCACCACAAATATCGCCCTAAGAGTTTTGCTGAACTGGTGGGCCAAGAGGCGATCGCTACTACCCTCACAAACGCGATCGGCACAGCCAAAATCGCCCCTGCCTATTTATTTACTGGGCCAAGAGGTACGGGGAAAACTTCTAGTGCCCGAATTCTGGCCAAATCCCTCAATTGTCTCAAAGGTGATCAGCCCACCGCTGAACCCTGCGGCGTGTGTGAGGTTTGTCAGGGAATCACCAAGGGCTACGCCTTAGACGTAATTGAAATCGATGCCGCTAGTAATACTGGTGTCGATAATATCCGCGAGTTGATAGAAAAAGCCCAGTTTGCTCCTGTGCAGTGTCGCTACAAGGTTTATGTAATCGATGAATGCCACATGCTCAGTACCCAGGCCTTCAATGCGCTACTTAAGACACTAGAAGAACCACCGAGACACGTGGTTTTTGTATTGGCGACAACAGATCCACAACGGGTTTTACCAACAATTATTTCGCGCTGTCAAAGGTTTGATTTTAGACGCATTCAGTTAGAAGCGATGGTGAAGCATTTAAGTGCGATCGCATCTTTTGAAAACATTCATATTTCACCCGATGCTGTCACCCTGGTAGCCCAACTTTCTCAAGGAGGCTTGCGAGATGCCGAAAGTCTACTCGATCAATTGGGTTTATTAGCGGGTGAAGTCACACCAGAGCGAGTTTGGGATTTGGTGGGGACGGTAAGCGAACAGGACTTGTTAGCGCTTTTAAATGCGATCGCTCAAGATAAACCGGAAGCTGTTCTAGACTGTACTCACTACATTCTAGATCGTGGTCGAGAACCCCTAACTATTCTGCAAAATCTTGCAGCTTTTTACCGCGATTTACTCATAGCTAAAACAGCACCCAACCGCCACGATTTGGTTGCTTGTACTCAGCAAACCTGGACAGCGTTGGTTGAGTTTGCTCAATACTTCGATATCAGCACGATTTTAGCAGGACAGCAACACCTACGAACATCAGAAGTGCAAATTAAAAACACCACCCAGCCGCGTTTGTGGTTGGAAGTAACATTACTAGGATTGTTACCCAGTGCGACGGCGAATATTCAGGCACAAGCCCTAAGTGTAGCGCCGCGAGTTAATACACCTGCTGTATCTTCAAGCTATCCTCCAGTAGTTGCCCAAAATCACCCAGTCTCTTCTGTACCTCTGGCTGAACCGAAAACAAATCATAATTCTGTATCTGTCAATCATCAAGCGACTGTCACTTCATCTTCCTCAGTTGAACAGCAAACAAATCACAATTCTGTTGCTAACTCAGTTTCACCACCAACCTCAGAACCTGTTGCTGTTCCTGTGCCACCTGCGAATATTGAACCAGTAACTTCAGAGGTTGTTGGCGAAGCAGAATATGACTTAACTCAGATTTGGCAACAAGTGCTTGCCAACCTTCAGCCAAAATCAAGGCAAGAAATGCTGCGTCAAATGAGCCAACTCATCGAGTTTGACGGTGTTGTGGCTCGAATTGCTATTAAACAGGCATGGTATGACAAGGGAAAATCTTATCTACCGATGATTACGGCAGCTTTCCAGCAAACTTTCCAGCATGAAATCCAGATAAATATAGAAAAAGGGATTTCTTCAAACTCTAACTCAGCCAAAAAAAATCCTCCGCCAAAAGATTCTACTCGCGTTCAGCAGCCACCCACACCTAGCTACAACCAGCAAATTTCGCCTCCTCCAGCGCCAACACCACAGTCAAACACGTCACCATCAGCATCGACAGCAGCAAAAAATGGAAATGGCATAAATGGAAATGGGACAAATGGAAATGGGACAAATGGAAATGGGACAAATGGAAATGGGGCAAATAGAAACGGGGTAAATGGAAATGGGGCGCAAACTTTGCCTCCACCCCCAAAACAAACACCCGCACCTGATTGGGAACCTGACGAAGTAGCGATCGCAGCTCAACGTATAGCAGAATTTTTCAATGGACAAATCATCCGTTTTGCAGATGATTTTCCAGAATTCTCTGATTCCATAACTACACCTGAGTGGGTAGAAGAATCAGAGGTGGATGATGAATAAAAAAAATGCAAAATTATTTTTGGTAATTTTGCATTATAAATTTTTAATTTTTAATTTTTAATTCCCCAAAGGGGCTATTCCCCATTCCCAGTATGCAAGGTTTTTACCCATTTCAGGCGCTTTGGTCTTACCGACATCCGGGCAGTAGTACTGCTCATGACCACTAACCAGTGCAACATATATAAACTGCCACGCAGGGTTTGCACCAGCATCGTAAGATATGTAGAAAGTGGGAATTTTTGATCTTGACGTACCCGCTTCAGACCTGTAAACATTCCTACCATCGACATAGAAATAGACAAACCTGTGATCGGACTTAACATGGGTGGACGATGACGAGCGATCGCCATTAATAAATCTGGGATTGCTGCTGTCGGTAAGATATACATAATCAGCATAAAAATCAGCAAATCCCAGCTTTTGCGTGTTCCCATGCGGTTTTTGAGAATTAAATCCCAATAATCCAAATAGCGTTGATATCCGCCTTCTGCCCAACGGTTGCGCTGATGCCAAAGTGAAACTGCACTCGTTACTCCTTCTTCTTGCACCGCTGGATGGAAAACACATTCAATATCCCATTTATCCAAATGTAAGCGGATTGTCAAATCCAAATCATCGGTAATGGTTTCTTCATTCCAACCACCGCAGCTTTCCAAGGCGGAACGCCGGACAAATTGACCATTTCCCCGCAGTTCGCCAATGCCACCAAGGGCACTTCGTTGTTGCTGAAACCAGGTATCAAGTGCCATTTCTGCCATTTGACCCTTAGTCCAAAAGTTTTGTTTAGCGTTGGCGATCGCTTTTCGCACCTGCACCGCCCCCACGTTTTCTCTTTGAAATAAAGGTATTACCTGTTGCAGCAAGTCTGGTGTGACTTGGGCATCAGCATCAAATACTGCTATAATATCGCCCTTTGTCAGCGGCAATACCTGATTCAACGCCCCCGATTTACCACCAGTAGCGTCTGCTGAACGCCTTAGTACTTTCAGTTGGTCGTGTTTCTGTTCGAGTTCTGCTAATAAATGTGGTGTACTATCACTGCTGTGATCGTCAATTATCCAAATTTCGTACTGCCCACCTGGATATTCCAGATTACAAAGATTTTTGACTAATTTAGCAATTACCGCTTCCTCATTTTTCGCAGCCACTAGCACAGAAACAGAAGGCAAATCTCCCTGTATTTCTTTTGGATACCGACGGGATTTAGTAAACACCACCACCAAAGCATGAAATCCTAGAATGGTAGTTAGTCCTAGAATAAAAATGGAAGCCCAAGAAACTAAATGTAGAGCGATCGTGCCACTCCAGACGATAGTCAAGACTAGAGCTGCTTTGCCTCTACGACCTTGAAACCGGGGTGTTAGAGATACAGGATCTGTCTCTAACACTGACTCCTCATCTGCTGATAGGTCAGATAACAAGGAGTTGAGCGGATCAAGCTCTTGATAAGAATCTTCTTCGGGCCAGGAATTCGCTGGCATAGGTTAGGTTGCTTGATTCAAAAATCAGTATTTGTCTACAGTTAGTAATTTTACGGACAAATATCCCTAAGCTACTTTTCCCGATATTAATCGGAATGGGCAAACTGCAATACCCGCTATCCCTAAGCCAAAAGCCACTGGGACTACCTTTGTTGTCACCGCCACTCTGCGTAATTACCTCGCATTAAGCACGTTTGCTACTCTTAGACAGAGGCTTGATTCCTTTGATAGCCACTTGGGCAGGAAGCTTCTAGAGTCGGACTTTCTCTAATGAGAACTCCGGTTTGGGCAAAGTAATAGCAAGGTAGCAGCAGCTTGTTGTTGGGAGAAACAGCAATGATAACATCCACAACTTTACAGTAGGGATTTTTAGTGTTATCGTTCCCAGCTTCGATAAAAGTTAATGCAGCATTATTGTAACCGAAATTTTAATATTTCTTAGCAGTAACTTCATTTATTAAGCATGGGGCATTGGGCAAAACAGTTCCTCTTTTACGAGTTCCCAGTCCTGAGTAAAGATTGGCATCAACATAACCACCAACACTTATTTGCCACAAAGTCGCGATCGCTGAAGCCACTTTTGGGGTCAGTAGTTTACTTGTTGTTTCAGTTGAAAGAGAAGTTCAAGAAAGCAAACTAGCAGAATTAACATCCAAAAATAATGTCGCTTGGGATTGTTGACGAAGAATAGAAGCCGGACAGTCTATACTTATAGACCCCTGCAACATTTCTTTTACCACATTCGCTTTCCGTTTTTCTGGAGCAAGACAGATAATTTTTTTAGCTGAACAAATCGTCGAGATGGTAACAGTAAAAGCATACTGTGGGACAGTTTCTAGATTCGGAAAGTGACCTGTGCTTACTTGTTGTTGACGGTTCACTGCATCTAGTTTCACCAGTTTTACGCTGTAAGGATCTTGAAAATTTGCTACTGCTGGATCGTTAAAAGCCAAATGTCCATTTTCGCCAATACCAAGACAACACAAGTCAATTGGTTGTGCTTGTAGTAGTTTAGTGTAGCGATCGCACTCTGCCACTGGTTGCAGTGTATCACCTTCTATATAGTGAAATTGCTTAGGAGCAACCCGCTTTTCTACACGTTCTCGCATATAGCGCCGGAAACTGGCAGAATGGTCAGCAGTAATTCCCAAATATTCATCTAGATGGAACAGAATAATCCGTGACCAATCTACACCACCCAATGCAATCAAAGCATCGAGAAATTTGAGTTGGGAGTTACCTGTTGCTAACAATACAGCGGCTGTATCCTGAAGATTAAGAACTTGCTGTAAATGCTTTTGCGCGATTTCGGCAACATCCTGGGCCATTTCGACTTCAGAGTTGTAAATCTGCACTAGTAGGTCATCAACGCGAAAAAAGTTTGTAGCGGCTAGCATTTGCTTACACAGAAGGTTATCAATTATACGGTAGTTTTTTGCTCGGCTCTACCTGTCTGTCCTTACATGCCCTATTCAGTATAAATTTTAGATTTAGCAGATTAATTTACGGCTTTTTGCCTTGTATTGACCAAGCAACAATTACTAAGGACAAAAAAACAATGTAAACTATTTAAATTAAGTTAACAATTATTTACATTTTACCCAAAAATCATGCTGGCTGCAATTCTTTTTGACCTAGACGGCACTATTGTCAACACTGACCCCATACACTACCGAGCTTGGCAGGAAATGCTGTTAAATTACAGCATAGAAATTGACGAAAAATTTTATAAATCCCGAATTAGTGGGAGGTTAAATCCAGAAATTGTCAAAGACATTCTGCCACAATTATCAGCAGCAGAAGGGCAAAAATTTGCAGACGAAAAAGAGGCGTTTTTTCGCAAACTCGCCCCGGATCTCAAACCGCTGAATGGATTTTCTGAACTACTAGCCTGGACAGATACACATCAGTTAAAACGAGCATTAGTAACTAATGCCCCTAGATTAAATGCAGAATTTATGCTGGAGGTTTTGGGAATCAAAGAAGCTTTCCATACAGTTGTTTTAGCGGATGATTGTATAGCAGGTAAACCCGACCCTGCACCCTACCAAGTTGCCTTAAAGAAGTTGGGGATTCAAGCAGAAGAAGCGATCGCTTTAGAAGACTCTCCTTCTGGGATTCGGGCAGCAGTGAGCGCAGATATCCGCACCATTGGTATCGCGTCCACCCACGATCCGCAAGTTTTGCAGGAAGTCGGCGCATTTATGGCAATTCCAGATTTTACTGATTTGCAGTTGTGGACATTTTTGAACTCACTCATCGAGCAAGATTCAAGTGCGATCGCTTCATTAGTCAAGAAAACTCTATAGCGATCGTTCGTATGCAATATACTCTGACCTCTCTTCTAAAAGAGAGAGGCTTTGAATCTTGCTCCCCAACGCTAGCTCTTATATCAAGTGCGGTTAATTACTTATGATTACCGCATCCGTGCAAAAGTCAGGAAAACCTCTTTCTCCCTGCCCCCTGCACCCCTGCGGTCTAAATGATAAGTCTTTACCCGAACATGATATTAAGGGGCTGAGGATTAGGTCTGTCTATCGCTCTTCCATCAGTCCTGGGAAAAGCAATCGCTGCAAGGCTTACAAGACTTTGGTTTTCAGATTTTAGCTATATTCTTGAATTTCTATTAGAAAATAAAGCCTCAAACCTTGATTGAGTGATAGTTTCAGTTTTCTGCTTCGATTATTGTTTGATGAGAGTGATGGAAGAGCGCTATATTGGACTCAACTGAGAAAGGCTATATATTCTGACTCCCAACTCCTCACTACTAACTTATTTCTCAGCCATAATTGCATAAATTTCTCGTTTAACTTGCTCTAAAAGCTCACGCACCCGATTTATTCGCTCCATATTGCCACTGCGAGCAACCTGCACCACAACAGCAGCTAATTCTGTTGCAGCATTCCGCAACTCAATAAACTCTTGGGGCTTACCTGTCACAAAACTTTTGAAGGTATCCCAAGGAGAGTCTGAAGTTTCCTGTTGGGAACGTTCTGCCAATAATTGTCTACCCTCATCCGTAATCGTATAAATCCGCTTGCCACCTTCCTGTGTGCTCTTGAGATAACCTCCTTCTTCCAGCAATTGCAGTGTTGGATACACTGAGCCAGGACTGAGGCGACGGAAACCACCATAGCGAGTTTCCATCTCTTTAATCAGGTCGTAACCATGACTAGGATGCTCGGATAACAATTCCAGCAGGATGAACTTGATGTCACCCCGACGAGTCCGGTATTCATCTCCCCAACCACGACCAAACATTTCATTCCCAAAGTGTTTCTCATGATGTCTACCATGATGGTTGCCATGATGGTTGCCATGTTGAAACCAAGACCTGACAAGCAATGAATCCTCTTCGCTAACTCCTGCCCATGCAGGTGCGCCAAAACGTGACCGAAAATGTCTAAACATAAATGAATCTCAAATCAACTTTCTCTAATATACGACATATCAGAATATATCGCGATATATCGGAATAGAATTTCGATGAAGATTTTTGAAGTATAAAAAGGACTGGGTACTGGACAAGAAATTCCTTTAAGATTTGGTTGGGTCTGAATCTCCATCCAAATCTGATATCCTCGCACAGCGGTATCTCTTCGTAAGAACAAAGGCGGTTGTTGTCTACCATATGTTCACGAGTCCTCGGAACAATATTGGATTTTCAACTCGCGGTGGATTTCAAAGTGATGCAGAGCGAGATGAACAAATGACACGTGATTCTCATCAAGATATTGTTTGGGTACGACCAGGTAGAGAGTAGTCTGGGACACAGATGAACCTAGACAGACGTGTGAAACTTCAGACTTAGTGTGACTGCTATCAAGTGGAAGCGATGCCTATGGCAACCTGAAGCAGGAACACTGCAATTATCCCAGCCGAGAGTAGCTGTTGCAAAAATACTTGTATTAAAAATTTTAGTTTCTTGATTATCATACACGATATTTTGACTTTTAAAGTATAAAATACAACAGTAAAAATACTGCCTGTAAGCTGCCCTAGCATTTCAAAAAGCAGGATTAAGCCACGAGAAAAAATATTTATCCTAAAATCCAATATTCAGTAAATTTACGTATGCATATTTAAGTCTTCTCAATGAATAGTAGAATTAGCCCATACAGGAGAAGACTGTGACGCTCTTAAACGAAGCTCAAGTAGAGCAACTAAAAGAAATAACCACACACTTGCGACAAGTAAGACAAGAAAAATCCATCCGCATAGAAGAAATAGCCGCTCAAACACTCATCAGAGCAGGTGTTTTGCACGCTTTAGAAGAAGAACGATTTGAAGAATTGCCTGAGCCTATTTTTGTTCAAGGATTCATCCGTCGCTATGGAGATGCTTTAGGACTGGATGGAAATGCTCTATCGTACACCTTTATAAGCAATGTTGTTCGCCAAGACTCCAATAACGATCATAAGAATTCAGACAACAAACCAAATACATACATACCTCTTGTTGTTACCTACATTCTATTATTAGTAGCTGCATCTGCTGGTCTTTTATATACACTTAATCCACCACAAATTGCATCTGAATCCCTGACTCCAGAAGTAAATGCTCAACAGTCAATAGTTATTAATCAGTGAACAGTAATCAGGTTGACAAATGTAGAGGGTTACGGGAGATGGGGGGATGAGGGAGCAACGCCCCATCCCAATATCCATTTTTAAGATATTTGCGGTTTACGCAGATGCCAAGTAGTGGATTGCTCATAGGCATAAGCTACCTGAAACAGTTGGTCTTCTCGCAGCACATTGCCAATTAGCTGTAATCCTATCGGTAGCCCCTGATCATCAAAACCACATGGCAAACTTAAACTAGGTAAACCAGCAAGATTTACAGGAATAGTCATTAAGTCAGTTAAATACATACTCAAGGGGTCAGTAGTTTTTTCCCCTGCTTTGAATGCTGTAGTGGGAGATGTAGGACAAACTAACACATCAACCGCACCAAAAGCCTTTTCAAAGTCTTGCTTAATCAAGGTACGAACTTTTTGCGCTTTCAGGTAGTAGGCGTCATAATAGCCAGCCGAGAGGGCGTAAGTGCCAATCATAATCCGGCGTTTGACTTCTGTACCAAAACCAGCGGCGCGGGTACGAGTGTACATCGATAGCAGATTATCCGCATCAGGAGCGCGATAACCATATTTAACGCCATCGTAACGAGCCAGGTTTGCTGATGCTTCTGATGGGGCGATAATGTAGTAGGTAGGTAAGCCATAGCGAAACCGGGGACAGGAAACTATATGAATCTCCGCTCCCAAACTTTGTAGTACATCTACTGCTTTGGTAACAGCTTGTTCCACTACAGAGTCTAAACCTTCACCAAAAGTTTCTTTAATGATACCAATTCTTAGCTGACCTCTGGGTTTGAAGTCTGGTTTCAAGTTAGCAGCATAGTTGGGAATGGCAACTTTCAGACTGGTAGAGTCTTTGGGATCGTAACCTGCGATCGCAGTCAATAATATTGCTGCATCTTCTACCGTATTTCCAAATGGCCCAATTTGATCTAAAGACGAAGCGTAAGCCACCAAACCATAACGCGAAACCAAACCATAAGTTGGTTTCATCCCCACAACACCGCAGAAAGACGCAGGTTGGCGAATCGAGCCGCCAGTATCAGAACCGAGAGCAACTACACATTCTTGGGACGATACCGCCGCCGCAGAACCTCCCGAAGAACCACCTGGAATTCGTGACAAATCCCAGGGATTAGCTGTGACTTGGTAGGCAGAGTTTTCTGTAGAACTACCCATTGCAAACTCATCCAAGTTGGTTTTGCCTACCATTACTGCCCCAATATCTGCCAGTTTCTGCGTCGCCGTTGATTCATAAGGCGGCACGAAATTTTCCAAAATCCGGGAGGCACAGGTGGTAGGAACTCCCTTGGTACATAAATTGTCCTTGATACCTACAGGAATCCCTGCTAGCAGCCCAATTTCTTCTCCCACAGCAATTTTGGCATCCACAGCACCTGCCTGCTCTAATGCCCGATCTGCTGTCACACATAAAAAGCTGTGCAATTTTGGCTCTAACGCTTGAATGCGCTCTAAAGCTTCTTGGGTAATTTCAACGGCAGAACGTTCTTTCTTAACCAGCTGTTGGTGCAACTCGCGGATGGATGCCATGATTGCTCTCTTTGTGACTCAAGTCATTGATTCTAGTACATATTGGTCAAGATTGGGTATTGGGTATTGGGTATTAGTTATCCCGCTTATCCCCCTTGTTTCCCTCATCTTCCCCTGCTTCCCCTGCTTCCTCCATTCCCCACTCCCTACTGCCCACATATCTGAAGTAAGCGGATTAGTATGTATTGAAATGTGTTTAATAAGTTTTAAAAACAGCAAATACATGGCTATTAACTGTCTATTAAATAGGTTACCGAAGTTTTGATATATTGGCTACTTTTTGTGTAAGAGTATAGCAGTGTTTTCTAGTGATATAATTTTGTATTATAAACGCTATCAATACTACAAGATTCATAATTCTATCAATTAATTAATTTCGCAAAAATTTTTTCAGGGGTAGGGTAGGATGATCAAAATAGTCACACGTAAATATTTAGGCAAACAAAATGTCTATGACATTGGGGTTGAGCGTGACCATAATTTTACGATTAAAAATGGCTTAATAGCTTCCAACTGTTTTAATAAATCCCATTCTACTGCCTATGGTTATGTAACTTATCAAACAGCATATTTAAAAGCTAATTACCCATTGGAATATATGGCAGCACTGTTAACGGCTAACAGTGGTGATACCGATAAGGTACAGAGATATATTACTAACTGTACAAATATGGCGATTTCCATAGATCCGCCAGATATTAATCGTTCTGGTGTTGATTTTACGCCAACGGCAGGCAAGATTCTGTTTGGATTTTCGGCAGTGCGTAACGTGGGACAAAATGCGATCGCTTGTATTTTGGAAGCGAGAAATGAGACAGGAGAATTTAAAACACTCGCTGATTTTTGCGATCGCGTGGATTTGCGTGCTGTTAACCGCCGAACCCTGGAGTCTTTGATTTACTGTGGAGCTTTTGACAAAATCGAAGCCAACCGCCAACAGTTAATTAACGACTCAGAATTAGTGTATGATTGGGCACAATCTCGCGCTAAAGACAGAGCTAGTGGTCAAGGGAATCTATTCGATTTATTGGGCGATGGGTTTTCTGCAACTCAGAATAAAAGAGCAAATAATGCCTTTGAAACTGCTCCCAAATCTAAACCTGTGACAGATTTACCCCCACAGAAAAAGTTGCAGATGGAGAAAGAATTATTAGGCTTTTATGTGTCAGATCATCCCCTGAAATCCTTACGGCAAATAGCACCACTTTTAACTCCAATTAACCTATCGCAACTGGGAGAACAAAGGGAAGATACAAGACTTTGTGCAGTTGTCATGTTGAATAACGTCAAAAAAGTGGTGACAAAAAAAGGCGATCAGATGGCAATTCTGCAAATAGAAGACCTCACTACACAATCAGAAGCTGTAGTTTTTCCGAAAACTTATGAACGCATTAGTTCCTTACTGCAAGTTGATACTAGATTGATTATTTGGGGCAAAGTAGATCGGCGTGATGAGCAAACTCAATTTATTCTTGAAGATGCAGAGCCAGTGGAAACAGTACAAATGGTGATGGTGGAATTAAATCCCCAGCAAGCAGGTAACATGGAAGATTTACATCGCTTGAAAACAATTTTGCAAGACCATTCAGTAGACAAAGAAAAGGCAAAAATGCCAGTGATTGGAATTATCCAAACTGAAACTTCTCGTAAACTTGTTCGCTTAGGTTGGCAATTTTGTGTACAAGATTCTCGAATAACTGTTCAAGCTTTGCAAAATGCCAGTTTTCCTGCTCATATAAAATCGCTGACTGGTAGCTGACACCAGAAGTAAAAAATCCACCAATACTGAAAAGCAGCTTAAGAATTAGTTTTATTGAACTGTCAACAGTAAATTGTCTTAAGTATTGAGGATTTTAATCGTTTTTTTAGTTACTTATGCGGATGATAATTTCCTTGAGGGAGTGGTATCTTTTTATGCTAATACCCTTAAGGCTGCGACTGGGGGAAGGAGTTAAAACTTAGATGATCGTCAACGAGCTACATAGATTTGTTTCATACTGTAAAAAAATTCAACCCCAAACTCACGATGACATTCAAAAATTTTTTGAAGGAGTAATCTTGTTTCCTTATGATAAGGAACTTCTATTGCAAGCTTATTTATTTCTGAATATTAAAGAATTGTTCCCCTCGTGCGCTGAATTGCTGTTATTTGAAAAGTCTCCAATTTCAGATTATACAGATTTAGGGAAGTGTGATTTTGTCTTTCTAACCTTTAAAGGTAGTCTCTTTTTAATTGAAACTAAGTTTATTGATACAGAAGCAACTGGAGCAACAGAACGAAAAAGAAGAAATAAGCATAGAAACAAGGTATTTGAGCAAGTTATTACTCTAAAAGGTAGATTTAGCGAATATTGGAATATGAGGCTAGATCAATTAGAGTGCGGGGTTTTCACAACAGATGCAGAAGTTGCTTGGCGAGGAAATGGTGTGAATGTCACATCTAAATCAATATCTATAGATAAGCTCGAACAATGGCGAAGAAGTTATCACAGTAGTGAAAAATTTTTATCTCATCAAGATGGGTCAAAGTTTGAGGAGAAGGTTAACTTGAAAGGTTGAACTAAGACCCAAATATAGTTATTACAGTGAATGGTGTATGGGGCATAAAAGTAATTAACAATGCCACATACACCAACCCAGAGAAATTATCTGGGTTTTCCTTCCCATCAATCTTTACTGCCAAACATAGATAAGGACAAACAAAATAATCCAGATAACATCGACGAAGTGCCAAAACAATGAAGTTGCATTCACGCCGAAGTGGCCTGTATCGTAATTGCCAGGTAGGAAAGAACGTACCAAAATTATCAACTGCAACAGGATACCAGTGAAAACGTGCAAACCGTGGAAGCCTGTAAGCAGATAGAAGGTTCCACCAAATACCCCGGAGGTGAAACCAAAGGCGAGGCCGTTCCATTCAATCGCCTGTCCAACTAAAAAGTAAGTTCCCATTGCCATTGTTGCCAATAGAAACAGGCGAAATTTTACTAAATCGTGGCGTTGAAGGGCGCGTTCTGCTAAATAAATTACAAAGCTACTAGCAACAAGAATTACTGTGTTGATTGCCGGTTCTTTTACTTCTAGTCCAGAAACACCTGCTGGTAGCCAGTTAGGGGTTGTTGTTTTGTAGATGGCATATCCGATGAAAAAACTTAAGAAAATGACGCTTTCTGACAGTAGGAAGACAATGAAGCCAAACATTTTGTTGCCTTCTTCATCGTGGCTGTGTTCTGCGGCTGTGTGGGGCAATTCGTGGGAATTGATATAGCTGTCCATTTTGGTTTTTGAGGGGGAGTTTGAAACGCAAAGGTACGCAAAGGGAAGCGCGGAGGTACGCGGAGGGTTTTTGCGTCTTCCCGATAGTTTGCGTTTATTCTGGGAGGTTGGCTGTTAGGGGTTCTGATTTGCCGTAGCCGTAGGGTTCGGAGATGATGATGGGAGTTTCTTCAAAGTTTTCTACTGGGGGGGGTGAAGAAACTAACCACTCTAGTCCGATTGCTCTCCAAGGGTTAGCGGGTGCTTTCTCTCCTTGCATCCAAGAAATCACCATGTTGAATATGAAGGGCAAGGTGGACATTCCTAAGAGAAATCCACCGAGGCTGGCGATGATGTTCCATAATTGATACTCTGGGGCGTAGGAAGCAACTCGGCGTAACATTCCTTGCAATCCCAAGGGGTGCATGGGCAAAAAGTTGAGGTTGGTGCCGATAAAGGCTAACCAAAAGTGGATTTTACCCCAGCTTTCGGAGTACATCCTTCCGGTCATTTTAGGGAACCAGTGATAGATGGCTGCAAATAAGCCCATCGTCACGGTGCCGTAGAGGACGTAGTGGAAATGTCCGACTACAAAGTAGGTATTGTTAACGTGGACATCAACGGGCACGGAGGAAAGCATAATGCCTGTGATTCCGGCGAAGACAAACATGACTAATGCACCCAAGGCAAACAGCATGGCGGTATTTAGCCGCAGTTTACCGCCCCAAATAGTTGCTACCCAAGCAAATACTTTAATTCCTGTGGGGACAGACACGCACATCGTTGTCAGCATGAAAATCAACCGCATCCAGCCAGGAGTACCGCTGACGTACATATGGTGTACCCAAACAATGCCACTAACTACGGCAATCAAGATGGATGAAACGGCAACTACTTTGTAACCAAATAAGGGTTTACGTGAATAAACTGGGAAGATTTCTGAGAAAATGCCGAAGACAGGCAAAATAATCACGTAAACGGCGGGGTGGGAGTAGAACCAGAAGTAATGCTGGAACATCACTGGATTCCCACCTTTGGCGGGGTCGAAAAAGGCGGTGCCAGCTGTAAGGTCAAGTAGCAGCATCACCGCACCAGCTGTCAGTGCTGGAAGTCCAAATAGTTGGATGATTTGGGCGCTAAATACTGCCCAGACAAACAACGGCATTTTGAAGAAGCCCATTCCTGGGGCCCGCATCTTGACGATGGTGGTGACAAAGTTCACTGCCCCCATAATTGAGGATACGCCGGATATTGCTACTGCTAACAGCCAGAGAACTTGACCATTAATTAAGTTACCTGTGGGATTCTGGAGACTGACTGGCGGGTAAGACCACCAACCGGCTTGGGCTGGGCCACCAGGGACAAAGAAGCTACCCATCATCAAAATCCCAACTACTGGTACCATCCAAAAGGCGACAGCGTTCAGGCGGGGAAATGCCATATCTCGCGCCCCAATCATCAGGGGTACTAGATAGTTAGCAAAACCAACCAGTGAGGGAAATGTCCACAAAAACAGCATCACAGTGCCGTGCATGGTGAACATACCGTTGTAGACGGTGCGATCGACTAAATCTGATTCGGGTGTCATCAGTTCTCCCCGCATCACCATCGCAAAGATACCGCCGACGAGAAAGAAGAAGAAGGAGGTAACGAGATACTGGATACCAATTACCTTGTGGTCAGTACTAAAGCTGAAGTATTCTTTCCAATTACTTGGAGATTCGTGGTTATGCTTCTCATCAGGGAGAAGGATACCTTCAATAGGAACATTAGTCATGGTTACTTTCCTTTCAACCAGGAGAATTGACTAGAGGAGGTGCAGCAGGTGGAACTGTAACCCAACCTGTTTGGACTGATTGATGGGATGTTTGAGCATACTCAGAAGCTGCTTGATTATTTGCTGGGGATGGCTTTTGAGTTGCAGCTTGCGCTAGCCACTGCTGATAATCTTCAGGAGATTCAACGACTACATTCGCTTGCATCGTCGCAAAGTATGTACCGCTGTATTGAGAATCGGTCAATCGGTATTTGCCGGGGCGGATGGGAGTAAATTCAAAGTCGATCGCATGGTTAGGAATAATATCCTGCTTGAGGCGGAATGCAGGAATATAGAAGCCGTGCAAAACATCCTGTGATTTCAGTGCTAAACGTATCCGGCGATCGCTTGGTAAATGCAATTCGGTACTGGTAATATCTCTTTCTGGGTAATGAAAAACCCACGCCCACTGTTTAGCTAGTACGTCGATTTTCTCAACGGGTTCTGCTAAGGCTTTAGCTGGTGCTGCATAAGCTGATTCCATTGCCAGCGGATTATGCAAGTGAACTATTTCCGATGGGCCTTGAATTCCCATTTGTTCGTAAACTTGGTAGCTGTAGCTTGCAATCCAAAAGACTAACAGAATTGGGATTGCTGTCCAGACAACTTCCAAGGCGACGTTACCTTCAATCGGGGGGCCGTCAGTGAAGTCATCTTTGACTGCCCGATGGAAGATGACAGAATACATCAGAGTACTTGTTACTCCCAAGAAGATGAAGGCACCGAGGGTTACTAAGAAGCTAATCAAATCATCAATGAGTAGGGATTCGGCTGCTGCTTGGGGAGGAAGCCAAGAGTAAGACTGCTTGCCGATCCAGAGACTGGTGGAAGTCACTGCGATCGCGCCTGTAAGCAGCGTCAAAATATTTAAAATCTTCTGGATTTTCATGGTCATTAGTCATTGGTCATTAGTCATTGGTCATTAGTCATTGGTCATTAGTCA
>NZ_JABXKQ010000026.1 GCF_017114945.1 Nostoc sp. JL34
TGTCATTTTGGAATCTCCCTTAGTTTTTATTAGTAAATAAGATGCGTTTGCCCTGCTTATGGGTTGGAGACTTTTTACGCTATTCTCTCGCATTTGGCGATCGCTTAAGTAAGATACCATTTATATGCAGAGCTTGCGTTAACCAGAGGCATAACGCACTACACGTATATTTCAAAAATAAAATAGGATTCCTATACAATCCTATTTATCTAATAAGACTATTTAAACTCTCTAAAGTACTATTGAGAATAGTACGATCAAGTGAGTAGTATCTTGTTTGTCCTTTTTTGTAGTTCTTCGCCAAACCTGCTTCCGTCAAAACTTTCAAATGGTGACAAGAAAGAGACAAGCTAATATCCAACTGCTCGGCAATTTCTGAACAGCTGATTTCGTCAGTACTCAGCAGTAAATCTACTAGTCGCAGGCGTGTTGGATCTGAAAGAGCCGTGAAGATTTTAGCGCGGTTTTCGTAATTTATTTTCTCAATCATCTCCATATCATAGCAGGATTTGATATCTTACTCAAATACTCAAACAATCATTTGACCATTTGGCGAAAACTTTGTTATGCTAATTACTACAATAGTTAAATAAGTATTTAACTATAGTTATTTAGTACTGAAGATTCCTGACGAAATCGACGTTAACAAGTATCAACTGCTACTTTGAGTCATACTCTGACAACATGCATCAGCTATGTTGTAATTTTGCTGACGCCGTTTAGATGTAATTGCGATCAATCGCTGGATATTGAGCGTGAATTGCACTCCAACTCCACGGGATCTTATCTGTCTGAACTTCTGAACAAGGATGTAAGCAATGAGCACAGACAATCATTTTTTCTCTGACCTGAAACACGTTGAGGCAGAACTGACCTACCTCACCCCTATGGCAGAAAAGCTTGTCAGCTATGCCTACGAACCCCCACTAGGGGTTCCCCGTTCCAACGGAAACTACGAGAAACACAAAGTGCCAATCCATAATGCACGGGCAATTTCAGATCAAGTATCCTTAGAGCGCCAAGGCTTCGACTTTGCTGCACATAATAGTAAAGTCAGTGATTTCTATGATGAAGATGAGATCCGCAGCGTCTATTATCCTGAAGCCAAGCAATTATTGAAAGAGGTAACAGGTGCAACTGAAGTAGTGATATTCGATCACACTCTTCGTAACGCTCAACGTTCGCAACAGGGCGAGAAGCAAATCAGGGAACCTGTCAAACACGTGCATAATGACTTTACAGCCAAATCTGGCTATACTCGCGCACGCAAGGTATTGACACAGCAGGGGATAGATAATATTGATCAAGTACTGCAAAAAAGGTTTGCACTGATTAACATTTGGCGACCTATTGCACCAGTCCAGGAGTCACCATTAGCAGTGTGCGACGCTCTGAGTATCGTACCCACAGACCTTGTAGCTGGCGATCTGGTGTACCCCAATTACACTGGCGAAACTTACTCAATAACCTATAACCCATCACATCAATGGTTTTATTTCCCGCAAATGCAACAAGACGAGGCGCTATTTATTAAGTGCTTTGACTCCGCAGAAGATGGACGGGCCAGATTTGCTGGTCATACTGGGTTTGATGACCCCACCAGCCTACCAGATGCTCCACCTCGTCAGAGCATTGAGTTAAGGACAATAGTTTTCTACCCTGAATAGATTCATCAGAAAATGACACCAACGGTCAATATTTGTAGCTAGCTACAAATAAGTAAACTGGGCTGCTTCAATGTAAGCAGCCCAGCATCAAATTAAATATTTCCAGAAATTAAATATGCGTTATTCACAACCTTTGTAGAAACGCGAAATTAATTTCGCGTCTCTAAATTATTTTTCACCAGATGTCCATTAGAGTCAGAGACTTCCAAATAAAAAATATCCCATCGCTCAAAGACAAAGAAGAATTTCCAGTCAAGGATATCTTCTGCTACCTGCACCTACTACACCAATTTTGTGGCGATAGGATAGTTCAGCACCGAACCAGCCAGAAGCGCTAGTCAGTGTACCGACAATGAGCGAGAGTAAGAGTCCCCAAGGAACTATTCGGGATTCGGCGTCACCCAAGCGGAGGAGGAAGTTGATGAGTGATAAAACCAGGATAGAAACGTTAAGTATCAAGTGCGTCCAACCAGCAGAACGCTTGCGGACTCGTTCAATTTTCAAAAAGTCGCTCAGGCCGATCACAGATGCAAGGACGCCTCCAGCTAATCCGAGTCCGATTAACCATAACGAAGCCCTAGCCCAAAAGAAATCACCAGTTAACCAGTAGCCGATGTCACTTCCCAAGGCGGCGGCTAAAAAAGCTATGGGAAAGATCACACTCAGGGGATGTAGGGGATGTCCTGCGATCGCAACTGTGCTAGGTACACCGCTATCAAGATATTCACTATCGTTACTTTCAATAATTGGGGGAATATTTGGGAATGGTGTTGAACTTGTTTGCGTTGTTTCTGTAGTTTCCATTATTAGTATCCTCAGTTTTTGAGCGTTATATTTTTAAGCTGAAGGAATTTTTTCAACATAAGCTTCAGCTTGTAGAATTAGTTTACCTACTTCTACTTTTAGTTGGTTAACTTGCAGACTCATTCCGTCTAAATCAAAGTTACTCAAATTCAAAATTTCGCTAGTTTGCTCTATCAAAGCTTTTGTCAACTCTGGCGATATTTCCTCACTTTCGCCATACTCGACATTTTCCAGAGCAACAGTTTTTCCGTTAGCACTGATCGATGGTACTGCGGAAAAAGCAACTTGCTGATTTTCACCTGTTTCTACTAATCTTATGCTGGCATTTAATGCTACTTTCCCATCACCCGGTAGTCGAAATTCCACATGTTCAGGCTCAATAGTCCTCAGTTGCCCGTTAACATGTATTTTTAGACTTTGGAGTTGTGAACGCACATATTCTGAGTTGAAGGCGCGATTAATATCAGCTTCGGTTAATACAACCTGTACACTAGCTTCAGTAGGTTTAGTAAGTTCAATTTTGCCAAAAGCCACACTTAGAGGATTAATGGCAACATTAGTCATTTGCATTTCTAATTCCTCCATCCGGAGGTCTTTCTGCATAACCAAACCTTTACCTTCAATCGTGACTGTATCCACCTCTCCCTGAAGCAATTTCAGCGGGTCTGTTTGGATGTTTATGTCTAAATTTTCTACTTCATCTAATTGGCTAGATAATCCTATTTCTGCCGCTTTATTCAGCGCCTGCTCTCCTAATCCAGGATTGTCTACCATTATTAAATTAACTCCTAATTTCCATTAGTATATCCTTAAAGTAATTTAATAAAAAAAATATCAGATATTTATCTGTCTGGCGGTGGAATATACATTTAAATCTTGTATATCTAAAAGTAGAATCGCGTAATTTTCTCATAATAAATTTTTCTTTGCTATGTCGAATTCTTAAGACATAGAGAAAGAATTGCTTTTTGTCATATATCAATCAAAAGAAAGATAGAATACATATAATTTAGTAGTTATATTGTTTATTTTATGAACTAAGTAGGTGGGCGGAAAAATTTACAGCTATGTAACGAAAAGTTAAGTAGTAGAA
>NZ_JABXKQ010000003.1 GCF_017114945.1 Nostoc sp. JL34
GAATGGCACTAAGAAAAGGGAAAATCATTGAGGCAGCAGGGGTGCAGAGGAGCAGGGGTGCAGAGGAGCAGAGGAGCAGGGGAGAAAGAAGAAGTTTAAGGTATTGCGTTCGGATATTTAAAAATTCCTCTCTGCACCCCTGCACCCCTGCACCTCTGCAATCCTTACACTGCCAACCCTTCAGCTTAACTTAGTGCCATTCGACACTGTTCCTTACTTGATTCTGGTTACGGAAATGGTAAATCTCCTGATGATGCAATATTTACCAGGTATTTAAGAACAGGTATATAAATTTACTATGTCTTAAACCGGAAAATATACATTTTGCTATATCTGTTAAAGATTATTTTACTTTTACAGATACAGGTATTTATGCTTAAGCAATATTATTTTTTAGTAAAGAATAACAGTTGATAAATTCTAATTAATCAGGATATAACCTGTTGTTAATTTTTATTGATTATATTTTAGGACAAACTTAGGAAAATTCAGGCATTTAGGTAACTTAATTAGCAAATAATCTATTTTTCATAGCAAGTTATCTCATATTCAAAATGTAGAAAATTTCACGTAAATACTAATGGCTTTTCTGTCAATAAGTAGAGTTTGTCTGTATTAAATTTTTTTGATCAAAATAGAGGAAGTTTGATGTCTACATTCAGCCGGAGACAACTTTTAATATTTTTTGCAGGCAGTGCTGGTGCTGCTGTGTTGGGAGACAAAATCCTGAATGGTGTTATTAGCATTGCGTCAGCAAAAACTAAGCTACTAAGCTTTACACCAGTGCGCTTACCTCATCCCCTACCAATTTATAAATACCAAAAGAATTTCTTGCCCACAGGAATCGGTCAGGGAAAAGTAGAAAATGCATCTGCGGATGTGAAGTTAAATAGCTACAACGTCATTGATGATTTGGTAGTGCCGCCAGAGTACGAACGTTATGTAATTGTCAGTTGGGGCGATCGCGTGTTTCCCAACAAAGATGATTATTTCGGCTACAACTGTGATTACACGGGTTTTGTTCCCATTGGTAGAACCAACGATGTCGGCTATTTGTGGGTTAATCACGAATACGTTAGTTTCCCTTTTTCTGTCTTAGCACCAGGAACTCCCTCGGATGTAAAAGCATCACCCGACGCATTCCAGGAGGTAATTGGGTGGGCTTTACCCTCTGCCAAAAATATTGAAGTTGAAGGAGAATTTTTATATAACCAAGGCGGATCAATTATTCGCGTCTCTCGCCGTAACGCCAAGAAGCATTTTGCTGTGGTCAGCGATGATGCCCGAAATCGCCGCATTCATGGTCTGTCTGGATTGGGAATTAATAGTCAACGGAATGATGATTACAAAAACATTACTTCTTGGGGAAGTCGTAGCCACCAGAAAGGTGACCAAAACTATTTAATAAGTACTGGCCCAGCTGCAACTGAAGTATTTAACCTGAGTTCTGATAAACTTGGTAACAAAATTATTGGTACTGCCTACAACTGTTCTGGTGGTACAACTCCTTGGGGAACTATTTTATCTGCCGAAGAAAACTTTCAAAGCAGTGTTACAGAAGCAGTTAAGCCTGATGGCACTCAGACAGATTACACGAAAGATACTATAGGTAAGACTTTTGGTTTAGTTGGGGAAAAATACGGCTGGATTGTCGAAATTGACCTCGTAAATCCGAATTTTCGCCCTCGAAAACACACTTGGTTGGGTCGTTTCCGCCATGAAAATGTTGCCATCCGCGCCCAATCAGGCAAGAAATTAGTCGCCTATATGGGTGATGACAGACGTGGCGGACATACCTGGAAATTTGTCAGTAAAGGTACTATTTCCTCACCAACTAGTAAAGCTAACAGTAGCTTGTGGGAAAGCGGTACTTTATACGTTGCCCGTTACAATCCAGACAAAACTGGTAAATGGATACCTTTACTCTTAAGTACTGCTACCAATCCAATTTCACCATCAATTATTTCTTCTCAAGAAGGTAACGTCTTAGATGAAAAAGTGAAATTTTTACCACTACCGAAACGAAATGGCGTTGCAGGTCAAACTGAAGACGGTGGTA
The DNA here is from genome assembly GCF_017114945.1 of Nostoc sp. JL34. Lineage (GTDB taxonomy): Bacteria > Cyanobacteriota > Cyanobacteriia > Cyanobacteriales > Nostocaceae > Nostoc. Next base: position 2,060 of record NZ_JABXKQ010000003.1, read on the forward strand.
TCTTTAAATGCGATCGCACCAACGAAGCGACATCACTACCTAATTATCAGAATAAGAAGCTATCTGACTTTTACCCCACCCAAGGCGCTGTTCTCAGTGATGCTTTCTTAGCGGCGAACTTGGCTGGAGGAACACCCACAGCACGTCCAGAAGATTTAGAAGTACATCCCTTCACTAAAGAGGTGTTCATCTCCTATACCGATGGTGCGCCAGGAAGCGACGGCTATCCAGATTCGCGGATTTTCCAAGTTGCCAAGGTAAGTACCGATGTCAATGCCACACAGCAGTCAGGCGGACTATACAAAATTATTGAAGATAGTGCCGATGGCACAGGTTTAACCTTTCGCTGGGAAAGATTTGCCCAAGGGGGAGAAGCCGGATCAGTTGATGGGGCTGGTTTTGCTAATGTCGATAACCAGGTGTTCGACAATCAAGGTAATGTTTGGGGTGTTACAGATATGTCTACTGGCACTCACAATGGTTTTGATATCGGTGCAGCTGGCACTCCAACCACCATCGATCACAAAATTAGTGGTGATGTTTCTAAGTTTACAGGAGTTTTTGGTAATAACTGGCTGTTCTTTATCCCCACTAGTGGAGCCAATGCAGGACATGTAGTACCCTTTGCCTATGGGCCAGTGCGTTGCGAGATGACTGGGCCAACTTTTGTGGAAGATACACTGATTCTTTCAGTACAGCATCCTGGTGAAGATTGTCCGATTAATGATGGCACGATCCTAAGTCGTAGCATTGAATTACTGGATTTGAATGGTACAACATTTAATCAGACTCGCACTGTACCTCGCGGTAGTAGTTGGCCTAGTAACATCAATGGTCAACCTACAGGTGTCCCACGTCCATCTGTAATTGCTATCCAGCGAAAGAATCGGACTGGGAGTTTTGTTTAGCATTTTCTGTGCGTGTAAAGAAGTTGTCATTCAACTTCTTTACATAAAATATCTAATAAAATTGGAATTACAGATGCACACAGATAATTTATCTGTGTGCATAATTTGTATAATCACCAAGCTAAATTGTTTAGTTGAAAGCTGGTTACAACTTCAGAGACTGACTAAGTACAGCATTTCATTTTTTCTTGCGTTTGAGACATAATCCCATAACACCAGCGATCGCACTTCCACCAAGAGTCATCGGTTCTGGTACAGGCTGACCCTTAGAGTAACTTACTGTACCCACCTCTGTTGCAGACAATAAGTCGGCACTCAGAATGCTAGAAAATTTTGTTCCTCCTCTATTGGGATTGCCTGGATCATCTCCAATGAAGAACTGATCTTCAACCAAGTAGCTTAGTCCTAACAGGTTGCCATTTGTAAAGTTGACTACAGGAGATAATGGGTAATCAAAATCACTAGTTTCTGTATACCGTGTACCCAAGTAGTCAAACGCAATGGCTAATCCATTGCTAACCCCTAAGTAAGACGAGGTGAAAAAACCAAACTATGTAAAGATAAGTAAATACGTACAA
>NZ_JABXKQ010000161.1 GCF_017114945.1 Nostoc sp. JL34
TTCTTCTGCTTAATTTTTTGTTACATACTTATAAAATTTCACCACGACTTACTTAGCTTAGGGCAAATTGGCTCTGGCAACCAAAAAGCGATTGATGCTTTGGTGGAATTAATCGGCAAACCACAAATGGATAATTCTACCCGATGGCAAGCGGCATCTAGCTTAGGGGAAATTGGCTCTGGCAACCAAAAAGCGATTGATGCTTTGGTGGAATTAATTGGCAAACCACAAATGGATAATTCTACCCGATGGCAAGCGGCATCTAGCTTAGGGCAAATTGGCTCTGGCAACCAAAAAGCGATTGATGCTTTGGTGAAGTTAATCGGCAAACCACAACTGGATGATTATACCCGAAGGCTAGCGGCATTTAGATTAGGGAAAATTGGCTCTGGCAACCAAAAAGCGATTGATGCTTTGGTGGAGTTAATCGGCAAACCACAACTGGATGATTATACCCAAAGGTTAGTGGCATCTAGCTTAGGGCAAATTGACCCTGGCAACCAAAAAGCGATTGATGCTTTGGTGGAGTTAATCGGCAAACCACAACTGGATGATTATACCCAAAGGTTAGTGGCATCTAGCTTAGGGCAAATTGACCCTGGCAACCAAAAAGCGATTGATGCTTTGGTGGAGTTAATCGGCAAACCACAACTGGATGATTATACCCGAAGGCTAGCGGCATCTAGCTTAGGAAAAATTGGCTCTGGCAACCAAAAAACGATTGATGCTTTGGTGAAGTCAATCGGCAAACCACAACTGGATCATTATACTCGAAGGCGAGCGGCATCTAGCTCAGAGCAAATTATCTCAGAGGAACAGATGCCGAGTGTTGTCACCAAGTTGAAGGATTACTTATCACCAGAAATTTACAAAAATGACTTTGAGCGATTTCATAATTGCTACGAAGTTATCTGGAAGTGCGCCCAAAGTATGCCCTACCCCGCTTTTTATCAAGCTTGGCATCAATAAGAGAAAGTGAAAGATGGAGAGTAGGAAACAAAAATACTTCCTCCAGCCAAAACATAAGCGAAATTTAGAAGCAGCAATCCCTTGTAAAGACGTGATTCATCCCATCTCGTAGGCGTCTCGTAAATCTATCGCGTCTGATCTTTCCACAATCCAGGGAATGCGATCGCACCTAATAAAACAGATATTGCGATCAGAATGGGAATGTGATCGCAAAAACGATCGCCCCTTGTAGAGACGTGATTCATCGCTGATTCATCGCGTCTTCTTGTGTTTGATTATTCATCGCGCCTAATGCTATTTACGCGTATAACGATGTTTCACCCCAATAGGAAAATATTCAGCGTCCCCCATTGGCGCTAACATAACCTGTGGTGTTTGATATTCTGCGGGAACATAATTAGCAAACTCGCTATTTAGACGTAGCAGTTGTGAAAGAATAGAAGATGCGATCGCAAGTCTTCGATCTTCACTACCCTCTACCCCTGGCGCTAACTCCACAACCACAGATAAAAATCGGTTCTTGTCAGCATCTTCCTTCACCTGCAACACAAATTTACCTGTCACCCATTCTTGAATTACTGGTTGTTCTAATCCCACCGTCACATTTTCGGGATAGATATTTGCGCCAAAGTAGGAAACTGTAAAGTTAGAACGCCCGAAGACATAAACAAAAGGTAGCTGATGAATACCTCTAGCTGATTGTTGAGTATCACAACGGAGATTTTCAAGCGGGTTAAATCCCCATTCTGCTAAAAATTGCAGCATGGCATCATAACTAATTATCCCGCCAGTATCTAAAATGTCATAACGTACTAAGGGAATACCGTTATCTCCCGAAAACAGCAATCCGCCATCTTGAACTTCAAAAAAGCGACTGCAAGGATCATATTGTACTAGCGTGGGTAAACGCGATTCTCCAAATAAAGCTCTAGCTGCATCAGGATTTTCTGCCAAAAAACGGCGAATGCAGATACTTAATGGTGTTTCATTACCCAAAACTCCGGCATCCGCAGTGCCGTAAAGTGATGCAAAATCATAGCAAGGATTTTGTGAACCAACTCTTTCACCAACTAAACTCCGCCATTCTTCACTAAATACTTCTCCCGCCATGACTAATTTAATCTGATATTGCTGCCACTCCACACCACGGGCGATACCAGTATCAATCACATCTTTCAAAAATGGCGGGTATCCCAATAACACCACTTGTTCAAATTCTGAACCTAATTCTTGGACAACTCGCAAGATTTCTTCTTTGTTGTTACCAGGAGTAATTACGGTGATGGGATAACCTTTGCTAGCAAGATAACGACAGCAATTAGTAGTAAACATTCCACCTACCCAAGTGCCCAAAGTGAAACAAATTACTGCTAGGGTACGTCTCGTATCTGCATAGAAACTATCGTGAAAAATCTGTTCAAAACGTGTGGCGATTTGGAGTTCATCTGTGAAAAAACGAGGCCAAAATGTCGGTTTCCCACTGGAACCTGATGAAGCAGCTATCATGTCGCACGCTTGGAGTTGTCCGTTGCGGCACAAGTCAGCTAAGGGATAACGCAGTATATAATTTTGTTTAGCGATCGCTGGTAGTTTTTGAAACTCCTCTAAGGTTTGAATAGTCGCGGGATTAATTTCCCTTTCTGCTAAAAAAGTCTTGTAGGCAGGTACATTAGCCGCCACATCGTGAAATAAACTCAAAGCTACCGAAGTTTGAGTGTTGAGATGCCGTTGCAGTAGTGTTTCTAGGGGGGTAGACAAAAAATCTTCAAATGCTTTAATTACTTGCTGCTGTCTTGATTTTGGGTTCATGACGCTTGTTGTTTATCCTCAAGTAAAATCAACATCGTTAAACAGTGCTGAGTGCTGAATAGCGAGTGCTGAGTAAAAAAACAATAATCGCACGGGCTAAACCCTAGCTATCCGCTAACAGCATCAAATTCTCCTAACCTTTGGTAGGATATCCGAAAATGAGGATAGGCGCGTTGTAGTTTTTCAATAAAACCTTAATTTATCCTTGGGCACCATGCAGCTCTATTGCAGTAAACAACACACAAATAATGGTGAGAACCGCTTTTGCACCCTTTGTGGTGAGCCATTACCTCTTGCTGTGGGACAGGTTGTGGATAATCGCTATCAAATTATCCGTCATCTAGGACAGGGGGGCTTTGGCCGCACCTATTTGGCGGAGGATAGAAATAAAGCTCATCAAACCTGTGTGCTGAAGGAGTTTGCACCCCAAGTACAAGAACATCAAGATTTACAAAAAGCTAAAGAGTTATTTGAACGAGAAGCAAATGTCCTGAAAAAACTCCAGCATCCACAGATTCCGCGTTTTCACGCCTCGCTACAAGTGAAGATAGGCGCTAAAGATTTTTTCTTTCTCGTACAAGATTATGTGGATGGTGATAATTACTACCAATTATTAGAACAGCAGCAGAGTCAAGGAAAAACCTTTAGTGAAGAGGAAGTAATCACCCTCCTGCAACAGATTTTACCCGTGTTATCCTACATCCACTCACGAGATGTGGTTCACCGTGATATCTCTCCTGATAATTTGATTTGGCGGCGTTCCGATCATCTGCCAGTGCTGATTGATTTTGGTGGTGTCAAGCAATTACCGGCTTCTCAAGGTTTTTGGCGCACTAAGCTAGCAGAAAATAACACTTTGCTGGGTAAAAAAGGCTACGCTCCAGAGGAACAGCTACGGCAAGGCAAAGCATTTTTTAGTAGTGATTTATACTCTTTAGCAGTGACAATATTGGTATTGCTCACAGGTAAAGAACCGCAAAAACTATACGACAGCTATCAGGGAATTTGGGGATGGGGAAAGGAAATCCGAGTTAGTCCCCAACTGGAAGCGGTGTTAAAAAAGATGCTGGCTTATAAACCGAGCGATCGCTATCAACGAGCCGAGCAAATTCTCAAAGATTTACCATCGTCAACTGTTAGTAAATCCCCAGGCAATTATATTACCACCAAGATCAAGACGATGGTCGTTGCTCCAGGAAGACAACGCGCCAGTGCTATTGTGAGTAGATTCCAGAACAGAACGCAAGCGATCGCGAAACCGAGAACTTTCCCTGTTTGGATTCGCCCTTTTGTGATGAGTTTAGGGGGAACGGCTTTAGTTGGATTAACTTTAGCGGCGGGAAATGCAGCCATTCGAGCTGTAACTTCAATCACCATCCCATCAATTTCATTACCTTCATTACCGCAAATCCCACAGTTTCCAACTGGAAAACCAGCCGGCGACAAAGGAAAAAATAGTGATCTCCAGAAAATTATCAGTCGTCGTCAACAGCTAGAAATTACTGAAGGATTTTTTATTCCCTTTGTAGATAATTTATTTTATACAAAAAAACCGGAATTAAAGGGACGTAGCCTGACATCTAAACCTGAAGACGCTGGTTTACGAGATGAATGGTCTGGTATTGCTGACGATTTATTGAATAAATTAGAACAGGCTAACCTCAGTCCAGCATCCCGCCGGAAATTAGGTAAATATAGTCAAAAAGATTATGACACATGGAGACGGCAAGCGCGATCGGGGCAGTTTGGGAACTATACAATTGATCAGTTGACCAAAGACACAAATGAAAAATTTGATCGGTTGTTTCCTGATCAGCAGCGTGAGAAACTGAATCAACAGACTTTTGGTCAAATTTGGTATGCGATCGCAGCCGATCAAGTCAGTAAAGTACAATCTGGCAAGTAAGGGAACTGGGGACTGGGGAAAAGTAACTTAATAACAAATGACAAATGACAAATGACAAAAATATATTGTTCTAAAGGACATGAAAATTCCCCAGGTAGTCGCTTTTGTCTCCAGTGCGGTGAAAATTTGTTGGATACGCCCATGAGTTATAGTATCCAACCGGGACTAACTTTAGGCGATCGCTATGTGATTGTGCGTCAAATTGGTCAAGGTGGCTTTGGACGCACTTATTTAGCTGAAGATGTCAACCGATTCCGCGAACTTTGTGTTTTAAAAGAATTTTCCCCTCAAGTTCAAACCGCTTACGTTGTCCAAAAAGCTGAAGAACTGTTTGAGAGAGAGGCGAGTGTTCTTTATAAACTGCAACATCCCCAAATTCCCCGCTTCCGGGAACTGCTGCGGCTGAATTTAGGGGGCAAAGAATATCTGTTTTTGGTACAAGATTATGTCGAAGGGGAAACTTATAATTCTTTGTTAAATACCCGCATACAACAGGGTTTGCGCTTTACAGAGGCGGAAGTAAGCCTATTGTTGCAACAAATTTTGCCAGTGTTGGAGTATATCCATTCCATAGGCGTTATTCATCGAGATATTTCTCCAGATAATTTAATGCTTCGCACTGTTGACAAACTGCCAGTGTTAATTGATTTTGGCGGTGTCAAACAAGTAGTAGCAGCCGTTGCTTCCCAATATTACCAACCCGGCGTAGTTGCATCTTCTCCATCACCAACCCTATTGGGTAAGATAGGATTTGCTCCCCCAGAACAGATGCAAACTGGGTTAGTATCTCCCCACAGCGACTTGTATGCAATGGCCGCAACAATGTTGGTTTTACTAACAGGAAAACAACCCCAAGAATTAATTGATACCTACACTCTTAGTTGGCAGTGGCGACGGGAAGTTAATCTGAGTCAAACTTTGGCACAGGTATTAGATAAAATGCTATCTGCCAGACCAAGCGATCGCTATCAATCAGCCCGTCAAGTACTCCAAGCTATCAACCCGCCCCCAGCTAACTATCCCCCTACTCAATACCCCACTCCAGCACAACCCACATCTGCCACTGTCGCCATCTCCCCACCTCCTCCATCCCCCTCATACCCCTCATACCCCCCATCTCCTCAGCCCACAAGCTGGTGGACACCAACAAAAACCTTCCTAGTGGCGGCAGCGGTAGCTGGTACTGTCGGATTAGTTTGGTGGGGAGTGAATAGTAGCCGAGATATAGGGGAAGTCAAACCTACACCCACAGCCAGTCCAATTCCAACTAGCGATCAACCAACCGATCCCTTAGCGCAATATTCACCAGCAGAACGGCAGCGCAAAGAAAGATTAAGCGATCGCCGTCAACAGTTGGGTATTGACTCTAACTTCTACATCAATTTGGTGAATCAAGTTTTTTGGGATAGAAATCCCAGTTTACGGGGACGTACTCTCAGCAATGGCCCTGAAGATGAGAGTTTGCGGGCAGAATGGGATAAAACAGCTTCAGAATTGTTGGAAAAGCTAGCGCCACTGAGTTCAAAAACACGTCAGCAACTTGGGACTTATACAAGTGCTGAACGCGATCGCTGGAAAGTGGAAGTCAACAAAATCAACGTTGGTAGTAGTTCTTTGTATGATTTAGGAGATGCTGCATTTTTAAGTGTATTTCCTGAACAGCGTGGTAAAGATTTTCTTAGTCAACCCATTGGACAAGTTTGGTACGGATTTGTTAGCGATCAACTCAGTGCTATCCTCGCCCGTAGCGCTTTCCAGAAACTAGTCTTTGATCAGGGTGCTACCGGCAAAACAGTCAGCGGTGTTCTCCAACCTGGTGCTGGGAAAGTATTTATTGCTGGACTTGCCAAAGACCAATCTCTGGAATTGAAGTTGCAAGGAAATTCCCAAGTTTTGTTATCAGTCTATTCACCATCTGGCAAAATCAAATTTTTGGAAGATTCTACGCAACATAGTTTGTCAACTAAATTACCAGAAAACGGATTTTACGAGTTTGTTGTAGTTTCCACAGCATCGAAACCAGCAGATTATCAACTCACCATTACAGCGGAAAATCCCACCCCTCCCCCATCACCTACACCAACGCCCACGGAAACACCCACGCCAACTCCCACACCCACACCAACGCCCACACCAACTTCTACACCAACTCCTATAGAAACCGCTACTCCTACACCAATACCAACGCCGGAGACAACGCCCTAGTACCGCAAGGCGGAATTAAAAATTAAAAATTAAAAATTAAAAATGAATACAGCGTAAGCATTTCATTGATTTGGAATGGGTGGTTTATTTCCGCCGTGTTGTACTAGTGTTTTTGGAAGGGGATGCTAGGGAGACACACGAGAATTCTTTCACTGCGTCTTCTTATTTAGCGGGAAATTCTTCTAACTGCTTTGCGGTGAGATGTTGCTGTCTAACTACCACAAAACCATGTTCTCAAAGTGATTTTTTTAATTAACGCGACTCTAAATTGATGAGGTAGCTAAGATTGCAACCCCGCGGGACTTCAACTCCGAGTCTTGGTTGGTGCTTGGTTATGATGTAATTATTTTTAAGGCAAACTATAGCAATCCTATTTTATTTGTGAGAATTGAAACCCGCAGATTCTTCACTTATTCAAGAAGTTAGGAATCTTGTTTCTGCGCGTCTGATTCAGAATTACTATATATAGTCAGTTAGTATAGTAAATTTTTGTAGTGGTATTTTAACTGAGAAAGTTGGCATTCAGGCGATATCGTCCACCTTTTTCAACACATCGTCACCTGAATTCAATATAATTCTACAACTCAACCCAATAACGGTAGTTATTGGTGTATTTTGCAATTAAAACTACTTACTAATCAGCCAGAAAAAGAGTTCTTTTATCAAACGGAACCAGTCAGACTATTTTGGAATTTGACTGGTAACTTTACCATTGGATTACTTGATTTAATTGCTATTTTAACTCTCTGCAACATACCCAGATGCTAGCCTTTAAATTAAAATTTAAATTCCGCTAATTATAATGATTACCCAGTTTACTCTCAAATATTAATCGTTAACTGTACAGAACTAAACGTGCATAGGCGTAGCCCGTCGTAGACATCGCAGCTTTACTGCTATTTACTTGGATTCTTCCTGTGTATTCACGGAATCTACTAGGTAACTTTATCTAGCCTATCTGTAGTTTCCGTGTAATTTCTCAACCGTAATCCTTAATAAATATGTTACACAATGTTTAGGAACTTTTGCAGATAGATTAACCATAATTACAGCAGATGATGAATTTTATCCAAGTTCTGATACTTTTTAGATTTAAATTTAATAATTAGCTAAACTTATTAAGTATTTTGCCAACAATATTTTTCATAAATGATTTTTATGCAAGAAAACAAAATTGAGAATATGGTAGGGCAAAAGGCAGAATTAGACGATTACATTGGACAATTTTTAAACAATCGCTATTTAATCAGAGATTTGATTGGCAAAGGAGGGATGGGTAGAGTTTATCTAGCCGAAGATACTGCTAAAGGTGGTATGCCAATCGCAGTCAAAATCTTATCACTCAGTTTGGCGAACCAGCAAATGTCCCAACGCTTTGCCAGAGAGATTTTTATTGGCGCTCAATTGGGTCGCAAAAGTAAACATATTGTTCGCATCTTAAGTTATGGCGTTACTGACGATAAAACTCCATTTTATGTAATGGAATATCTCCAAGGAAAAAATCTCAAACAAATTCTTAAAATTCAGCCCTTAACAATATCGAAGTTTTTGCATATTTGTAACCAAATTTGCTTAGGTTTACAATGTGCCCATCAAGGTATCAGCCTTAAAGGAGAGATTTATCCTATTGTTCACAGGGATATTAAACCAGAAAATATATTCATTAGCGAAGATAATAAACAAGGAGAAATTGTTAAGATTCTAGATTTTGGAATTGCCAAGTTTTTGACAGAGCGAAGTGGGATGACTCTGACAGATTCTTTTATTGGCAGTTTGCCTTACTGTTCTCCAGAACATATGGAAGGACGCAAATTACTAGATGTCCGTTCTGACATTTACAGTTTGGGAGTACTAATGTTTGAGATGCTGACAGGAAAGCATCCATTTCAGACAAAAAGTAACTCCTTTGGTACTTGGTATCAAGCACATCGCTTTCAAATGCCACCTACAGTTGAGGAAGTGAATCCGCAAGTCAAAATCCCGCAGATATTAGAAAAAATATTGATGAGTTGTTTAGCTAAAGAAGTAAGCGATCGCCCTCAAAATATTAACCAAATATTAGAAGATTTAGAAAAGGTTAAAATTCAACTTAGTGATGTTATTCCTAGCAATAGTAGTGAAATTATTAAACTCTCATTTCCGGTTCAATTAGTCCCGGCAACTTTATTATCAGAAAAAGAGTGTTTGCAGAAAACTTGGCCTAAAAACAAACCAATCGCACCAATTGGGTTTCCCCATTTAATCCATACTCCTCAAAGACCGATACCAACTTTTTGGGCAATGTTGCCTAAACAAGAGATTACAAAATTTCTGGATAAAATACACAGCACTGAATTTATTAGTAAAATGGATGTATATCCGATGCTATTATGGGTAACAGTACTATACGATGCCCAGCTTACTATGACTAAGTGGCTACCTTATTTTCTAGATTTAAAAGATAATAAAGGGCAAAATATAGCACGTAGTTTAGTAGAAGTTGGCTACTATCATCTCCTATTTTTTCCTTTAGAAGATCCAACCCGTTGCTCTCATGTAACCACTTTAAACCTCACAGCTAACCAGCGCCAGCAACTTGTAGATTGGTTAGATATGAGTCAACAGTCAAATGAATTAATTTTGCCGAATCAAGCCAAAAATATTCTCAAAACAGAGTACGAAAAGCTGAAGTTAGATATCTTACGAAAGTTAGCCGCACATCAAAAAGCAGAGAAAGAAGGTTTAAAAAATTGGATGGATAAATTTTTAGAGATTTTTTTTAAACTTTTATCACGTTCTTGAAAGTCTGCTATCAAAATCAAAATGCTTGCCACCATTCCCCAACGATCTTCTTACGCGTGTATTGCTAACTTAAAATGGACTCAGCAGCAGAGGTGAACAAAGTGAATCAAAGTCCATTTACATCTCCAAGTAGTACAGGCTTGCTTGCCAATCGTTATCAACTCAAGCAACTAATTGGTAGTGGTGGTATGGGTGAAGTTTTTTTAGCAGATGATATTTTGTTAGGAGGTATACCAGTTGCTATCAAGTTTTTGACTCAAACTGTTGTCGATATTAAGATGCAACAGGACTTTGCTCGTGAAGCTTTAATGAGTGCAGCTTTGAGTCAAAAGAGTGTACATATAGTGCGGGCGTATGATTATGGTGTGAATGAGAAAGGAAAACCATACTATGTCATGGAATATCTATCAGGCAAGAGTTTAAAGGACTTAATCCCGTTGCCTTTGCCCATGTTTGTGACTCTTTCTCGTCAGATTTGTTTAGGCTTACAATGCGCCCATCAAGGTATTAACATTGATGGTAAAATTTGTCCGTTGGTTCATAGAGATATCAAACCTGCCAATATATTAGTTATTCCCGATCCGATATTGGGTCAGTTAGTTAAAATACTCGACTTTGGTATTGCTAGATTTTTAAATTATGCATCAACAGCCAGCACAAGTAGGGGATTTAATGGCACATTACCCTACTGTTCTCCAGAACAGCTAGATGGGGAAAAATTAGATAGTCGCTCTGATATCTATAGCCTGGGTGTGATGATGTTTGAGATGCTTACAGGTAAAAAACCTTGGCAACCAGAAACTGATTACTTTGGTGCTTGGTATAAAGCACATCACTTTGAACAACCAAAAGCGATCGCAGAGGTTAAACCCACTCTGCAAATACCTCAAAAGCTGAATAATTTAATCATGGCTTGTCTGGCAAAAAAAGCAAGCGATCGCCCCCAAAATATCGCTCAAATTTTGCAAGTATTAAACAGTTTAGAACAGTCCAATTGTCCCAGCTTCCCTACAACTTTAGCCTCTAGTTCCATCTTTAGCCGTCCCTTAGATTCTGGATTACCAATCGCAGTAGAACAAAGTTGTCGGCAACTTTTGTGGCCTCAAAAGAAACCAATTCAAGAAATTGTTTTTCCCCAGCTTCTAGACACTACACAAGGATCTATGACAGCCCTATGGTTGATGTTGCCTAAACAAGAAATCAAAAACTATGCCGTTTCTACCCGTTATAACCAGTTTATCTTTATGACATCCCCTCACCCAATGCTGTTGTGGGTGACTGTACTCTACAATCGGCAATTGCCTCCTAAGTGGCTACCGTGCTACTTAGATATGCAAAATCCCCAAAATCTTAGGCTGGTAAGTTTCCTGGCTAAAAATGAACACTATCCTTTGATTTTCTTTACTCTGGAAGCACCACATTCCTGCACCAACGTTCTCAGCAGTCGCATTGAGCCAACTCAGCGGCAAATGTTGAAAACTTGGGTGCAACAGAGTCAAAGTCTACCACCCGCTTCTCAACCCCATTTGAGCAAACAGCTATTAAAGCAGCAGTATAAACAAATGCAATCCCGGATATTGCAGCATCTGGAATCAGAGCCACAAGTTGTATTATCAGGGTCTGTTTAACGAACAAATTCGCACCTGGGAGAGATGAGACAAAAATAATTCCTAATTCCCAACTCCAAAACACTTGACAAGGAGAAAAAAAATAGTGATAATAGCAAAGTTGCCAAACAAGGGACTGTAGTTCAATTGGTTAGAGCACCGCCCTGTCACGGCGGAAGTTGCGGGTTCGAGCCCCGTCAGTCCCGTTCTAAATTTATGAGTGGTGAATCACTGAACTGAACTTCGGTGATTTTAGATTTTGAATTCCCCAAATAGATTAACTCAGAATTCAGGGTTTAAATATAAGCTACATTTATCATGCTTTGCGAAAGAGAGAATCAACTGTGACTGTTAGAGTCCGAATTGCGCCGAGTCCAACCGGAAATTTACATATTGGTACAGCTAGAACGGCTGTATTCAACTGGTTATTTGCCCGTCACCACGGCGGGAAATTTATACTGCGAATAGAAGATACAGATTTAGAGCGATCGCGTCCCGAATACACCGACAATATTCTTGAAGGACTGCGCTGGCTAGGGTTGAACTGGGATGAAGGGCCATTTTTTCAATCCCAACGCCTGGATTTTTATAAAGAAGCAGTAGAAAAACTGCTAGATCAAGGATTAGCCTATCGCTGCTACACCACTTCCGAAGAATTAGAGGCGCTCCGAGAAGCTCAAAAAGCCAGAGGCGAAGCACCTCGCTATGACAACCGTCACCGCAACCTCACCCCAGAACAACGCGCCGCCTTTGAAGCAGAAGGTCGTTCTTCTGTAATTCGCTTCAAAATCGAAGATGGGCGGGAAATTGTCTGGAATGACCTAGTACGGGGAAAGATGTCTTGGCGAGGTAGCGATTTAGGTGGTGATATGGTCATCGCCCGCGCCTCAGAAGAGGGTAGCGGTCAACCCTTATACAATTTTGTAGTTGTCGTGGATGACATTGATATGGAAATCACCCATGTCATCCGCGGAGAAGACCACATCGCCAACACTGCCAAGCAAATTTTACTGTATGAAGCAATGGGTGCAAAAATCCCAGAGTTTTCCCATACGCCATTAATTTTGAATATGGAAGGGCGCAAGCTTTCTAAGCGAGATGGCGTCACTTCCATTTCTGACTTTCAGAAAATGGGCTTTACCTCTGAAGGCTTGGTAAATTACATGACATTGTTGGGTTGGTCGCCACCAGATTCCACACAAGAAATATTTACCTTAGAAACAGCAGCTAAAGAATTTGGCTTTGAGCGCGTCAATAAAGCAGGTGCAAAGTTTGACTGGGACAAGCTGGATTGGTTGAACAGTCAATATATTCACAAAACGCCAGTAGATAAACTCACAGATTTACTCATCCCCTTTTGGGAAGCGGCTGGCTATAAATTTGATGGTGGACGCGTAGACGCAGAGCGGCTTCTCGTCAGAGATCGCCCCTGGTTAGAACAGCTAGTAACTTTAATTAGTCAGAGTTTGACTCGCCTGGTAGATGGAGTAGCTCAAAGCCAACTGTTTTTTAGCGATACAGTTGAATTTAGCGAGGAAGGCAGTACACAACTAAAGCAAGAAGGTTCTGCTGCTGTCCTTGAAGCGATTGTCACAGCTTTAGAAAATCAGCCGCAACTGTCAGAAGCCGCTGCCCAAGACATTATTAAACAAGTGGTGAAAGAGCAAAAAGTCAAAAAAGGCTTAGTAATGCGATCGCTCAGAGCAGCCTTAACTGGAGATGTTCATGGCCCCGACTTAATCCAATCTTGGTTACTACTAAATCAGATTGGTTTAGATAAGCCGCGCTTGAGTCGGGCTATAACGGAAGCTAAGTAGCGATTACTTCCAGATTTTAGAAATATTTTAGATTTTAGGGGCGCACAAACGTGTGCCCCTATCCATAAGGTAGAGCAACTATGAGAACAAGAAATCATTGACTAATTACTAATGAATTATCCCCAATTTCAAATCTAAAATAGGTAGTCAATTCTCCTCATCTTGGGAACTTGGTGTGTAAAATTCATGTCTTCAAAAACACTTAGAAGCGAACGTAATTACAATGCCGACAAAAGCGCTCAATAGAGGGATGAGATTATCGTTCATGATAGTTACGCTCTTCATCATATCGACAGTTAATGCTGTAACTGATGCTCAGGAAGCGCCAACGATATTTGGAGATGTCACCATTAGCCCTCAGTTTTCCCCAGACCCCTTGACAGTTCGCGGGATGAGTGGTGGTTCAATATCTGGGAGTCAAGTAGCTGGGAGGAGCGAAACAGCCACTGGCCCTTGTACCGGATTTGTTGATGAAACACCAGACCACACATTCGCACTCACAAGTAAATTTGACTACCTAAAGCTACAAGTGCAAAGTCCTGAAGACACCACCATAATTATCAAGGGGCCCGGTGGTACTTGGTGCAATGACGATTTTGATGGCAAAAATGCCGGCATTGTTGGTGAATGGCTGGCTGGAAGTTACCAAATTTGGGTTGGTTCCTACGAAAAGGGCAAGTATCTCCCTTACACTCTACAAATTACAGAAGTGAAGTAGGGCATTGGGCATTGGGGATTAGATTAAATCTTAGAGTTCAACTAATTTTTTCTAGTCCCCAGTCCCCAGTCCCCAGTTCCCCAGAATCATGATTGAGAGCGGCTTGAACGACACTAGGAGCATTCTGGAGAAATTCTCCATGTCTTTGCATCCCGTTGCGCTCCCTTTTCTCGTGCGATATTGTATTAAAATTAAGTTAACTTTGATTAAGATTCTTGTTGGCATCGCCATAATGCGCCGATCGCCGTATGGCAGTGCATATAAGAGATCAAATTAAACAAAATGGATTTATAAACATCCGTTTAACAGCTTAAAGTGACAGAGTGATGAACATTCGGTTGCTAGGGCTAATGATTTGTATAGGCATCTAGAGGCAAATTAACATGAAATTCTCTTGGAAAGTCCTGGCACTCTGGACATTGCCGGCTTTGGTAATTGGCTTTTTCTTCTGGCAAGGGGCCTTTGCAGGCGCTCCTACTGACATGAGTAAGAATGCAGCCAATACCCGCATGACCTATGGTCGCTTTCTAGAATACTTGAACGGCGATCGCGTTACCAGCGTCGATCTGTACGAAGGCGGTAGGACAGCAATTATAGAAGCCCGCGATCCAGACATCGAAAATCGTGTCCAAAGGTGGCGTGTGGATTTGCCTGTTAACGATCCTGAGTTAATTAGCAAGCTCAAAGAAAAAGACATTAGTTTTGATGCTCACCCCATGCGGAATGATGGCGCAATTTGGGGATTGTTGGGCAATCTCGTCTTTCCAGTCTTATTGATTACTGGGCTGTTCTTTTTGTTCCGGCGTTCTAGCAACCTCCCCGGCGGGCCAGGTCAAGCGATGAACTTCGGCAAATCCAAAGCGCGTTTCCAAATGGAAGCAAAAACCGGGGTCAAATTTGACGACGTAGCCGGAATCGAAGAAGCTAAGGAAGAATTGCAAGAAGTTGTTACCTTCCTCAAGCAGCCAGAAAGATTTACTGCTGTGGGCGCACGGATTCCCAAGGGAGTACTGTTAGTTGGGCCTCCTGGAACTGGTAAAACTTTACTAGCAAAAGCGATCGCAGGCGAAGCAGGCGTACCTTTCTTCAGTATTTCCGGTTCGGAATTTGTGGAAATGTTCGTTGGTGTGGGTGCATCCCGCGTCCGCGACTTGTTTAAGAAAGCTAAAGACAACGCCCCCTGTATTATCTTCATCGATGAAATCGACGCTGTGGGCAGACAACGGGGTGCTGGTATCGGCGGTGGTAACGACGAGAGAGAGCAAACCCTCAACCAATTGCTCACCGAAATGGACGGGTTTGAAGGTAACACAGGCATTATTATTATTGCTGCTACCAACCGTCCCGATGTACTAGACTCAGCTTTGTTGCGTCCCGGTCGCTTTGACCGCCAAGTAACAGTCGATGCACCCGATATCAAAGGGCGTTTGGAAATCTTGCAAGTCCATGCGCGGAATAAGAAACTAGATACTAGTGTATCTTTGGATGCGATCGCTCGGCGCACTCCTGGATTCACTGGTGCTGACTTAGCCAACTTACTCAACGAAGCAGCAATTCTCACTGCGAGAAGACGCAAAGAAGCCATCACCCTCCGCGAAATTGATGATGCGGTGGATCGGGTAGTTGCTGGGATGGAAGGCACTCCCTTGGTGGATAGCAAGAGCAAGCGCTTGATTGCTTACCACGAAATCGGACACGCCTTAGTTGGAACTTTGTTAAAAGACCATGACCCAGTACAGAAAGTTACCCTGATTCCACGAGGACAAGCACAGGGTTTAACTTGGTTTACACCCAATGAAGAACAGGGGTTAATTTCTCGTTCCCAGTTGAAAGCCAGAATTACTGGTGCTTTGGGTGGTCGCGCCGCCGAAGAGGTAATTTTTGGGGCTGCGGAAGTCACAACTGGCGCGGGTGGAGACTTACAGCAACTATCAGGAATGGCCCGGCAAATGGTGACTCGGTTCGGGATGTCCGACTTAGGCCCACTGTCGTTAGAAAGCCAGCAGGGAGAAGTATTCTTGGGTCGTGACTGGACAACCCGATCTGAGTATTCTGAATCCATTGCTTCCCGCATTGATGGACAAGTCAGGGAAATTGTTGAGCAGTGCTACGACAATGCTAAGAAGATCATCCGTGACCATCGCACTGTCACCGATCGCTTAGTAGATTTGCTCATCGAAAAAGAAACCATTGACGGCGAAGAATTCCGCCAGATTGTAGCTGAGTACGCTGAAGTACCTGAGAAGCAACAGTATGTACCGCAACTGTAATAGTTGACTCAATTCTAGCTAGCATCTGGAAATGAGTAAAGTAATAAAAAATAAAATGGGGATGGCGTATACCACCCCCATTTTTTTGAGAAAAATTATAATGTTTAGGGACAATTCATGAATTGTCCCTTTTTAAAATTCTCAAAATTTATGAACCTAATAAACTCTACAACAAACTTTGTTTTTTCAAATTAGCTAGTGCATCTTCAGCAGCAGCTTTTTCTGCATCTCTTTTATTGCGTCCCTTACCTTCGCCGTAAATTTTTCCATCTACCAATACTTTTGCTATGAATTCTGGCGCGTGAGAAGAACCTCCTATTTGTTCTGTGAAATATTTGGGAGGAGTTGGAGTAACAGTGCGTTGCACCCATTCCTGAAAGCGGTTTTTTGAATCTACAAAATTGTTGGACTTACTATCAGATTCATGAGGAACAGGTGAGTTTTGAACTATTGCTGAATCAAACAATGGTTCCACAAAATCGCGGACTGATTCAACTCCAGAATCTAGAAAATAAGCACCAATAATTGCTTCAAAAGTGTTACTGAGCAACCTAGATTGTGTTCGCCCTCCATCTTTTTCTGCACCCTTACCTAACCGCATCCACCTACCCAAGTCTAAACTAACAGCAAACTTTGCTAACTGCGGTTTATCTACCAACCGAGAACGTAAAGGTGTTAATTCGCCCTCTTTTTTGTCTGGATAACGACGATATAGATACTCGCCACTCAGGAAATTTAGTAACGCATCACCCAAAAACTCCAGTCGTTCATTATCTTCACCTGAATTAGGGTTTTCATGCATATAGGATGTGTGAGTAAGTGCGCGGAGCAAGAGAGATGCATCTTGAAAGGGCAATTGTTTTAGTAGTTCATCCAAGTTTTCTCTTATGCGTGCTTCTTCAGCTTGCTTTGGAGAAAGCATTCGCAGAACTTCTTGCTTGTGCTTTTCTACAATATCTGCTTCTGATGCTGAAATAGCTTTGAGAAGTCGAACAATACTATCAAGTGCGCGATAGGTATCATCAGTAGATAAACGCTTTCCATTCATTTCATGCGCCCATTTGTTACGAACTTCAATGAGTTCGCTAACTAAGGCACGTTCACCATGACCCAGTTTTCTTTTAAAAACCTGATTCCACTGTCCAATTATTACTTTTAGTAACTCAGAAATATCATCACGCAGAATATCTTCTGGATTGCGCTTTAAACTTTGGTTATCGGATAAACTAGATGTCGCTATTTTCAGCCAGCGCTCACCATGAACTTTTCGCATTTCCTGTTCAAAATAGGGATATAGACCCTGATTTAAATAAATTAGAGCGCTTTCGATTCGGTTGCGATTACTAATAGCCATTGAAGTATTTGATATTACAAATGATTTTCTGGTATTTGTTCCGCAAACGCGGACTTAGTTCGTGTAGCTTTATTATTCAAGGTTTTGAGTTTTCAGGGTAATGAAACAAGTTGTGTAAATAATATTCGAGTTAATAAATAATTTACGGCTTACTTTGCGCGATCGCACTATACAAAATACCTAAAATTTTCTTAATATCTTTAATATAATATTCACTCAAATCAATCGAAACTATATTACCTTCAAGCCTGATAAATTGCCAGATAGTACCGATAGTAACAGCACCATATATAGCTTTTATTTGATTTCCACCTCTCTCGTTAAATAACTGTGCAGCTACCATTTCGACAATACATTGGGCTAAACCAGACCTCAAATTCTCATTTTTACTTTCTACTAGGACAACTACCGGACTACGTACAAGCAACTGCTCTGAAGAAAGACTCAAAATAAAATCACAAAATCCGTTTAACCCTCGCTGGCTATCAACAGTAAAATCAACTCCAGAAAACAAACTTATTTCATAATTAAATTTGCGTCTAATTTATAATAAAATTGGACTGATGATCATTTAACTTCGAGCTTTTTCCGAACTTATCGCTACTGCTAAATCAACATTCTCTTTAAGTATAGTAGATAATAGTTCACTATATTCTTTCTCCTGTATGTTTGCAAATAATCCAGATGACTCGTGGATAACTAATCCAAAAGAATCAATAACTTCAATAAGTTTAAAATCACTATAACCCATAAAACTTACTCCTTGGTATTATGACTGAATATTATCTCATTTTATAGCAAGGTTTAAAAAGTCAGCTTTGGCGGAAACACCATCACTAAATCAAGAGATAAATCAGGGAAGCAAGGAAATTGTATTACCTTATTTGATAAAACAATTCGCTTGTTTAAATAACCATATTTACCTTGACTATTCTGATATGCTTCACTGTAAGCTTCCAAAAAATTATCAAATAAATTGAATATCCAATAATCAGCAATACCTGCTTTAGCATAAAGAGGTATTTTCACATCTTGGTCATAACTCAAAGAAGAATCGGAAACCTCCATCACCAATAACACATCAGCAGGTTGAGGATGACCAGATAGATAATTATCATCTCGGTTTTGAAGAATAGCAAAATCTGGTTCAGGTTCGCTGTTAGGTGGCAAAGCAATCGGGGCTTGAGATTGCAAAGTTGCTCTATCACCTACAATTTTTGGAAGTTCTCGCAACAAGTTTCGCAAACAAGTCTCATGGGCTGTCCCTTTGGATGCCATTTCAATAATTTCCCCGTTGATTAATTCAATGTGGTCATCTTCATGGAAAAAGCCCAATTCTCCAAGCCTGTGGTATTCAGCTAGTGTGAAGCGTTTAGCCTGGGCAATACTCATAAATCTTCCTCCCAAGGGAAATGTGATGACGTAACGCCCACCGGAGGCGATCGCACTTATATTCTAAATGTGTCAGAAATTGGTATGCTAAAGGCCGAGACTCGCTAATTTGCAAACAATGCCTGCGCCTACTATCAATCCCACAATCACTGCTTTTCCCTTGACAGCCGTAGTTGGTCAAGAAGCAATAAAATTAGCCTTGCTGTTAGCCGCAGTCGATCCTGGTTTGGGAGGAGTGGCGATCGCAGGTCGTCGCGGTACGGCAAAATCTGTAATGGCTCGTGCTATCCACGCTCTACTACCGCCGATTGAAGTTGTCAAAGGTTCAATCAGCAATTGCGACCCCAATCACCCAGAAGAATGGGACGATCAACTGTTGGCGGAGTACGCAGACAAAGACATTCAAGATGTGCCCGTCGAAATCATCCCCGCGCCTTTTTTGCAAATTCCTCTAGGTATTACAGAAGACCGACTCCTCGGTTCAGTGGATGTGGAAAAGTCGGTAAAACAAGGTGATACGATTTTTCAGCCCGGATTACTCGCTACAGCAAACCGGGGTGTACTGTACGTAGATGAAATTAATTTATTAGATGACCAAATATCAAATCAGCTTTTAACAGTATTATCTGAGGGACGCAACCAGATTGAACGGGAAGGGATTAGTTTTCAGCATCCGTGCAAATCCCTATTTATTGCCACCTATAATCCAGAAGAAGGCGGATTACGAGAGCATTTGCTAGATAGAATTGCGATCGCACTCTCTGCTGACGGTGTACTCGGCTTAGATCAAAGAGTAGAAGCAGTTGAAGTTGCGATCGCTTATTCTAAATCTCCCCAAGATTTCCTCAAGCAGTACAACGAAGACTTAGACTCCCTCAAAACCCAAATCATCTTGGCGCGGGAATGGTTAAAAGAAGTAATCATCACCCACGAACAAATTGCCTACTTAGTAGATGAGGCCATTCGCGGCGGAGTTCAGGGACATCGCGCCGAGTTATTCGCCACGCGGGTTGCCAAGGCCGCCGCGGCTTTAGAGGGACGGACAACAGTTAATGCTGAAGATTTGCGCCGTGCAGTGGAATTGGTAATTGTACCACGCGCCACAGTTGTGCAGACACCACCACCAGATCAAGCACCGCCACCGCCTCCACCGCCGCCGCAACAGAATCAAGAAGAACCCCAGGACGAATCAGAAGAAGAAGAGGAAGAACAAGAAGAACAGGAAGAAAATCAAGAGCAAGAACCCCCCAGCATCCCGGAAGAATTCATTTTTGATCCAGAAGGGGTAATTCTTGATGACAACGTGCTTTACTTTACTCAAATGGCGAAGCGGCAAGGTAAATCTGGTAGTCGTAGTGTCATCTTTTCCGATGACAGGGGACGCTACATTAAGCCAATGTTGCCCAAAGGGAAAGCACGACGCATTGCAGTAGATGCCACCTTAAGAGCTGCGGCTCCTTATCAAAAAGCACGGAGAGAAAGACAACCAAATAGAAAAGTTATTGTAGAACAACCTGATATTCGCTCGAAACGCCTGGTACGCAAAGCTGGGGCGTTGGTAGTATTTGTGGTAGATGCTTCTGGCTCAATGGCCTTGAATCGAATGCAATCGGCTAAAGGTGCGGTGATGCAACTGTTGACTGAAGCTTATCAAAACCGCGATCAAATAGCATTAATTCCCTTCCGAGGAGAACAGGCAGAGGTATTATTGCCTCCAACACGTTCTATTGCTTTGGCACGTAACCGTTTGGAAAGGTTGCCCTGTGGTGGGGGTTCGCCTTTAGCACATGGTTTAACTCAAGCTGTGCGCGTCGGCTTAAATGCTCAGATGAGTGGAGATATTGGACAAGTTGTCCTTGTCGCAATCACCGATGGGCGGGGTAATATTCCCTTAGCGCGTTCTTTGGGTGAACAGCTAGAACCAGGAGAAAAGCCAGATATCAAAGGAGAATTATTAGAAATTGCTGCCAGAATCCGGGCTTTGGGGATGCAACTATTAGTAATTGATACAGAAAGTAAATTTGTGTCTACTGGCTTTGCTAAAGAATTATCGCAAACAGCAGGCGGTAAATATTATCATTTGCCGAAAGCGACAGACCAAGCTATTGCTGCCATGACCAAAGGTGCGATCGCTGATTTAAAATCTAGATAATTAGTTATTAGTCATTTGTCATTTGTCATTTGTCAGTTGCTTTTCTACTAACCACTGACCATTAACTAATAACATCAAGACCCAGTGGGCATTACCTGTGGTTGTAAATAGCAAATCAAATCTTGAATTCCCTTTTGCAGATAGCGCGTTACTGTCATTGGACTAGTACCAATGTTCTTAGCCGCATCCTTGCGAGAAAGTTCCTTCAAGAATACCATTTCAACTGCCATGCGGGGCTTTTCTTCCAACATATTGATTGCGCCTTGGAGTTGTTGGCGTTCTTCTTCTTGTTGTAGAAGCACATGAGAACGAGGACAAGGAAGTGCCTCACCCAAGGTTATTTGGCAATCAACATAGTTAACTGCGGTTGCATCTAAACTCAAAGGCATCCGGTTTTGAGCAGCTAACTTTGTTTCTTGCCATTCTTGCACCGATACCCGAAGTTGGCTAGCAATTTCAGCATCCTTGGGCGGGCGACCTAAAGAGATTGATAAGTCCTTGCGAATTTTTTGTCCTTCATTGTATAATTCTTGCCAACGACGGGGAATTTTTAATAGAGTACTGCGATCGCGCAAAAAGTGCAGCATCTCACCGCGAATATATGGCACTGCAAAGGAACTAAAAGCATATCCTTGGCTAGGGTCGAAACGCTCAATAGCCCTAATCAAACCAAAATACCCAATCTGTTCTAAATCTTCATAAGGTTCATTACATTGATGGCTGAATTTATGAGCCATCTTCCGTACTAAGCCAGTATGTAACTGTACAAGTTTATTACGAAGTTTAATAGAAGGATTCTGGTGGTACAAGTGCAATAATTCTATACCATCAGTTCGTAAAGAGGACTCACTTGTTGCCATATACATTCCCTTGTTGTAACTCCTATTCCTGAGAAAATGGAGTTGCGTATATTTTCTTCTAAGCTGTTATTATTTTGCTGAGTCAGGGAAGAATAAGCCATCGTCGTTTCACTGAACTTGTCAGGGGTCGAACTCCACAATTCAGTATTTGTACGCATGATTTTGTTGCTATCACTGTTACAGGTTATTTTTGTTATTTACATAACTCTTGAATTGCACATAATCTTTAGCTTTTGCAACAAAAACTAGCTATTTATGCTGAACAATGCATAACTAACCTAATAGCCATCTGTGATACTGAGTGCAACCTAGATCGACACTGAATTAGTCGCAAAAGAGACTGGGCAATTTTATCTCTTAGTACGCACCGTCATTAATAAAAGTCGAAAATCCAAATTGGAGGTTGGGTTGAAGAACAAAACCCAAGCTACAAAAAACAGAATTCCGACTGATTATTATGGGGATTTGTACTTAGTTAGGTATTGACGGGCATTTCCGTTCAATATTGCTAAAGTGGGAATTTGGGAAACTTAGTGGAAACATAGGAACAGTTTATTGAGATGCAAGTTTGCTGGGCAATTCATCTCAAAGATTGGGCATTCGTAGATGAGGAAAGTTTACGAAAATTGCACTGTGATGCCAATACGGTTCGGTGAAAGGGGAAAGGTTTTGAATACATCCTTTACCCTTTACTCCTTCTCCTTTCCCCAGACCACAAGGAAAGTGAAAAATGCTTATCCGAACCGTATTGGGTGTGATGCAACGGAAACCTTTGTAGTTTTTTCAGATGAAAGTTAACACTCTTTGCGAATATAGAGTTGTGCGCGAACAACTACAAGCAAAACTCCAGGGTATGCACTTGTGCCTATTTTCTAACAGAATCCCTGAAATCAGGGTTTTTGGTAAAAGTCTTATGCTGTAGGAATTTTAGATTATTCTCTCGCAAAGTGATGGAAGCTCGATAGTACTAATTGGTAGCTTTTCGTTTTTTATCTAGGTTATAAGAAATGTCAAAAGCTGATTTATTACCCATCACATAGTATTGAAGTCGACGCTCGATGATATTTCTAAACCGGGAAATAAAATCAAAAATAAAGTATGGGTTTTTCCTGATTTCTGTTAATCCTGTTAACCATTTACCTTCCTTTATAGGCATTACCACTTTAAAATAATCTAGATTTTTATTATAGACTGCAAGATTATAAGATAGAGCACGAATTAAAGCTGGATTTTTTTTCACAACTTCTTGTTCCATAAAATAATTAGTAGAACTCAAGTATTGATTTAGAGATGACAATATGTTTTGACGGACTAGAGAAATAGGACGTGAACGGTAAAAATAATAGGGTTTTGGCACAAGAAAAAAGCGAGCGCCATTGATTAAGAATTTCATATCAAACCAAAAGTCTTCGGCTATGCTGAGGTTTTCATCGTACATAATGCCGTGCTTAACCAGAAATTCTCGTTTGAATAGAGGTTTGCTTAAACCAAGATGCAACCCTGGTTTTCCATAGACATCAGTTTCTACAAAATAAACGATGTCAATTGGGATAATTTTATCTATACATTCTCCACTTTCTTGAATCAATGTACTCCAAGGAGATGTTGCACCATCTTTGATAAGATGAAGATCATCAGCGATCATGTCTGCATTTATTTCATTTGCCAGATACACAAGCTTTTCCAATCTGTCGGGAACATACCAATCATCTGAATCAAGCACAGCAATCCATTCTCCTTGGGCTGCTCTGAGGGCACGATTACGCGCAGCAGAAACCCCAAGGTTTTGTTGATTAACTATTATTTTGAGACGTTGGTCAGTAAAACTTTTAGCAATTTCTACAGTTTTATCACTTGAACCATCATCTACCATGATAACTTCAATATCATCGAGCGTTTGCTCTAAGGCTGACTCTATTGCCTTGGCAATATAAGCTTCAGTATTGTAAGCAGGGATAATGACTGAGACTTTAGGATTCACGAAGCTAAAACTCCAGACTACACGGTTAGGTAAAAATGCATCTACACAATTCGATATCTTTGCTAAAAACAGAGGTCGTCTAATTTTTGCTGAAACAGCCTAAGACAAGCATTTTATTAGCTAGGTTTTTTGCCTGATGGCAAAAACAAGTGTGTATTATCTAGATTTGCTCTATCCCAATCCTTGTAAATTGGCGAAGGTCTTGATTGAATATTGCACTTTGTCTTGGCACAACTATGAAGAGGTGATGTCAAAACTGTGACAAAATTACATGATTTTTAACCGCCGGCGGGATTTTTCTGGATTCAAACACGATGTATTTCAACAATTGAAGGAGTTGTGAGGATAAATCCTAGACACTCCAGCATATTTAATAAAGGTGAATCATCTGGGGCTATTTGATTCTAAATCTAGACAGAATATGGTGCTAAATCGACATCACATCACCCCAGAAAGGGCAGAAAACAAGCAATCAGCCAAAAATTAGCGATCGCTCGCTATCTACTGGATAGACTAGACAGCACCTGAAAAAGCTTCAGCTTGCAGCTTTTTCGCTTCGTTGAACTCACGTTAATTTTTTACAACAAAGCCGCCCTTCATATTTGGCAACGATATTAAATCCTTGGCTGTTAACCGCAAAGATTGGTAAGAATAGGAATAAGCAGAACGTTTCCCTAAAAAACAGTTTTTCAATATGAGCAATACCAGTAATTTTCGTGAAGCTATCCGTGAGGCTAAATCTCACGCCCTCGTTGGCCCAAACGTGATTGCAAACGCCCTCCCCTACGTCGGTGGTGGATTGGTGCTAACGGCATTAGGAACCTACGGCGGTTTAGGAGTTATCCGTACTAACCCCGAAATATTCTTTCCCACCTTTATTGGTGCGGTGATTCTGGAGTTAATTTTGTTCTTTGTTGCCCAAAATGTTGCCCAGAAAGGTAACAAGGGGCTTGCACTACCCCTGTTGGCAACCTACAGCCTCTTGTCTGGATATACTCTCAGTGGTTTGATATTTGTCGCTTTGAGATCCCAAGGTGTTGGCATTCAAGGCATTGGCTTGGCTGCCCTTGGTTGTGGCGTTACTTTTATTTTCGCCCGTCAAATAGGTTCAAATCTCTCTGAACAAGACGGTATGGCTTTGACGAAAACCATCAATCTTGGTGTCATTGCCTTGGTGGTTGTATGTTTAGCCCAATTTGGATTTGCCATGTTTGGTGTTTACACGCCAAATTGGTTAGAAATCGCCATCTCTGGTTTAGGAGTATTCCTGTTTGTTGGGGTTTCTGTAGTTGATTTCTACATCTTGCCCCGCACTTACAGCGATGATCAATATCTGCCTGCTGCTTTGTCGATGTACCTCACTTACATCAACTTGTTTGTCTTTATCTTGCGGTTGCTAATTGCCATCAATGGCCGCGATTAATTGTCTGTAGACACTAGCAAAAGTAAACTTTTATAAGGCAAAACCGTGGTTAAATTTTTAGCAACCACGGTTTTTTCATCGTTTTAATAGTATAATATATAGACAAGTTCAGCCTAAAGTGAGTAAAACTATGCTAGAACTCTCAAATATCAAAATCGAAGTATAAAGGTTGTCTAATATCTTGACTAAGGCTGAAGGTTGTCTTTGACCTCTCAGAACTAAGTCCAAGAATTGAAGACTTAAATCAATTAATTTCTCAACCTACTTTCTGGCATAATTCTGTCACTTACTATCAGACACTTCAAGAAATTGAATTCCTCAATACTAAGAAGAAACAATATCAGCGATCGCACTTCATTCTAGAAGGTATCAAGGCTGCACTAGAACTACTAGAATTATACGCTGATGAGGAATTGTTGCAAGAGGCACAAACCAACCTTAGCCAACTCCAGCAAGAACTCGAAATAGTAGAAATACAACAATTACTGTCCAGCCCATACGACCAAAAGGGAGTATTCTTGGCAATTACGGCTGAGGTTGGAGGTATAGATTCCCAAGACTGGGCAACGATGTTATTGC
Source organism: Nostoc sp. JL34 (assembly GCF_017114945.1). Classification (GTDB taxonomy): domain Bacteria; phylum Cyanobacteriota; class Cyanobacteriia; order Cyanobacteriales; family Nostocaceae; genus Nostoc. The sequence continues at coordinate 25,824 of NZ_JABXKQ010000161.1, forward strand.
GGTTATACCATCGTTGGGCAGTAGATCATAACCATAAAGTATATCTAGTGCAAGAGTCAGCAGGTGATTTAGGAGAGGTTAAACATACCATCCTAGAAATTATAGGGCGTTATGCTTATGGCTGACTGAAATCGGAACAAGGAACTCATGCAAGAATAGAGCGAATTTCTCCTAGCCTATCTGCAACAGCTAAATCACACTACTTCAGTGGGGAAAGAAGCGCTTGATAATTTCAAGTAACTTTTGTAACTAGTGCAGAAAAAATTTGCCCAACTACAGCTAAAATCAAGAAACATAACTAGAATAAAGAGCAATTTTCCAATCCAAAACGCTCTATCTATCATTCAGCAAGCATTATGGATGTCCTAGAACTCAAACGCGAAATCGAAACGTTGTCTGGCCGCCTGGGTAAAACCCAGGACTATCTTTGACGTACCTGCACTGACAGCCAAAATTCAAGACCTCGAAAAAATATCAGCACAGCCAGAATTTTGGGATGACCAAACCCAGGCCCAACAAACGCTGCAAGAACTCAATGACCTGAAAGCCCACCTCGAACAATACGATCGCTGGCACGCCAATCTGGAAGATACTAAGGCAGTTGTTGAGTTGTTGGAGTTAGAAACCGATGAGGCACTACTCCAAGAAGCCGAATCTACTATCACTAAACTGAATCGTGACCTGGATCAGTGGGAGTTACAACAGTTACTTTCTGGCCCCTATGATGCTGAAGGTGCTGTACTGACGATTAGTGCTGGTGCTGGTGGCACTGATGCTCAAGACTGGGCATTTATGCTGATGCGGATGTACACCCGTTGGGGCGAAGCTCACGGCTATAAGGTAACTTTAGCTGAAGAGTCTGAAGGTGATGAAGCCGGAATTAAATCGGCAACCCTAGAAATTACTGGTCGCTATGCCTATGGTTACTTGCGATCGGAGATGGGTACACATCGGTTAGTGCGGATTTCACCTTTTAATGCTAACGGTAAGCGACAAACCAGTTTTGCCGGGGTGGAAGTGATGCCGCAGATTGATAACTCTGTGCAATTAGATATTCCAGACAAGGATTTGGAAATCACCACAACTCGCTCTGGTGGTAAAGGTGGGCAGAATGTCAACAAAGTAGAAACTGCGGTGCGGATTGTCCACCTGCCCACGGGTCTTGCGGTGCGCTGTACAGAAGAGCGATCACAGCTGCAAAATAAAGAAAAAGCCCTAAATCGCCTCAAAGCAAAGCTGTTGGTCATAGCCAAAGAGCAACGTGCCCAAGAAATTGCCGAAATTCGTGGCGATATGGTGGAAGCCTCCTGGGGAAACCAAATCCGTAACTATGTATTTCATCCTTACCAAATGGTGAAAGACTTACGTACAACTACGGAAACAACAGCGATTGGTGATGTGATGAATGGTGAACTTGATACATTCATTCAAGCTTATCTGCGCCAAGAAAATAAACTAGTAGAAAACACTTCGGTATAGAGGCGCTTATTGCATAGCACCCGGATTGCTAAGGCGTTTTACTGAGAAACGCCTTAGTAGTATATGGGCGATCGCAATTCATCGCAATTCTATCCCAGACCAACTGTTACAGTTATAAAAGAGTCTGTAGACAAATAACTATGAGCAACTCTCCTTCAACAGAACCTCAACCTAGCTATGTAAAACTCGCCATGCGAAACATGGTGCGGAAGGGTGGAACTTCCCTAAAGCATTTTGCATTGACTGCTGTAGGGCTTTTAGCTCTCCTTGTTGGTCTTGCTTATCTAACTCACTAACGACAAATCGTAAACCTCAGACAAGGAGACTATGTGCCCCTGAGCGTTGAACTATATGTGGAGGAGTATTTTTATGAGTTGTCCCCGACAACATCTGTAAAGATTGGGGACACTGATTCCCGAATTACTCCTGAAACTTGGGAAAACTGGTTTAATGACTGGTTGGAAATACTTCACCCTCAGATTCCGCCAGCGCCAAGTTATGAAATCGGGCTGCGTTTGACAGATGACTCCCAAATTCAAGAACTGAATGCTCAATATCGTCAACAAAATAAGCCTACAGACGTTTTAGCCTTTGCTGCTTTGGAGGTGGATTTTCCTCAAAGCGAAGAAATGCTGACCTCTGTACCATTGTATCTAGGTGATATTATTGTATCTGTAGATACAGCACAACGCCAAGCTCAACAACAAGAACATAGCTTACCAACTGAGCTAGCCTGGTTAGCTGCTCACGGGTTATTGCACCTGTTAGGCTGGGATCATCCTGATGAAGAAAGTTTGGAGCGAATGTTAAAACAACAAGTGAGATTGCTGAAGGCAATAGGTATTGCTATTGACATGGAATAGCAGTAGCTTGTGTATCCCTTAGTGTCAATTTTGGGTAATACTTTTATAATACTTCTGTGGAAAATTCCCTAAAGATTGCCTCAAAGTTAATTCTGCCATTAAGATTGGCGAATATTCCCACTGTAGCAACTCTATTTTTGTATTTTTAAGTCTATGTCCCAAAAAATTTCTCCATCACCAACGTCTACCTCGTTAAAAACACTGGTGTCTAACGAACGGGAATTCTCCTGGAAAGTAGCCTCTAATCTATTTGTTAGTTTTAAATATGCCTGGGCTGGAATCAGCTATAGTTTTCAAACTCAACGTAATTTTCGCATCCATGTAAGTGTTTGTGCTTTGGCTATTGCTTTAAGCGTTTTCTTGCATCTGCAAGCGGTAGAAATAGCAGTAATTGGGATAACTAGTGGTTTAGTTTTGGCATTAGAGTTACTAAATACAGCGATCGAGTCCGTTGTGGACTTAACCGTTAAGCAGACATACCATGATTTGGCAAAAATTGCTAAAGATTGTGCGGCTGGTGCAGTGCTAGTCTCTGCTTTGGTAGCGATGCTAGTAGCCGGTACGCTATTGCTCCCTCCTCTGGTAACTTTAATTATATCGGCTTTGTAGAGGTGATTTACGTAGGCCTAGCCTCACTAAGAGAATCACACTCTGTCCGCTTCCCTTTGCAAAACACATTCAAAATTTAAGTAGTGCGATGTCTACGACGGGCTACGCCTACGTGCCAAGCATCCTGACTAAAGGCTGACTTGGTAATCTTTAGGAAGTGGCTGATTGTAGAGTAGCCGCTTTATATCTACACGTCCACGTCAGCATTATTTTTACACTTAACGAACAAATAGTATGAGATACTTGTCTATGCTTTTTACAACTGATAAGTAGTAAAAACCAGGAGTGATGAGCTTTGATTATAGTTATCGACAATTACGACAGTTTTACATATAACTTAGTGCAATATCTGGGAGAATTAGCATCAGAGTTCCCAGTGGCAGATGATATTAAAGTTTTTCGTAACGACAAGATATCCATAGATGAGATTCAGGCATTAAAGCCGGAAGCCGTAGTTATTTCTCCTGGGCCTGGTCGCCCGGAAGATGCTGGCATTTCTTTAGAATTGATTGAACAGCTAGGACAAGAGTTACCAATTTTGGGTGTCTGTTTGGGACATCAAAGCATTGGTCAAGTGTTCGGTGGTAAAATAATTCCTGCTCCAGAGTTGATGCATGGCAAAACCTCTCAGGTGTCTCACACTGGAGTGGGGGTTTTCCGGGGATTAGAAAATCCTTTAACCGCCACCAGGTATCATAGTTTGGTAATCGAACGTGAGACTTGCCCAGATGTGTTAGAAATCACCGCTTGGGTTGAAGATAACACCATTATGGGAGTGCGACACCGGAACTATCCTCACATTCAGGGCGTCCAGTTTCACCCAGAGAGTGTCCTGACATCTTCAGGAAAACAGTTATTGCGAAATTTTCTGGAACAGTTACAGTCAAGAGCATAATTAATGAAACGACGACAGTTGATGGGCTATGCTGGGGCGGGGTTGGTCACAGCTTTAGTTACTACCTTGGGTTCTGAATCTCAAGCTGACGCACAATCTAGCGGTTTATCAGTTCAGTGGTTGGGTCATACTTGCTTTCTTTTTACTGGTGGTGGTGCGAAAATTCTCGTCAATCCATTTCGGTCAGTCGGCTGTACTGCTGGGTATCGTCCCCCAAAAGTTGCAGCAGATTTAGTACTGATTAGTAGCCAACTGCTAGATGAAGGTGCTGTCGATGTACTACCAGGAAATGCAAAACTCATCTACGAACCAGGAGTTTATGAGTTTAAAGGCATTAAATTCCAAGGAGTTGCCATAGACCACGATCGCAAAGGTGGTAAGCAGTTTGGTTCAAATACTGCTTGGAGTTGGAAGCAAGGCGGAATTAATATCCTACACTTAGGCGGAGCCGCTGCACCCATTTCCATTGAGCAAAAAATCCTGATGGGGCGTCCCGATGTAGCATTTATTCCAGTAGGAGGCAGTGCAAAAGCCTACAGTGCAGAGGAAGCAAAGCAGGCTGTTCAAGTATTAAATCCCAAATTGGTGATTCCGACTCATTACCGCACACAAGCTGCTGATGCTGCTAAGTGCGATCTTTCGCCACTGGATAATTTTTTGACCTTGATGCAAGGTATGACAGTGCGGCGTAGCAATGGAGATAGTATTTCCATTAGCCCTGGTAAATTGCCGGAAAAGGGAGAAATTCAGGTTTTGAGCTACAAATTTTGAATAAAGGGGACTGGGAAAGAAGCAGGGGAAGCAGGGATACAATAATCACTCCTGCCTCCACCTTCTGAATTCTTATTTTAGAAGGTATACCATTCTCCGGTGAGCTTATCTGCGTCGCTGATGGGGTTATCAACGGCTGTCGTTCCATCTATAGTCCAGATGGTGTCTGTACCTGCTGTCTGATCGCGCCAGTAGATGTCGGTCTTACCATCGCCGTTGAAATCGCCAAGGGATGGTGTCAAAGCCGCGTTATTAGCCGGTAAGAAAGCTTCAGTAGCAACTGTTGTACCATCCATCAACCAAGCAGTATTCTCACCTGTGGTACCATTGTGCCAGAAGATATCGGTCTTGCCATCGCCGTTGAAATCGCCAATTTTAGAAGTCCAGGCTGAGTCAAGTGTCCCTAAAGCACCTTCTGTGACTAAGATGCCATTCATCGTCCAAACCTTGTTCTCACCGGTTTGAGCGTTTCTCCACAGAATGTCAGTCTTATAGTCGCCGTTGAAATCACCAAGGCTAGCAGTCCAGGCGGCATCTTGTGATTGCAGAGCAAATTCGGTCTTTTGCGTACCATCCATAAACCAAGCGGTGTTATCACCGGTTGTCTGATTGCGCCAGAAAATGTCACTCTTGCCATTGCCGTCGAAATCAACAATGGTAGGAGTTAGCGCTGTGTCCGTAGTGTCTAGAACAGTTGCATTCAGAACTGTCGTACCATCCATCTCCCAAATAGCATTCTCACCAGTTGTGGCATTATGCCAGAAGATATCGGTTTTGCGATCGCCGTTGAAATCGCCAATCTGAGGAGTCCAGGCTGGATCGACGCTAGTTAGAGCCGCCGCATTAGCAACTTTGGTGCCATCCATCAGCACAATGCTATTCTCACCGGTTGTCTTATTGCGTAATAAGAAGTCGGTTTTGCCATCAGCATTGAAGTCAGCAATTTTATAATCATAGGCGGATAGGTCAAATTGACCTAGAGAACCCTGTTCCAAAACTTTTGTGCCATCCATCAACCGAATGATAATCTCACCTGTTGAAGAATTGACCCAAACTTTGTCCGTTTTCCCATCACCGTTAAAGTCAGGAGTAATCGCCGCACTAGTTAAGTAAGGATTAGGATTGGGATTTGCTGATATTTTAACAGGCGTAGTCGCCGATTGACTTTCTAGTGCTAGTGAGGAACTCTTATTTCCAAACCCCAAATCATAATTTAAACTCTTAAGAGAAGTTGTCAAGATTTCTGATTTTGCAAAAGAATCTGATAACAATCGAGATGTATTCAAAGCTAAGGGTGAGGAATTTGTACTTTCAGGCATGGTGTATTTTTATTATTGGCTGTCATATTTTTTTAACTTTTTTTGGCAATCTCTTTCTGTAACGGAATAACATTTACCAGGGTTTTAAGATTTCTTTATAACTATTTTTTCTTTATTAATGTCACTCTTTGAAGATAAGTATCTGTTTGTTTTAAACTATTATTCTCAAATTTTCAAGTTCTATATAAGCAATTACAAAATTTTTCTTTGTATTTTATAGCTAAAACTTGACTTTTTTTATCTATTTTCTTTGACATTTAAATGTTGGCTCAAAAATCTACTTATATCTTTAACAGGTAATTAATCAGATAAAAATATCCACACCAGCCAGATTTTTTTCTGAATTTAGAAATATGCTAAGTAGCTATGCGTAAATAAATTAAAGCTTGTAGTAAGCACCTTAGTCTTGATAATCTTTATTTTGAGCAAACTATAATTTTATTTGATGTTTAATTATACCTACTGACTTAAGACAGAAGCGATCGCTACATTAGTTCTAATGAATTTGTATAATATTGCCTTTATTTTCTTGGCAATTTCTCAAGTGTTGGCTGAATCTCCACTATTTTTTATTTTGTGAACAAGCTTAGATAAAAAATAACCTTGACCACCAGCTAGTCCTAAATTTGAGCTATCCAATTTAACCCAATAAAAATCAAAGGCTATAGGGTTTTTGTTCGTACTTGGATGCATTTCCCAATGTCGCCAAGTAGATGGCGTAGGCTGAGTTAATTCCAGATGATAAACATAACGTTCTTGAATTTCATTCCGATAGGGAGTCATGTTGTATTGATAAATACCCAATAGCTCAATAATACGAACTCCCTTAATACCAGATTCTTCATAAATTTCTCGCAGCACAGCTTCAGATGGCTCCTCACTTTCTTCAACTGTACCAGCAGGTACTTGCACGCCAGCTTCAGGAAAATCAGTATGTGTAAACACCATTAACTCTTCTTTCTTGGTTACGTAAGCGATCGCTTTTTTTATTATGGGTTGAGTGGACATAGTTTTTATACTGTGTGTTGTTATATTTATGAAATACCAGAATTTTTGATATAAGATAAACGTTTAAAATTTATTTCATTTCATAAATATCCTAAATTATTCAATAACAACAAGATCCCCGACTTCTTAAAGAAATCGGGGATCTAAGGCTTTCGAGATAATTGATTATTCTCCAATGATTTATCACTTGAGTGGAAACAAATATTGGTTAGAATAACTTAGATTAGCAACTATTAAGAGGCATAATCTGTGCATCTGCTAGTTGCCAAAAGTGTCAAATAATACAATACTTTTAGAAGTACATCAACTATGCAAGCAGAATATCGGCAGCGTCGCGAGCAGTTAATGGCAAAAATTGGTGATGGTACAGCCATTTTTCGCAGTGCGCCAATGGCAGTGATGCACAACGATGTCGAGTATGTTTATCGCCAAGAAAGTGATTTTTTTTACTTGACTGGTTTTAATGAACCACAAGCAGTAGCAGTGTTAGCGCCGCATCATTCAGAACATCGGTTTGTGTTGTTTGTCCAACCGAAGGATCGCGAAAAGGAAGTATGGACTGGTTATCTTTCTGGGGTAGATGCAGCAAAAGAAATTTATGATGCTGATGAAGCATACCCCATTAGCGAGTTAGATGAAAAGTTGCCGCAGTATTTGGAAAAAGCCAGTCGGATTTATTATCACTTAGGACGCGATCGCAATTTCAATGACCAAATCCTGAGACATTATCAAAGTTTACTGCGGACTTATCCGAAGCGCGGTACTGGGCCGATCGCTATTGAAGATACTGGCCCTGTCCTCAACAGCATGAGATTGATCAAAAGCGAAGCTGAGTTGGAATTGATGCGTCAAGCAGCTGCGATCGCAACTGAAGCGCACAATTACGCCCAAGAAATTGCTGCACCCGGACGTTATGAGTATGAAATTCAAGCGGAGATGGAACGCATATTTCGAGTGCGGGGTGGAATGGGGCCAGCTTATCCTTCCATTGTGGCTTCCGGCGTCAATGCTTGCGTACTGCATTACATTGAGAATAATCGTCAAATGCAGGATGGAGAATTACTGCTAATTGACGCTGGTTGTGCCTACGGTTATTACAACTCGGATATTACGCGGACATTTCCTGTCGGGGGTAAATTTACGCCAGAACAAAAGACGCTGTATGAGATTGTTTTAGAAGCGCAAAAACAAGCGATCGCTCAAGTGCAACCAGGTAATCCCTTCAGCTTAGTTCACGATACAGCAGTCCGCGTCCTCACAGAAGGTTTAGTTGAACTTGGTATTCTCAAGGGTGAAATTGATAAGTTAATTGAAGAAGAGAAATATAAGCCATATTATATGCATCGCACTAGTCATTGGTTAGGTTTGGATGTTCATGATGTCGGGGTTTACCAGCATGGTGAAGACAAACCACAGATTTTACAACCAGGTCAAATTTTGACAGTGGAACCGGGACTATATATTGTGCCAGATACCAAACTAGCAGAAGACCAGCCAGAGACAGATCCGCGATGGGTTGGCATTGGCATTCGGATTGAGGATGATGTCTTGGTTACACCTGGGGGACATGAGGTTTTAACTGCGGGGGTTCCTAAAGCAGTAGATGAAATCGAAAGATAAAAAATGGGGATGGTAGAAATCATCCCTAAGAAAAGCCTCGGCGATTTAAATCGCGGCTATACAGACAAAACCCACCTCCGTGGGTTTAAAACCCTTGATTTTGTATTAGTCCACGGAGGTGGACTTTGCTTGTGTAGTCGCGACTTCCAGTCGCCCAATACTTTTAAAACTCAACTTCTAAGGGAAAAATGACGGTGAAAGTAGAACCAACGCCTAACTGCGAGGCTAGGTTAATTTGGCCTTGCAGTAGTTTTACCAACCGCGAGACGATCGCTAACCCCAACCCAGTGCTGTCAGGGAGATAGGGACGATCGCTAGCACTTACACGAAAATAGGGTTCAAATATCTGGTCTTGGTTTTCTGAGGCAATACCAATTCCAGTATCAGAAACTGCGATCGCCCATCTCTGATTCTCCAACACCTGACACATGATAATAACAGTCCCCGACTCTGTATAACGAATCGCATTACTAATAAGATTTGTGAAAATCTGTTGCAATTGAAAAGAATCTGTAATTAATTTTTCAGGAGCGCGATCGCAATCCACTACGATTTGTAAATTTTTTCCCGCAGCTAAAGGTTCCAACATTTCACATACATTATCGATTAATTCACGCACATCGGTGGGTGCTAATTGGAGTTTTATCTGCCCCGCGTCATAGCGCGAAAGTTCTAGTACATCATTGATCAAATGGAGTAACTGTCTCCCATTCCGTAGTACCCGCTCAATATGTTCTAAATTTGTATAATTATCTTTGATCTCAGTCTTTCGTCGTTGTTGGCGTAAAAATAGATCCGAGTAGCCAATAATAGAAGTTAGAGGATGTTTCAATTCGTGGGCTAGTTGAGAAAGATACTCTTGATTGGCGCTAATTAACCGCGTCAGTTCCTCATTATGGAGCGTTAGTGATGCTTGTAACTGCCGTAATTCCCGCAAGCGTTCCTCAACATAACTCTTGAAACATCGAGCGATCGCTTCATCTACAATCGCATCAATTAAACGCATGGAACGAATTATCTCTGACGGGATTCCCTTCAATAAATCTGGTTGTATAGTATCAAATATTACTGTTCGCAGCAGATGATATTCTCTGGCAATTTCTGCTGAATCAAAGCCTTGTTCGGCTCGAATAGCTCCATGCTGAAAACTGGCAGTAACTATTGACTGAATATCATTATCCTGAGATTTTGAAAGCACTGTCACCATAGCTTTCAAGACATCGGGGATATGATCTTTGATCGCTGTGTAAGATAAGTCACCAGCACTTTCAATCCGTCTATCCTCGCGAACTGCTAAAATCCATTTATCAAGGATGGTATCCGTTTTTTCAGCCAGTAGTTGACTAAAATCCATTATGTTAAATTCAGCTAGGAGATAGATGAGCAAACTTCCACATGCAAATAGTTTAGCGAGTGGAGTGAGGTTTTACCAAAATTAGTGACATGTTCCACCTACCAAAAGAAATAGATTTTACACATTCTTTCGTTGATGAGATTAACCATCCGTAGACACAAGTCATTAAGTCTAATATGTATCCTCAGCCTGGTAAATAGTAGTCTAGCAGGTAACAGCATTTGTGCTTGACTTAATTAAAGCGTTTAGCTGTCTGTGTAAGCTTTTCACTGACAACACAACCAAAATTATAAATTTTATTGATTACCGAAAAGCTAAGTAAGTAATTTAGGGGAGTAACAAAATAAACAATAATTATCCTAATATAGATACCTTTACTGAAGTAGTATGTTATATTGTGTATATCAATGTTATAATGTGCATAATTTAGTATTTATTTAAGAGTAAGTCAGCCTAATCCAACGCATCACAGTGCGTGAAGTTGGAGCGGAGGAACCAAATTGTGGGGCGTATCTCAGAGGAAGTGAGGAGTTAGAAGTTACTTTATTAAATATTTAACTCATACATAACTCACAACTTTCTTCAGAAGGGCATCTCTCAGCCCTAGCCCGTCAGCTAACTTCGTAGGCATTGAGAGGAGACTGAAGAGACGGCATTATTCTAATGTTCCGATCTCATCAGTGTCCAAGGCTGGTACTGCTCAAATTTTTTGTACCTGCACTTAAATCTGTTGAGGTCATAAATGATATTTCAACTAAATTTAGCAGCGATCGCAGCGATCGCTGGACAAGCCGCTTGGAAAAAGGCAAAACCTGTAATCCTTAGAGATGTTTTCTTTCTACCTGTATTAGGCTTCTTGGGAATAATAGTGCTGTGGTGGATTGTTGCACTTGCCAACCATGAATTGATGCCCACCCCAGCAGAAGCGCTAATCGCTAATCTAGACTACATCTTAAATCCTTTCTACCAGCGAGGCCCAGGCAACTTGGGAATTGGTTGGTTGTTAATAGCAAGTCTGCGTCGGGTATTACTAGGCTTTTTGTTAGGTGCGGTAGTAGCGATTCCTCTGGGGTTTCTAATTGGCATGTCCAGACCGGCAATGCTAGCACTCAATCCACTCATTCAAATTTTTAAACCCGTATCGCCTCTAGCTTGGTTACCCATCGCCTTAGCAATTTTCAACTTAGCAGAACCTTCCGCCATTTTTGTTATCTTTATTACTTCCTTATGGCCAACAATTATTAATACCGCTTTAGGAGTTTCTAGCGTTCCTCAAGATTATTTAGATGTGGCACGAGTGCTAGAAATGCCGCGTTGGCGACGGATTACAAAAATAATTTGGCCTGCAAGTTTGCCGTATATTTTTACAGGTTTACGAATTAGTTTAGGGATAGCTTGGCTAGTAATTGTTGCCGTAGAAATGCTTACAGGCGGTATTGGTATCGGCTTTTTTGTCTGGGATGAATGGAGCCGCTTAAACCTAAGTTCAGTCTTTTTAGCTGTGTTCATAATTGGCTTAACTGGGTTAGTCCTAGATTACGCCGTGGGCAAAATCCAAGAATTAGTAACTCGCCGCCCTACAGCTTCTAACTAATTAAACTTTTTTCCGCCAAGACACCAATAGACTCATTAACTCTGCGTCTGGAGAATGAGCAATTAATCACCAATGGAGCTACAAAAATGGGTGATCATAACTGGACTCGACGAGATTTTATCAAAGGAATCGGAGCAACTACAACGGGAATAGCGTTATCTTCCTGTGCGATTTCAGGAGATAGATCCGCCAAAGGACTAACTGAAGAAGCCTTAGCTGTGCAACCAGTAGTTAGATCCCAAGACCTAGAAAAATCTGATCTCACCATTGGTTACGTTCCCGTTAATGATTGTGCGCCATTTGCGATCGCCTGGAAAAAAGGCTTCTTCCGCAAATATGGTTTGAATGTCACACTTAACCGCGAAGCCAGTTGGGCTACTTCCCGTGATGGTTTAATATTTGGTCGCCTGGATGCTTCACCTGTAGTCTCCGGTGCCGTCACCAACGCCAGAATTGGTGCCGAAGGCGCACGCCACGCCCCCTTGTGTGCAGCTATGACCATTCACCGCCACGGTAACGCCATGACCATGAATAAAGCCATGTGGGATTTTGGGCTGCGTCCGTGGTACGAGTATCAAGAACAATATGGTGATGGCGCGCTAGAAGCCTTTGGGCGCGATTTTCGAGGCTACTTTGACAAACAGCCGCCAGAAGGCAAAGTTTGGGCGGTAGTGCTGAGTTCCGCCATTTACGAATACTTTGTCCGCTACGTATCCGCCGCCGCTGGTGTTGATCCCCTCAAGGAGTTTCGGATCATCATCGTTCCGCCCCCCCAAATGGTAACAAACGTGCGGATTGGTGCCATGCAAGCTTACATGGTTGCAGAACCCTGGAATACACGAGCGATAACAGGTAATGAAAATATCGGCTTTACCTTCGCACAAGGTAAAGAAGTCTGGCTGGGACACCCTGATCGTTTGTTAGGGGTGATGGAATCTTTCATTGACAAATATCCCAAAACCTATCGTTCTCTCGTCAAAGCGATGATTGAAGCTTGCCAGTATTGCAGCAAAGTAGAAAACCGTCAAGAAGTAGCCGAACTGCTTACAGAACGTTCCTTTACAGGTGCTAGACCCAAAAAGAAAGATGCCCCAATCGCGAAATTTACAAGTCCCGGAATTCTCGGCAACTATAACTATGGCGGCTTTGACGGCAAAGACCGCACCATCAAAGCCGCTGACACTACGATTTTCTTCGATATTCCTGACAACCTTTCCAAACAGCCAGGAGAACACTCAACATTTTTATGGAGATCCAGAAGTCTCTGGTTGATGACACAAGCAGCCCGGTGGGGACAAATTCATAAATTCCCCAAAAATGCCGAGAAAATAGCTGCACAAGGATGGAGAACAGATTTATATCGGGAGATAGCATCGGAAATGGGCATCAAATGTCCCAAGGATGATTACAAAGTCGAACCACCAGAAGTATTTATAGATAAGAAAGGCTTCGACCCCAGCGATCCTGTGGGTTATTTAAATAGTTTTGCCATCAGGGCTAACGCTCCCACTCGCTTTTTCATGTCTTAAATTCCAAGTTCAAATATTGATTGACAAAATTATTTGCGGAGCCTTTGATGATGGAATATACCTCATTACCTATTAATACTCAGACCGAAGTTCTGCCCCGCCCTGGATTTTTAGAAATTGAAAATTTAGTCAAGTCTTATCCGACACCTGATAAAGAGAATTTTGTTGTTTTAGATGGGGTTAATCTAACGATTGGTGAAGATGAATATATTTCTGTAATTGGTCACTCAGGTTGTGGAAAATCAACTCTACTAAAGATAGTAGCTGGTTTAGAAAAAGCAACTTCCGGCTCAGTCAGGCTAGATGGACAAGAAATTCGCCAGCCGGGAGCCGAAAGGATGATGGTATTTCAGAACTATTCGCTGTTACCTTGGTTAACAGTGCGAGAAAATATCCGTTTAGCCGTAGATGAAGTGTTAAAAAATGCTAATCGGGCCGAGAAAATTAGCATTGTAAATCAACACTTGGCAATGGTAAACTTGACGGCGGCGGCTGACAAATATCCCGATGAAATTTCTGGAGGTATGAAACAAAGAGTAGGTATTGCCAGAGCCTTAGCAATTCGTCCCAAAATGTTGCTGATGGATGAACCTTTTGGGGCACTAGATGCACTAACTCGTGGCAAATTGCAGCGCCAGGTATTGGATATTTGGGAAAATAATCGTCAAGCAGTGATGATGATTACCCACGATGTAGACGAAGCAATTTATATGTCCGATCGCATCGTCTTGATGACCAATGGCCCAGCTGCTAGTATTGGGGAAATTTTAGAAGTTCCTTTTGAGCATCCACGCGATCGCGCCGCCATGCGAAACTCAAAAGAATATTTTGAACTCCGCAACCACGCCCTGAATTTCCTCGATCGATATTTTGCTCAAGACGAATAAATTAGATTATCATTTTTTTAGTGGGTAGCCTAATTCAAATTCATGAAAGCTGGATTTGGAACGGAGGAACCAATGTTTGGGGCTAATCTTGCAGAGAGCGGCAATTTAAGAGTAAAAAGTTTTAACTCAGCACGGGCTATACGCCCCGCTTACGCTAACAGCACTCCTAAGAGAGAGACACCTTCCAGTCTTAGCCCGTCAGCTAACTCCGTAGGCAATGGAAGGAA
>NZ_JABXKQ010000146.1 GCF_017114945.1 Nostoc sp. JL34
GACCTGAATCACAGAGCAGCGTTCGCCAACCTGTCGAAACCGTGACGGACCCATGCGCTTCATACTTCAATTATAATACGCGATTGTTGAAATGTGTTAATGGACAAAAATTTCTGCTTTATGCAAGTGCTGCTGAGAAACACAGGGTGTCTTCATAGGAACTTGGCTGGAGATCATCAATATAGTTGGTATACACGGTGATGTCTTTGTAGCCGTTTTCCCGTAAAGACATAATAAATTCATCACGTCCAAACCAATGTAGGGAAAGTTTACTAAAATAGCCAATTGCTAATCTTAAAATAATTAGCAATTGGCTATATATTACAACGCACTACAAATAAATAATTAGCTATACCCTAAGTTAGTGCTTCAGCACCACCTACAACCTCAAGGAGTTCTTGAGTAATTGCAGCTTGTCGGGCTTTGTTGTAAGACAGGGTGAGGGTGTTAATTAGTTCACCAGCATTTTCACTGGCATTACTCATGGCTGTCATCCGCGCTGCTAGTTCACTAGCCGCAGATTCTTGTAGCGCCCGCAATAGCTGGTTACTCAAATACAGGGGCAACAAAGAATCGAGAATCTGCACTGGATCTTGCTCGAAGATCATGTCAGGAGCTAAGGCGCGGGCTTGGCTAGCCACTTTTTCCCGTTCAACTTCAAACTTACCGCCACGAGTTGTCAAGCGGAAGACTTCATCATCGGCTGCTTCTAGACCTTGTGGATCAAGAGGCAGTAGGGTTTGGATCACAGGACGGGAGCTAACTAAGGAAAGGAATCTGGTATAGATCAATTCGATGCGGTCAACTTCTTCCGAAAGGAACAAGGAAAGTAGTTGATCGGCAATCTGATTAGCTTCTGCTGCGGTGGGAATTTGCTCTAAGCCGCTGTAAGTAGCATCAATTGGCTGATCGCGGCGTTGAAAGTACTGTGTAGCTTTGCGCCCAACGATCACAAATTGATAGTTTAAACCTTCTGCCTGGATTTCTTTGGCGCGGTTTTCTGCACGACGGATAACGTTATTATTGTAGCCGCCGCATAGACCGCGATCGCCTGAAATAACCAACAACCCAACTGACTTAACTTGGCGTTTTTTCAGTAGTGGTAGGTTTGCTTCTTCAAAGCGCAGACGGCTTTGCAAACCATATAATACTTGTGCCAAGCGATCGGCAAAGGGGCGAGTTGCTAGCACTTGTTCTTGCGCCCGACGCACTCTAGCCGCAGCTACGAGACGCATGGCTTCTGTGATTTTTTTGGTGTTTTTGACCGACTGAATGCGATCGCGTATTGCTTTTAGATTGGCCATATTTTTTTCCTTAGTAGTTAGTCATTTGTCCTTTGTTATTAGTCAGTAGTCATTAGTTCTGTACCAATGACCAATGACCAATGACTAATGACTAATTACGCTGTAGCTTTGAAGGTCTTCTTGTATTCGGTAAGCGCTTCCTTCAAAGCAGCTTCTTCTGCGTCACCTAGTGCTTTAGATGCTTGTACTCCTTGGGCATACTGGGTCTTGCCAGTCTTTAAGTACTCACGTAGACCAGCAGTGAAGGTGGTTACTTGATTTACAGGTACATCATCTAAATAACCATTAATACCAGCGTATAAAATTGCTACTTGCTCGTATACCGAGAGTGGGGAATTTTGTGGCTGCTTGAGGAGTTCGCGCAACCGTTGACCCCTTGCCAACTGGTCTTGAGTGGCTTTATCTAAGTCAGAAGCAAATTGTGCGAAGGCTTGCAGGTCGTCAAATTGGGCTAGTTCCAATTTGATCTTACCGGCAACTTTTTTCATTGCCTTGGTTTGAGCGGCAGAACCCACGCGGGATACTGAAATACCGGGGTTAACAGCGGGACGGATACCAGCGTTAAACAAGTCAGAAGACAGGAATATCTGACCATCGGTAATAGAAATTACGTTGGTGGGGATGTATGCTGAAACGTCACCAGCTTGGGTTTCGATAATTGGTAGGGCGGTCATACTGCCTTTACCTAATTCGTCACTCAGCTTTGCGGCTCTTTCTAACAAGCGGGAGTGAATGTAGAATACATCTCCAGGATAAGCTTCGCGTCCTGGTGGACGACGCAGCAGTAGGGACATTTGGCGATAAGCTTGGGCTTGCTTGGAAAGGTCATCATAAATTACCAGGGTAGCTTTGCCTTTGTACATAAAGTACTCGGCAATAGTTGCGCCTGTGTAAGGAGCTAGGTATTGTAGGGTTGCTGGTTCACTGGCGCTAGCAAAGACGACGACGGTGTAATCCATTGCGCCTTTTTCTTGCAATGTTTGCACCACGTTAGCAACTGTGGAAGCCTTTTGACCGATCGCAACGTAGACACAAACTACATCTTCTTCTTTTTGGTTGATGATGGTGTCGATCGCGATCGCAGTTTTACCGGTTTGGCGATCGCCAATAATCAATTCCCGCTGACCACGACCGATAGGAATCATTGAGTCAATAGCTGTAATACCCGTTTGCATGGGTTCGTGTACAGACCGACGGGCAATGATACCTGGTGCAGGAGATTCAATCAAACGGCTTTCTGAGGACTTGATGTCTCCCTTACCATCGATGGGAAGACCCAAAGCGTTTACAACTCGTCCAATTAAAGCTTCTCCTACGGGTACTTGGGCAATTCTACCAGTGGCAGTTACAGAACTACCTTCTTGAATTTCCAGCCCTTCACCCATCAGCACCGCGCCCACGTTGTCTTCTTCTAAGTTTTGGGCGATGCCTATTGTGCCATCTTCAAATTCCAAAAGTTCCCCAGACATAGCCTTTTCCAGACCATAAATCCGGGCAATACCGTCACCAACTTGGAGAACCGTACCAACGTTAGCAACTTTGACCTCTTGATCGTATTGCTCGATTTGTTGTTGGATAATGCTGCTAATTTCGTCAGGTCTAATTGATATGCTCATGTGTCTATCTTGTTTGCTTTCGAGACGGAAGTAAAAGGGACTGGGGATTAGGGACTGGGGATTAGGGACTGGGGATTAGGGATGTAAAGAATTTATGACTATAATCTTTTTCCTAGTCCCCAGTACCCAGCCCCCAGTCCCCAGTCCCAATTTTCTAACTATTAGTTAAGCGCAATGAAAGGCGGCGTAACTGACCCCGGATACTAGCGTCAATTACCTGCGAACCTACTTTAATGATCACACCACCAATTAACTCGCTGTCTACCCTGGTTTCTAGTTCTACCTGGCGAGCATTGGAGATGGCGATGACCTTTTGGATGATTGCCTGCTGTTGAGCTTCTGTGAGGGGAACGGCTGAAATTACTTCCGCTAATACGGTTTGATTCAGCTGCCGCAACAGCGCTAGATACTGTTGAAAAATATCTTCCAAGAATGCAATGCGCCGCTTATCTACCAGTATCAGCAAAAAATTGCGTAAGTAGGGATTAGAACCTTCACCGAGTATTTGTTTGATGAGAGCTTTTTTGTTCTCAGACTGAATAAACGGGTTGCTGAAGAAGTTGTGTAGCTGTTTGTCTGCCCTGAGCAGTCCCAGGAAAGTCCGCGCATCTTCCCCAAACTCTTCAGTCAAGTTTTTCGATTGTGCTATTGACAAAAGTGCCTGTGCGTAAGGTTGGGCTACTTCGGCTGAAGCTACCTGACTTGTCATACATTGCCTCCCAGTTGTGCGATGCTGCGGTCAATTAAACCTTGTTGAGCATCATCGGCAATCCCGCTTTTGAGTTGCGATTCGACTTTTTGCAATGCTAGTGTAGCAACTCGTTGCCGCAGTTGAGCGATCGCTCGATCAGTTTCACTGTTTAAATCTGCTGCTGCTGTTTGTTTTAAGCGTTCTACGTCTTGCACTGCCTTCGCTAACAAGGCTTCTTTCGCTTTTTGAGCGTTTTCTGTGGCAGATTGGCGGATGCGTTCTGCCTCTGCCTGAGATTGCTTCAATTGCTCTTGCGCTTGGGAAAGGGCAGTCTTTGCCTCTTTTAAGCGCCCTTCTGCTTCCTGAATTGCAGTGGCAATATTGGATTGTCGCTCGTTCAGGATATTGCTTAAAACCTTACGTCCGAAGTAGAATAGTATGCCAATCAGAATCGCTAGATTAATCAGATTGGTTTCAAAAATGTCTAGGTTTAGACCGAAACCACCTTCTGCTGCGCCTTCTGCCAATTCAGAGTGAACAGCGTTCGCTTCTGCGGCAAGTAATAAGAATGTCCCCATGATACCCATTTACAAGTGCGCTGCTCGCTTGCTAATACGTTGTATTTTCCCAAGGGAAGGAAATTTAAGTATCTTTCCCCAGAAGGGAAAAAGTGCCTTTTTTGACACTTAATTAAGCGCTCTGGACTAGGGGCCAGTTGCGCGTATGCTTTACACAGAACCAATCTCGTTAGCTTATCTAACTGGAGTTGGCCCCAATAGTTTTTCTAGAATCTGCCTACTTAGAGCATCAACTTGTTGCTCTAAGGTGCTAAAGGCTGCTTGCTTTTGTTGTTCGATTTCAACAGAAGCTTGTTCTCGTTGAGACTGAGCTTCTTTTTGGGCTTCAGCGATTTTTTCGGCAGTAATTTTCTTAGCTTCAAGTTGAGCGGCTTCTACGGTAGCTTGCGATTGTCTGCGAGCGTCTGCGAGTTGCTGCTCATATTCGGTAGCCAAGCGCTCGGCTTTAGCCAAGCTCTCCCGCGCCTCAAGGGTATTAGTTCGGATATAATTATCGCGATCGTCTAGTACCTTGGTCAGTGGCTTATAGAAAATTGCATTCAACAAAGCTGCTAATAGCAGGAATTGCAATGCCATGAAGGGCAAGGTAGCATCGAAATCAAACATTTGTCTCCTCTTTGGCTGGAGTAGCAGTTTTCATGGCTAGCAACGTCATCCAACCTTTCATATTTTAGAGACCCATAGCCAACAAGGGTCAACGGAACATTAAAACTATTAAGATACCCAAAATATTTTGATTGTAGAGGCGTGATAATTCACGTCTCCACACTCACAAAATTTTCAGGTCTTATGCGAAGGGGTTAGCAAACAGCAATACCAAGGCAATTACTAGACCATAGATAGTCAAAGATTCCATGAATGCCAAGGTTAATAGCAGAGTACCGCGAATTTTTCCTTCTGCTTCAGGTTGACGAGCAATACCTTCTACTGCTTGTCCAGCAGCGTTTCCTTGACCGATACCAGGGCCAATTGCAGCTAAACCAATCGCTAAAGCAGCAGCGAGAACTGAAGCAGCCTGAACTAATGGATCCATGTTGATTTTCCTTGCTTTGATTACAAAACTAACAGACATTACGTTAACGACTAGAAACGTGGTTTTCACGCTGCACTCGCTTCTTTGAAATCGCGCTTTGCGATGTTTTGAGCGAATATGCTCTTCTTGACTGTGCTATCAACTGAGAAGTTTAATGCTCCTCATGTTCTTCTCCTCCATGCCCCTCCATTGCCTCATGAATGTATGCTCCGGCTAGGGTGGCAAAAACCAGGGCTTGAATGGCACTGGTAAATAAACCCAAGGCCATTACAGGCAGAGGTACAAATAGAGGAACTAGCAGCACCAATACCGCTACTACCAACTCATCCGCCAAAATATTACCAAATAGCCGGAAGCTTAGGGAGAGGGGTTTGGTGAAATCTTCTAGAATTGCGATCGGCAACAAAACAGGTGTTGGCTCTATATATTTCTTAAAGTAGCCTAAACCCCGTTTGCTAAAACCTGCGTAAAAGTACGCCAAGGAGGTTAGCAATGCCAATGCAACAGTCGTATTGATGTCATTGGTGGGAGCTGCCAATTCGCCTGAAGGTAGCTTGATGAGCTTCCAGGGAATTAGCGCACCTGACCAGTTCGATACGAAAATAAACAAGAACAATGTGCCAATAAATGGCACCCAAGGGCGGTACTCTTTCTCACCAAGTTGGTTTTTGGCCAAATCACGAATAAATTCTAGGGCGTATTCCATCAAATTCTGGATGCCCTTGGGAATTCTCTGTGCATTTCGAGTAGCAGCTATTGAAGCCACTACTAGAATACTAATCACAAACCATGAGGTGAGAAAAACTTGCCCATGAATTTTAAGATTGCCCAACTGCCAGTAGAAATGATGTCCTACTTCTAATTCGGCGAGGGGAAAAGAATTAAAGGCGTTTAAGACACTAAGCATTTGCATTCTTCAAGCATTTTCCCCAACGAGCGAGGATGGGATTACTATCTTTGTGAGCCTGACTTTTTAAGAATCAGGAATGAACGCAATTTGCACCATATAGACGAAGAGCGTGGCTTTGTAAGTTAGAAATCCCAAAAAAATGGGCAAAATCTGTAGCTCACGCCATTGAGTTGCCACGATCATCACTCCCATAAACAGAGCAAAACGAGTTTTGCTCAGACTGGTTTTTTCACTACCAAGCTGCTCAACATCTCTAGCCAACATTTTTAAGTAAACCACACCTGTACACGCCCCAATTAAATAATTTAGGGCAATGTTTAAGGAATAAAAAATCCACACAGAGATAAAAATAACCCCCGTCAAGACAAGCGTGATTACCAACAATCGCTGGAAGAGTTGATAGAACTCTTGCATGGAGTTACCTGATTCTGTGTCTTCAGAACCAGTTTTAGCATCTTGTTGCGTTGTCGGAGTGGGCGCAATTGATTCGTCAGACAAGCTCACGGGACTTGAAACCAGTACAGTTAAATATGATGACTGCACATTCAGTCAGCTGAATCATATCACGATGCGGTAACAATACTTTAGGAAAAAACAATTAACTTCTTGTCAACATCAGGGAGTAAGTGCCGACAGACTAAAGCCTACAGCACTTCTACTAAGTTCGTCGAGGTGGACTTGGTGAAAAAGTAAGGTTTTATAGGATATTCATAAGCTGAGGACAGGCAAGATGCCTGCCCCACAAGAGTCTTGGGTTGAATATACCTCAGGGTTAAATTATCTTGGCAGTCCGCAGACCGAACAGCAAACCTACAGATAAGCCAAAGAATAAACCCAAGAAGACGACATAAGATACAATTGCAAACATTTATTGCTCTCCAGAATACTTCCTAAATCTATTGAATCATTAGTTGTTGGGCATTGGGTATTGGGCAAAACAGTTCCGAGTTTGGAGTGCTGTTAGCGGTAACGGGGCATTTAGCTTGTGCTGAGTAAGATTCCCCACTCCCCATTTCCTAGATTGCGATACAATACAGCCCACAAGCGCTTGTTTGGGGTTGGGCAATGACTTCTGTAATTAATGTAAATCTACCAGGGCAGTCTTATGAGATTGCGATAACTTCTCTTCTCCTGTCGGAGACGCTGCACGAACGAGACGCTACGCGAGCGTTGAGCTACGCTAACGCACCTTCGAGTTTAGATCAACTGGGTCAACAGATGGCCAGTCTCAAGCTGGGCAAGAAGGTAATGCTAGTTTCTAATCCGACGATTTTTAAGCATTTTGGCGAAAGAGTAATTACATCCCTAAAATCTGCTGGATTTGAAGTTGCTAGCTGCACTCTACCACCTGGTGAACGTTACAAAACCCTCAATTCCATCCAAAAACTCTACGATGTAGCCTTGGAAAACCGCCTAGAACGTTCTTCTACGATGGTGGCTTTGGGGGGAGGAGTAGTTGGGGATATGACTGGCTTTGCAGCCGCAACTTGGTTGCGCGGTATTAATGTTGTCCAAGTGCCTACCTCTTTGTTGGCGATGGTAGATTCAGCAATTGGTGGCAAAACTGGTGTGAATCATCCCCACGGTAAAAACTTAATTGGGGCATTCCATCAACCGCGTTTGGTTTTGATTGACCCAGATGTGTTAAAAACTCTACCTATGCGTGAGTTTCGATCAGGGATGGCAGAAGTTATCAAGTACGGTGTGATTTGGGATGCCGAATTGTTTGCCCAGTTGGAAGCAAGTAAACGCCTCGACCAACTCCGCTATGTCAAACCTGACCTACTAACAAACATATTAACGCGATCCTGTCAAGCAAAAGCTGATGTTGTTGGCAAAGATGAGAAAGAAGGCGGATTACGCGCAATTCTCAACTATGGTCATACCATTGGTCATGCAGTGGAAAGTTTGACTGGTTATCGTTTAGTGAATCACGGTGAAGCGGTGGCTATTGGTATGGTGGCAGCCGGTCAAATTGCTGTGGATTTAGGATTGTGGCAAAAGGAAGACACAGAACGTCAAAATGCTTTAATTCAAAAAACGGGTTTACCGACTCAGTTACCAGATGGGGTAGATATTGAAGCAATTATTGAGGCGTTGCAGTTAGATAAGAAAGTCAAAGCCGGGAAAGTGAGGTTTGTTTTACCAACAGAGATTGGTGTAGTAACAGTTACCGATGAAGTGCCATCGGATATTATTCGGCAAGTGTTGCGGGGAATGTGAACAATTTGAAGAAGAATTCAAGAGTCAGAATACAAATTAGTTACTCTGTCCTTCAATTACGAATTACGAATTATTGAGCCATGATACTCCAAGCCAAGAATCAATTAACCTTGCAAGAGTTTTTAAATCTTCCAACAGGTGAGGGAGATGTAACTTATGAGCTTGTTGATGGTCAAGCAATTCCTAAAATGTCACCCAAAAAATTTCACTCTAAACTTACCCGTGCCCTTCTCAATTTGATTGAGCAATGCTGTGAGGGGAAAGGAGAAATTTGCCCAGAATTAGCTGTTGTATTAACTCGTCGAGGGCGAGATTGGATGCCAATACCGGATATTTTGTATATTTCTAATGAACGTTTACCCGCTGATTGGGATCAAGAAGGAGCATGTTCTGTTCCTCCTGATTTGGTGATTGAAATTATTTCGCCCGGACAAACCTTTGGGCAAATGACGGCTAAAGCCAAAGACTATTTAGATGCTAAGGTGCTGCGGGTATGGGTATTAGATAGTAAAGCTAGAAGTATTACTGTTTTTTATCCAGATGCAGCACCACAAACTTATATGGGAGAAGAATTACTTACAGATTCTTTATTTGAGGGACTAGAATTTACGGTTGAGCAGGTGTTTCAAAAGGCGAAAATACCATTAGCTACTGAATAGCACAATTCTCTTGTTTTAAACATCCATCGAAATTTCAAGTAGTGGAAGGTTTGCCTAACTTTAACAAGTTGCTTGAGCAACTTATCTGGTTAATGTAGATGGTAGCTGGATTTTCGCTGTGCTGTACTAATAATTTAGTTGATTAATTCACCCATTTGTAGGAGGTAATTAGCAACCCAATAAGTGTACTTTGCTTATAATCAGAGCAATACAAGATGGTTTGAGATTCAAGCGACAGATGTATGAACTATGTTCAACCTAATATTCACCAGATGTATAAAAATAAAACTCTTAGTGGTTTCAACAGCTTTTTTTCTAGCTGTACAGAGTTCTGCCAATGCTCAACAAGCTGTTCCTAGTTTGACGCCAGCACAAGCTCAACATTTATCCCGTGACTTGGTTCCATATAATTCTCAAGACTTTTTTCGGCAAGGAAAAGATTCAATTGAGAGAGAAATTCAAATTCTTAGGGAAAGACAACAGCCCTCAATTAAACCTGTTCTTAAGATTGATTTAGTACCGCAGATTAAAAGACCACATTCCCAGCAAAAACCTCAACGCCTTATCTAAATAAGAATCATCATCCTTCTACAACTCTTTAAATCGCTATTTATTGCAGTGTTAATTCTTGAGCCATAACACATAAGCTACACTCCCAGGTATCAGAATCACTATGCTCTGCTTCTGAGTAACAGAGGTTTTGTGTTTTCAAGAAACTTTGCAATACAAGTTTACAATTTTAATCGTCTAGCAAACTCATCAACGCCTGAACTTCAACATCTTGCGGCTCTGATAATTCAGCTTGTAACTTTAACAATTCATTCTGTAATGCCTCTGCAACATAGATCATATTAGATTCTTGTGCAATTTTTAGCTGATTTTCTTTAACTTTGATTTGTTTAAGCAAGTTATCTTTAACATGAATTGAATTGTAATATTGAGCGATCATAGCTTTACATTTATTATCAATCTATGGAGTGCAATTAAATTTACCACTTATGTATTATTCCACACTTTTCTCATTTTTTAAATATAGTGGTTCTTGATGAGTTACAAGAACCCCACCCCCAACCCCCTAAGAGCAAGTGAGGAGGGGACTTGGATGCTCAATGCTATTTTGCTCTATTCTCATAAGGAGTAAATTTTTAACCATAAATCCTTAAACCACAAAACTGCATAGTTTTTTCTACAGTTCTATTCTCAATAGTTTGGGAATACTCAATATACTATGTCCATATTTGTACAGATTTTTACATAAACAGAAATCATAATATAAGATTAATTAACTTGGGGCGGATTTTTAGATACACACTTTAAATTGTCTATTAGGTCTCCGAGTCTTGTAGATATGTTAAAGAATTTTTTCGTGAACAGTATGAACTTCAAGTTGATAAAGAGAAACATTTACACCTTTGTAAAAATTATATCTACAGTGCTGATAACAAGTGCAATTGGATTAGAATCGTGGAATATTTATGCAGTAATAAATAATATTAATGTACCAGGCAGCCTTAATCCAATTTTTTGGATTGAGCGTTTTGCCATGATGAGCCATTTTATCGAGGGTATTATAGCAGCTTTTTATGCACCTTCAAGACAAAAAATGCCAGTAAAATATGCTACTTATACTTTTTTTGTCGGCACTATTGGGTTGTTAGAACTGTTTGATCGGCAGGATGAGTATTGAAGCTTCTAAGCCTTGGAGATATAGGTTTTTGGATTAGGTTAGTTTGTAGAGTGCGTTACGCGATCGCACTCTACGTACAAAAAACAAGTTATTAAATATACTTTAGAAAGAAAAAATCATCTGCGGGAGTTTCCCAATGAATGTAGGTAACTAATAAATCTGGCACTCAGAAAGGAGTATAGTTTATATAGTTAGCTTTTTGCTGAAATTTTAGTTTTACACTAAGGAATTAAAAAATGTCTACTGATACTGACATAGTTGCTTACGTTGAAGAAAGCGAATTTGATGTTGTTTTAAATGGAAGTGAAGAGAAAGTTGTTGTTGTTGATTTTACTGCTACTTGGTGTGGCCCCTGTCGCTTAGTCAGTCCGTTAATGGATCAACTTGCCGAAGAATACAAAGGTCGTGCTAAAGTCGTGAAGGTAGATGTTGACAGCAATAAGCCGATTTTCAAAAAATTCGGTCTTCGCAGTATTCCAGCGGTTTTAATTTTTAAAGATGGTATTCTAGCAGAAACTATCGTGGGAGTTTCTCCTTACGAGGACTTCAGCAACGCTGTTCAAAAGCTTCTTTAGCTAATTCGTAATTCGTAATTCGCAGAGAACATAATCAGGAATTACGAATTATTTTCAATATTTCCTTGTCGCCTATAATGTGCTTGGAGTAAACCACTAGGATATTGTTTTGAGTTAATCAGCTCCAATTTTACTTCAGGGGTAGGTGGTGGAAAAAGGTGTATACCGCCACCTAAGATAGTTGGAATAGTTGAAATGATATATTCGTCAATCAAGCTGTGCTGAAGAAACGAATTGATTAATTTTCCGCCACCAACTAGCCAGATGTTTTCTAAGCCTTGAGCCTCTATATTTGCTAACGCCTGTTTTACTGGGTCAGAAACAAACACAACGTCTTCACGGTCAGATTGGAGATGGCGCTGGGTGAAAACGAAGGATTTTTTGTCTGGATAAGGCCATTGATCAAAACCCAGCCCGACTTCATACGTCTTGCTACCTAAGACGATCGCATCAATCGATTCGTAGAAAGCAGTGTAACCGTAGTCTTCACCTTCTGTATCAAGAATTGATAGCCACTCAATTCCGCCATCGCTGCGAGCAATGTAGCCATCCAAACTAGCTGCAATGTAGAGTGTAACTTTCGTCATTGTGCTTGGTGAATTTGGTAGTTTGCACTCAATGAGTGCAAGCGAACACAGGCTTATTCCTTCTACAGCATTTTAGCCTTTGATGGTTCTGGACGATTATTTTAATTGAAGATATCACAAAAGAGCGATGGCTACGACGGGCTATGCCTACGCTTCCCCAACTCACTTACGTTTTTTGATTGTGCGACTTAAACCGGCCTGCAATAAATTCTCGCTGAGATAAATGCTTTGTATTGCGTTTGGTGACTCGCTCTCGCCACATCTTGAAACTAGATTCTTTCATTTCGCGCCTCATTAGAGCAATTACCTGTTTCTCCAGCAGCCCAAACTGAGCCTCAATGGCATCAAAAGATGTTCTATCTTCCCATGCCATTTCAATGACGCGATCGATGGTTTGTGAATCGAGGTTAGGTAGCTTCATTTTTTTTGTGGGCAATTGGTAAATTCGAGCTATATATCTATTTTACTTTTCGTTTTGAAGAACCATTGTGTCTGCTGCACCCAGTTGCAGGGCATAGAGGTTGGCATAAACACCCCGATGATTGACGAGTTCGGCGTGAGTACCCTGTTCGACAATTTCTCCCTGCTGAATTACTAATACCTGATCTGCTTGAGTAACTGTACTGAGACGGTGGGCAATTACGAAACTAGTACGACCTTGGAGCAAGCGGGCGATCGCACTTTGCACTAGCGCTTCTGTACGCGTGTCAATGCTGCTGGTGGCTTCATCCAGAATCAGAATTCGGGGATTAATTAATATCGCACGAGCAATACTGATTAGTTGTCGCTGTCCTTGACTCAGGGGTGCGCCGCGTTCACCTAATTGAGTTGTATAACCCTGTGGTAGTGAGGTAATGAACTCATGCACATTTGCTAGTTGTGCAGCCGCTTCGATATCAGCTTGGGTGGTGTAAGGAGCGCCAAAAGCAATGTTTTCGGCGACGGTGCCGCTAAACAAAATATTGTCTTGCAGGACGATGCCTATTTGACGGCGCAGACTTGCTTGAGTCACGCTACGCACATCAATATCATCAATTTTCACTGCACCGCCAGATACATCATAGAAGCGCAAAATCAAGTTAATAATTGTACTTTTTCCCGAACCGGTCGGCCCTACTAACGCAACCATCTGCCCTGGATAGGCGTGCAAATTCACTCCTTTGAGAACTAGTTGATCTGGGTTATAGCCAAATTTGACATTCTCGAATGTCACCTCACCTTGAATAGGCGGCATTTCTGTGGCATCGGGTGCATCTTTGAGTTCTGATGGTTCATCTAATAATAGAAAGATTCGCTCTAATCCGGCGAAGGCAGATTGAGCTTGGGTGTAAAACTGGCTGAGAATTTGGATCGGGCGGAAGAATTGCTGGACGTAAAGTAAAAAGGATGTCACCACACCCACTGTTGCAGCTCCTGTTACGGCCAGATAGCCGCCGTATGCCAGCACGCCTGCGGTTGCGAGTGTGTTGAGAAAATCGATGGAGGGCAAAAAGGCTGAAGTAATTGCCACAGCTTCAACGTTGGCATCTCTATTGGCGGCGTTAAGAACGTCGAATTCTGCGATATTCATCTGTACGCGATTAAATGCTTGGGCTTCTCGCACGCTGCCAATATCTTCTTCTAACTTGGCGGAAAGCTCCCCAATAGTTTGTCGCGTAACGCGAAATCTGGCTCTTGCCCAACGTGCAAATAAGCTTGTGGTAAAAATCATCAGTGGTACAACCAGATTGCTCAACAAACCGAGTTGTAGGTTGATTGAGAGCATCGCAATCACAATGCCAACCAAACTGAAAGCGTTGCCCAGCATTTGGGCGACCGTCAGTCCAAATGCTTGATTCACGGTATTGACATCATTCAGTAAGCGACTCATTAAATCGCCTGCTTCACTGCGATCAAAAAAGCTGAGTGGTAAACTTTGGATTTTAATGAAAATGTCTTGCCTTAATTGAGCCAGCAATCGCTGCATAATCCAGCCGACTCGAATAATTTGACCTCGAATTGCTAAGACACCAAGTCCATAGTTCAGCCCTAGTAGCCCTAACAACATCAGCAGTCCTTGCAAATTCCCTTGTGCAATCAGATGATCGATTGACCAGCCGAGAAAGAATGGCCCAACTGCCTGAGTTATGGCACCAATTAATACTAATGTCAGGGCGATGGGAATTTCTTTGCGATAGAGTAGCACGTATTGCAAAAAGCGCCGCAGGGTGGAAGGTTGCTGACTCGTTTGCTCAGATGCAACAACGGGAATAGTGCCTCTCATAAAAATTTGTGATTTTAGATTTGGGATTAAAAGTCTTTATTACCAGGCTGTGAGCAAAATTAATTATGCTAATTGGAGATCATTTTTTCTCTTTTGGTTTTACCTGAGATTCCAAAATCACACCGTAGAGGGGGCTGGTTTGCATCAATTCCTCATGAGTCCCTTGTGCTACCAATCGTCCTTTATCCATGAGAAAAATGCGATCGGCATTTTGGACGGTGCTAATACGTTGAGCTACTACAAAGGTTGTACAAGCTTTCTGGCGCATTAAGCCATCTAGTTCGGCTTGAATTTGGGCAGCAGTTTTGGCATCCACAGCCGAGGTACTATCGTCCAAAATTAGAATGCTGTAATCGGTTAGTAAAGTACGAGCGATCGCAATTCGTTGTTTTTGTCCACCAGATAAGCCCACGCCTCGTTCACCCACAATCGTCTCGTAACCATCGGGTAGACTGATAATAAAATCGTGCATTTGGGCAGTTTTTGCAACCTCAATCACCTGCTCTAAGGTGGCATTGGGTTTGGCGTAGGCAATATTTTCGCGGATTGTGCCAGAGAAGAGGGTGGTTTCTTGAAATACAATCCCAATACGCGATCTGAGGCTTTTGAGTGTGAAACTTGTGACATCTCGTCCGTCAATCCGAACTGCCCCATTTGTGGCATCGTAAAAGCGGGGAATCAGGTTCATAATTGTGCTTTTTCCCGAACCAGTCATGCCGAGAACGGCGATTAGCTCGTTGGGCTTGGTTTCAAAGGAAACTTCTTTGAGAGTTTCGGTTGTCGCTCCTGGATAGCGAAAGGAAACATTTTCAAAGGTAATTCTACCTCCGCAAGTGTCAAATGGGACAGCACCGGGGCGATCGCGAATTTCTACTTCTGCATCTACAACTTCATAGACACGTTCGGCGGAAGCAGCTGCTTGAGAGATGGCGGGTGCGGCAAATCCAATTAACAAAATCGGTTGGAGTATCAACGCTAAGTAGGAGTTAAACGCCACCAGTTCCCCAATGGAAAATCTGCGCCCAATCACCTGCGCTCCCCCATAGGCGAAAACTGCCAGTGTTACCAAATTACTCACCAAAAAAATGAATGGGAAGGTATTGCGGATGGCGCTAATGGTCTTCATGTTTGCCCTGACTAGACCATCATTTAGAGTCGTGTAACGCGACCTTTCGGTTGACTCCCGCACAAACGCTTTCACCACCCGGATTCCTAGCAAATTCTCTTGCAATACAGCATTGAGGTCGCTTAGTTGCTCTTGTACTTGCCGAAAAAGTTTATTATTGCGAGTAACGAATTGTGCCATCAACCATGCGGCTATGGGCACTGCCGTTAGCGTAATCAGTGCTAGTTGCCAGTTCATCACTAGCAAAACTACCGAAATACTCACCAATGTCACAAGTGAACCGACGACTTGAATTAAGCTAGTGCCAACAAAGGTACGAATCTGCTCAATATCGCTGGTGACACGGGTTAGTAGTTGGGAAGTCTGCGCTTGGTCATGAAAGCTGAAACTGAGATTTTGAATTTTGCTGAAAATTTTGTTTCGCAGATCGTAAGCAACACCCTGAGACGCTGCTTCTGCTAGATAGCTTTGTCCAAAATTAAATACACCACGAGCGATCGCCGCGACTACCATCCAGGCGGCGCTACATAGCACAATTTGGAGGTTTTTTTGCGAGATTCCCTCATCAATTCCCCACCGAAATAGTTGTGGGGTGACAGCATTTGCGATCGTCAACAGCAACAGGCTGACCAATGCTCCCAATGAAGTCCATCGGTAAGTGCTCAAACTCTTAAGCACACGCTGGGTTGGCTTTATCGACGAAGTTTCCTGGAGTTCTGGTTGCTGAACCAATGGTATTTACCCCTGTATCTTTGGAAAATTATCTCGTACTTTGATTGTAAAAAAACAATTGGCCAATTGAAAGTGGAAAATGTGACATAGAGAGCAGCTCTCCCTTTTGTGATGAAAATTCCGAGTTTTGGGACAGTGACATGGGAGAATACCTGTTTGGCAAGCATTGCGGCTAATCCATTTCCAGACCTGAAAAAACCAAAGAACAAGAATAATGGCTCAAAATTTTCATAGCAATTCCCAACTTCCCTTAGATATCTCACCTGCTATCAGTCGCACAGCCAAGCCAAGTTCTGAGTTCTACTCTCTTTTTTCTGAAGAAGAAATTTTAGGGATAATTCATGCATTAGAAACCAAACGAGAAATCCCTCTCAAGTATTCTTATAAAGGGAGAGGTGCAAAAGTTTGGGACGATTTTTATCTAAAATATGTTATCCCTAGATGGTATGGAAGATCAAATATAGAAATTGACCTGTTAAAAGATAATTTTAAATATCTGAATGGCAATATCCCAACTGGTACAAGAGTAAATATTGTAGACGTTGGTGCAGGGAATTCATATCCAGTTAAAAAATTTATCCGCCGACTGAATAAATTAGGAAAAGTTAATAAATATATTGCCTTAGATATTAGTCAAGAACTGCTTTATGTATCCAGAAATAATTTTAAAAACTGGTTTCCACTAGTCGATTTTATCAGTTCCACTATTGATATAGAAAATAGTTGTGTACCCAAAACTTTATTTCAAAATCAAGCTGGTCTTGATTTTGACGACACAGCCAAAATCTTTTTACATTTAGGAGTTACCATTGGTAATCATCAAAATAGAGATCAGGTACTCAAAAACTTTAGAGAGAGTATGGGGAAAAATGATTTTTTAGTGTTCACTAACGAAACTGGTTCTAACTCTCAATGGAATGGAATAGTTAGAGGTGGCTGCAAGTATCATGTAGAAGAAGTATATGGATGGGTTAAAAATAAGATTGGAATTAAATCTGAAGATTGCGAACTAGTGAGAAAATATGATTTAAAAACAGATAGTATAGTTGCTAATCTGAAGCTTCTTCATGATTACACTATCAATTTTAGTCGAATGGGGATAGATAACAATATTGAAATATCCGAAGGTGAAGAGATTACTATTTGGCGACATCACAAGTATGAAATGCCTAAACTTTTGCAAGAAATAGAACGTTCTGGACTACAACTGGTTCACTATAGTACTGACAAATACAAATCACATATTATGGTCATTTGTAAGGTTGCTAGTAACTAATCTTTTTAATTAGATTTCCCCTGTTATCTAAAAAATAGTTAATATACAGCACATAGGGTATAAATCAAATACGATTGTAGCAGCAGTCCAGAGAATTTTTTAGGTCTTTTATAGCACTTCTGTGTTGAGTCCAACAGAGACTTAACTCTCAACCCTTCCTCACAAGGGAAGGGGAATAAGATTCAAAGTCTTTCTCCTTTTAAGAGGATGTTTTAAAAGTTTTTTTGGTAGCATCTAAACCTCGAAAACCTAACCCCCCAGCCCCCCTTTCCTACAAGGGAATGGGGTTTCAAAGCCTTTTGACCTTTCGGGGAGAGGTATGGAAGCGGGGTTTTGAGTATACTTTACAACTTTTTAAACAACCTCTAAAAGAGAGATCAGAGTGTATTGCATACATAGACGCCTAGCCACTACTCTACGAGTTCTCCAACGGAGTACCCGCAGCGTACAAGAAGCGCTATAGCGAAAATATTTCTTATCCGTATCTAGGGCGTGCTAAATCTTTCTGATGATGCTAGAAAATCGCTTTGACTTAGCTTGTGTATCAATTAAATGTACATCAAACGCGGTCTAGGCTCAGGAACTGGACGCCCCAAATCCTTAGCTATTTCTATCCATTCCTGCACAACTAATTCTACATTATGCAGGGCTTCTTGATAAGTATCACCGTCAGCAGCACAGCCTGATAATTCTGGTACTTCAGCAATAAAGGCTTGATCTAATTCACTCCAGTAGAGAATAATTTCATACCGAAACATCATTTTTGCTTCCTAACTTATACTTGAGAATCACTGCCCGAACTTGTTTAATTTGATAGCTTTTGGCTTTTCCTCTTTTATGTTGCAGGTTCAATATTTCCTCAACATCGGCTTTGACAAAAATACGATGATCGCCACGAATCCTTTCATCAAAGCCTAGTCTATATAAAAGTTGCCACAGTTGGGCAAAAGGGATGTCTGTATCAGAAGTCCCAGAGAGAATTTTTTCTAAGAGTTTGTCTTGCTGACTCACGTTTTTCTGACTGTCTTAATGTTTATATAGTCTCATATTTATTTAAAATCAGGGTATACAAAAGCAAAATGATAGTTTTGCTTCCAAATAGCTAGTCCAGTGATCAGGGAAAATTGTAGGCTTGGATACTGTTCCACTGATTTACTTAATTGCAAAAAATACTAATTATTTGGATGTTATACCATTTCACAGAAACCTTGATACATATAATAGATTGATCGTAGGGGACATTGCTGTGCCTCTACGAACGTATTCATATCATTATTAAAGTGAAGGGGTATTACAGATGGTTTATTTAAAGCAGTGTTTGGCAATGAGTTTAGTGTTATGACATCAGTTTTGCCGCTAGTGGGGTGTATCATTTATCTTCACAAATGATGCTTGTTTCCCATCGTTACTGAGGTTATAAGTCTTAATATTGGCTCAATTTATAGCGTGACTACTTTTCTACAATCCCGTAGTGTAGCCTTCCACAGGAAAGGTATCGTCAATTTATAAGTAATATAGGCAACTACAGAGGGCAAATTGTTGAGATTGCTCATATCATAGGCTGAGGTATAAATCCATCTCAGTCAGTGTTGGATATTTAGTAATAAATATTACGCGAATATGAAAAACCAGATTCTAGGTGCAGCGGCATTTTTAACCACGATTAGTTTGACAATAACCGTACAAGCAGCAAATTCTGAACATATTAAACAGTTATTAGCAACCAAACAATGTCAAAACTGTGATTTGACGAGTGCAGGTTTAGTGATGGCTGACTTATCTGGAGCCAATTTGAGCGGTGCTAATCTCACAGGTGCTAACCTTAGCCGTGCAAACTTAAGCGGCGCAGATTTGCGGGGTGCAAACTTGAGTGGGGCTAGTTTATTTGGTGTTAACCTGAGCGAAGCTAAATTTAGTGGGGCAAATTTGACGGGCGCTGATTTGAGAAATACTTATTTAGCAAATGCAGAACTGACTGGTGCTTACCTGAATGGTGCTAACTTTCAGGGTGCAGTTGGGATACCATTACAAATTGCTTCACCAGAAGAATTTTATGCTTGGGGTGTAGCAGAAGGGCAAAAAGGTAACCAACAGCAAGCAATCGGTTATTTTAATCAAGCGATCGCTATTAAACCAGAATATGCGGGTGCTTATTTAGCTCGTGGTGTCGCCCGTTACCAAATACTAGATAGACAAGGTGCATTTCAAGATGCCCAAATTGCGGAAAAATTGTTTACATCCCAAAACAACGGTAGTGGAACGCTAACAGCCCAAGCTTTTATAAAAGAACTGCAAACACCCGTCAATGAGAAGGTAAGTACTGGTAGCCCCAGTTTTATGGACTTTTTTGGAAGTCTTGGCTCAGTCTTGCTCCAGTTCTTCCCTTTTTGAGTGGGATAATAACAGATGACAAATGACAAATAACAAATGACTTTATCTAACGAATTATGGGCAGCAAATCAAGACTTAGCCCAAGCTTGCCTAGAGCATCCTTTCGTTCAAGGTATTGGCGATGGTACTCTTGAGCAAGCTAAATTTGCTTACTACGTAGGGCAAGATGCTTTTTTCTTAGAAGCTTTTGCCCGTGCCTACAGTATCGCCGCAGCTAAAGCACCAGACTGGTTAGGTTTCACCACATTTTATAACTTAGCTAGTGGAGTTTTAGAAGAACTGCGGCTGCATAGTAGCTATGCTTCTGAGTGGGGAGTCAACTTATATTCTGTGGAACCTGCATCTGCCACCCGCCGCTATACTGATTTTTTGCTAGCAACTGCTTGGGGCAAAGATGTAGGTTTAACTGCTGCGGCGATGTCTCCTTGTATGCGTTTGTATGCGTTTTTGGGAGAAAAGTTGGCTGGTAACGGCATTCCTAATCATCAATATGCAGACTGGATTCGTACTTATAGCAGCGCAGATTTTCAACCACTAACACAACAATTAGAAAATTTGGTTGACAATTATGCCGTTACAAATTCTGTTGTGCATTCAACTTATCGTTATGCAATGTTTTGTGAGCGTGACTTTTTTCAGGCTGCGTGGATTTTGGAGTAGGGGCGCAAAGCTAGCTGTTCCCCCCTACTTAACAAATAATTGAGAGTTAATCTCTGTTTATACTCATCAGTCTGTTGTTTTAGGGTAAACACAATTAGCAAATGCGATCGCCGAAATAGCAAATGTAGTCGTCGAAATAGCAAATGCGATCGCCTTTCAGAAAACCTCAAAAATAAAGCGTAGACGCGTAGCGGCTTTCGTCTGTCCACTAAATTGCACTGTTAGGTTCGCATCTGCCAAGATTTTGGATCTCTGCGACCATGAAAAATTGCTGTGACAATTACTCGACTCGAAACAATTCGATAGTACACAGCATACGGAAATCGTCTTACTATTGCTCGTCGAACATCACGGTAGGTAACTGCATAGGATTCTGGCATCTGGCAAATTAGATTCACCGTTTTGTCTACACAGTCTAAAAACTCGTCACCCAGACCGGGTTTCTGGCTCTCGTACCAACTGTGTGCATCATTAAGTTCTTCTCGAACCTCTGGGCGAAACACCAGGACATAATTCATTGCTGCCCCTTAATTGATGCTTTGATTTCCTCCCAAGTCAGCACATTATCTGGATTTGAATCATATTCAGCAGTTCGACGATCAAGCTCTTGCTTTTGTGCATCGGTTAAATCAGGGTAAACTTGCTCTGCTGCGATGCTATCCCAAATTGCCTGTACAATACGGATTCTATCTTCAACACTGAGAGTTGCGATTTCGTTCAAAGTAGCTGTGATATCCATACTGATTAACTTGGAGTGAGGAAGCAACTGGTAACACCTTAAATATAGCGGACAAGATTTTGTCCATTCACAACCCTAACCAATACCGCAAAGATTGCTCTAACAGTTCAGCATCAGTATCAGCTAACTTGCCAATCACTTTGACAACTAAGCTTTTATGCACTGTGTATAAACCTCTCTTGACTGCTGTAGCCACGTTTAGCCCTGCTGCTGCCCATTCAGACAAGACAAACTCACCTTCTAGCAATGCTCCAGTTTTGCTCGTCAAGGGTGTAATTAGGATATCTTGAGAAATGTGTGGCGCACTTACAACAACAGCAGGTCTAACTTTTGAACTGGACAAATCTGAAAAGGGATACTGAACCAAAATGATGTCATTTTTAGAGTAATTGGGCATAGACATCATCCTCAGCGTTATCCCAAACTGATGAGAGTGATGTTTGACTGGTTTGAAGCCAAAATTCAGTTTCATCATCAGGAAGCAGCGTCACTAGCACTCTTGTTCCTTCCGGTAATTCCTCTGACTCCAGCAATTCGATTTTTCCTTCCCGAACAGTAGCCCAAAGCGTTTTTAGCATATCTGTTTTATGAATAGTCATGCTTTAATTTTATGCTTCGATAGTTGATGAGGAGCGATCGCCTTACAGAAAACCTCAAAAATAATGCGATCGCCTGTTATGTAAGAGTAAGCGATCGCCTTGCAGAAAACCTCAAAAACAAAGCGATCGCCTGTTGTGGAAGGAAGGGTGAGTGCGATCGCTTTGCAGAAAAGCTCAAAAATAATGCGATCGCCTATTGTGGAAGAGTAAGTGCGATCGCCTTACAGAAAACCTCAAAAACTAAGCGATCGCTGTTGTGGAAGAGTGAGTGCGATCGCCTTACAGAAAACCTCAAAAATAATGCGTATAAGCGTAGTGTCTTTTCGTTAGACATTGCCTATTGTGACAACTAACTATGTATTTAGCGAATTTATTTTAAATTATCTAATACTACGTTTTCTAGTATGTATGTAACAAAATCTTTTTGTTTGATCCCAATATTAATCGGTAGAGCTTTTGCTTGGACATAATTATTAGTTAACTGAATTAACTCAGACAAGGTGTTACTAATAAATTCATTAGAAAAATCAATATCTTTAAGTGTCTCTACATCTTTAGGTTTATAGTCACGTTTCTGAAGTGTTTTTACTACTAGCAACATACCTAAATGGAACATTAATATTCGGATTGGTGAAGCATGATTCCACTGTTCCTTAATCACTATGTTACTTGCTTTATTAGATATAAAACTACGAATATAACTTTCCAAGTTTTTCATAGTTTTCGCACAGAATAGATATACTTCAAGACTAACTTTTTGACTAAAAACTCGTTTGTAATCGTTGTCTTTCTTAAGGATTGATGATGGTCTTGAACGTGCAATATCTGGCTCATGGAAAACTATTGCTATGACCGACTGAGCTAAGTATGGAATACTAATGATTCTATCAACTTGTTTACCTGTGTTCTTGTAATAATTTTTTCGACGGTCATAAAACCATTCTTGATTTAAAAAGAAATTTTCTATGTCTAATTGTATTGGATCTGTAGCTTTTAAAGAAGCTGGTGGAATAGGAGTTTGAAAATTTGTTGCTTTGATAATACGGTCTCTAGTTTCTGGATCATTTGTAACAACTATTTTTATTAAAATAGCTCTTTCTTCGTTCAACTCATTGTTATTATTTCCTTTATTGTTTATATAATGATAAATTGTGTTTGTTGTCTGTAAACCATTTACAACTTGTACATCATCTAGACTAATTGTTTTACCAGCAACACTTGCTTTTGAAGATAAAATAGTTATTCCATTATTGAGCCACCAAAAATCTAGCTTTTCATTTAACTCTAAAGTGGCTTTTATATCTTTATTAACCTCTACATTACTACCTTGATAGTCTCGAACATTAAACGCAAAGATGTATTTACGTAATTCATCGTTATCATAAGTAACGAAATTATAATAATCTTTCAAAGATGCTAAAATAACATAGTTATCTTCACCTCTGGAAATGTAATTCTCAATAAATTTTAACTGTAAAGTATAGCTTTTTTCAAGTCGATAAGAATCTATTAGTTCTCGCGCACCAACAAAGCTAGCATCAACTTTTGCTCCTGAAAAATATCTACTAGTATTTTTTTTTAAGACTTCAGACTGATTATGTACCTTTTGATTTATAGCTGATACGTCACCTTTGCTTGCATATACATATGTTATTTCAATAGAAGGATGTTGTGATGCAAGATTAAGATACAATTCACGAAAAAAAGTAATTTTATTAATTAAATCAGAATTATAATATTTTTGAATCTGATCGATATTTTTTTCTAAATCAAAAATATTCATTGTAGTTGAAAGCCATTTTTCAATAGCTTTCTCAGAAAAAGAATCAGACCGTTTTGATTGAATTAAGAATAGTTGTATGCAAGGACTTTTTTTAAAATTGTCTAATTCTATATCCTCACTAACAAAATCATTATTAATAAAAATAAAGAAACCATCAATTCCACCATCATCACCTCCTCCTATTTTTCCATAACTTAACTCGTCATATGAAAGATCATATTTTTTCAATATTTGTTCAAAAGTAAATATTTCAAAGAATTCATCATCGGGTAATGTGTTATCACTTTTATTTATTTTTTGCTTGATAATATTATCGAGAACTATGCTATCATTACCAGCCTATATATTTTTTTCCTAACTGTATTACAAATAGTGTTTATTGTAGAAATCAGTAAATAAATGAGTTATTTGTTACTATTATCACAATGCAATTGGTAATAGTTGTGATATAAATCACAACTATTAGGATCTTTTAGTATTTTAAGTTGTGTTACTGTCAAAATCTATAAAAATGTAGAGACGTTAGATATAACATCTCTACATTTTGATTTTGCATTTCTAAATGCGGCGTTGCTGATTCCATGTATGAAAATGATTTTGCATAATACCAAAATCCTTGTAGAGACGTAGCACTGCTACGTTTCTACATCCATATTCATACTTCAATTCAGCAACGCCCTAAATGCTTATAACCTACTCAATCCCTTCAATCCGGTCTTCAACTTCTTGGTACAACTCGCGCAGACGATCTAAATTATCCTCGCTAGTCTCCCAATAACCGCGTCCATTCACTTCCAACAAAGTTGATACAATCTTGCGAAAAGAATGGGGGTTGAGGTTCAGCAACCGTTTCTGCATTTCTTCATCTTTGATGAAGGTTTCGTTTGTATCCTCATAAATCCAGTTATCCACAGCGCCAGCTGTCGCACTCCAACCTGTGGTATTCACCAACCGCTTGGAGAGTTCGCGCACACCTTCGTAACCGTGAGACAGCATCCCCTCGTACCACTTGGGATTTAATAATTTGGTACGCGCATCCAAACGCACGGTTTCTGATAATGTCCGCACTTGGGCGTTAGCTGTGGTTGTATCTGCAATATAAGATGCTGGTTTTTTACCATCACCCCGCAGACTTGCCACCAGCTTAGTGGGATCTGAATCAAAGTAGTGGGAAACGTCCGTTAAGCTAATCTCGGAAGAATCGAGATTTTGGAAAGTTGCATCAGCAGTTTTCAATGTACTTTCAAAAATCTGCCGCGATTCGTCCATGATTCCGGGGTTATCGGAATTGAAGGAGAAGGATTTCCGGTTGAGATACATTTCCTGCAACTCGGCTTCGCTATCCCAAGTGCTGTTTTCTACCGCCAAGTTGATATTTGACGAGTAGGAACCAGAAGCATTGGAGAAAACGCGTGTCGCTGCTTGACGCAGATTAATCCCCATATCCTCAGCTTGCTGCAAAGCGTGTTTGCGAACAAAGTTCATTTCTAAGGGTTCATCTGCCTCGGCTGCCATTTTCACGCCTTGGTCTAGCAGGTTCATTTGGTTGATGAACAAATCGCGGAATACACCAGAACAGTTGATTACTACATCTATTCTGGGTCGTCCCAACTCTTCTAGAGATATCAATTCCAACTTGTTCACCCGTCCCAAGGCATCGGGAACTGGACGCACGCCCACCATCCACATAATTTGGGCTAGGGATTCACCGTAAGTTTTGATG
Organism: Nostoc sp. JL34; assembly: GCF_017114945.1. GTDB lineage: Bacteria > Cyanobacteriota > Cyanobacteriia > Cyanobacteriales > Nostocaceae > Nostoc. Next base: position 25,156 of record NZ_JABXKQ010000146.1, read on the forward strand.
TTATCGGTTCCCCAGAGGACACAGGCGATGGTTTCTGGCCATTTACCTTCGTTTTCCGCCTTGTTACGGATCAAAAGCCTGTCTACGACGATTTTGGCTGATTGTACTGCTGCTGTTGTGGGGATGGATTGCGGATCGAGTGCATGGATATTCTTTCCTGTGGGCAATACATCCGGGTTGCGGATGGGATCGCCACCAGGGCCGGGTAAGATGTACTCACCTTCCAAGCCTCTGAGTAATGCTCCGAGTTCGTTGTCGGCACAAACTTGTTGCAGGCAAAATTCCAAATACTCAAGTAGGGGTTTTAGGGCGGCGGTGTCAACTTTGGGATAACCTGCTTTATGCAATGCTTCCACCCAAGGTTCTTTTTTACCCATATTGAAGAAATTCAACCGGGAAACTAGAGAAACTCGTCCTTCTGCGTCGATTTGCTCTTGGACAAGGGCGGTAACTGCTGCACGGGTTGCCAAAGTGATATCTTGCAATAACTGGACATCTTCTAGAATGCCTCTGTCATTATTTTGGTAAATATCGTCAATGTTACGCCCAATGCTGTTAGCGATAATTCCCGGTAAGCCTTGAAGTCCTTCTTCTTGACGATCTAGACTAGCAATATTTACCAGAGTTGCGATCGCTTCTTCTGCACTTGGCGGTTTACCAATGACGTGCAACCCACAAGGTAACAACCGCGACTCGATTTCCATCAACTTACGGTAGACGTTGCCAACAATGTTATCCCGCTCATCGGTACTCATGTCTCTGGCATCGATTTCTGGCAGGTTAATATCCTTATCCAGATTCACGATCCGGCATTTATCCATGATGCTGTTGACGATGGAAACACCGCGTCCACTATCTTTCAAGGTTTGGTAGGAAGCAATTAACTCGCTGAGTTCCTTCAAACCTTTATACAAACCAGCATTCTCTGCCGGCGGTGTCAAGTAAGAAATTGTTTCGGCATAACTCCGACGTTTGGCAATTGTCGCCTCACTCGGATTATTCGCTGCGTAGTAATACAGGTTGGGAATTGAGCCAATCAAGTTATCTGGATAACAATCGCCAGACATCCCCATCTGTTTACCTGGCATGAATTCCAAGGAACCGTGTGTACCAAAGTGCAGTACAGCATCAGCTTTCCAAACTTGCTCTAAGTAAGTGTAGTAAGCAGCAAAACCGTGGTGAGGACTAGCGGAACGGGAGAATAACAACCGCATCGGGTCGCCTTCGTAACCAAATGTGGGTTGTACACCGATGAAGACATTACCGAATTGCTTACCATAAATCAGCAAGTTTTGCCCGTCGCTGTTGAGATGTCCGGGAGGTGGGCCCCAGTTTTCCTCTAGGCGTTGAGAGTAAGGGGTAAGTGCCTCATACTCAGGAACCGACATTTTGTAAGCAACGTTGAGTTCTGGGCTGTTGTACTGCGCTTGAGCGTCATGGATGACTTCTTGCATCAACGCTTCGGCGGATTCTGGCAATTCTGGTAAGTCGTAGCCGTTATTTTTGAGGGCTTTCATTACCTCGTAGATGGAGCCGAATACATCCAAGTAAGCGGCGGTTCCCACGTTGCCTTTATCTGGCGGGAAGCTAAAAACGGTGATGGCGACTTTTTTATCCAGCTTCGGCTTGCGGCGGAGGTTAGCCCATTTTAAAGCGCGTTCGGCGACAGCTTCCACCCGATCGCGCAGTGCGATCGCTTTCCCTGTAGTCCCATCTCTACCCGATAATATAATCGGCTCAATTGCCCCATCCAATTCAGGAATTGCAATTTGCAAAGCTACTTGAATTGGATGTAACCCTAAATCGCTATCCATCCACTCTTCTGTGGTTTGGAATACTAAGGGTAACGCCACCATGTAAGGACGGTTTAAGCGTTTGAGTGATTCAATTGCTTTGGGATGATCTTGTCTAGCTGGGCCACCTACTAAAGCAAAACCAGTCAGCGATATCACTGCATCTACCAACTGTATATTGGTATTTGGTTCGTAGAAATAGGCATCCACAGGCTTGGAGAAATCCAAACCACCAGCAAACACAGGTAGTACCCGTGCGCCTAGTGCTTCCAACTCCTGCACCATTGCTACATAATGGGCATCATCCCCTGTAACTAGGTGAGTGCGTTGCAATACTAACCCGACACAAGGAGCTAGGGGATCTTTTAGATCGCTAGAAATATCCTTACGAGCTGTATACCAATTGAGGTATTCTCTGACATCCTCAAACATACTGGGAGCCAAAGGATGCCAAATCCCTAAATCGGGATAAACCACCGGCTGTTCGTATGTAGAAGGTGCAAAATTTTGTTTCTCTAAACCTTTAAATACATATTTATCAGCTAGCATCAGCAAGAAGTTTTCCAGGTTTTCTGGAGAACCACCTAACCAATACTGAAAACTGAGCATGAAATTTCGGGCATCCTGTGCCTTATCCATTGGTAAGAACTTCAGCACTTGCGGCAGTGTTCGCAAAAGCTTCAGCATCCCATCTTGAAATCCCGCACCGGATTTTTCTTTGCGTTTCCGCATGAATTGAGCGATCGCACTTTTTGACTGACCCAACTGTGCCAAGGAAAAGCTGCCCATTTTACTCAGGCGCATTACCTCTGGCATGGAGGGAAAGACAACAGAAACGTCCAGGTGATCGCGGTGTGGTTCTACTGCTGCTACTACTTTCTGTGCTAAGTCCTCGATAAAAATGAGGGAAGCGATGAAGATATTCGCATTCTCAATTTCTCGCTTGAACTCCTCGTAATTCTCTGGGTCGCGGAGTTCCTCAATCAAGTACCCGCTGATTTCAATCGCCAAGTTGGGATTGTTCGCGTTAATGGTGCGAACCGCTTGCGACAAAGCACTCTGGTACTGGGACTCAAGCACGACATAGACCACCTTGATTAAACTACGTCCGCGTAAGTTATCAGGCGCAATGTGTCTAATGGTGGACTTGACGTGTGTGAACATGCTTCTTCGGCTCCTTTGATGCGTGTTCTCTGAAGGAAGTTCCTAGCGGCATCATCAGCCACAGGTAACTTGTGATCTTTTAGGCAATATCTGTTTTTTATCAGAAAACGCTTGCCCAGTAGGCATTTTATCGCCTATATGACACAAATCGATATAAAAAACGAAATATTTCTTTGTAATTGTTGACTTTACATAAAAGTGTTCGCTCACTTATTTGTAAAATATTGTTACATTTTTAAATAACTAAATATCTATTAAGCAATAGTGCAGCAGTTATAAAACAAAACTTGCCTATGCTGACTAAATATTTTTTAGTCAGCATAGGCAGCCTTCAATTATGTAATTGCGGATTATACTAAAAAAAACAACAGAAACTTGGTATCTGCTGACGAACAAGCAACTTTTATTTAGCCAATATTGGCTTGCTATTTAAAGTATCCAAAATTCCATCATGGAATTTATTTACTGAAGATAAAACTCCTTTTTCTTTATCATTCAGTAATGAGTCTTTTACCTCATTCAAATAATTGTTGAGGTTTTCTCTTAGAATTGGTCTTTCTACTTTAACTGTATGATAATGATCCCAGATATCCCATGCTAAACTCCTAATCCAGCAAGAGGATTCAGTAGCTCTAAACCTAAAAGTCCCGCAGCTACTTCACCTGTTCCTTCTGTTGCTACCTTTGTGGCAGTTTTAGTTGCTAAGATAGCAACTACTTTAGAAGTTCCTTTACTCACAATTCCTGTAGCAATTTTCTTAGTACCAATGACACTAACAGCTTTTATCATTGCACTGGCGGCTACATAACCTGTACCACGCGAAAGTGCGCGAATAGAGAGATTTTGCTCTTTGCTACCTGTATTATATGTTGTACTTCCTAAACCTTCTAAAAATTCTTCCCAAACAGGTCGAGGAATCTGATACTGACTTTGGATTCCTGCTAATTTTTGATTAGCTTCAGATACATATTGATCAATTGCTTCTCTTGTAAAACGTTCCATTTCAAGTTGCATTGATGATGGTTGCAAAACCTTTTTAGTAAATTCATTTTGGAAATTACCAATTAATTTTTCAGCTTTTTCTTCTTCTGAACTAGCACTAATATTTACCCAAATAGCTTCTACACCAACACCCCACTGAGTAAAATAATTGTAGTACCAATCGAGAAACGGATGGTCTACACGTTGCATTACCTCATCATGCCATTGTTCCAGATTATTCGATGCAGATGTTCTGGCACTAACTAATGCCTTACCAAGGGTATTTGCAACGTCATCAGACATTTGAAATAGCTTTTGTTCAGGAATAGTAATGGTGACAGTATTTGATTTGCGTTTAGATGCATCGCTGATGTGATTAAGCGAAAAATTACCCCATAGTTGAATAATGATTATGAAAAAAACACCAATCCAAATGAATTTAGATGCAGATTTAATAAAATCACTATAGGCATGAATACGCTCTGTCTTCTGAGAAAAAGTCCCTTCATCAACAGGCTTGGATTGAGAATTAGCCTTAAATAGGGCAGTAAACAGATTATTTAAGCTTGATGGTATAGTTTGGAAAAATGAAATTATCTTTTTATACAACTCTCCTTTTTGTCCTTCTCCAATCGTTTGATTATTTTCCCCTGATTCAGATACAGGATTTTGAGTTAATTCTTGTTCTTGATTAGTGTTCATAGTCAACTTTTTTGTTTGAAGTATCGATTAATAAAATATGGAAGAGTATCTCAGTTATGCAAGTTTTCTCAAATAATCCTTTATCTTCAACTTCAAATCGCTTGAAATAGGGTAGGATTCAATTTCGCGTTCTATATCTGATTTAGATTTCCCTTTTATTCTAAGTTGATCTACTGTAGACTTAAAAATTGCTTCAAATCCATACTCAGCTAATCCTTGTGACATTAGAGCAAGCAAGCCAAGTACAGCAATTCCTCCAAGCATTCCGAATGGCCCACCAAGCACTGCTAAAGCTGCTGTTATTGCAGCTGCTCCAGCCCATCCCGTCACAGCCATAGCAACCAAAAGTACAAGACCAGGCACACCTAATGCCGCGATTTTGTCAACTAGCTTATCCATAATAGATTACTAAAACTAATGTAATTTTTGTTGCTTCTATCTCAGTAGAATGCAATTAAAAGCTAATCATCCCCTAGCTGCCATCAGGGATAATGGTAAAATTACATCAGGAAATTTAAGACAATCTTCAAAATTGGACTATGGCATCCAGCAATGAACCCTTTATGCAAGCAGAAAACCACTGGGACTTAGAAACCCTTTACTCTGATTTGTCATCAGTAAAAAATAAGCGTTTGACACCAGTTGAAAAGCGACACTTGCGAGGTTTGCTTTGTGGCTTAAGTCCGGCTGAAATAGCTGAGAAACTTGGTAAAAATGGGAAGGGTGTAGAAACTGATCTCTGTGCAACCGTATATAGGTATGTAAAAAGTCTTCTGGATAAGTCTGATGAAAAGTTAGAAAATTGGCGAAATATTTCTGAATGGCTTGATGATGCAGGGTATAAAAATCAGTCGATAAAGGTTCCAGGCTTAGATTTATCACCTGATAAAGCAGTTGTTAATGTAACTAATATAAATATTGAAAATAATCAAATAGTATTTTTGATTAGTATGAAAATCCCCACTTCTCAAGATTTAGATTCTTTGGAAGATGAATTAAATAATTTAGATAATTATAAAAGCAATTAGTATTTATCTTCTGCCTAAATCAGACTATGCTTGATAAGCAAACAGGTAAAAATGAAGTATATAATTTCTCGTCATGCACAGACAGAGATGGAGCGAAGAAATATATCTAAAGCTGTAGTTGAATCCGTTCTGAATGCTCCTGGGCAAGTAGTGCCAGAAAAAGAAGGTAGAAAAGTCTACCAGTCAAAAATTAACTTTGGTAGTGGGAAAACATTCTTGCTACGCGTTATCTTAGTAGATGATGTTGACCCAGCAGTTGTAATAACCGTATATAAAACTAGTAAGATTGAAAAATACTGGAGATAAAAATGAAAATTACCTATGATCCAGAAGTAGATATATTAAGAATTATATTGAGTGATGTACCTATAGAAGATAGTGACGAAGAAAAGCCAGGGGTAATTTTAGATTACGACGAAGATGGAAATATTATAGCCCTAGAAATATTAGACGCTTCAAAAAGAATCGATAATCCACGTTCCCTAGAGTATTCGATTTCTACATAATAGAGGTTTGAGAGCCTTAGCGTACAGCTCTTCGTATTTTTCAAGCGATCCTGTTTGAAGTACAGACAAATATACGATTAACTAATGACTCAAGTAGATATTCTCATCCTATCAAATGGCCCGGGTGAGGTAACAACCTGGGTACGTCCGGTAGTAAAAGCGTTGCGGCAAAAATTAGGGGACGATCGTTCTTTAGTGAGGATTTCTATAGTCTTGTCGCCTTGCTCAAATGCCAGTGGTAAAGAAGCTGCGATCGCTCTTTCTTACCCAGAAGTAGATAGAGTTCAGTCAGCAGAGCATTTTTGGCAATTTTTGCTTTGGGGTAAAACATTTGATAATTGGGACTGGAGAAGTCGCGGTGTAGTTGTTTTCCTGGGTGGCGATCAAATTTTTCCCGTAGTCATAGGCAAAAAGCTCGGATATCGCACAGTAGTTTACGCTGAATGGGAAGCGAGATGGCATAATTGGATTGATCGCTTTGGCGTGATGAAACCCAAAGTTGCTGCCCTTGTTCCCCAGAAATATGCTCACAAATTCACCGTTGTAGGTGATTTGATGGTAGAAGCAGCGGGTGAAACAGGGGAGAGCCTAGATTCAAATTCCTCTCTGTCTATCACTCCATCACTCAAAACTGAATTGATTGGTATGCTCCCTGGATCAAAAGCAGCGAAATTAGCCCAAGGAGTACCATTAACTTTAGGCATTGCCGAATACGTTTATGCAAAAAGACCCCAAACCAGATTTGTGATTCCTGTAGCCCCAACTTTAGATTTACAAACTTTAGCTAGTTTTGCCGATCTCGAAAAAAACTCTATTGCTAAAATCTTTGGCTTTGGCGGTGCTTCCTTAATTATCCCAGAGGATGCTAAAAGCAAGGCATTGCTCAAAACTGCAACGGGCTTAACTGTGGAACTGTGGCAAGAAAACCCTGCATATCACTTATTATCCCAGTGCTGCATCTGCTTGACTACGGTGGGGGCAAACACTGCCGAACTTGGTGCTTTAGGAGTGCCAATGATTGTTTTACTACCAACGCAGCAACTTGATGCCATGCGTTCTTGGGATGGTTTACCTGGATTGTTGGCAAATCTGCCAGGGTTAGGTATGCCCTTTGCTAAGGTGATTAATTGGTCATTTCTGAGATTTGTGAGACACAAAGGTTTATTAGCATGGCCAAATATCTGGGCACAGGAAGAGATAGTCCCAGAAATTATGGGTAAAGTTCAACCGCAAGAAGTTGGGAAAATGGTTTTAGACTTTTTGACGAATCCAGAAAAATTGGATGATATGCGCGCTAAACTCCGCAATATTCGCGGTGAAAGCGGTGCAGCCCAGAAGATAGCACAGATTGTTGGTGAGGAAATTGGGAAGTCGGGAGAGATGAGGAAGTAAGAGTACTCCAAGTAAAAAAATGCCCAGTTGTCATTGCGTTCGCGTAGCGTCTCGTAGAGAGCGAAGCGAAGCAATGACGTGTTTTGGATCATTTATTTTGTGGAACACTCTAAAGCAACATCCCCCTCATTTTTACTCTGGCTTAATCTGAAGATTCTCCATCCCTGCGCCCAAGTTCATAAATGCCGGCGCCCATACAAGCTAATATTCCTGTACTAATTCCCCAACTCTCACCTAAACTAATTTCCAGACCCCAGTTAAATAAAGCGCCAACTACCAAAAAAGGCACAATGCTAAACAGTGAGGCGTAGAAAGCGTTTTGGGATTCTCTGGCTTTACGAGTCTTTTCAAATTCTGACTGGCTGGTGTAAAGCGATCGCTCGGCAAAGTTAAACCAGCGATTGAGTTGCTCGATTACCCATTCATTGACTCTGGAAAAACCTAGATATAGCGCCAATGACCACAAACTCGCTCCAGCGATCGCGATCGTGTCTAACTCAAAACGGAAAGGTAAAATTTCAGTCAGCATTGCTTAGGTGAGTCCTGCAAAGGGTTAACTTTAGCTGTCAGTAGATGCTAAATAAACCTCTTGTGCAATTTTAAGCATAAAAGCTAACAAGATTTCAACTACTTAACAACTTCCCGTTTTTTAGCTTGAAGCAAACCTAATTTACGGATTGCTGGGTAAATTATCGGGATCGATACCAAGAGAACGTAAATGGTGTGCAAACTTTTCTGCTTTTTCTTCTGCCGTTAAATACCGATTTCCTTGTTCGTCATACCAAGATAGAAATTCCTGACCAATTCCACCAATAACACCTTGATGTCGTCCAATTCCTAAACCAACCTCTGGCATCCAATGGGGTTCGCCAATTTGTAATTGATAATTTTTGTCTATCAATTTGTAAATTTCAAATGGTTGGTGTTGATCGCGTTGCCAATATTCGGGGTTGTAAATAATGTAGTAAAGTACGCCAAGTTTCCGATAAATTTCTAACTTTTCGTCGTATTCACTTCCTGGAGAATGGGATACCATCTCCAATGTTAGTATCGGTACTACCTCATTTTCTTCCCAGACAGCGTAACTTCTACGCGATTTACCACCTTTTTTGCGATCAACTCCCAAACTCAGAAACCCATCTGGTACTATGGGGACTCTCGCATTAGCCCCTGTCGTGTGGTAGATTGCCATGTCTACGCCGAAAAACCAATCGGTGCGCGTTGCCCAAATCGAGGTTAATAGGAACAGTAGAATGTTGGGCAGAAAATTTTGATCCTCATTATCCACAGGTATATCGTCTGAGCAGGCTAGTTCGTCAGTGCTTGGAAGCCCAACGACTTTAAGGTTTTCTGACAGCATGACTATTACCGCGGTGGCTTCGGTTTCTTTGATTATAGGTAAATTCAACTTGCCAAGGGTGTAGGGAAGGAACGCATTCTAATAGCGTTCTCCACCCAGCTAAAAACAACTTGCAGGCAATTCTTTTGCTTATGCAGGATGCAAGTGGTGTTTTTGTCTGTATTCTATGCCAGGAACCGGACTTGAACCGGTGACACGAGGATTTTCAGTCCTCTGCTCTACCAACTGAGCTATCCCGGCTGGGGCTTTTGTGAGCCACGATTAATCAATGTAGCAAAGATAAAAGAATATAGCAAGTCTTTGGAGAAAAATAGTTATGCAGCTTTCAAACTCAACTTAAACCAGACGAAAACGGCTACAAATAGGAGAAACTGGACAAGAACAATACTTGGCCCAGAAGCAAGGTTGAAAATACCTGACACAATGATGCCAGCAATGCTGCTGATGGAACCAACTATCACCGACATAACTAGAAAGCGGCTAAAGTGGTGACTCATCAGTTTGGCGGTAGAGGCGGGAATGACCAAAAAGGCGTTCACCAGTAAAACACCGACAGCTTTAATCGCGACAGCAACGGCCAGTGAAAGCAAGACCACAAAAGCGTAGCGGTACAATTGAACGGGAACGCCTTGAACTTGGGCGACATCGGGGTTAAGGGTCAATAAAATTTGCTGTCGCAGAGTTGATAGTAAAAATATGCTCCCTCCCACAAGGACTAGCAGCGTCAAAATCAAATCTGTGGTGTCGATCGCTAGAATATCCCCGAACAGTACAGCCATCAAGTTGCCACGATATCCTTTAATTAGGCTCGTGAGAATTAAACCGATCGCTAAAGCTCCAGATAGCACTATGCTAAGTACGCTATCGCTACCTAAGTCGGTTTTGTCGATAAAGTAAAGAACAATAACACCGAAAACTAAGGTAAAAGGTAATAGCATCCAAGTAGGATTTATTTGTAGCAGCACACCTAACGCCACACCTACTAATGCTGCATGACCAACTGCGTGGCTGAAAAAAGATAACTGACGCAAGGTGACAAAACTACCCAACATCCCGCCAAGTATTCCCATCAAGGCAGCACCGATGATCGCACGCTGCATATAGGGGAATGTTAACAAGCTTACCAAGTCATTAAGATTGGCGATCGCAAGCCAAACTATCTGACAATCATTGAAGAAATTCATACTTATAGGCATTAATGTTGGTGCTGGTAGCGGCTGAAACCTGGGCCGTAGGTTGCTAACAGGTTTTGTGGTGAAAGGGCAATTTCTGGCTTACCAGTACAAACAATGCTTTGGTTCAGGCAAAGCACGCGATCGCAATGGCGATTTACCATATCAATATCATGGGAAACTTGCAATACTGTCCAAGCCTCTTCCCGCTTTAATTCATTTAGCAAAGCGTAAAAATCTGCTGCACCTTGCACATCAACACCAGCAAAGGCTTCATCTAGTACCAACAGTTTTCGAGGCATTACTAAACAATAAGCCAATAAAACCCGCTTGAGTTGACCACCGCTAAGAGTACCAATAGCTTGATGCTGTAGATGATAAGCATCAGTTCGCCCTAAAGCTTCTGTTACTGCTGCCGATTTTTCTCGGTCTTGTCTCCACAGCTTAGAGAAAAATGAATTCTTGATTTTCCCTTCTTTTACCCATCCTAATCCCACCAATTCCCTCACAGAAATGGGAAAGCTACGATCAAAAATGAAATTTTGCGGCATATAGCCCAACGTGTGACGTAAATGCCCCAGCCTTGCAATTGGGCGACCTAATATTTCAATCGTACCAGCACTTCGAGGGATCAAATCTAAAACCGCTTTTACCAGGGTACTTTTACCAGCACCATTGGGGCCGACAATGGCTGTATCTGTTCCTGGGAACAATTCAAAAGAAACATCTCGAACAGCTAGATAGCTGCCTTGATAGACAGTTAATCCTTCTACTTTCAAAATAGCAATGTCATTATTCATTAGTCATTAGTTATTAGTCATTGGTCATTTGCAAAGGATTAACCTATTTACAGGCCGTTTCTAAAGTTTGCAAGTTAGCTTTCATAGCTTTAAAATAATGCTGCGGATCTGTTTCGCCAGTTTCCAAAGAATCCAGTGTCCGCAAATTTAACTTCAAGTCTTTGGAGAGGCTCGTCAGCAGTTTATTATCTACTCCTGGTTCGCTAAATAAAGCTTTAACTTTGTACTTTTTCACAGCATTGATTGCATTTTGTACATCCGTTGGTGAAAGTTGATCTTCGGGAATTTCTACTACAGCAACTTGCTTGAGGTTATAGCGTTTAGCTAAATATGGAAACGCATCATGAAAGGTAATAAAGGTGCAACTGGGATTTTTTTGCAAAGTCTGCTGAAATTCGCTGTTTAAACTTTCTAATTCTTTAATATAAACCGTAGCATTTGCTTCGTAGGTAGCTTTATTCGCTGGGTTGGCAGCAATTAATCCATCCCGAATATTTGTTACCTGTTGTTTTGCCAAAACTGGATCTAGCCAAACGTGAGGATTACCTTGGGTATGGTCGTGGTCTTTTTCATCTGGCGTCGTTTTCACAACAGGTGAAATTTCATTTAAAGGTTTAATACCAATACTTGCATCAATTTCAGTTAATTTGGGATTTTGGGCATTTTTGATCGTATCTTCCAGAAATTCCTCCAAACCTAAACCATTTTTTACTAACACATTGGCAGTAGCGATCGCTTTGACATTTTCTGGTGTCGCTTGGTATTCATGTACCTCCGTACCAGGTGGCACTAGAATTTCTACATCTGCCACATTCCCAGCTACTGCCTTGGTAAACAAATATATCGGTAAAAATGTCGTCACTACTTTAGTTTTTCCCGACTGCACCGATGGGGTAGAGGCAGCTTCCTGTACCTGCGGCGACTGTTCGGAAGTTTTTCCCTGAGTCTGATTCGATTGACTACAGCCAGTAGTTATTGACAACATTAACAGAGCAATTATAGGCAAGATGCCCCTTGTTTGTCTGCCCCTTCTTTGTCCTCTGCAATTCATGATCACGGTGTTTTCTCCTCAAAACGGATGCTTGCTCTGCCTCTGTCACAATTCCTATTGACAATGAGGCCTATCCGAGATTTTACACTAGAATAATTCTCATTCTCATTGAAATTATATAATATCATTCTGAGTTTCCGGTGTAATGAGTAACAAGAAAACTTTCTCAGACCCTACAGCCCTCTGCAATTTAGTTTTCCCTGAATAATTAGGATTTCTTGACTTGTTTTGTTAAAAAGCTTGCTTACTTCTGATAAGATTACTGACAAATATTTTCATGAAATACGCGTTTAAAAACGTGGTTTGGGTGTGAATTGGAGATCAGTGTGAGGAGAAAAATGCAAAAATTTTGTAAATATCTGCTAGTTAGTCCAGCAGTCTGCGGTGTAATGCTATTTTTGAATACTGCTACATTTGCAGGTGAAATATCCAGCCCGTCTGAAATCAATCAACCTCAAGTTTTAGCTAATCCAGACATCAAAGAAAAAAATCAGAACATAGGGCAAGTTACCTCCGTATCTCAATTTTCCGATGTACAACCTACAGACTGGGCATTCCAAGCATTGCAGTCTTTAGTTGAACGCTATGGCTGTATTGCAGGATACCCAAATAGTACTTATCGTGGGAATCGGGCATTAACGCGATATGAGTTTGCTGCTGGTTTGAATGCTTGTCTTGACCGAGTTAATGAACTTATTGCTACAGCCACTGGCGATTTAGTTAACAAACAAGATTTAGCCACATTACAAAAGCTGCAAGAAGATTTTTCAGCAGAACTGGCGACACTCCGAGGTCGTGTAGATGCAGTAGAAGCAAAAACTGCTGAATTGGAGGCGAATCAGTTCTCAACCACAACCAAACTGCAAGGACAAGTTGTCGCAGTCGTCAGCGATGTTTTGTCAGGAAATACAGTCAACGGTGCAGAAATTGCAGACAAGAATACAACTTTAGGGGTACGGGCACGGATAGAATTAGTAACTAGCTTCACAGGGCAAGATACGCTGTTCACCAGAATTCAGGCTAATAATATTCTCAGCCCTAACATTGGTACACCAGAAGGTAACTTATTCTTTGCTGGCGAGGATGGTACTACTAATGCTGCTATAGATGCCTTGTATTACAAATTCCCTCTGGGCGAAAAAACACAGGTTATCGCTATTGCCAATGCCGGTGCAGCAGACGACCTTACCAGCACTGTCAATCTCTTTGATGGTGATGGCGCTTTTGGTGCTTTGTCTACCTTTGGTACACGTAACCCAATTTATAACCAAATAAATGGCGCGGGGTTGGGAGTAACGCACGAGTTCAGTGACAAATTGGCATTAAGTCTAGGGTATTTGAGTGGTACAGCTAATAACCCTACACCCAATAATGGTTTATTTAATGGTTCTTACGGTGCGCTGGCACAGTTGACAGTTAAACCAAGCGATCGCATTTCTATTGGTTTAACTTACATCAATTCCTACAACCAACCACTACTCACAGGTAGCAATGCGGCGACTTTCCAGAATATAGCAGCTATCCAGGGTTTACCGGAAGAGGAAGTAGCATTTTCCAGTAATTCTTACGGTGTCCAAGCATCGATTGGCATCACTGATAACATAGTCTTGGGTGGTTGGGCTGGATACACCAACAGTCAAAGCTTGAAAGGAAACGGTGGAGACGTTGATATTTGGAACTATGCCGTTACCCTTGGCTTCCCTGACCTCGGTAAAAAAGGTAATTTAGCAGGGATCATCGCTGGTGTGGAGCCGAAAGTCACAAGCTCTAATATTGCAGGATTGGCCAGTGATCCTGATACATCGTACCATCTTGAGGCGTTCTACCAGTATAAGCTGAGTGACAATATCACCATTACTCCAGGAGTCATCTGGTTAACATCCCCAGATCACAACAACGACAATGATGATGTTGTTATTGGTGCATTGAGAACCACATTCAGTTTCTAATTTTTAAAATCTTCAAAGAAGATGCAAAGGATAACTTTGCGTCTTTTATTTTGTGTGTGGTTTCAAAAATAAAACTCAGTATTTTTGCCTTTTCCTGTGGAATGATCGCCCTTCTCCTCTAAGTATCTGAAAGAAACTTACCCCCTGACTTCAGCTTGTAACCACCCTTCTAAATCAGCAAGATTAGAGAAATCTAACAAAGCATCACCTCAACCGATTCAAACTGGTAATTTTCCGCTTCTGGAGGTGGTTCATCTACTAATTCAAACAGCAAACCTGGAAATTGCTTAAATAATTTATAGAAGATGGTGTCATATCAAGTCCGGTTAATTACTTATGATTACCGCATCCGTGCAAAAGTCAGGAAAACCTCTTTCTCCCTGC
>NZ_JABXKQ010000112.1 GCF_017114945.1 Nostoc sp. JL34
TTGATTCTGCCACTATTCAATAGTTCATGTGTTCTAGCAAAGTTGACATGCTCCCGTGAGGAGTGGCTGTCAAATTTGAACCGTTCCAGGATACAATCTGTTTGACTGGGAGTCATCCTTTAAACTGCTAGAATTCTTTGGCAATATAAATTTTGGCAGTTTTTAACCCCTATTTTTTTAGGCTTTGTATGGTGGATACACTGGTTCAAGTGTTGAGGAACGTCCTCCCAAAGCTGAAATAACTACTTGTCTGACACTTGATTTATCATAAACTGGAGTAGCAGTTTCGGGAAACGGCTGGATGCGTAGGCGTTGGCGTAGCCTCTCCAAGAGTTGCCCGTCGCAGACATTGCTACAGGTTGCTTTTATGAGACTTCCAAGAAATAAATTATCCCCAAAGAATCAAATATACAATAGTGCGTGAAAAATCTTTAACCTGGAGTCTGAAAATGTTATGAAAGCAAACTATCCTCAAGGAGTCCAGCACTGATGGAAACAGCAGACATCATTGTGATTGGGAGCGGTCAAGGAGGCATTCCACTGGCAGCTGATTTTGCTTCATCGGGTCGCAAGGTGGTCTTGTTTGAGCGGGATGCTTTAGGCGGCAGTTGCATCAATTATGGTTGCACTCCTTCCAAAGCATTTTTGGCAGCAGCTCATGCCGCGGGGCGTGCCCGTCAGGCAAAGAAATTAGGCATCCATACGGAAGTTGAGGTTGATTTTCCCGCCGTCATGGAGCGAGTGCAGGGAATTCGGAACAGCTTTAACCAGGGTATTCACAAGCGATTAGATGATGCAGGCGTCAAAATCGTTTGCGCTGAAGCTTCCTTTGTTGGTGAACGTACCGTCAGAGGGGGTGATGTCACTGTTCAGGCTCCAATGGTTATCGTTAACACTGGCACTTCATCGCTGATTCCTGATATTCCGGGTCTTGCAGGGACTCCCTACCTGACCAACCGCAACTTCTTTGACTTAAAAGCATTACCACCACGGTTACTGGTAATTGGAGCTGGCTATATTGGATTGGAACTGGGGCAAGGACTGGCGCGTTTGGGCAGTCAGACCCACTTAATTGTGCGGGGCGATCGCGTCCTCGATCGAGAAGAGGCTGATGTTAGCAAGGTCTTAGCAGAAGCATTACAGCAAGATGGGATTAAGCTTCACTTCGGGGTGAATGTAAATCAGGTAGCACACGAGAATGATGTCTTTAGGTTGACATTAAGCAGTGGTGAGCAACTCCAGGGAGAGGCGTTGCTGGTTGTGATTGGACGCAAACCAAATACAGGTGCATTGAATACAGCTAAGAGTGGAATTGAGCTAGATGATAAGGGATTTATCAAAATTAACGACCAGTTCCACACGACCTGTTCTGGAGTCTATGCGATCGGAGATGCTGCCAAACAGCCTGCCTTTACGCATGTGTCGTGGGAAGACTATCGCCGCTTAAAAGCAATTTTGTGTGGAGAAAACCGGACGCGGAGCGATCGCGTCCTTGGCTATGCTATCTACACAGAACCTCAGGTTGGGCGAGTGGGGATGACGTTAGAAGCGGCTCACAAGCACGGCATCAACGCCCGTGCTGTTACATTACCCATGAGCCAAATTGCTCGTGCGATCGAGTGGGGACATGACTTGGGGTTTTACCGCATGGTAATCGATAGTGACACAGACAAAATCTTGGGAGCCACCCTGGTGGGGTATGAAACAGCTGAACTAGTGCATGTTTTTCTGGATCTGATGGAAGCAGGAGCAACTTGGCAGTTATTAGAGCAATCGGTTCATATCCATCCCACCTATGGTGAAGCATTACCTAGCCTAGCAAGGTTGCTGCTTGGAGATAATATGCCAGGTTGTCCAAATATGTGAAGAGGTTTTATTGATGCACAATGGAGAATAACGGATTCGAACCGATGGCCTCTGCGGTGCGATCGCAGCACTCTACCAACTGAGCTAATTCCCCTTAATCAGTGCTGAATTATGAGTCCTGAGTGCTGAGTTATAAGAAATATCACTCTTTCAGATCAATACTCTTTTAGCATCACCGTAGACTATTCTAGCATTCAGTTGCCGATGGCTGAGGCTGTTTTTGAGAATAAACCTTTTGTACGCGTTCGAGTTCCAAATCACTGAGATAATCAACAGTCCAGTTACAGCAGCGCTGGAGCATGTGGAATGGGTAAGTATTCGCTACCCCAACAACTTGCATTTGCGATCGCTTCGCTGCTGCTATACCAGCTGGAGTATCTTCAATTGCCAAACACTCGTGTGGTTGAAGATTCAAGTCAGGATATTCTTTATTCAGGTGTTTCACTGCCAGTAGATAACCATCAGGTTCTGGTTTACTGGTGTTGATGTCATCACCCGCGACGATAATTTTAAAATGTTCAGCTAGTTTAGCGCGGTGGAGTACCAATTCTATTTCTTGGCGAACAGCACCACTGACTAATCCTAGTTTCAGATTTCGCGATCGCACCTGAAATATTAAGTCTGCTACACCTGGATATAAAGGCAGTTTCTCGATTTTTTTTAGTTCCACCGTATAAGCTTGAGCTTTGCGGTACAACAACTGAGTTAAATAGCTTTCGTTAGCTATTCTACCACGATTAGCGAGTAGTTGCCCAAAACAAGCGCGATCGCTACGTCCCAAAGAAGCTTGACGCTCACTTACTTTTTGGGGTTGGAGATTTTCTTCAATGAGAATCTCATCTATTAGTTGTAGGTGGATTGGCTCATCGTTAATGATCACACCATTAAAATCAAAGAGAACTGCCTTTAAACTCATGCCATTATGCCAAACGCTGGAGAATCAAGTCCCTCCAAATCATTATTATCTATTGATGTGGGAGCATACCGCCGAACATTTTCGGTTGCGATCGGTTTAGCGCCGCTAGTTACCTCATTTATCCACCATACATCCTGCGTAGGCGTAGCCCGTCGTAGACATCGCACAGCTTCAAATCCGGCTGAACCCATATTCGCATCTATACTACCAGCAGCATACTCACAAATATATGGCTCCTCAAAAATATCATTAAGCCATTCTAAGTGACGCAGAGTCTTCTGATCCCCATCTAAATATTAATACTTGCCAAGGAGCTATTTAAACAAAGTAATTTTCTTTACAAATTTTAATACATATGAGAAGTATCTGCTTTCTTTGGAGTGAGTGGCTTGACGTTTGTAATTCTTTTTGTTACATTTGTATTACAAATATATTACCCCCTAAAAGTAGTTCTTCAGCTACACGAAAACTGAACTAGGCAAATGAAAGACAATACAATATTTAAATTGCTACAACTAAATAGGTAATGGATTATAAGTCACACCGATAATTAACAGTGCCCAAGACCCAATCCAAACTCTAAAATTTAAAATCCAAAATAGAAACTATTATGCCCTACGAAAAATTAGAAATTACCACACCAGCACCCGTCTTATCTTGGGCAAATCACTCTTTGGGGCCAGAAGAAACCAAGATGGCCAAGAATGTGGCATTATTACCATTTGTATTTAAGCACGTGGCATTAATGCCAGATGTCCATTTAGGAAAAGGTGCTTTAGTGGGTTCTGTCATTGCAACCAAAGAGGCAATTATGCCAGCTGCTGTTGGTGTGGATATTGGTTGTGGTATGAGTGCTATCAAAACAGTATTTACCGCTGAACAACTAGAAGGTAAACTCAAGAAAATCCGTTTGGATATTGAAGCAGCAATTCCTACTGGATTCAACGAAAATAAAGACGTTGAAAAATCTGTCAGCAACTGGCAACACTGGGATGATTTTAAAGACTTGCATCGCGGTGTGCAAGACCTACAAGGTAAAGCAATGAAACAGATGGGTTCTCTCGGTGGAGGAAATCACTTTATTGAAGTGTGCCTCGATACAGAGAATCAAGTTTGGTTGATGCTGCATTCTGGTTCGCGTAACATCGGCAATAAACTTGCCCAGTGTCATATTCACACAGCCAGAGAATTAGCAAAGATGGCAGGTAATAAATTGCCTGACCCGGATTTGGCTCACTTTGTCGCTGGTACGCCAGAATTCCAGGCATATTGGCACGATTTGCAATGGTCACAGAACTATGCGCGTGTTAACCGCGATGTGATGATGGCACGTTTTAAGCATATAGTTGAGAAGCATTTAGTCGGTGGGAAGGCAACTAAACCTTTATTGCAGGTTAATTGTCATCACAATTACGCCGAAAAAGAAGTGCATTTTGACGAGGATGTATACGTTACTCGTAAAGGTGCAGTCCGCGCCCAAACTGAAGATTATGGGATTATTCCTGGTTCGATGGGAGCAAAGTCTTTCATCGTTAAGGGTAAAGGTAATGCCCACAGCTTTTGTTCTTGTTCCCACGGTGCAGGACGTTTGATGTCAAGAAATAAGGCAAAAAACGTCTACACACTTGATGATTTGATTGAGCAAACAAATGGTGTAGAATGCCGCAAAGATGAAGGTGTGTTAGATGAGATTCCTGGTGCTTATAAGCCGATAGAGCAAGTTATGGAAAACCAAGCGGATTTGGTTGAAGTTATAGCAACACTCAAGCAAGTTCTTTGTGTTAAGGGATAAATTTTCAGGGTGGGTAATGCCCACCTGTTTTATTTTTTCAACGCAGAGGTACGCTGAAGAATAAATAATTGTTTTAAGTGAATCGACTGAACAAATAGGGCCATCTGCTAGCACTAGCGAAAATGATAGAAAGTGGAGAATGGAACCTAATTTTCTATTGTATTTAGCCAATTCATCAGATCAGCCTCACTGACAAAATCTAGTAATACTTCACCCAAGTCCTCTAACTGAGCCAAGGACAACTCTTGCAACCGAGATTGTAACTGAGAATTAATTGAACCAAGGCGACGAGTTAATAGACGTATCACTAGCCTTAGTTCTGATTGTCTTCCTTGTTCAATGCCTTGTTCAATGCCTCGTTGTCTACCTTCTTGCAGTCCTTCTTCAAGAATTTCTTGATAAATGGCAGATTCTCTCATATCTTCTCTCCTCAAAAACTGACGAATTAGTTCTGGCTCGAATACCAACCCAGCTAGAAGTTGGGTACATACCGATATACTCTGCTTCGTGGCTTCTTCTTCAATCATACTCACCTGAACTGCTACCTGTTGAAGTAAGCTTTGAGGAGAATCTGTTCGCGCCAAAGTTGCTAGAGGTAATAAACCAGGAAATAACAATAAAGGTTCTGGATCTTGTTCCCAAATTCGGATGATGCGGTAACGGTGGGTAGTATTGCGGGCAGTAAATTGATCTACAAAGACAGCTTCTGAAGTTGTGGGTTTAAGAAAAATTACTACCTGTTCGATATCGCAATTATATTGTCGATATAGTCGCACCCAATAATCCAACATCCGTAGTGGCAAGGGTGGAGTCGATGCTGGTAAAGTTTGAAACTCTAAATGCAGTATTTGATTAGCAGTTTGCAAAAAGGTTACTGAGTCGGCACGAATTGGCTCTTGATTTAATTCTGTTTTGAGAATCTGGATATCCGTTGCCTCAGATGCAAGTAAGTAGCGGATAAAATCTTCTGGATACTGCTCAACCAGATATTTAAGAGTGTTGTCGTATGTCACTTTAATATTAGTTTGGAGATAAACCCATGTAGAGACGTGATATCGCTACATAGTTTGTCTATCAAAAATTTAAGTTTAAGTATTGTTTGTTGTTAACGCTACTTTACGAAAAAGTAATGTTCGCTGATAGCGCTAACATTTAAATTTGGTGTTTTTTCAAAACTACAGTGTCAAAGATTGAGGATTTGTCTCAATCAATTTTGCTAAATCTTGTAGGAACGCCGCAGCATGGGCACCGTAAATAATCCGGTGGTCAGAAGTAATATTGACTTGCATTTGTTGGCGCACGCCAAATAAACCGTCGGGTGTTGCTACCACTTGCGGACGAGATGCCCCGATCGCTAAAATTGAACCTTGTCCAGGCGGTAAAATCGCATCAAATTTATCTACGCCAAACATCCCCAAATTAGACAGGGTAAAGGTACCACTGTTGTATTCTTGGGGCTGTAGTTGTTTTGCCCTGGCACGTTCTACCAAAGACTTCCAAGTCCGCGATAGAGAATATATATCCACTGCATCTGCATTTTGCAGCACAGGTGTAATCAATCCGCCATCATCCATTGCTACTGCTACGGAAATGTTGATATCAGAATGATAAACAATACCCTGGTCTGAGTAACTAGCATTTAAAAGTGGGTGTTTTTGCAATGTCACTGCTACAGCTTTAGCCAGTAGCGCTGTCATTGTCACGCCTTTGGATTTAATTTGTTTATAAAGTTTGTCTAATCCATCGGTGGTAATTGTATAACCGACACGGAAGACGGGCACGGATATGGTGGCTACCATGTTCCGCACTACGGCATTTTGGAAGGTAGTTAGAGGCACGATTTGACCAGGAACAGCCACCGCCACTGGTGTGGCTGCTGGTGTCCGAGGTGCTGCGGGGGCAACTGGGGCGCTGGTTGGTACGGGTGCTACTGGGGCTGCTGGGGCAGGTGCAGGTTGCTTGCCCTTATTGGACAATGCTTCTACATCTTCGGCGACAATGCGACCGTGGGGGCCACTGCCTTGGAGTGTAGTTAAATCAACTTTGAGTTCTTTGGCTAGCTTGCGGGCCCGGGGTGAAACTACAAGCCTTCCTTCTTTGTGGTTAGACCCGTTTTGAGACGCTAAGGCAGGTGTTGCGGCTGAAGCTGTGGCAGCAACTGGTTCTGGGGAAGAGGTAGGAGTAGCAGCCGCGCCGCCGGAATTGGCAAGAGATTTCGCCTGTTCAATTTCAGCTTCCGTTTCGGCGATGAAGGCGATCGCAGATCCTACCAGGGCAGTTTCACCAGCTTCAACTATGATATGGGCAAGAAATCCCTCATAAAAGGTTTCTACATCCATATCTGCCTTATCTGACTCTACAACCACCACTGTTTCGCCTTTTTCCACTTTGTCACCTGGCGATTTCACCCAGGAGACGATTTTGCCTTCGGTCATGGTAGAACTCAGAGCCGGCATAAATACTTCGTGAATGCTCATAGGGTGGTTTGGGAATCAATGGTTTATGGACTTTAACAGCTTTTGTCAGATCGAATTGTATCTTGGCGGGAGAGTTTTGGACTGGAGATTTTATATTTTAAGTTGGGGATTGGGGATTGGGCATGGGGCATTGGGCATGGGGCATTGGGCATGGGGCATTGGGCATTGCTTATTCACTAATGACAAATGACCAATACTTTAGGAACCTAAATATGGCTTAGAGGTCTATAATACAGAACTATCCTCAATGGTTAGCCAATATCTCGATCTTGTTTTAGTCGTTGACTTGCAAAAACCACTACGAGTTTCCCACAGATAAAATGGAATTGCTATTTATATTCCTCATAACTACTGCTTGAAATACAAGAGCTTCTCACAGCTAGAGGATATGGGATACAGTTCAATCTAGAATTCAAAATTGGTAATAAACCTATTTGAAATTCCTGTTTACTTTTATGTCGGCAAAATTAAAATTCTTTTTGATTGTGATACTAGGTATCTTTGCCACTGCTGGCGCTGGAATTTATATTATCCAGCGCCAACCATCTCCACCCATTGTTGAGACTAGTGATGGTCAAACCCAGCAGGTGACAGCAATACATCAGTCTCAAGAAATTGCGGCATACCCAGAGCGTTCCGATTATAAAACTATACCTCTAGAAAAAATCAACTCATCTCTCCAAGGTAGTGATCCTGCTACTCTCGCTCTGAATGCCTTTGAGGACATAGTAGTGGGAGGAACGCGAAAAGTAGAGGTAGATTATCCGCAACGGAATCAAGCCTTTGTGACGATTACGCAAATCAAGCCGGGTGATGATTCAGTTGGTATTAAATATCGAGTTGAGATGACCACCTTTGGGCGATCGCTTTTTATTAGCTCTCCTCCAGTGTGGCAAATTGTTTGGGCTGGCTCCCAGGTGGAATGTTGGGCTGGAAGCCGCCCAAATCTAAAGTTAAATCGCATCTGTCATTAGTCATTAGTTATTGATCGCAAAACAAATGACAAATGACAAATTTAAATGTCGCCGCGAATTTCTTCTACAACGCCATCGCGCAGAACGATTTCGACTTGCATTTTGCTAATTAGGTTATCACCGATTTCTACCCGGAAAAAGCCTTCCATTTGGAATTGGTTGACTTCCTGATCCTGTTGGAGAAACTGCACTTGCTGAAGGTTTTGCAGCAACTGATTTTTCTGCTCTAAAAATTCACTTTTCTTTTGATTGACTTGGAGTTGGATATTGTCAATTTGTTGGAGAGTCTGGGGCCCAGGTGGTTGCAAACTCTGCTTTTGAATTGCCGCGATCGCTCTTTGCCCTTCAACGTCTAGCTGTTGCAGTTGCTGATCAAGTTGATTGATCTGCGTTTGCAGTTGCTGTTGTACTTCCTCTTTCCAGAGGGGAGTAACGATGACTTTGACGTTAACGACGCGTTTCAGGAGCAAATTAGATTTGGAGACATCCATAAATATTTCACGTTCACTCTTTACAGTTAGCAGGTGGAATGATCAGGCAAACATGCCGTCAATAATATCGCGATAGCGTTCCGTGACGACGTGTCGTCGAACTTTCAGTGTTTGGGTCATCAAACCATTTTCTATCGAAAACGGTTCCAGGATGAGTTTAAACGTTCCGAT
The DNA here is from genome assembly GCF_017114945.1 of Nostoc sp. JL34. Taxonomy (GTDB): domain Bacteria; phylum Cyanobacteriota; class Cyanobacteriia; order Cyanobacteriales; family Nostocaceae; genus Nostoc. Next base: position 8,688 of record NZ_JABXKQ010000112.1, read on the forward strand.
GCGGTCATCCGGTCGATAACCTGGACGATTTTGCACTTCCCGATTTAATTCTTGGCGAAATAAATCCTGGATCATTCTACTCTCCAAGTCAATTTTTTGACTATTTGAGGAAGTAACCTGATCGTTGGGCGTATCCAGCGTTAGATTCTGACTTGCTGCCCATTTTTCTAAGGCTTCGACATTGGGGACAATTAAGGCTCCCAGACTGCGCTGATCTTGGCCGACGAGCATAATTTGATCGATGTATGGCGATCGCAAACACGCATCTTCGATCGGCTGTGGCTCGATGTTTTCCCCATTAGTTAATACAATCGTATCCTTTGCCCTGCCAGTCAGCACCAAATCGTCTTGTGGTGTCAGCCAACCCAAATCGCCGCTATCAAACCAACCTTGGGCGTCAATTGCTTTCGCTGTCGCTTCGGGATTTTGATAATAGCCTTGCATAATCTGCGGGCCTCTCAACAATACTAAGCCTCGCTTCTCTATTGGTAAAGGCGCTTTTGTCTCAGGATCTACGATTTTAGCTTCTGTCGCCGGGAGTGGTAGCCCTGATGCACCAATTAAATTTCGCCAAGGACGCCGTACATGGGTAACAGGAGAAGTTTCTGTCAAACCATAACCTTGCAAAATCTGCACACCAATAATTTCAAAGAAGTTATCTATGTGCCTGGGAAGCGCACCGCCGCCGCTAATCATCTGCTTAACTTGTCCCCCTGTGGCTTCCCGAACTTTGGCATAAACCAGTCGTTCTCCCAAGGCATGGAGGGGTAGTAAAGCTGATGCTTGGATCTTAGCTGCTAATCGTTCGACGGCTGAAGCATGAAGATTATTTAAATCCAATCCCTGAGCGGTTCGCTGCGCTTTGATATATTTTTCGCTAATACCCAATAAAAAGTTAACTAGGCGTTGCTTATTCGCTGGTTGTTCGCGGAACTGCTTTTGCACTCCTTCATAAATCGATTCCCATAGGCGCGGTACACCTACCATGTAGTTCGGTTTAAATTTTCTCAAATCCCCTTTCACAGAGCGCAAATTAGTATAAACTTGCGTGCAACCTTGAGATAGTAGGTAATATTCAACAGTTCGTTCGTAGCTGTGCCAAGAAGGTAGGATACTGAGAACCATATCGCCCACGTTTGGTTGCAATACCGTCCCAAATGTTGTTACTTGGTGCATCAAGTTGTTATAAGACAGCATTACACCCTTGGGTTTACCTGTGGTGCCAGAGGTATAAATTAGGGTTGCCAGAGCGTCACGATTTTGCTTGACTGGCACAAAATGATGATTTCTCCCAATTTCGCTCAACTGTGTAAAGTTCAGCACCTTTAGGGTTTCGTCTGTCGGTGGTGCTTCATCGGAAAGTAAGATGACTACCTGAATTGGTAAATCTTTGAGGCGGTCTTGGAGCTTTTTAAGTGTTTTTAAATCTTCAACTACGATCGCTGTACTGCCGCTATTAGCGATGATAAACAGCAGTTCTTCTTTATCGGCTTGGGCGCTACGCACGGCATCAACTGCTCCAGCTGTCATTATGCCTTGATCGGCAATAAACCAGCGAGGACTGTTGTCAGCAATTAGGGAAATGCGATCGCCTACCTTTACTCCCAAGGCCTGCAACCCAGCAGCAAATAGTTGTACTTGCTCTGCTAGCTGGGTATAAGTAATCACTACTTCTGGTTTAGCGTTAGGGTTGCGGAGGGCGACAACATCGCCAAATTTTTGAGCTGCCAAAGGCCAAATTTCTGGCAGTGATTCCACATTTGTGTAATCTACCAATCGCTTTAACGCTTGGCGTTCTCGCTCACTAATGTTAGATAAAAAAGAAGATGCGGTTTGGGTTTTTGACATAAACCTTACCTAAAGATTTTAAACTGATTATTTTCCAGCTTATTTTGTTATTCCGCTACAATAACCATCCTTATTATCCACATTCCCTTCTGTGTATGATAATTCCAGGAATTCCACGTTTATATTTACAAAAATTTATGTTAAAGTTATTTTACATAGAGTGCAAGCAATGATTGTGTTTGCATCTAAGAACAGCGATCGCCTATTTTTCACAGGAGATGATTACCTATGAATTTTGTAGACACTATAGTGCTAACGCTGCTTAATATTGCTGCTTGCATAGCGTTACCTAAGCTTTTAGCTATCATTCTGGCTGATAAAACCAAACTTACTGAAGCGTTATCGAATGGTTCCAAATTACAAACAGCCAGAGTCGAACTTACCAGTTTCCCTTATTGTACAGCTTACTCATTGACAAATAGCCAATACTGTAAATTCAGTCCTGATTTCTGTGTTAAGTGTTCTCCGAATTGATGAACTATTTGTCAGTAAGAATTACTCAATGCTGCCGACGACCAGCCATTGAATTAACTCTTTCTAATTTCGTCAAATCTCTTATGTTGTTCTATAGTTCGTAGTTGGCGCTTTAGCAAAGACAGCGCCAACTACGAACTTAGTAAATCAAACTTGATAAACCACGACGAGAAAATTTAATTAAATTTACATTGCGTAATATAGTTTAATTGATTCTTGCTTACTTACTTTGATTCAAGTAATTTTCTAGCTGACTCAGTATAATTACCAATTGAAGTAAAGCTATTGATATAACTAATATAACAATTGTGATATCTACTGCATGACAGTCAATCAGCTTGTAATGCCCAAGCAGCAAGAGGTTGGTCAGTTTATTGAGAAACTTCTAGTAGGCTGGGTAAATCAGTTTGTAGTCTGGACTTTAGTCTTTGTGTTAAGCACTGAAGCGCCTACTACGTACCAGGCAAAGTTAGCTTAATGGACTACTATAGCAATCCGATAGCGAAGCGGTAGCGAGTCATCGAGCGTCTTTGATTTCTGAATCACTCGTAGAGGTAAGGGACTGGGGACTCTGGGAAGAAGGAATAAAGGTGTACTGAGTTTTGTTCAAAAATCAAATATGAGTCCTATAATAGTTATTGCAATATTTATAAAGCTCTTTATCCTGAAGCTGCCCGACTAGAGGGCTTACGCCTGATCAAATATAATCATTCGTGAGAAACAAGATCCCCGACTTCTTTGAGAAGTCGGGGATCTTGAAGTTTCAATTCTTAATATATTTATTTAGCTTATATTTAATAAAAGAAATCTAAATTCTGTTCTTAAGCAATTGTACTAATTTTGCTTCAAACTAAAAATATAATCAACACCAATTTTCAAACGGAGAAGATTAATACATGAGTTTGATAGATGGTATATTGCTGACGCTGTTAAATACTGTTGCCTGCCTAGCACTACCTAAGCTGCTATCTGTAGTTTTGTCTCGTAAAAGCCAAAACACTCCATCTTCTACGTCTGCTGTAACATCACAAGATTCCAACTCTGAAATCCCCAGTTTTTCTTAATGTAAGCTGATTATCTATAGATATCGCCTTGATGAGGAGAAAATTTAGTTATTGGTGCAAGGCAATATTTGACAATAAGTTATACATCTGTTGTTTTGGGAAAAGAATGAGTCTGCTAACTGTGACCTTCTACCTGTTATTGTTTTAATCCAAAACGAGAGTTTGATTATTTATTATTTATTTGTTATTGCTGTACTTTTTTTAGGTTTGACGATAATAAAAAATGCAAGTAAAGTAAAAACTAACATTTGCCAAGTCACCAAATTCCAGCCACCAAGATTCCAGCATAATAGACCAATGCTAGTACCTACAGAACCGCCGATAAAATAGGTAGTCATGTAAACTGTATTGATGCGACTATTCGATTTAGCATCAAGAGTGTATATCCTGGCGACATTGGTAACTTGGATTGCCTGTACACCTACATCTAGTAACAATACAGCAATAGCGATCGCTAGTGCAGAATTAGAAGCAATTTTAGCAATTACTAAACTTACAATCACCATCGATACAGCAATAGTCAAGGAACGTTGGGAGTTACCTCGATCGGCTAGTTTACCAAAAACTGGTGCCATCAATGCACCTGCGATCGCCACAAAGCCATACATCCCAATTGTGTCAGATTGAAAATTAAAAGGCGCTCCACTTAAATGGAAAGTTAGCGTTGTCCAAAATGAGCAAAAGACACCAAACAATAACCCGCCAATTAAAGACGCTTCTCTTAATAATGAAAAACGTTTTAATTGTTGAAGTGTTGAGCTTAATAATTCCAAATAATAACCATTAAATTCGTTTTCTATATTAGGCAAATATATATTTAGTAAGACAAGAACAATTAAAATGATTACTGCCGAAAACCCATATACATAACGCCAACTTAACCATTCAGCAATATAGCCACTAAAAACCCTTGCTCCTAAAATCCCAATCAATAAACCAGTAAAAATATTGCCTACAGTTTTGCCTGTAGTTACTCTATCTATACTTGCTGCTAAGGGAAGAATAACCTGAGCCGAGACTGTCGCAATTCCAATTGCGACGCTCAATATCCAAACTTGGATGATGTTTTGTGAAAACGTCATGAATATCAACAAGAAAAATAAACATATCATTAAGCAAAGAATTAATTTTTTCTTGTTGATTTTATCGCCCAAGGGGATTAAAAAGAAAAGCCCCAAACCGTAACCAACTTGCGTCAGCACAGAGATGCTACCTGCTTCGCCTTCACTGACTCCAAAAGATGATGCAATATCTTTGAGGATTGGCTGATTATAATAAACGTTAGCAACACAGACACCAGCTGCGATCGCCATAATCACTACCGGGATTTTAGTTAATCCGTTACTTGAGATTTGTTTTTCCATTAAATCTAAAATTTATACAGGAAAAAAATGGTTTACAGTACAGCTAAAACCAGGCAATAGCGGAGAACTTATATTATCACTACTAAATAAGGTTGCTAGCAAGTTAAGTTGACTTTGTTCGCGCCGACAGACCTCTAGTTTACGCGATCGCCAATCAACAATCCAATATTCTTTTACTCCTCTAGTAGAATAAAGTTTAAGTTTTGCTTCTTTATCTCGTCTTTGGTCTTCGTTGCTAAGAGACAAAACTTCGACTACTAAATCTGGTGCGCCAGTTAAATGTCCCGCTTCATCCAATGTTAGCGCCAAGGTTTCTTTAGTAGCCCAAACTACATCAGGAATCACATTATCTGATTCTGAAAACAAAACGCCGGGATTGATTACAGCTTCTTCTAAACCAGTAGACTCTGACCAAACATCAAGTTGTCGAAAAATCTTGCCACAAGTTTGCTGATGTTTAAAGTGAGGTGCCCTGGTCATAAATAATTCTCCATCAACTATCTCGTAGCGCGTCCCTTCATTTTCTGCGAAGAGTTCCACATCCTGAGTTGTCCAGCGTACTCCTGTATTAAGCATCTGACTCATTGCCTAACTCCTTTAATCTAGCTTTTGTATTTTAATCATAAGATTTAAGTTTAGCTTCCTTATCTAGTTTTTCAAAAAATAAATATATGAGTAAATAGTAAGACTTAAACAAAATGCACCAAATAAAACGCAAAACCAACCACCTAATATAAGTGGGTTAGAATTGTCTTGAGTGAGCGTCAGAACTTTCTGTTGAGAATCGTTTAGAAAGACATTAATTTTGTCAGCAAGTTTTTGTGCTGATGGTTGCCAGAAGGAAGGTTGAGAAATGCGATAGTCTTCCCCATTCTTAATAACAGGGTTGACATAATATCGGTTCTCTCCACCATCATGAATTGCCTTAACTTCTACGCCCATCCACAAATCTAATTCAGAATAGATTTTTACAGAGGACTCCCACCAATCTCGATTAGTCAACTGACAATTGATGTGTTTTGGTGTTCGCTCACAACAGAAAGTTGTAATCTTCTCTGGTGCAGATATTAACTTGACTCCAAATGCAATAAGCGAAACACAAAAAAGCAAATATATAAAGTTGAAGCAGTGTATTGATTTTGGCATATTTGAGAGTTTTGATTTATTTCTCTCGTTATTTTCTTGATTGTCATTCATAACAAAAAAAGAATTTTTTTGTTTTGGATTATTTGTCCTCAGCAAATTATCACTTGCGATTTTCGCGCCGCCACTTACTCCGTACTAAACGAATTTCATCAAAACTGTAACTTTCACCTAGTTGTTCTTTGATGGGAGTGAGGGAAATATCGCCGAGTACTTCTAAAACTTGCCAAATTTTTTGTTGATGTTCTAAAGTTACTAATTGATTTAAATCAACTGGCTGATTTTTCTCAATTAGTTTTTCTAGATGATTGCTAACTGTTGCCGGACTAAGGTTGCGTTTTTGGGCAATTTGAGGAATATTTAAACCTTGTTGATGCAATTGTAATGTGTGCAATTCGGTATAAGAAGCTGAGTTGGGAGATGATACGGAAGTAACTGATTTATTTTGCAAACCTTTTTCTTGGCGGTAGGCGCGAATTTCTGTAATGAACTTTTCGCCATATTGAGCGAGTTTGTGACTACCTACACCAGAAAGTTTGGCAAATTCAGCTAAGTTTTGGGGTTGTACCTGTACCATTACTTTTAAAGTGGAATCGTGAAAAATGACGTAAGGTGGTACAGATTGCTCATCAGCTAATTGTTTACGTAGCGATCGCAATTTCTGTAATAATATTTCAGCTTCTTCAGCTTTTTCACTCCCCTGTTCCCAGGTAATCTTTTGGACTGTGGTTACAGCTAGCGAAACTGGGCGTTGTTTTCGCATTACTTGCCAACTTAAAGCATTTAGTTTTAAAACTGAGTAACCATCGCTAGTTTGTTCTATTAACCCTTGATGTAAAAGCGATCGCCCCAACATTCGCCATTCATCTAGAGTTCTATCTTTACCAATACCGTAAGTAGAAAGTTTATCGTGTTCGTACTGGATAATTTTGTCTTTTTTTGCCCCTCGCAACACATCAATTATGTGTAGCATCCCAAACCTTTCTTTGCAACGCGCCACACAAGATAAAAACTTCATGGCTTCAATTGTCCAATCTTGCATCGGTTTGGGATGACGACAATTGTCACAGTTACCGCAATTCCCAGGAAACCTTTCACCAAAATAACCCAGTTGAATCGTTCGTCGACAATCAGTACCTTCAGCGTAATCGATCATCTGCCGCAGTTGTTGTTTGGCAATCAACTGTTCTTGAGGATCGGTTTTTTGATCGATACTCCATTCAATTGTTTTAACATCACCAAAGCTGAAAAATATTGTACACCGAGATGGTTCTCCGTCTCTACCCGCTCTGCCCGATTCTTGATAATAACTTTCTATATTTCTGGGCATATCAAAGTGAACTACCAACCGCACATCGGGTTTATTAATTCCCATCCCAAAGGCGACTGTTGCCACCATCACCCGGACATCATCTCGAATAAATCGCGTTTGATTACTACTACGTTCCTCATCAGTTAATCCGGCGTGATAAGGCAGAACACCAATCTTATCATTTTGTAGTTTAAACGTGAGTTCATCAACTTTTTTACGAGTTAAAGAATAAATAATTGTCGAACCTTCAGTTTCTCGAATTAGTTCTAACAATTCAGCGTAAGCATATTTAGTTTTAGGACGAACTTCGTAATAAAGATTTTCCCGGTTAAAACTAGCAAGATGAATGCTAGGTTGCTTTAGTCCTAATTGTTGAATGATATCACTACGGACGCGATCGGTTGCTGTGGCGGTGAGGGCGACGGTAGGCACATCAGGATAGCGTTTTCGCAGAGATTTTAACTGGCGATACTCTGGGCGAAAATCGTGTCCCCATTCCGAAACGCAGTGCGCTTCATCAATAGCAAAGCTAGAAATCCCGATTTTTTCTTTAACTAAATCGAGAAACGGCAGAAACCTCTCACTCAGCAAGCGTTCTGGGGCGACGTAGAGTAATTTTACTTTACCACTGAGGATAGCTTCTTCCCGCGATCGCACTTTGTAAGGATTCAAACTGCTATTGAGAAATGTGGCGTTAATATTATTATTTCGCAGTGCTTCTACTTGGTCTTGCATCAAAGCAATTAACGGCGACACCACCACAGTTAGTCCATTTTTTAACAACGCTGGTAGCTGAAAACACAAAGATTTCCCCCCGCCAGTCGGCATCACAACCATTAAATCTCGATTTTGCAGCGCATCTTCGATAATTTGCCGTTGTCCGGGGCGGAATTGGTCATAACCGAAGTGATATTTTAGCGCTTGTTCGAGATGGGGATACTGAAGCATAGCGATCGCTTTTTCGAGGCCGTTCTACGTGGGGGGTAGTTATTGAAGATATCAGCATTTTAACTCACTTCATCGGCAGCTTTGCTCAGACTTGCGTTTCTTTAGTAGAGGTTTTTGGCTCTGTTGAGATTGTCAGAGAAGTGGTTAACGATGAACGGAAAGTTAGGTAATCTCAAGCTGAGTTCCTAACTAAGTTTTTAATGATCATTATTCTTAACTTCCCTAGCAGCTTTTGACTTTGGACAGTGAGAAAATTGAAGGGGTGTAGTAATATCGGCACATTTTAGCTGCGATTCTAAAACATCAATCTTTCGTAAAAGTGATATTCCCCACACTATAGAAATCACTAACTTGATTGTCATACCCACGAGCAAAAGTGTCACTATTGTGGCATTTTTCTTTTGTTGAGCTAGCCTTTTTTGTTGTTCTGCAAGTCGTGCTTCGACTTCTTGAGCACGTTCAGCCTCTAATGCCTGCTGGACTTCTCGTCGATCTAATTCTTCACTAGCAGCTAAAAATCGATAATCTAAGTTGCTTAAGCTTTTACCATTTGCCCAAGTTTGGGCATCCATCAAGGCTTGTCCACGCAATAGGCGAGATTTATCTTTTTCCTCTGAGGCTACCCATGCGTTAAAGGTTTCGTAGTAGGGGCGTAAGTAAGCTAATTTTTTTCCAACCCATTCTAAATTGAAAACTTCTTGATAAATTCGGTTTTTTATTTGGAGAAAACCTTGTTTTTTAATTACCAAACCAGACAACAAAAGTTCTACCTGTTCTCGACTATCGTCGGCTGGTACTTTCACTCCTTGGAGGATTTTTTGATAAAATCCTAGCAATCTGGCGGCAAATTTTTCGTTACCGAGGATGCGATCGCGAATTGTCCTGAGATGCTCAGGTTCATCTTGTGATTCCCATTTCTCGATAATGTGCGATCGCACCACATTTTCTATCCAAAATTCTTCTGTGCCAGGGGGGATTTTGAGCTTTCTACCCATATCATCTTGAGATAAATTTACAAGCAGCCGACACAGCTTTTGAGTAAGAAATGGTTGTCCTTCTGTCCAACCTAATACTTCTTTCAAAACTTTCTGGGGATGATTGTCTTTAATATCTAATCCTAAAGATAGTGGTTGAGCTTCTTCAAAGCTGAAACCATTTACTTGTATGGTTTTACCCAGATTAAACGGGGTAGTATGATTTTGATATAAAATTAAGTCTGAAGGTGTGGCCACACCAAAAATTGCAAATGTAATCCGATGATACTCTGGATCAATTGCTCGTTGGTTATAACAGAACCGAATTAAGTTAAAAAAGTCATCAACCGAGAAATCGAGGCTGAGAATACTATCAATTTCATCAATAAAAATAAATAGTCTTTCGTTAGGAAACTGAGCTAATAGATTTTCCGAAATAAACCGACTAAGTTTCTGAACTAAAGAAATATCTTTTTGTTCTTGCCACCAGGTTTTTAAATTGACTTTTCCTAACAGTTTAAAACTCAACCAAAGGTCGCCAACAACTCCTTTATACCACTGTTCTGGAGTGATATTTTCACAACCAATATTAGTCATGTCAACTGTGGCACATCTAAAGCCCTCTTCTTGCAAGCGGTGCTTTGTTTTTACCATGAGTGAGGATTTTCCCATTTGCCTACAGCTTAGGATGTAGCAAAATTCACCCTGTTTCAAAGCTTTATAAAGTTCCACATCTGCTCTGCGCTCAACATAGCTAGGAGCGTCAGTGGTAAGCGTTCCACCAACTTGGTATCGATAATTGCTCATTTAATTGATTTTAAATTCCTTCTATATCTAAATCAAAAATTTTCTATCGGAACAGTTGAGAAAATTATCATAATATTGATGGTAAGCAAATTTGGATTAATGATTTTAAATCTTAATGCAAACCATCAAAACTGATTTGGTCAAGTATTATAAGCATTAGCATTATTTTGCTTTCCAAACTGTTGGCTAAAATAAAGACGATATAACTCACACATGGTGCTAGCTTGATTGCCATTTAATTGAACTAAACCCATGCTTTCTAGCTTGTAAGCAGCGATCGCGTTTAACTCCACTTCTTCATCTGTTGCAATTACCTGTTCCATAGATGACATTAATTCTGGTTCTGCTTGCAGTAGTGTCAACAGTTCTCGTAAATGCTGACCGTAAATTCCCACTGGTGTAGATGCGGTTTCTAATAACATCTCCAGCGTCATTTCACCCTGACATAGATGATAAAATGCAAGGTTCACCAGATAAGGATGTCCTCCTACCATTGCTTGTAGGCGTGCAAGACGTTTTGCCTCTTCTGAATCTTCTGCACAATCTAGTCCGTAAAGTAATGCTAAATTCTCTACCTGCTTGAGGGTAAATGGTGGCAGTGTAATTGTTATCCCTACATTAAAAGGCGATTGGTTAAGCTTGAGCGGAATATAAATTTCTGTTGTGTGAACCACCACCATCCGCAGTTTTTGCCAAGTCTGATCTTGCTTTGCTTGTTCATGCCAAAATCGCAGCATTGGCAAAAAGTCTTGGGCAATATTGGGATGTTCAAAAACTCGATGGACTTCATTCAAAGCCAAAACTACAGGACTATTATGAATGTATTGCAACAGATATGCTTCAAAATAAATTTTGCAGCTTACCTTGCTGCCCATTTCCGTATCCCAAAAATCATCTAGACAAGGAAGAAGATTTAATTGTCTGCTAACATTCACACAAAACCAACGCAAAAATTTATCTAGGGAAGCAAAAACTTCTTGGTCAGCTTCTTGAAAGTCCAAATAGACAATTTGATAATCTTGCTCTTTAGCATAAGCAATCATCCGATTGAGCAAGGAACTTTTTCCCATTTTTCTAGGTGCTTTGATTCGGATTAAGCAACCAGGGTGTAAAATCTCGTTACAAACAAGTTCTTCCAGGGGAGGGCGATTGATGTAAAGAGGAGAACCGAGTGCTACAGGGCCGCTAGGAAATTCTATCTTGCTTGCTGAAAAAAAGTCTGGAGAAGGCATTTCTAAGCTAGATTCTTCCCCGAATTCTGGTCGAATCTGATTTTCGTGAGCATCTATCTCGTCTTGCAGGTGTTTCTCTAAGGCTAAATGCAAATTTTTTTTCGTTACTCTTTTTCCAAGTGCGACGGAAAGGTCTTGCCACAACTCAGAGCCAACTTCCTTGATGTAATTGTTACAGTAGCCTGATCCCTCTGCCATTTCACTATAAGTTTTGCCCAACCACGATTGATTAAGCACAAACCACTGAATTGAATCGAGAGGCTTGTCTTGGAGAATTTTTTTTACAGATTGTAGAAGCTTATCCACAGCGTATAAATTGTGAAACAGCTAGGAAATTTACTTATACTTTTCAGCCTAGTAATAATATACATCTGAATATATCTGAAAAAATACTTGAAAACAGAATAAGTCAAGATTGCATTGATACAAATTTAAACTCTATCGGTACACCAAAAATATACTTATAATTATATTTTTTCAGTAAGCTTTGTATAAATTTATCTTTTTATTTGGAAATTAGTCCCTGTTACTTGGAGTCCGAGGTTAGTTCAAGGTAATACAGCGCTGAAAAACCTGGTGACAATGATGGCTCACTGGTATGAGATCCTAGAGACAGTCAATGGAAGCGGAACAGAATGGAACAACATCAGAAGCCAACGGTTGTAATTACGGGTGCCTCTTCGGGGGTGGGTTTGTATGCTGCAAAAGCTCTTGCTGAAAAGGGATGGTATGTCGTACTAGCGTGTCGGGATTTAGCGAAGGCACAAAAAGCTGCCCAAGCTGTGGAAATCCCCTACAACAGTTATACCAGCATACATATCGACCTTGGCTCCTTGGAAAGCGTTCACCAGTTTGTGAAGAACTTCCGAGCCAGTGGAAAGTCCTTAGACGCCTTAGTGTGCAATGCTGCAATTTATATGCCCTTAATCAAGGAGCCATTACGCAGTCCAGAAGGTTACGAGTTAACTGTCACCACCAATCATCTGGGTCATTTCCTATTGTGCAACCTGATGCTAGAGGATCTGAAGAAGTCATCTTTAGAGCCAAGGCTTGTAATTTTAGGAACCGTTACGCATAATCCAGACGAACTGGGTGGGAAGATTCCGCCACGTCCCGACTTGGGCGATTTGCAGGGTTTTGCAGAAGGGTTTAAAGAGCCGATCGCAATGATTGATGGCAAGAAATTTGAACCAGTCAAAGCTTACAAGGACAGCAAAGTTTGCAACGTGTTAACGATGCGGGAACTGCATGAGCGCTATCACCAGTCCACCGGTATCGTTTTCAATTCTCTCTATCCGGGATGTGTTGCAGAAACGCCGCTATTTAGAAACCACTATCCCCTGTTTCAGAAAATCTTCCCATTATTCCAGAAGTACATCACTGGAGGATATGTGTCTCAAGAGTTGGCGGGAGAACGGGTAGCTACGGTGGTTGCCGATCCTGAGTATAATCAATCCGGTGTCTATTGGAGTTGGGGAAATCGCCAAAAGAAAGATGGCAAATCTTTTGTGCAAAAAGTCTCTCCTCAAGCCCGTGATGACGACAAAGGCGATCGCATGTGGGAACTCAGCACAAAGTTGGTTGGACTTGCGTGATCAGAAAAGACTTGGCATTACCCTTGTGCATGATTCATCGATCCACTTTGTTGAATGAATTGGCATTATGTACAGGTAAACAATGGTTGAGGTGATTATTAAGTCACCTCTGACTTTCTTGATAGCTGTATTTAACTTCCGCTTCTTCGTGTAAGCTATAACTCTGACATAATCTTCAGTAAAAGTAGAGAAGATTACATGAGAGATTGTGACTGGGAAAAAAGCCAGCGCATTCTATAGGATAATTCCAAATTACGATGACATTAACTTTCCTCTATTGCGCTTAGTATCTTAGAGAATATTTTAAAAGTTTTAAATCCTGTATCCGAAAGTTTAGATTCTCTTAATTCCTCTTTTTTAAGGATTGTTAAGGGTTGATTGGGGTATCTTGATCCAATTATTAGATTCTTTACTGTTAATCCGTTGATACTGAAAGGCTGGAAAACCATGCTGCTTTCTGCTTGTTCATAAAAGTACCGCCAAATTTAATAAAATCTGACTATGTACTCTCTTGATATTTGACTAAATTGCAGTGCTTACTAGATTAAATTTAATTGGCTTTCAAAGAACTTGAAGAGGAATTTTAGAATCAATTACTAGGAGATTCAGACTCGCGATTAAAGTTCACCGAATTGAAGATATAGTGGAATATTAAACGCCTTGATTTATTCGCAAGTTGCTTAACCTGATTCTAAATTATGGCTATTGACTCCTGAATTCTTTATTAATAAAATTCAACATCTTTACTGAGGTTGTTGAATTTGAAAAAAGCGAAGCTAGGAAATTCAGCGATCGCATCTTTGCAAGCAAGAAAAATAGCGATCGCACTTAGAGCATCAACCAATGCCTGATTTCGCTTGTGATTCTGTATCTAAAAGGTTTAAGGAAAAACGGTTATGCCAGCAGAAGAAGCATCGATTAACCTCATAAAAGATATAAACATCGGTGGAGTTTCCTCTAACCCACAAAATCTGACTAATATCAACGGCACACTATACTTCATTGCCATCGACAGCAGTAGTGGCTCTGAACTGTGGAAGAGTGATGGCACCGAGGCTGGTACTGCTCGCGTCAAGGATATCTTTTCTGGCACGGGTAGCTCTAACCCGCAAAATCTGACCAATGTCAACGACACCTTGTACTTCGTTGCCACCGACAGCAGTGGGGGTCGGGAACTGTGGAAGAGTGATGGCAGCGAAGCTGGTACTGTCCGGGTTAAGGATATCTTCTCTGGCACAGGTAGTTCTAACCCGCAAAATCTAACCAATGTCAACGGCACTCTGTACTTCGTTGCCACCGACAGCAGTGGGGGCAATGAACTATGGAAGAGTGATGGCACTGAAGCTGGTACTGTCCGGGTTAAGGATATCTTCTCTGGCACAGGTAGCTCTAACCCGCAAAATCTGACCAATGTCGATGGCACCTTGTACTTCAGTGCCACCGATAGCAGTGGAGGTCGGGAACTGTGGAAGAGTGATGGCAGCGAAGCTGGTACTGTCCGGGTTAAGGATATCTTCTCTGGTACGGGTAGCTCTAACCCGCAAAATCTGACCAATGTCAACGGCACTCTGTACTTCGTTGCTACCGACAGCAGTGGGGGCAATGAACTGTGGAAGAGTGATGGCACTGAAACTGGTACTGTCCGCGTCAAAGATATCTTCTCTGGCACAGGTAGCTCTAACCCGCAAAATCTGACCAATATCAACGGCACTCTGTATTTCAGTGCCATTGACAGCAGTGGGGGCAATGAACTATGGAAGAGTGATGGCACTGAAGCTGGTACTGTCCGCGTCCAGGATATTTTCTCTGGCACAGGTAGCTCTTACCCGCAAAATCTGACCAATGTCGATGGCACTCTGTACTTCAGTGCCATTGACAGCAGTGGGGGTCGGGAACTGTGGAAAAGTGATGGCACCGAAGCTGGTACTGTCCGTGTTAAGGATATCTTTTCTGGTACAGGTAGCTCTTACGCGAACTCTCTAACTAATGTCAACGGCACTCTGTACTTCGTTGCCACCGACAGCAGTGGGGGCAATGAACTGTGGAAGAGTGATGGTACCGAAACTGGTACTGTCCGGGTTAAGGATATCTTCTCTGGCACAGATAGCTCCAACCCGAACTCTCTGACCAATGTCAACGGCACTCTGTACTTTAGAGCCACTGACAGCAGTAGTGGCTCTGAACTGTGGAAGAGTGATGGCACTGAGGCTGGTACTGTCCGCGTCAAAGATATTAATACTGCTACACTTTCCTCTGAACCTTATTTTCTGACCAATGTCAACGACACCTTGTACTTTAGAGCCACCGACAGCAGTAGTGGCTCTGAACTGTGGAAGAGTGATGGCACTGAGGCTGGTACTGTCCGCGTTAAGGATATCTTTTCTGGCACAGGTAGCTCTAACCCGCAAAATCTGACCAATGTCAACGACACCTTGTACTTCAGTGCCACCGACAGCAGTGGCGGTCGGGAATTGTGGAAGAGTGATGGCAGCGAATCTGGTACTATCTACGTCAAGGATATCTTCTCTGGCACGGGCAGCTCTGACCCGAACTTTCTGACCAATGTCAACGGCACGCTGTACTTCGTTGCCACCGACAGTATTGGGGGCCGGGAACTATGGCAGAGTGATGGCACCGAAACTGGTACTGTCCGCGTCAAAGATATCTTCTCTGGCACAGGTAGCTCTAACCCGCAAAATCTGACCAATGTCAACGACACCTTGTACTTCAGTGCCACCGACAGCAGTGGCGGTCGGGAATTGTGGAAGAGTGATGGCAGCGAATCTGGTACTATCTACGTCAAGGATATCTTCTCTGGCACGGGCAGCTCTGACCCGAACTTTCTGACCAATGTCAACGGCACGCTGTACTTCGTTGCCACCGACAGTATTGGGGGCCGGGAACTATGGCAGAGTGATGGCACCGAAACTGGTACTGTCCGCGTCAAAGATATCTTCTCTGGCACAGGTAGCTCTAACCCGCAAAATCTGACTAATATCAACGGTATTCTGTACTTCAGTGCTACTGACAACAGTGGAGACAATGAACTGTGGAAGAGTGATGGTACCGAAACTGGTACTGTTCGCGTCAAAGATATCTTCTCTGGCATAGGTAGCTCTAACCCCCAAAATCTGACCAATGTCAACGGCACGCTGTACTTTAGTGCTTATGACAGTAGTGCGGGCAATGAACTGTGGAAGAGTGATGGCACCCAAACTGGTACTGTCCGCGTTAAGGATATCTTCTCTGGCACGGGTAGCTCTAACTTGCAAAATCTGAGCAATGTCAACGGCACGCTGTACTTCAGTGCCACCGACAGTAGTGGAGGAAATGAACTGTGGAAGAGTGATGGCAGCGAGGCTGGTACTGTCTGCGTCCAGGATATTTTCTCTGGCACCGGTAGCTCTTACCCGAACAACCTAACTTACATCAATGGCAAACTCTACTTTTTTGCTGACAATGGAAATACTGGGCAAGAACTTTTTAAGCTTGACCTGAACAGTACTCCCACAAACGAATTAGATGATGGTACAGGCAATGATGCCTTGTTTAGTGATACCGAGAACGATGTACTCACCGATGGAACTGGTCGAGATAGCTTCACCCTAACTTATCCCCCCACTGGAGGCTATGATATCGTCGCTGATTTTACTGTTGGAGATGATACTATCTTCGTTTCCAAGGCAGAATTTGGACTGGGCCAATCTCAGGATACAACACTTGATTCGGGCTTGTTCCGACTTGGGACTAGTGCAACAACCGCAGGCGATCGCTTTATCTATGATCAAACTACGGGGAACCTATACTTTGATAAAGATGGGGTTGGTAGTGCTGCACAAGTTCAGATAGCCCAGTTCTCAAATCAGGCAGTGCTTAGTAGTGCAAATATTACTGTCATTGCCTAACGAAAGCTAACTCAGTAAAGGTAAATTACTCAGCAACAGACAGATAATAATACAAATCAGATGTGATGTTAAACCACTTTAAGATTTAGATGCACTTTGGATTTTGCTGTTGCTCACTCAACGCACATGAGTGTTTTACCTCAGTAAGTGCTGAATCGGTCTGTATGCGCCGTTTAACTCTACAGCTACAGTTATACCTCTCCATTCCTACTTCCTTGACTTATACATGGAAAATATGTATGATCGCGATCGCATAGAAGGGGAGTAGCTGCTGGCAAAACAACTTGAAAGCCAGTACATCTGAATCAACATACTGGCGATGAGCCTGGTTCAGGTGGCAAATAATCAATATTTGAAAGCGAGACCTTCACTAAGTTCACACCGAAAAGTGTAAACTTGGTGAGGTCTTTTGGCTCTCATCAAGCTTCACATCGGTAAACGATTCTTCAGGAGCTTGAGAGAGTGTTAACAGCTTTTACCGCAGGTTTGTTATTAATTACAGTTTCAGAATTAGGCGATAAAACATTTTTTATTGCTGTGATTTTGGCAATGCACCACCCACGGCGGCTGGTGTTTGTAGGTGTAACAGCTGCTTTAGCTGCAATGACAATCCTTTCGGTGCTATTTGGACAAGCAGTATCTTTATTGCCAAAAGTTTATATCCATTACGCCGAAATAGCTTTATTTATAGCCTTTGGTCTCAAGCTGTTATATGATGCTAGTAAGATGTCATCTGCTACTTGCGATACAGAAGTTGTAGAAGAAGCTGAGGCTGCGGTGAAACAAGCAGATTTGCAGTTACCAAAGCAAAAGACTTCCTTAGGAATTGTCATAGAAGCCTTTGTGTTGACATTTATGGCCGAGTGGGGCGATCGCACCCAAATTGCCACTATTGCCCTAGCCGCAGGTAATAATCCAATTGGAGTCACAATAGGTGCAATTTTGGGACATGCCATTTGTGCTGCGATCGCAGTTATCGGCGGTAAAATGATTGCCGGACGCATTTCTGAGCGTCAACTCACCTTTGTTGGCGGATGCCTGTTTTTAGTCTTTGGTGTCGTTGCTGCCATTGAGGGAGCGTAAATCAATTCAAAATTCAAAATTCAAAATTAAATAACTTTTGCTTTCTCTTTCCCAATGTTCAATGCCCATTACTTGGAAGTACTTTCCGGTAAAGGCGCGGGAGATGGAGCAGATTTAGGAATGGGAGAAACCGTTCCTGCCTTCTTAATTTCGTCTCTGTACCGAGCAGGTGCTAAAGCTGCGGCACTATCAAACAAAGGTTTTGCATCTGCATCTTTGCCTTGTTGTTTCAGGAGCATCGCTTTTGCCACGACGGGGCGAAAATCCTTGGGATCTTTCTTAATTGCCTGATCGTAAACAGAGCTAGCTTGAGCGTAGCGTTTCTGGGAAGCATGAACAGAACCTAACAGCACCTGCACGGCTACTGTATCTACACTTCCAGGCTGAATTGTATTTGCTTGGGCTGCATTAGAGAGGGTTTCTTGCAACAAACCAATGGCTGCTTCGGGGCGTTGCTGACTGATCAAGAGAGCCACCATTCCTTGCAAAGCCTTCAAATCGCCTGGTTTCGTGGACAAAATCGAGCGATAAGCTTGAGCGGCTCCTTCGCGATCGCCAATTTGCTGTTTGGCTTGAGCTAGTAACACTGAATATTCTGACTGTTCGGGATTCAGCTTGGCTAGCTTTTCTAAGGGTTCAATGACAACTTGGATATCAGCTGGTTTAACCTCACTTTTTTCTTTTTGACTCAGTAATTGCAGCCGCGCCTGTAATAAGCCCTTTAGCGCAGTCTGATTTTCTGGTTCCCTTTGCAAAACCTGTTCATAACCCCGTACTTCGTCTTCCAGTTTTGATTTTTGGTCAGCGGAGGACAAAGTGCCTCTGGTGCTAGCAGTATTCTGGTTTGAGGGTGGCGTATTATTAAATGCTCCAATAATGGGAATCACCGAAACACCCACAAAAGCAAGAATTGCCAGTGCTAAGACGACTTGAACTATCCAACGATTGCGCGGTTTAGACACAGTTTTGTCTTTCTCCTGAACTTTAATGACATTATCATTTACACAAATCGTAAAGTTAAAAATTTCCAAAACTTTGCGGAATACCGCCAATTGCCTGTGAATTTTATAACAATTAACTATCTACACTGCTAAAGTAAGTGATGACTTTAGGAGGAGCCGTCAGAATTGTAGCTATGATATGCTTCCGAAACTAGTGTAAAGGCCTTAAATTACACATTTAGTGTTTATACACTAAATTTAGCGCCTTTAGGATTGTATAGAGTACCCTAGTGTGATTTTGTGAAAAGCCAATATACTTTCATCAGTCGCACAAATGCTCTTTCCAGCTGCCTTTGTAAAATCCCACAATGGGATGTGTCTCCGCCGCAAGGAGTTTTTATGAATTCCGACCTGATGCCGTTGCCTGAATCCTCCAATTCTTCTGCCTCTAACCAGGGCCCAACTAACGTAGAGGCATCCGCTAATGTTCATATAGCAGCCCAGTCCTCTAAAGTAGTTGAAAATTTGCCTGTCAACCCCAGCGAGACTGACTCAAATGGGAACTTGATTAATCGACAGCAACCGATTCCGCCTCCCAGTGAACCGATGCAGTATCGAGCGATCGGGTTAGTCCGGGGTCGCTATCATGCTAGCAGCGAACAATTTACTCAAGGTACGCTACTAACCGCAGATGGTGTAGAACTCAATGCCGTCCTCCTAGGCCGGATTATGAGCTTGGTCAAGAATCATCTAGACTTAGAAAAAGAACACTTGTGGGTAGTATATCCACGTACTAGACAAGAAAATGATACCTTGCATATCCAAATCGTCGGAGTTTGGGAGCCAGAAAATCTGGCTAAAAACTCAACAGATGAGGACGAATCAGATTTGGAGTTGCAATTACAGACACTCGATGATGGCTTATCCGAGAACTCTGAACTAAATACAACTGCCCCCAAACCCTCGTCAGAAGTTGCAGATGGTGGTTTTTCTGTTCGTGGTGAAGTAGTATACCAGTCTTTTGATGCTAAAAGCTTGGTAGTCAAAATTAGGCAGGCTCCACGCAAATCAACTGACAAACCCAAATATTTTAAGTTGAAATTGAGGGGTGTGCTGACCACCAAAGCAGTGGGGAAATTCTGGGACTTCCAAGCCAAGCGGGAAGCAGACGTTTTGGTAGTAGAAAAAGCTCAGGCGATCGCTGATTTGCCCAAAAAACGCAGACCACCATTCAAAGGTGGGCCTCGTGCTGGCGGTGGTGCTGGTGCTGGTGGTAGAAAACCATTCCCACCCAGACGCAGTGGCGAAACTCCTCGTCCCATCAAGAAAACAGGCGTAAGCAGCGACCCCTCTGTAGTATCAAAGCCTATACCAAAAACACCCGCTCCTAAACCCATCAAGCGACCAAAACCGACTCAAGAGTAGGGCATGGGGCATGGGGCATGGGGCGTGGGGCAAAAAAAGCAGAGGGGCAGAGGGGCAGAGGGGAAAAACTTACTCCTACTTCTCCCCTGCTCCCCTGCTCCCCTTCTCCCCTGCTCCCCTTCTCCCCTGCTCCCCTGCTCCAATCAAAAATCCGTCCGCCGGTCTTGGGGTAGAAAAGATCGCTCCATCGGAATTGGAGAAACTGGTTCTGTTAGGGTAAACATACCTGCTTCGATCCACTTTTTCAACTCTAGGGCGACTTGCCTAGAAAAAAACAAACTCGCTAAGGGGGCAACGCGCACTGCTTTGCCCTCGATGGTGATCCGCCCAGATTTGAGTTGGGCGTAACTCACCAAACCAAAGGTGGGGCGGACGCGCCGAGGAATGGAAAAATCCACTATTGGGGCTACTAAGTCTTGATCTTGCACGGCACAGTGTTCAACTACTTGTTCATTTAATACAGGCAGTGGTACACCAACACCCAACATTAATGAGGGGCCATAACTTTTGAAGTAACACCCCCGCACCCAATGAGCATCCATTTGCTTGGCATCACCAATTAAAGCTAAAGTGGCAGAAGGCCCAATCGGTGTACGATTAGCTAAACGCTTTTGTAAAGGGAAGTGCTGAGTACCTTCCCAAGCGACATATCCAATACCACCGCCTAAAAAAATTCGAGTCCCTATACCAACGAGTTGCAAATCGGGGTCGTTGAGTAAGGGAGAAATAGCACCGGGATTAGAATAAACGGCATTCCCCAGACGCGGTTGTAAAGGGCCGAGATAGGTGAAGAGGGGGCGATCGCCACCATTGACACCAACAATAAAATTTTGATAAAGATTGCGCGGATTGAATAAATAAAACTGATTAATTGTGTCACTGGTAATTGTAGTTTCAAAAGTTGCTCTGGGGTAGCAATCTGTTACTTGTCCTTGCGCTTTTACGTGTATGGGTTTACCAGCAATCAAATCTTCGATTACATGACCGCCGCCACGTTCTCGGACTTCTTCGCCGTCTGTAGTCTCCACAGCAGAACTCACACCCAAATATAAATCTACTGCCCCAAAACCAGAGTATGCTGGTACGCCATCTAACCAGCAACGGCGAATTTTTATCGGGGGGTCAGTGTGTCCCAGATTGATAATTGCACCACTTGATTCCATCGGTTCAAAAGTGCCAGTGGTAATTACATCAACTTCTTTAGCAGCTTTAGCAACACCAATTTCTACAACTCGTGCTTTTAATTCTTCAGTTGTCAACACTACCGCACGTTGGCGGCTAATTTTCTCGTTAATTTCTGCAATTGTTCGCATCTTATCAGTGCTAGCGCTTCCTGGTGAATGGTGAATGGGGAGTAAAGAAAAGAAATTTTCATTGCTTCTTGTGAGCGCAGATTATGGATACTCTTGCATAATTTCATCTCGAAATATAGCGCTTCTGGGTTGAGTGCAATACAGACCTAACCCCCAACCCCTTCCCTACTAGCGTTGGGGAGTAAGATTCAAAGCCTCTCTCCTTTTAGGAGAGAGGAATGGAAGTGAGGTCAAAGTGTATTGCATCCAAGCGATAACCGCTATAGTTGTCGCTAATCTCTGCGCGACAGCTTAACACCCCGGATAGGGTAAAAATTCTCAAAAAAAACAATCCAAGTATTGCAAAGTCCAAATCATATATTTTTTAGGGCAAGCTCTAGCTATGTCTGAAATATTTTTTCTGCCTACGTAAAATTACCATAAAGCCTTGCATTATCAATCAAATGTATGTATGGTTAGTGTTAAGTAGACTTACTGGACTTAAATGATTTTACGTCAACCGAAAGAAACATTTCTGGCATTGGTAAAGCATTCTAAACCAACAAGTCAATCGCCAAGTGGGAGCCAATAGCAGATGCTAGAAGGTTTTGGGAAGGGAAAAATTACTTAAGAGTGTTAATAGAAGGGATATCTAAGCAAAAGAAAGCTGCTCTCTGGCGAACTTCT
The DNA here is from genome assembly GCF_017114945.1 of Nostoc sp. JL34. GTDB lineage: Bacteria > Cyanobacteriota > Cyanobacteriia > Cyanobacteriales > Nostocaceae > Nostoc. The sequence goes on from NZ_JABXKQ010000112.1 coordinate 30,782, forward strand.
CCTGACTTCTACCCCCTCAAAGTAATTCTACTTGTTGTTGTTTATTTTATTGCTACATTTCACCTAATAACTAATTGAGTAAGAGGCAATGACTACTTCTGAATTAACTAATCTTGAGCAAAAAAACCAAAGTAAAATTTCCGAGAAGATTGAAAATTTATCCTCACCATTAGATGAAAAAAAGTTGTTTAACTTGAAGGTTATCGAGTATTTATTACTTGCAGCTTTTGTATCTGCTGGTCTTTGTGTTCTTTTTCTTTCAGATGATAAAACAGTTGTAATTTCTGGAGCGGTATCTCTAACTTTTTTGTTTTTTTTGTTGCTCATCAATAGACAAGTATTTCAGAACTATAAGCAGGCTGCTTATCAGTCTGAACTGACCAAAAAAGCTGAACTCTATAGTTATCTATTAACCAATCCTAATTCCTGGGATAAAGATACGCTGACTCTGACAAGAGGGAAGGCTTTACAATACAGCCAAGACTTGATTGACGATTATAAAAAAATTAGAAGTTTATCAAGGAACCTTTACTATAGTTTGCAAATTGCGACAGTGATTTTATCAGGAGTCACACCGATTTTAGTCTTGGTAGACAAATTAGAAGCAGGACAAGCTTGGCTCAAGTGGCTCCCTGTTCTTTGCCCAGCTATTGCTTCTATAGTCGCTAGTATAGTTACCTCTTTTCCTTTTCAGAAAAATTCGCTTGCTGCTAATACAGCCGTTGAATTGCTAGAAGCTGAACAAGAGAAATTTATACTGGGAGTGACTCCGCCTTATCGTTGCTATGATGTGTCTGATCAAACCCAACAGCAACAAAAGGCAAGTCAGGCATTAGAATATTTTATCGTTCAAGTGAACAATATTCACCTCAACCAATTGCAACAAACGAGTGAGACGCAATCAGAGAAGACAGAATTAGCTTCATCTAATGAGTCAAACAAAGCAGCCGCAGAGGGAACGAACCAGAAGAATAGCTGATAAACTGCTTGTGGTCATGAATCAGTCGGATTTTGTTTGTGGTTATTCTTTCAAATAGAATTTCTTCTGATTGACTGGAAATTATGAGATTCCCGACTTTTGCCCGGATTGTGATTTACTAGTTCTGTAAAAGTGCGATCGCCTATTCTCAAACCCAAAAGCGATCGCCTTGTTCTTTAATCTAAAATCGAGTGACTAATCTTCTGATTTCAAGAGATCATCATCAATCGATGGCTTCTTATTAATGTCTGAATTTTCTGCCTTCCACTTATCATCTGCTCTGGGAGATTCAGAAACTATCACAAACTCAGTCTCTTGTGTATGATTGTTTCCCCATTCATCCAAAACATCTTTAATTAACACTTCTTGCAACCAAATCTTAGCAACAACAGTTAGGGGTAGCGCCAGAAATAATCCTAAAAAGCCAAAGAAAGTGACGAAAAATAGCTGGGCAATTAAGGTTATAGCGGGTAGCAATGAGACTTGATGCGCCATCACAACAGGGGTGATGAAATTACTCTCAACCTGTTGAATGATAAAGTAGAGAATCAAGACAGCGATCGCTTTCCAAGGTTCATCTAAAAAGGCGATCGCCATTGCTGGGATTACACTCATCGTTGGCCCCAGATTGGGAATCAAGTTAAAAAATCCCGCTAAAACCGCTAAAGCTAGTGCTGCCTTGACATGCAAAATTGATAAGCCAATCAGACTCATCACCCCCACTACACAGATGGCAATGAAAGCGCCTGTAATCCATCCCTCCAAAGAAACTTCACATTTATCTAAAATCCCATCTACCCGCCGCCGATAAAATGAGGGGAAAAGCCGCACAAAGACTTTGCGGTAAGCCACAGGGTCGGCTAACATCATTCCTGTTAAAACCAACACTAGCAAAATCTTGAGGACAACTTCCAAAGAGCCAGATACAAAGGCAAAGGAGTTTCCGAGTAGCCGATTGACGAAGGGCTGTACTTGTTGGATGAGGCTATTGATATCAGGGATGTAGGGAACTAACTGGTTAGGAATACGAGTTCTCAGGGCATCAAGCCAACCATTAAAGCGCTCAAACCCTTTAGGAACCTGATTAGTTAGTTCTTGAAACTGCTGTGCAAATGGGGGCACAATTAGCCAGAAAAAACCCACGACACCTGCAAAAAAGATAGCTACTGCTAGGAGAACGGCAAATCCACGCTTCATCCCAAAGCGTTGGAAGCGTTTTGCTAGCCGATTTAAGGTGGTGGCTAACACAACTGCGGCAAACATTAGTAAAAGCACTTCCCGAATTTGCCACAGGATGTATAAAGAAAGAACTATGGCGATTAAGCCGATCCATTGACCGAGGTTCACAGGCTAACTCCCAAGGGTTGGCGAGATGCAATTTTTTGGTAATTCAGCTAGGTTAGCCGATTTTAGGAACTTGTGCGTAAATAGTTTGAGTTAATTTTGTTTCTGTGCTTGGAATCGCCACAGTAGCGCGATCGCTATAATCACAATCGGCAACAATACTATAATCAGCGCGTTGGTTGCTGTAGCCGGAATTGATAGACTTGGCCCTGCATACTTAATTAATACTGATAACAAAGCCGAGAGTAAAAGCAGTTTCAGAACAAATCCTAGTTGATTTTCCATAAAAGTACGGCAATACAAATTTTTGCGGTACACACGAATTTGTGCTATACCGACCATTTTCTACAATAAACCTACAGATACAATCCTTTCCAACTTTCTCTAAGAAATGTGATGCCGAATCCGGCAACCTTGCGGAATGCTTTTAAAAAAGCAATGCCTACGGCAGGCTGCGCCAACACTAGGAAGCAAGGGTTTAAGACCTTTATTTTTTAATTGCCGACAATTGCGACATTTTCCAGAAATAGCTAGAAATCCAATTTGTAATAATATGAGCGACAATCGGCACTAACAAGTTGCCCGTGAGCAGGGCGCTATATGCCAATATCATCCCGACAATCGTTGCCCAAATTACATAAGGCCATTGTTGGGAACCGCTAAAATGCAAGATGCCAAAGCAAAGACTCGATACAACTACAGCTGTATGATCAGCGCCTAAAGCTGGCAGCATCACACCCCTAAATAATAATTCTTCACTCAATCCTGGTAGTAACCCCAGCCAAATTAAGTCTGGTAAAGCTAAAGGTTTCAGTACCACTTCTAGGTAATAATCTGCACTTTTCCGATAGGCAGTCCAAAGGCGATAAGTTAAGCCACTTAACGCAGTGATGAGGAACCCCAACCCTACACCCAACAGTAACTCTCTTTGGTTCAAATCCCAAGAAAATATGGAAAAGTTGCCAAAGTATAACGAAAGTTTGGCGACTATCAACAAAATGATTGCAGTCGCTCCCATCGCCCCAAGTACTTGGATGCGTGTCAAGTATGGAATTTCTGGCTCTTGCTTTTGTTGTTCAATCACGGGTTTTTAATTTTTAAGGGGCATTGGGCATGCGGGTTAGAGGAGCAGAGAGAGAATAACTAATGACTAATGACTAATAACTAATTGACTGCAAAGGTAATAATTTGGGACGGAGAGAGGAGGGATTGATGCCTGCTTTGTGTGCTGCTAATACACCTATTGCTTCTAAATATGAGTTTACCTGTATAGCTTTGATCCCCAAGGGTTGGTGAGGAACTTTTATCAGAGTTGTATTTTCTTCAACTGTAATTATTTGGCATCGTCTTTGGCTTAAACTCAGTAAGGCACTGCTACCACAAGCAGTTGCAGGTACGATCGCAGCATCCACTTCATCTATCCAAATATCTTCTTGCTGCGATCCTATTCCTCCTCTCTCTACTATAAATTGTGGGGCACGACTTAATCCTACAAGGACGCACGGCAAAAAGGTATAGCCTAATTCTTCGGCGGCGGAACGGGGAGATAAATCAGGTTGTGGAGGTTCGCTCAAAAGGGCGGGAGAATGGGCGCAAGGAATTTGAAAGGTTCGCACTAGCAAATGGCTAATTACGGCTTCTGCACCCGCTAAAGGATCGACACCTTCACCCTGGCGATATTTCTGTACTGCTTTCTCATCCATATCATCGGGGAAACGGGCAACAACTGCGATCGCTTCTGCCCCTGCTTTTTTAATTAATATCTCTGCTGCCCGTAACAAGCTATCTGGGTTGCCAATTGTTCCCCAACTAGCTCCCGATGCCGTAGTCCGTAATTCTACATTTAATGGTGCATCAGTAATTACATAATCTGTTAAGGTCAATCCCAAAGTTGCTCTGACTGCATCTGCTGCTTGTATATGTCGTAGTCGCAACTCTGGCTCAATAGCTTGGTCTAAAAGCAAACCTACTTTGTTGCTGCGGACTGGACGCAAACCCCAGCATCCAGAGGCAAATTTGTCAAGCCCGTAACCTTCAACATAAGAAGCATTTGGGAGATTCCAATACAAACTTGCGCCATTTAGGACATTGGGGTGAGTAATTAGGCGATCGCAAACCTGTGCTATAACTTTGGCAACAGGCAAAGCATCTCCTGCATAACCCCCAATGGCAGCCCCAACGCCAGTTGGTACAATTAAGATAGCAGTGTACATATTGAGTGCTGAGTGGTGTTAGCGGTAGCAGGACGTTTAGCCCGTGCTGAGTTATAAATCAAAAGCCATTAAATACTAACTCCCAATTCCCAATTCTCAACTTTATAACTTCCATCTCTCAACCTCAACTTTTAACTTCTAACTCACTACTCACTACTCAGCACTCTTTGTCACCACAGCTTCAACTGTAGCTTTTTGTTCCTCAACGTCCACAGAGGTAACTGCCCAACGGAGGGGTTCGCCTTGTTTCTGCAACTCCGTTTCAATTACTTGTAGTAATTCTGCGGGAGTTTCTTGTAAATCAACTTCTGCGGTAATGAAATGAGTCGTCATCTTGGTAAATCTTCTTGATTTGTAGTTTCTAGAATAGCTAATGTCCGTTGCTATCAAATACTTATGTGATTTATCAGATTTGGTAATGCCAGTGAACAGTTATTCAGCGATGAATAATCATCCGATATACTGATAACTGTTCACAGATTATTTGTCTTTGCCAAATTGTAACTGATAAACTATGTCTTCCTTTTCTGTCTCAAGTTTCAAATCAGAAAGGGGTTTGGCAACACAAAGCAATACGTAACCTTGCTTTTGTAAATCTGGACTAACGCCCATGCCATCAGTTTGATCCACAGTTCCTTCACTTATTTGACCGGCACAAGTTGTGCAAACACCTGCATTACAAGAACTCGGTAAATCCAAACCAGCAGCATCGGCAACTGATAAGATCGTTTCATCTTCAGGAACTTGCAAGGTATGAATTTTGCCTTGGTGATCAATTTCTACGGTGTAAGTTTTGGGCATATACAATCACTTGCGTGATACAGAGGACAAATAAGTTATTTTATCTGATAAATAGACACAGTATCAAGTTAACAAAGACGAAAAGAGAATTATTTTCAAAGAGCTTTATCAGGAAAAATAGATATACAGTGATAATTATAAGTCTTTGCTAGACAAAAAACTTAAAGTAAGGAGACTCACTTGCTGTTAATTCTATTTGTAAAGACTTGTGAGGTTGAATGTCCCTGAAACTAGGGAAGTGATGATACACACTTAAAACTTTGTTTGGCTAAATATTTGGAGTGGAGTTAAGAATGCTGGAATCATATCGTAAACACCTTGCCGAAAGGGCAGCACTGGGAATTCCCCCTTTACCATTAGATGCAAAGCAAACATCTGAACTGTGCGAATTACTGAAAAATCCGCCCAAGGGTCAAGAGGATATATTATTACATCTATTGAGCGATCGCGTTTCTCCTGGTGTTGACCCAGCAGCTTATGTCAAAGCCGTATTTCTCACCGCCATTGCCAAGGAGGAAATCACCAGTCCGTTGATTGCGCCCATCGAAGCGGTGCAATTGCTGGGCACAATGATCGGTGGTTACAACGTGCAATCTTTAATCGATTTGCTGCAATTGCCCACTGTATCCCTCTCAGACTCATCTGAAACACCTCTGGTGATGGGGGGACAAGGAAAGGAACCCATCGCCGCCTACGCTGCCAACGCCTTAAGTAAAATCCTTTTGGTGTATGACGCCTTCCACGATATTTTAGAGTTATCGAAAACCAATCCTTTCGCCAAGCAGGTGATTGATTCCTGGGCGAAAGCTGAATGGTTTACCCTTCGTCCCACAGTGCCAGAAGCGATTACTGTCACCGTTTTTAAAGTTCCTGGCGAAACCAATACCGACGATTTATCCCCCGCCCAAAGTGCCACAACTCGCCCAGATATTCCCTTACACGCCTTAGTGATGTTAGAGTCACGGCAACCGGGAAGCTTGGCAACTATTGCCGAGTTGAAGGAAAAAGGGCATCCTGTCGCTTACGTAGGGGATGTAGTTGGTACAGGTTCCTCGCGGAAATCTGCCATCAACTCAGTGTTGTGGCATACAGGAAATAATATCCCTTTTGTGCCAAACAAACGCGCAGGGGGTTATGTTTTAGGTGGTGCGATCGCGCCAATTTTCTTTAACACAGCTGAAGATGCCGGTGCTTTGCCTATCCAGTGCGATGTCACCAAACTCGAAACCGGCATGGTAATTACCATCCATCCCTACAAAGGCGAAATCACAAACGAAGCAGGCGAAGTCATTTCCACCTTTGCCCTTAAACCTGATACTATCCTCGATGAAGTCCGTGCAGGTGGACGCATCCCCCTACTTATCGGCCGTACTCTCACTGATAAAACTCGTCTTGCACTCGGTTTAGAACCCAGCACCGTTTTCACCCGTCCCCAGCAAGCCTTTGATACAGGTAAAGGCTACACCCTAGCACAGAAAATGGTAGGTAAAGCTTGCGGATTACCTGGTGTGCGTCCCGGCACATCTTGCGAACCCATCATCACCACCGTTGGTTCCCAAGATACCACAGGCCCCATGACCCGCGACGAATTGAAAGAACTCGCTTGTCTTGGTTTCAGTGCAGACTTAGTGATCCAAAGTTTTTGCCACACAGCTGCTTATCCCAAACCAGTAGACATCAAAACCCATCACGAACTCCCCGATTTCTTTGCATCTCGTGGCGGTGTCGCCCTCCGTCCCGGTGATGGTATCATCCACTCTTGGTTAAACCGGATGCTGCTACCCGACACCGTGGGAACTGGCGGCGACTCTCACACCCGCTTCCCCTTGGGTATTTCCTTCCCCGCCGGTTCTGGATTAGTGGCTTTTGCAGCCGCCTTGGGTGTGATGCCTTTAGATATGCCAGAGTCAGTTTTGGTAAGATTTAAAGGTGAACTGCAACCAGGTGTCACCCTACGCGATATCGTGAATGCCATACCCTACGTGGCAATTCAAAAAGGTTTGCTGACAGCAGAGAAACAGAATAAGAAAAATGTTTTCTCCGGGCGAATTCTGGAAATAGAAGGTTTGCCAGATTTAAAAGTTGAACAAGCCTTTGAACTCACCGATGCTAGCGCCGAACGTTCTTGTGCCGGTTGCACAATTAAGCTGAGTGTAGAAACAATTTCGGAATATCTGCGTTCTAATGTAGCGTTGCTGAAAAATATGATAGCACGGGGCTATCACGATCCGCGTACCATGCTGCGCCGTGTCGCAAAAATGGAAGAATGGTTAGCAAATCCTGTGTTATTAGAAGGTGATGCTGATGCTGAGTATGCCGAAATAATTGAAATTGATTTGAACGAAATCAAAGAACCAATTGTTGCTGCTCCCAATGACCCTGATAATGTTAAGTTATTATCAGAAGTTGCTAATGATCCAGTACAAGAAGTATTCGTCGGTTCTTGTATGACAAATATTGGTCATTATCGGGCAACAGCGAAAGTTTTAGAAGGCGCAGGTGAAGTGAAAACTCGCCTGTGGATTTCACCACCAACGCGCATGGATGAACACCAACTTAAAGAAGAAGGTGTATACAGCATTTTTGGGGCTGCGGGTGCGCGGACAGAAATGCCAGGATGCAGCTTGTGTATGGGAAATCAGGCACGAGTTGCTGATGGTACAACAGTGTTTTCTACCTCTACGCGCAATTTCAATAATCGCATGGGTAAAGATGCGCGAGTGTATCTTGGTTCAGCAGAATTAGCCGCAGTTTGTGCGCTACTGGGACGGCTTCCCACAGTACAGGAATATTTGGATATTGTGGCGAGTAGAATTGAGCCTTTTGCCGATGATTTATATCGGTATTTGAACTTCGATCAAATCCTCGGTTTTGAGGATGAAGGGCGCGTTATTGCGTTGGAAGATATGCCGAGGCTTGAGGATATTTTGGGTATGCCAGCTAGTAGTTTGCGTTAGTAAATATAGTAGGGTGGGCATTGCCCACCTCACACCACAATTTCAATAGGTCAGGACTTACGCAACTGTCACAAGCGATGGTGCGGCGCAGCCGCACCGAGCGCCAAACAACTAGACAATAAACATGGGAACATCCGGACGTTTTAGTTGCTGAACTAAATAATTTGATAACAATCCATGCTTAATTTGATAGATTGTTTGACCAGTTTTATAAGCTAAATCTTTGAGTCTAAGCCAGACTAAAATAGCAGGGTTAGCGCGTCTCAAACCCTATTGACAGGGGGATTATGGCAGAGGTACTGA
>NZ_JABXKQ010000017.1 GCF_017114945.1 Nostoc sp. JL34
TGCTCAAAAGACTAGCTGCTAGCTAGCTAAAAAAGATATCAAATGGGTTCTATAGAGTACTTCTACGCACAACTTTCACGTCGCGCATATCGTTGCAACGCCAATTAAGGTTAATGAACTTTAGCTTGAGGCTCCTCTGCCTTTGCAGCTTCAATAATCAGATTTGCGACTTCAGTTGGATGGGAAACCATTGAGACATGGCTTGATGGTAATGAAATGACGGTTGCCCCGATCCGCTTTGCCATAAAACGCTCTAGTTCTGGTGAAATCATGCGATCGTTGATGCAGTAGTAAAACCTAAACCTACTAAAATCCCTACATTTAATAATTTTCGGCGTGTAAATAAGTTATTCTTCATCAATCACTCCTCACGTTTGGTCTGCACGATCCTGGTTCTGAAATGAGGTTTGCAGATGGGCTTCTAAAAACCACAACCGCTTGTCTATCGCTCGTGAAATCTCAATAAAGAGCTCGTTGGTATCCATGTCACCCAAATTATTTGTTTTTTCAATGTTTTTACGGAGGGATTTGGCGTAAATTGCCAAGCTGATCGCCAAGTGCAATGACATGCTCTGTGCCATCAACAGCATCGAAGGGATACTCAGGCAGTTCCGATTCTTTGGCAGCAATCCGGGCGGTTCCCAGTGCTTTCCCCCCCAATGTTGCGATCCGTTCGGCAATCAAATCAATAAATTCTTCAACTTCGGAAGCAATTTCATCAAACAGTAGATGCAGTTGGTAAAAATCTTTACCTTTGACATTCCAGTGAGCATATTTGATCTGGGTCTTCAAGTCGATCGCAGTTGCCAAGCTTTGATTGAGTAAAATATTTACTTGCGATCGCATTTCTACGGGAATATCAATTCGGGTTGAGTAAACTAAAGATTTAGTCTCATTTTGCTTAGTTGTTGCAGTCATAAGTCCTACTTCCAAGATGTTGTTTTGTAATCAGTAAACGTTTAGGGAAACACAAGTATGGCCTCCTCCGCAAGCACATTTAAACTTGTGCCATACCACCATCGACAAACAGTTCAATGCCGTTTACAAAGCTGCTGTCATCCGAGGCAAGGAAAACAACCACCTTAGCAATTTCGTCCGGTGTGCCTACCCGCCCCAGGGGGATAGTGTCAACCTGGCTGGCCACAAATCCCTGTACCTGTTCCTCACTCAATCCCAAGAGATTGTAGCCAGGAGTCGGAACCACACCGGGGCTGATGGCATTGACGCGAATCTTGCGCTCTTTGAGATCGAGTGTCCAGTTACGGGCAAAGGAGCGCACAGCAGCTTTGGTCGCGCTGTAAACGCTGAACGCTGGAGTGCCTTGAATGGAAGTGGTCGAAGCATTGAGGACGATGGATGAACCCTCTGGCATCAACGGCAGTGCTTTTTGTACAGTGAAGAGTAAACCTTTGACATTGGTATTAAAGGTCTTATCGAAATGCTCCTCGGTAATCGAGCCGAGTGGGGCAAGTTCGCCGCCTCCAGCGTTAGCGAAGAGGATATCGAGGTGTCCTTTCTCCTGCTTAATCGTAGTGTAAAGACGATCGATATCTGCGAGATTGGACACATCACTCTGAACAGCAGTGACATTTTCTCCAATTTTCTTCACCGCAGCATCAAGTTCGTTTTGACGACGACCAGTGATAAAGACGTAAGCGCCCTCTTTTACAAACCTCTGTGCTGTCGCAAGTCCAATCCCACTGTTACCACCCGTCACCAGTGCGATCTTACCTGTAAGTTTACCCGCCATAAAATTTCTCCGTTTGTGTGAATTTTGTATTGATGTTTGCCTTCAATGCACTAGACAATTACGCAATCTGTCTTGTTATATGAGAAACTATAAAAGTCGCTAAACGATACCGCTTATTGACTGCGATCGCCTGTCGCAGGCAATGGTAATAGTTTCCCTTGCAGCAACAGCCGTACTGTTCCCAGAGCAATGCTGCCAATCACGATATTTGCGCCAACGAATAGCAGCACTGCCAGCTTTTCCATCACTCCGGTCATGCCGCGTTCAACTAAGCGCAGGGATGACAGCGACAGGGCGGCAACGCCGAGGGTGAATGCCCAGTAGGACGCTGAAAAGAGTTGTTGAAACAACCACGGTAGTAGCCGCAATAGAATCAACGCCTGTAAAAGTCCATAGCCAAAGAGGATCTGGGCAAAAGCATCAGGCTGACCACTGGTGATACTCAAATAGGCAACACAGCCAACGACAGGGGGTGCTAGTTGAATGCCCAGCGTTGGGCGCAGTGGTTTAGGCAGTTCTTCAAACAAATACAGCCGATGGATGATGATGGACTCCAGTGCCAGCCATGAAAACAGCCCCGCTCCAAAAAACAACGCGCCCCACTCTCGATAACCAAGCGCACTAGCAACGATCGCACTGACAAAACCACCCGCGACTGTAGGCAGGTAGAGAACTGGTGTAATCGTTTCTGGCTTACGCCCTCCCATCCATAGCTGACCGGAACGATACACGCCAAAACTCAACTGACCAATTGCACCCACAACGAATAATGCAACGGCGATCGCACGAGAGTAGGGCGCGATCGCCAGTGCCACAAGCACCGTAGATACAGGCACCAACCCGATAAAGCAACACAAAACAGGATGCTCAAACTCAGCTAGGGCATCTGCTCTCGCCCACAGCCATTTGCTGACATAGAGCAGCAACAACACGAGCCAGATTGCAACTGCAAGCAGCATAATTGCTTCGCCAATCCAGGCAGGGAGATGCCAGAGTTTTGCAGCTACTCGCCAGCAACTACCCAATCCCGCTAAACCCAGAATCATGCTGAAAAAGGAAGCAGGAATCGTGATGCGATAATCTTTTAATACGGTAGGCTTTAGACGTGATTTTCTCATGGTCTAGCTTCCTGGCAGCAATAGAGAGATGCAAGCGAGATTCGTCCCCAAAGTGAGTACTTATCGGAGTGCGAACCAACATTACCTCATACCGAGGGTAAGGCTCCGGGCGGCCCCAGAATTTCGTCGCCGATCTCGGTGGAAATGCGATCGAACAGCGCCATGTCCGGTGCTTCTGTCTCATCCTGTGTACCAACTGCTGCGATTAGCCGAGCAAAGCCACTCGGCGCAGCAACCACCAACCCGCGAGTTGGCCGATCGCTGAGTGCGGCGACTACGTGGGGTGTACCAGCAGGAATCAGGAAGCTTTCACCAGCATTCAGCACAACTTTGTTTTCAGCCGCCCAAACCGTGAACTCCCCTTCTAGCACGTAGAGTTGTTCGGAATAGCGCGTGTGGCGATGGGGGGGTGTTTGTGTGCCGGGAGGGAAGTAGCCTTCGATCAGATCGTACCGACCTCCGGTAGTGGTGCGATCGGCAATGATGTTGAGGCGAGTGCCAAAAAGCTAGAGAGATTGTGCCATCAGATTCTTCCTGTTGATTAATTGCTTGTGTAATAAGCAGTAATTTTGGCTATGTGGTTAAGAATCAAGAAACTTAATGACTTGCAGTGATAATAGCTGCCATCAACTGCTCAATTTTCCAGCGTTCGCTATACCGAATTCCATTAATAAACAGTGCTGGGCTAGCCGTTACTCCACTGTTTAATCCACTTTCAATATCTTCATTGATGCGATCGATGTAGACTTTTTTAGATATATCTTGGAGAAATTGAGAAATATCAAGTCCTAGATTATTGGCATACTCCACGAGATAGCCATTTCCTAACTCCTGTTGATGGCTGAACAGCATTTCATGCATTGGCCAAAATTGACCTTGGACAGCGGCAGCTTCAGCAGCTTCAGCAGCACGTTGAGCATGAGAATGAATCTCTATCTGTGGAAAATGACGGAAGATGAAACACAAATAATTCTCCCCCAAAGAAACACTAAGCTGTTGCCCAATGACTTTAATCAGTCTGTAAACGTCCCCACTTTGAGAACATTTATAGTCCCCATACATCACCAGCACTACTGTGGCATTCAGCACGCCTTTTATATGATCTTGTGTTGAAGATGGGACAAATAACAAACTGTGGTCACGGTCAAATCTCACTGAATACCTCCGACGGTTATATGTTCAGCGCCAGCGTTGAGCATACAACCCTCTTTCTATTTTCTTTGTGTCAGGTAAACTTAGATATTGCAACTAAATTGCTCTCAATGTTTGCCTGAATTCAATATATGCAATTAACTCTAACTTGTCGTCCACTCAGAGTTGAAACTTTTGGACAATACAATGATTGATGAATCAATCCATATATCAATGGAAGGTTCGCTCCAACTAAGGTTTGAATTTAGATTCCAACTTTAGTTGGATGCCTAAGCCCTAAGCATTATCTTTTTAGTGGACAAGACCTGATCGCAGCGCTCGGATTGCTGCCTGAGTGCGATCGCTTGCACAGAGCTTCTTCAAAATATTGCGAACATGGGTTTTCACCGTACCCGTACTAATGTACAAATTTTCGGCGATTCCATTATTGCTTTGCCCGTCAACAATCAGTTGTAAGACCTCTAACTCGCGCTCAGTTAACGGTTCAACAATAAGAATTTGTCTGTATTCTGGTTAGATCGCTCTAATTGCAATTGTTCCAGCGTGGTTGCTGCCATCAGCTTGAACAGGATTTGCGTGTTGAAGTAATCTAGCGACCTCCTGGGCGACAGCAGTTAGTGCATGATTGATAGGAGAATTTCCCAAAAAGTTAACCTAAATTGGAATTGTGGAATACTCAAAATTATCTTCAACTAGTAATGGCATACGTGTTATAAAATTATCCTCAACAAGACATAGATTGATCTTGTAAAAGTTAGGAAATATCAAGTTATAGATTATTGGCATACTCTACCAAATAGCCATTTACCAACTCTTGTTGATGAGTGAATAGCATTGCATCTGCCAAAATTTAACTTGGACAGCGGACGCTTCAGCGATACTGCAAGTAAATTGCTCTCAATATTTGCCTGAATTAAATATATGTAATTAACTCTAACTTGTCGTCCACTCAGAGTTGAAACTTTTGTACAATAAGATGATTGATAAATCAGTCCATCTCAAAAATGAAGATTGTCTCCAACTAAAGTACTAAGTAAATAGAATTATGGAAGAGCAATACTTTATCGCTCTTCGCACTCTTTTTTTGGCGAAGGTATTGTTAAGTTACATTACTTACAAATTGACAATCCCCCGTTTAACAGCAATAATCACGGCTTGAGTCCGATCGTTGACTCCCAATTTACTTAAAATTCGATTAATGTGAGATTTAACGGTGCTTTCACCAATATTCAAAGTACTGCTAATTTCTAAGTTACTCATTCCTTGCGCCATTAAACGGAGTACATCTAGTTCTCGCTCACTCAGTTCTGGATTGCTCATCCTCTGTACCAGTTTTGCGCCAACTTCGGGTGGAATATACTGCTGACCGCGATGAATAGTGCGAATGGCACTCAGAAGTTCGTTGGGTTTAGTATCTTTGAGCAAATATCCTTTAGCGCCTGCCTGTAATCCGCGATAAATATCTTCATCACCATCGTAGGTTGTCAGCACAACAATTTGAGCAGCTTTAAATTCAGCACAAATAGCAGTAATGGCTTCAACTCCTGCCATTTTGGGCATTCGTAAATCCATTAGTGTGACATTAGGTTGGTATTCTCGAAACGCGTTGATCGCCTGCTGCCCATCTTCAGCTTGAGCAATCACCGTCATCTCTGCATCACGGTTAATGATGGTTGTCAATCCTTGCCTGACAATGGAATTATCGTCAACAATCAGAACCCGAATACTCGTTGATTGGCTCATAATTATTCAGAATTAGAAATTGAGCTACTACAGGTATTGTTTGTAATCAGTGCATTTTTTATATTCTCACTCTCGATTTACAATGACAACAATTTCTGTTCCTTGCCCAGGTTGGCTCTGAATACTCAGTTGCGCTCCAAGGTGTTCTGCTCGCTCGCTCATTCCCAGCAATCCAAATCCGCCAACCGATGGGATCGTAGCAACCCCGAAACCTCGTCCATCGTCTTTAACGCGCAGAATAAATTGTGTATTATCATACACCAATTCGACACGAATTTCCGCAGCATCAGCGTATTTTATGGCATTGGTTAATGCTTCCTGTCCAATTCGTAGCAAGTTATTTTCAACCTCGGCTGGCAACGAATAGGCTGTGCCTTTGATTTCGTAGATCACAGAGGTATCAGCAGCAGCTCTCATTTGAGTCACAAGGCGATGAAGGGCGCTATGTAAATTGCCCTCCTCCAATAGCTGAGGACGGAGTGCTGACACCGATCGCCGTGCCTCAGAAAGCCCAATGCGTGCTAGTTCATCAATCATTTCCAGATGTGCCTGTGTCGCTTCTATATCGTCCGCTAGCACTTGGGTTGCAGCTCCTACTTGAACAAGAATGCCTGTGAAGGACTGTGCCAGCGTATCGTGAATTTCTCGTGCCATGCGGTTGCGTTCTTCCAGAATTGAGGCGGCTTCGGCTCGTTTTTTTTTGTTCACGCAGCGCAGCATTTCGCTGTTCGCTAATATCAAGAATCACACCCAACATTTTCACAGGCTGGCCAGCTTCGCTATAGATGCCTCGACCTCGACTGACTAACCAATGAATACTGCCATCCGGGTAAATCACTCGATACTCAGCTTCATAATCGGTTTGGGTTCTCAGGGCTGCCATAATCCTTTGCTCAACCGAATCTATATCCTCTGGATGAATGCGATCGCGCCACGCCTGATAACTACTCTTTACGCTACCGGGAACAAACCCCAGCAATCGGAAGTGGTTATCATCCCAGTCCACGGCATCCTCTATAATACTCCAGTTCCAACTGCCGATGTAGGTGAAGTCCATTGTCAGTCTGCGTTGCTCTTCACTCTGTCGCAGGGCGTTTTCAACTCGTTGGCGTTCTTCAATCTCCTGCGAAAGCAGTAACGTTCGCTCGGTAACTTGTTGTTCTAACGTTTGGTTGTACTCAGCTAGCAGTTTCTCCGCTTGTTTGCGCTCGGTGATATCTTGAAAGGCGGCGATCGCATAAACCACCTTGCCCTGTTCATCAAAGACAGGAGTACCCCATGCCTCAACTGGAATAGTTGTGTTGTTTTGGTGAATATCTGCATCATCAGCCCTCGTGCGCTCGCCACTCAACGCCCGAATGATTGGCAGTTTCTCTGTTGGATAGATTTGATTCGTTCCCGTCACATATAGTTGATAAACCTCTGAAAGTTGCTCCGGTGGTAACCGTTCACAGGATAGGAAACGCTACAGTCAAAAATGGGGTACTGAGGTGGTAGATTAAGAGGCATGGATGAAAACTGCCTCGCCTACGGAATTGAAATTTCCGACTCAGATTGGGAAAAGACTCCACCCAGCATCAAACAACTGGTGGAGAAAATGAGGCAGCATATAAAGCAATCAGAAAAAAGGCTGGCGGAACTTGAGGCCAAACAGCAAGAGTTATTAGAAAAAATCAATTGCACATCAAAAAACTCCAGCATTCCCCCATCGTCAGATCCACTTCATGCCGAAAAAAAACCAGAAAAAAAGAAGAGTGGTAAAAAGCGAGGGGGCAACCAGGGCACAAGGGTCATAGTCGATTTTTGTACGATGTGTCCGAATGTTCAAGTGTTTTAGACCACCATCCAAAGACCTGTAGCTGTTGCAAAGAAATATTATTGGGAGAAGATGCCAATCCTTACCGCCACCAGATCGTAGAAATTCCCCCTATTAACCCAATCATCGTAGAACATCGCCTGCATCAACTAGTATGCCAGCAGTGTGGAATTTTAACCCGTGCAAAATTACCACAAGACGTGCATCCAAGTGGATATGGTGTGAGAGTAGTAGCTCTTGTAACCGTATTGAGCGGACTGTATCGCCACAGTCAAAGAATGGTACAGAGTTCAATGCAAGATATATTTGGCGTTTCTATGTCTTTGGGTACAGTCAACAACTTGAGATTTGAAGCCTCTTTCGCAGTGGAAAGTGCAGTTGAGTCAGCAAAAATATACGTTCAAAACTCGCGTGTAGTTGGGGCGGATGAAACAAGCTTTGTGCAAGGAAACGTTGATGGGTGCAATTCTAAAAAGAGTCAAGCTTGGCAATGTGAGGCAGTAACGCCTCTGGTAACATTTTTTCAGATTGCGCTTTCCTGTTGTTCTGATGCTGCCCGTAATCTCCTGGGCGAAGACTTTAGCGGTATTTTAAATTCAGACCGATATGCAGCATACAACTGGGTAGGTTTGTCACAGCGACAATTGTGTTGGGCACACTTAAAGCGAGAATTCATCAAAATATCAGAGCGTCCCGGAGTTTCAGCTGAATTAGGAACGGCTCTGGTAAAACAACAGGAGAAATTATTTGAACTTTGGCATCGAGTCAGAGATGGAACTTTGAAGCATTGTGAACTTCAACTTTTAGTCCAACCAATTCGTAACTCCATCAAGTTCTCTCTACAAGAGGCTGCCGATTATGAAATTGGTTCTCAAGAAAAAACTCCACTGGCTAAAACTGTTCGCACTTGCCGCCAAATACTGAAAGTTGAACCTGCTTTATGGTTATTTTTGACGGTTGAAGGTGTTGAACCAACAAATAATGCTGCTGAGAGAGCCATACGTCCTGCTGTTATATGGCGACGTACTAGTTTTGGCTCCCAAACCCAGGCGGGTAGTCGTTTTGTGCAAAGGATGTTAACTGTTGTTACTACTTTAAAGTCTCAGCGTCGAAATGTTTTGGATTTTATGATAATATCAGCAGTAAGCGCTGCACGCACTAATTCGCCAGCCCCTTCTTTACTTCCTGAAGTCGCTGATTCTTCCGACCAAGTAATAAATGCTGCCTAATCCCCATTGCTGAGATCCGGTTATTTACCTTTATTCAACCTGCTGGAATCTCTGGCATTTATCCCTGCAACTGCTTTATCCAAAGAGAAGCATTGTCTTTTAATCTGCGATCACCCCGTGGTCGATTACATAAATGTTCGTGATTGTACTCAAAAATGGTGCGAAGTTTATTGGTTGTGAACTATCCGACGATTTCTGCTTTTGACTTCGCCTGGATTCAGAATGTGCGAAAGCAGCACGATGAACTGTATTTACAAGTTATTAATCCCCACTTTACCTTGGTGTTTCCCGCGTTCAATTTTTTAGAAGCGCCATTCATTAACCATGTGCAGCAGGTAACGCAAAAAACCCAAGCTTTTGACTTTGTTATTCGGTGTGCCGTCTTGAGCAATGATGTTTTCAGCCAGTATACACACGTATTCCTAGTGCCTGACGAAGGTTATAGCAACATCGTTAAGCTGCACGATCGCTTATATACAGGAGTGCTAACTAAAGAGTTACGTCAAGACATCCCATTCATTCCCCACATTGGAATTGCTAACTCTCGTAATCCCCAAGAGTGCAAGCGTGTAGTTGACGAGCTAAATGCACAGTCGTTTGAGATCACTGGCAGAGTGGAGAAGCTTGATGTGATTTGGTACGAAAATAATAGAGTCGGTACGATTGAAAAGATTACGTTGGTTTAGAGTGATAAATAGCGATCGCATCTTGGTGCAGACCATTTTAATTCACATTAGGCGTGAATTATAAACGCTACACAGATTTAGCTGACTGCCACCTTGGCTTGCTGTTTCCATACCGCGTCTGCATACAATAATGTATCGAAGTCCGGCGAAATGTTGCCGCTAGTGATCCGGGCTTCGTGTAATGACCAGTCAGCAAAGAACAAGTCATGGCTGATGCGTGCCACTACTGCTGGCACATCGCGTCGGATACTAGGTACGTCGCCGATGGGCAGACCGAAGCTTACGAAGCCAGCAGGATTGAACACATGGATGTCCTTCAGATACGGGGCGTTGCCAGGTACTTTCTCTTGGTATTCATGGGCGCTGCCAAGGTAAGGGTAGGTGCTGAGTTGCTGATCACGCTGGTCGACTGGGGCTTCATAGTGATCGCGCCAGAGGGCTATGTGATGTGCAAATTCGGCGAGTTCCGGCCGCTTTGTCGGGTCAACAAAGTAGCCAGTACCAGCGATCGCAAAATCGAACTCGAAAACATGATCATTTACCTGAGCGACGATGCGATCGCCCTGGCTATCAGCGGCTTTCCAAGGTGCAGATAAGTGCAGGTAGAAGTTAGAGAACGCTATTACCCGCTCGATTGCATCTGGTGGTGGTGTAGAGCCAACCTGATTAAACCGCCAAGCTTGGAACCAGCGAGCTGCATCAGGTAGTTGTGGATAGTTATAGTAAGCGCCAGGATAACCTCGCAGGCGATTCACTGGCACAGATGCGATCGCTGACCGCCGCGCGAACAAATGTACTGCTTTAGCGCCTGATTCAAGTGCCACTCCTGCCGCATCAAAAGCCGAAGCCGCAGCACCCAGCACTGCTACTGTTTTGCCACGCAGTTCACTGAAGTCGATTTTATCGGCGGTATGTGCATATAAAGTGCGTGGCAGAGATGCCAGTACAGGCGGTATATTTGGGCCACCAGTGCCAGCTACACCGTTGGCGAAGATAATTTTACGTGTGGTTTCCACCTGGGTGACACCGTTTACTTCTAGGTGCAGACGAAAGAAACCTGCGTCCGGCTCAATCCGCACCAACTTCGTCTGATACCGAACTGGAATGCCCAGAAAATGCCGATACCAGCTGAGGTACTCAGCCCACGCCACTCGTGGAATGCGGTCAATCGCTGCGTATGCCTCAACACCATGCCGTGCCTCGTACCAAGCTTGAAATGATAGCGCCGGAATGCCCAGTTCTGGCCCTGGCAGGTTTTTTGGTGTGCGTAGCTTTTTCATCCGCGCCCGCGTCAGCCAGACGCCAGCATGAACTTCGTCAAGAGCCTCATCGATGACTGTTACGTGGCCAATGCCGGCACGCCGCAGGGCAAATGCGAAGGTGCTGCCACTGCCACTACCGCCTACTATCGTCACATTGTGGTCAATGCCTGAGCGATCGCTCACCCAGTTTTCGGGATTGGGGCCGAGTAGGCGCAACGCCTCATGTGCAGCAAAATCGAGGTCAGTCGTTGTTGTCATGTCGGTATTTGAGGATGAAATGAGATTTTATCGAGATTAGTGATACTGAAAAGCATAATATCATGAGGAACTAATAATTAGTTAAGCTAATATTAAGCTTTACGAATAAAATAATTACTAACTGTTAGCGAAGTGGTGCTGATGTCACCCAAATACTTGAAAGAAGCTACCCCAGCAAAGCTGTACTGCACATTACAAATTAGTTGAAATTTTCTATTAATTTGAGTAGCGAATAAAACTTATCTTTATTTATTGGCGATGCCTGCGGTATTTGCTAGCCTACACCTTTAAAGAAAAACTTTTTAGTTTGCTGAAAATCCCAAATCGTTTTATCTCCTGCTTAAGAACACGCTCACGATCAGCAGATTCTTGTGGTGGTAATTCCCAAATATCACGGATCTCATGTTCTTCGTGATCTGTTAATTGGAGATGATGTGGTAATTGAGACTGTTGTCCAAATAACCAAGGTACTCCATTTAATAATTCTCTTTCTATTCCATGAAACATATTTTTACCCTTATTAAAAATAAGGTGATTTTGGCATTTAGCTTTTTACTTCTTGCTACAATTATTGGCATTTGGCGATATCTTCGTTAAAACTGCTATCCCAAAGTTGTTTTACATCAACTTTTGTGGGAATTACACCCGCTTGAAAAAAGGTATCAGCAACCTTTTGCTGAGAAGCAATAGCTGCATCAGAAACAGGAAGTAATTCTTGACGACGCTGTTGTTGTCCTTGCTTGGCATCCTGATAAACGATGCCTTCATCAACATCAATGGTAGTTGCATAATTCTTCGACCATTGCTTGAGATTAGATTCCCGCCAAGTTTGAGATTTCTGCAAACGACAGAGAAAATCAGCGATGTCTACTTTCTTTTGGGGATCAGCGATCGCATTGGGTGAAGCAATAATTACGAAGTTACCACTCAAAATATCTTTTGCAGATTCCAGCACCCGCGCCCCTTCTTTTTGGGCTTGGGGGATGGAGTAACCGTAGGTAGCCCAACCATCAAGCTGTCCTTTACGAAAAGCAGCTAGTCCATCGGGTATTGATAAAGGAATTGCATTGATATCCTTCATTGTCAGCCCGACTTTTTCCAACATCTTAATCAGGAAGTAGTGGGCTGTTGTAGCTTTCACGTAACCCACTTTCTTACCTTTGAGGTCAACGATGGTTTTAGCAGTCGAGTCCTTGGGTACGAGTACAACTTGACCAACCGTCGGCCCTTTGAGAGTGGCAATAATTTTTACAGATGCTTTCGATTCAATCGCAAAAATTGGCGGAATTTCACTAGCAGAGGCCAAGTCAATCGCACCAGCATTGATTGACTGTACCATCAAATTACCCCCAGTAAACTCAGTAAATTGAGTTTGATAAGGGAAATTATCTAGTCCAGCTAACTTTAAATTTAAGTCCCAGCCACCTTTATATTTAGCAACATGCAATTGAGTTGTATTCGACACTGCGATTTGGGATGGACTAGGATTAGCAGCGATCGTTGTTGGACTGGTAGACTTAACCTCTGAGCAAGCTGTTGTTGCTACTAACAAGCAACCCAGAGGGAAGAAAAAATTCTGCCGCAGCCAATTGGTAAACACGTTAATTTTTGGGTATATTCTTGTCATCTTTCCTACCTAACAGCAGTAGTTTCTAAGGGACATACTGCCGTTGTAATATCTACTCGTTGCGGAATAATTTTTTGCTCTAGTAACCAGTCGGCTGTTTTCTGAAGCTTGGCAATATCTTCAGTATTAGGAAATACGTAAGACTCTGGGCCTCGATTTTTAGTCACCTGCTTGGCTACCGCATCAGAGACTTTTAGCTGTTTAACTAAAAAATCTGATGCAGCATTAGTATGTTGATTTAACCATTCACCATCCTCACTCAAAGCAGTGAGAGCAGCTTTCACGGCTACAGGATTTTCTTTAGCTGCATCAGTACGAACAACCATAATGCCGTAGGTAGGAGCAGGGTGTGTAGTGGTGATTCTTCGCGCCTTATGTTCTAATTCCGCGATGGAAATATAAGGTTCCCAAACTGCCCACGCATCAACAGAACCTTGATATAAAGCAGGTGCGGCGTCATTCGGTGATAAATAAACTCGCTGGACTTTATATGAAGAAATATTTTCTTTTTCCAAAACTTTTAATAACAGATATTCGCCAGCACCACCTTGATTAACTGCAATTTTTTTACCTATTAAATCAGTCGGTTTGCGAATGGGAGAATCACCACGAACTAAAATAGCACTACTCAAAGAATCTGGACTAGGGCGCTGTACAGAACCAATACAAAGAGGTTGTCCAGCAGCAATTCCAGAGATGGAAGGAATATCACCACAGCCGCCAATATCCGCTCGATTACCATTGAGAGAACTTAAAAGCGTAGCGCAACGGTCAAATGGCCCACTCCATTCAACTTTAATATTTTGCGTTACTAACTGACGCTCTAGCTCACCCCGTTGACGTGCAATGGGAATAATCCCACCTTTTTGGTAGCCCAGCCGAATCACATTGTTTTTCTCTGTAGTTTTGGTGGTGAGAGTTTTTGAAGAAGAATCTGAATTAGCTGCGACATTGATAGCTGTTTGTTGACCACAACCAGAAGCTATCAAAGCAATAAAAAATGTTGTGATCGCAATGTTCTTACTGTCAGAGCATTTTTGTTTATATTGAAAGCAGTGTTCTTTTAAATAATTCACCACAATTGAATCCTTGATATCAATTTTTAGGAGTTTAAGCAGCTATATCTATGATGACATTAAGTAAATACGATAATTCGATCGATTTACAGTAGTATATGGAAATAAGATACCACCTTTTGATGATCTGTTCAAATATAATCAATATTTATTTATCTTTGACTATGAGAATTTAGTGCAGGTATTTTTATGTGAAGCTACACTCAATTAGTGAGAAAATCAACTGTAAAAGAACCATAGATACAAATATCAAAAAAATCTTCGGTTTGAACGACAATCTCTAAAAAACTGGTATAATCCTGCCTTTGTATTCTTTGTTGATAAAATCCTTGACATTTGGATGGACTAGTAGTTTGTTTAGCTTTTGAATCTTTGGTTCATTTTCTCGACCTTGTAATGTAACTAATGCAAGAGCGTATTTCTTGTCTTTAGCTGTTTCTTCACCCATAGAATTAGGTTCTATGCCTGCAAGTGCAACAGTTTGAGCAGAAGATACAATGAAATCTACATCATTAATAGCTCGGACAACTTGTACACCTTCTACTTCCTTGATTTGCAAGTTTTTCGGGTTAGCAGCAATATCTCTTTGGGTCACGAATTTTTTAGGATTTTCTTTTAATTTAATTAAACCGTTAGTTGCTAATAACCGTAATCCTCGGTCATTATTGATAACATCATTAGCAATTGTCACAGTTGCATTTTGGGGAATTTCGCTTACTGATTTGAAATTTTTAGAAAAAAGACCAAGTGTGTTTAAATAAACTGTATTCAATGCTACTAAATTTAGATTTAGTTCTTTACTAGCATTATTCATGAAAGGTCTGTGCTGAAAGAAATTAGCATCAATAACCTTATCTCTCAAAGCTGTGTTGGGTTGTATCCAGTCATTAAAGGTAACAACTTGAATCTCTAAGCCTTCTTTTGCTGCTATATTGTTATTCACAAATTTCAAAATATCCTGCGAGAGGATACCAGTTACCCCAACTTTAATTACTTCTTTTTGCTCTTTTTGGCTAATTGTTTGCGTATTGTTAGTAGAGCTTTGAGGAGATTTTTGGCTACAACTAGCAAAAATTAAAGAGCTAGTAAGGGAACCTAAAGCTGTTAAGAAAAATCTGCGTCTATTCATAAAATTTTTAATTAGTGTAAATTGTAAATAATCAATGCTGAAATGCGATTAATCGCGTCTGTACAAGAGTTAAGAATTATATTTGTCTCTCTGCTCCCCTGCCTCTTTGCCTTCGTTCAGCGTTTTCTCATCCGCTGTGCGATTAAATCACCTATAAATTGAATAATTTGTACTAGTGCAACCAAAACCACAATGGTAGAAAACATTACCCCTACATCGAAGCGTTGGTAGCCGTATTGAATTGCCAAATTACCTAATCCACCTCCACCCACAGCCCCAGCCATCGCGGAAGAGTTAAGCAAACTCACAATTAGAATCGTCATTCCTAATATCAATGAAGGCAAAGCTTCGGGAATCAATACTTTGAGAACGATTTGCCAATAATTGCACCCCATTGCTTGGGCAGCTTCTATTAGTCCTTTATCAACTTCTAAAATGCTGGTTTCAGCGATGCGACCAAAAAATGGAATGGCGGCGAGAGTTAGGGGAACTAAAGCAGCTGTGCTACCAATGGAAGTGCCAACAATTAGGCGAGTGAGTGGTGTTAAAACCACAAGCAGAATAATAAAAGGAAATGAGCGTCCAGTATTGACGATCGCACCCAGTACTTTATGCACTTGGGGAAAATCTAGCAAGTTTGCGGGGCCTGTCATCACTAACAACAAGCCCAAAGGTAAGCCTAATACTATTGCAACCAGGGTAGATATACCCACCATGTAAAAAGTTTCACTAGTGGCTAGCAACAAGCTTTGTAGTAATTCTTGTCCTTGCATTCATGCACCTCTCAACATAAGTTTTAGCGAATGGACTCAAATAAACTTTGCGTTCCTCCGCGCTTACCTCTGTGTTCCTCTGCGTTTAAAACCTAAGTCCAGCCTGCTTCAGTAGTGGTAAAACACGCTTCCCAAAGAAATCGAGATCCGGCTCGAAATCGTAGAAGGCAAGCTGAAAGCCATCAACACCAGCTTTATTCAGTTGCAAAAGTTGCTCGGTGATTTGTTCAGGTGAACCGATTAACTGCACATTACCGCCGATCGCACTGCCAACACCATGACGCAGATTTCCCTTCTGATGCCCCCTCCAGGCGTGTGCATCGCTGCTAACGCCAGAACGTCCAGTAATTGACTCATAATCGGCATGATCGATAATCGCCTGAGCATATTCTTCCGCCTCTTTTTCAGTTTCACGCACGACAATAAGCGGATTTAGGAGAGTGCGGACTTGTCTAGCATTAGCGATCGCTGATTGTTTGACGCGGGCTGTATGGGCGGGTAACGACGACAAGGCGCTTTCTATGTCACCGCCAGCCGGACTGGTGATAAATACGATATCAGAATGGCGACCTGCAAACTCGATACCAGCATCCGAACCGGTGGCGTTAACTAGGATAGGACGACCATAAAGCGGGCGGGGGCTGATGTAAGCATCCTTAAACTGCCAAGAACTCTGACTTTTGTAAGAAAAATTCTCTGTTTCCGACCAGAGTCGTTTGAGGACAGTGACAAATTCATCAGCGAGTTCATAGCGGCGATCGTGTTCGATTTGGCTCCAGCCGAACAGTTCATGTTCATAAGCCCGGTGTCCGGTGACAACATTAATTCCCCAGCGACCTTTAGAAATGTGGTCAAGTGTCGCACCAAATTTAGCTAGATGGATGGGATGCCAAGGCCCGTAAAGGACGTGAATTGTTGAGATTAAGAGAATACGTGAGGTAATGGCAGCAAGGGAAGCAGTAGCGATGAAGGCATCTAAACCTGCTTCTGTCCGAGTTGGCCCTTGTCCGCCCTTCGGCTGCCATGTAGAATAGCCGAAAACAAGGTCAAAACCTAGCTCTTCAGCTTTTTGGGTCAGTTTGGCATTGTAATCAAACGACCAGTCTGTAGTACGCGGGAGGTTAGAAGAACTCCAACCACCGTGATGAATCGGTAAGAATAGCCCTAGCAATATTGGCTGCCGGAGAGCTTGGGATAATGCGCTTTGGGGATAGTCTGTGGGACTAGCGATCGCCTCTTTACTTGCTCCCAAAAAAGTAGTGTCAATTGTACTCATAGTTCCTCTCAACGGTTTCGGTTGGCTGCAAGATCCCCGACTTCTGATAGATACTCATAAAGTGGTTTCCCGGATGTTAGAAGTCAGGGATCTGAACAAAATTAGAAGAATCCTCGTTGCGGCAATGGTGTACCGTTGATCTCGTAGTCGCCGATCGCACGAGCCTTAAAATGATTTGGATTGTGTGAGGACAAGGTGCGGGCGTTGCGCCAGTGACGATCAAAGTTGGAGCTTTTCTTTGTTGTGGAAGCCCCACCAACTTCAAACAGCAAAGTGGCTGAACGTAGAGCCAAATCATCAACAATCAATTTGGCTTTGGATGCACTCAGAGAAGTTGCCAGTGCCGCAGCCGTCTCTGCCTCTTCACCCTGAGCTTGGGCAGCAGGGAGGCGATCCAGACCATCAGCTGCTGCTAAAACGATCGCTTCGGCAGCAAAGGCATTGGCGGCAATCTGCCCGACAGTCTGCTGCAAGATTGGGTCATCTGCTGCTTGCTCGGATACAGCATGGTAGAAAGTCCGGGGTCGGGTACGAACGAGGGTTGTTGCATCGCGTAGAACGCTGCGAATAATGCCAGCATTGATTGCTGTTAAAAATAATTGCGGGACGATGTTATAGGGTAGGTTGTCTTTGTCTGTGTCTGTCTCAAAAATTACTTCATCCGCCTCTACACGAACATTCGTGAAGATAGTCGTTCCCGTACCTGTAAGCCTTTGACCGAAGCCATCCCAGTCATCCACAAGGTCAATGCCCTCGCGGTTGGTGGGAATGAGTATAAACGCTTTGGTGCCATCGGGTACTAGCACACGCACGAAAATCAAGTCTGCATAAAGGCTGCCAGTGCTGTAATACTTTGTCCCATTTAGACGATAGCCATCGCCATCGGGTGTTAATTTTGTATTCGCGACTTGACCACCACCAGATCGCTTAACTTCCAGTTCGGTCGAAGCGAGTCCAATAATCGCGCCATCGACGACGGCTTTGAGCCAGCGACGATTCCTTTGGGTGCGCTCAGAACGCAAAATTCGCTCTGTTACAGAGAAGTGATTCCGTACAATGTGAGCGACATTTGGATCGGCATCCCCCAGCCGAATCACGACCTCGAATAGTTCGCGTGCCGTGCTACCACCACCACCTTCGGCAACGGGGATTCGCAATGCACCCAACCGGGAACGCCGGATCAATTCCACCACATCATAGGGAAGGATGCGATCGCGATCGCGCTCACTTGCCCCCAGAGCAATAAAATCAAAAAGCTGCTGGAGTTCCGGTGAGTTTGCTCTCACAGGAGCCGAAAACTGAATTGTCGTATCTGCAAGTTTCTCTGGACTCTTAATCATTAGTTTCTATCTCCGAATATCCTATGGAAAATCTATGTTGGTGAGTGGTGAGGCAATTCCTATTTCTGGGTGACGCGACTTTAGCACTACAAAGTTGAAGAATGTTTCCAGCCTTGAGGCAATTGCATCTGGTAACATATTCAAGCCACCGACTGCACTCGACAAAAACCATTCCTCTGTAAGGGTTTTAGATGTATTTAAGTTTTATAAAATACTAAAAATCTACCGAGTTACCGTAGTTTGATACTCCCAAATTTTCCCCAAGTTGTCAATCTGTTTTAACGTCTTTTTGCAGGAAAGACTCAGAGTTGAAAAAGGGACTGGGGACTGGGGATTAGGGATTGGGGACTGGGAAAACTTGGAAGGGGATTCAGACCCCAACCAAGTTTTAAAGAAAACTCTTCCTAGCCCCCAGTTCCCAGTCCCCAGTCCCGGTAACAGTCTCCCTTACAAAACGTAACTGTTATGTGCAAAATGATTTAGATAAGATTAGAGTAAATGAGCTACGTATAAAGTAGTTAAATAACCTTTCGTAATTTGACCATTGAACTTGGTATTAATTAATTCAGCGATCGCATGAAAAAAACGCACTTTTGTAATGCGCTCTAAATTTAGATGACCGGAGTAAGTATTTAAGAGGTTGAGATAACTTGCACTGTTGTATGTTGCATCCCATCGATAAGAGCGATAGATTACTTTGCCAAACAAACCTGTTTGCTCAATCTCACTTGTTTTATTAGGGACTTCCTGCTCACGCAAAGGAGGCTCATCGTCTTTAAGCAGTTGAGGAGCTAAACTTTGATATAGCTCCTGTACTTCTTCAAAGAAGCCATTACTAGCATCACTATATACATGTTCATTCCAAAATAGCGCGATCGCTCCTGAAGATGTGAGGACTTGAGCCGTTTTTTTGTAAGCAATACTTGGGTCAAGCCAATGGAAAGCAGTCGCCGAAATCACTAAATCAAAAGCATTTTCTTGGTTCACCCAATCCTCAAAAGCGATGTTACGCACTTCTACTTGCGGATAAGCAGCCAGATTTTTTTGGGCAACCGTAGCAAGATTCTCACCCAACTCAATGCAGAGTATACGATAACCCTGGCGGGCAAAGGGCACAGTTGCCTGACCAGTACCACAACCAATCTCTAATATCCTTCCGTCTGGAGTGATTTCTGAGAGAGACACCACATCGTCAAAAAGCGCTTCTGGATATCCTGGTCGAACTTGATCATACAACAGTGCTACTTGATTAAAAGTGGTTCTTAAGTGACTTCTTTCATCTGTCATGTGTTTGTGGTCATACTATAATTTGACAAATGCTTAAGGCTTAACATCTATTGGAGTCAAAGCAGCATACTAGCGATCGCAGTTTACACCAAACTAGTCTGGAAGAAGCGGTTGACAGGGCGCGTCAGTCCCAGATTTTCGCGCAGCGTCTTGCCCTCATACTCTTGGCGGAAAATCCCACGTCGTTGAAGTTCTGGCACAACTTTATCGACAAAATCATTCAATCCTTCAGGAAGAAAAGGGAACATGATGTTGAAACCGTCAGAGCCTTCCTCAATCAGCCATTGCTCCATATCATCAGCGATGCTTTGGGGTGTACCGACGAAGGCCAGTCCGCCGTAACTGCCAATGCGTTGCGCCAGTTGTCGAATAGTCAAGTTCTCACGTTGCGCTAAGGCTATTACTCTTTCTCGTGAAGAGTGACCAGCGTTAGTCGATGGGATTTCTGGCAAGGGGCCATCGGGATCAAAACCCGAAACGTCGTAGCCAAGGGCACTATTTAGGCTAGCGATCCCACTGTCATAATGTACTAGGCTATCTAAATGAAGACGCTTGGCATGTGCCTCGGCGATGGTTTCCCCCACGATGACTAAAGCACCTGGAAGAATTTTTATGCTGTCTGGGTCACGGCCAATTGCCCGCGCCCGTCCCTTAATGTCTGCAAATAAAGCTTTGCCAGCTTCCAGATTACCAGCAGGTGCAAACACAGCCTCGGCAGTTTCGGCAGCTAATTGCCGACCCGCTTCGGATGCGCCTGCCTGAACGATTACCGGCCAGCCTTGGACAGGTCTGGCGATGTTCAATGGCCCTCGCACCGAGAGATATTTTCCCTGATGATTCAGAACGTGAAGCTTTGCAGGGTCGAAATAAATCCCTGCTTCCACGTCCCGAATAAACGCATCGTCAGCAAAAGAATCCCAAAGACCTGTGACAACATCATAAAATTCTCTAGCTCGTCGATAGCGTTCGTCATGCTCTACCTCTTCTTCTAATCCAAAGTTGAGCGCTGCATCTGGATTGGCTGTGGTGACGATGTTCCAGCCAGCGCGACCGCCACTAATATGGTCGAGAGACGCGAAGCGGCGAGCAATGTGGTAAGGCTGGTCATAGGTCGTGGAAGCGGTGGCTACTAGTCCGATGTGTTCGGTGACACTGGCGAGGGCAGAAAGTAGAGTGAAAGGTTCAAAGGATGTGACAGTATGGCTACGCTTTAATGCGTTGATTGGCATATTCAGCACCGCTAAGTGATCAGCCATGAAGAATGCGTCAAACTTGCCTTGCTCTAGTTTCTGGATGAATCGTTTCAGCGCTGGAAAGTTGAAATTAGCGTCAGGCAAAGCCCCAGGATAGCGCCAAGCGCCTGTATGTATGCTTACCGGGCGCATAAAAGCACCTAGTTTTAATTGCTTCAATCTGCTCATCAGTCCTCCGTATTAAGTTTAAAATACAGGTGCAATCGTCCCCTTGAAGTAATTATTGATATAGTCTTTCAATTTGGGATCGACAACCAATTGATTTAGTTTTTGGATGTTGGAATCATTTGCTTTTGATTGTACAGTAGCTAAACCCACCGCATAATTTTTGTTAGCCATGCCAATCTCGTCTAATACAATGGGATTTAGAGATACCTTTGCTTGCACAAGGAAGGATGCAGATGTCACAGCTAAATCTAGATCGTCCAACGCTCTAACAATAGCGTAATTGTCTAACTCCTTAATTTGGAGATTTTTGGGATGCTTAATGATATCTTTGACGCTGTAATACTCCCCTGGCTTTTCTTTTAAATTGATTAAGTCGATGTGTTTCAGGAATTTCAAGGCGCGGTCTTGATTGCTATCATCATTAGAAATAGCAATTGTTGCCCCTATAGGAATTTCATTGAGTGATTTTATTTTTAGTCGTTTTGAGTAGAGTCCGGTTATGGTGGTATAACTGCGATTTAACATCACAAAATCCGCGTTAAGTCTTTTGGCAGCTTGTTTCATAAACGGTTCATGCTGAAAAAAATTAGCATCAATTTCCCCACTCTTAAGAGCATCGTTAATTTTTACTGAATCAGCAATAGTGATGATTTGAAAATCTAAGCCTTGGGTGGAAGCTATTTCTTTTTGAATTAACTTTAAAATATCTTCAGTAGTGGTATTTCGAGAACCGACTTTGAGTACTGCTATCTTAGCTAATTGGCTGACTAATTGACTCGGAGATGAATTTGGTTTTGGTGTACAACTGGCGAAAAGAATGGATGCGATCGCTAACCCTATTATTAGGATAAAATAGCAGCGATAAAACTTTGGATAATAAAACATGATAATAATTAGGAGTTTGTAATTTTTAATAAAGGCTATAAAGGAAATTCTGTAATTGAGAATGTCAAATTTAATTTTGATTTTTCTCCCAATCCCTACCCAATTCAATGCACCTGTACTTCAAATTCTGCTTCGTGTAAATATTTCAAAGCTTGAGTTACCTTTTGACCTTCTAATTCAATGTGAAATTGACCAACTCGGCGATCGCCTACTGTTTCAACACTCCCACTGAGGATATTGACATCCACATCAAAATTACGGGCTAGGGTGGCAAAAATCGGTTGGCTGGCTTGTTCTCCGGCAAAGGCGATCGTGGCAATAACTGCACCAGGCTTTGGTTTATAACCATTGCGATGGGGAAAAAATTCCTGTGAAAGAAATGATTCTGGCTTGGCAATTAAATCGCTAACATATCCCTTTTCCACAATCTTGCCAGCATTGAGTACAGCGACACTATCGCAGATTTGCTTGACTACAGCCATTTCATGGGTAATCAGTAAAATTGTCAAACCCATGCGCTTGTTCAAGTCGCGCAATAAATCTAAAATTGACCTCGTAGTTTGCGGATCAAGTGCTGATGTCGCTTCATCAGAAAGTAAAACTTTTGGTTCTCCAGCCAAAGCCCTAGCAATACCTACTCGTTGCTTTTGACCACCAGAAAGTTGTGCTGGATAAGCATCAGCCTTACCTGTCAACCCAACAAGTGAAATCAATTCTTCCACTTTGACCCGGCGTTTCAGTCTACTGTAACCCATCACTTCCAGAGGAAAAGCAATGTTTTCCACAACAGTTCTGCAACTTAGTAAATTAAAGTGTTGAAAAATCATGCCAATATGTTGACGAGCTTGACGTAATTTATCTCCAGAAAGTTTTGTCATCTCCTGTCCGTCAACTACAACCGAACCCGATGTCGGTTTTTCTAACTGATTAACACAACGAATTAAAGTACTCTTACCTGCACCACTTTGACCTAAAACACCAAAAATTTCTCCTGGTTTGACGAGAAGACTTACTCCATCTAAAGCTACAACTTTCTGGCTGCTTTGGTTATAAATTTTGCGGACATCAGTAAATCCGATCATCTGAAAGTTTCTCCATAATAAAAGTCTCTTAGCATCAAAAAAAGAAGATTTTACTTAAGGAATGGGAAGTACTGCCCCTTGATATTTATCTTTAATAAATTGCTTAACTTTATCGTCACGCAACAACTTATACAGTTTTTGAATTCTGGGATCGGTTTCTTTGCCTTTTAATGTTGTGATAGTAACAGCATAAATTGGGTCGTTAGCTGACTCCAATGCTAAAGCATCTTTATCGGTTTTCAATCCGGCTTGCACAATCCAATTACCTGTAACTCCTGCTAAGTCAACATCAGGAAGAGTAGGAATTGCTTGCGCTCCTGGTATCTCTTTAATTTGGATGTTCTTAGGATTTGCAATAATATCTTTAGGACTTGCAGGATGGACATTTGGCTTGAGTTTGATTAAGCCTGATTCTTCCAACACTTTTAAAGCGCGATGGGCATTGCTAACATCATCAGGAATGCTGACGAGGGCTTTATTTGGCACATCCTTAATAGACTTATATTTTTTAGAAAAAATTCCTACTGGATTCAAATGAATTTGGGGAGTAAAGGCATACATCTCGAAATTATGTTTCTTGCTATAGTCCTCCATAAAAGGAATATGTTGGAAATAATTGGCATCAATTACCCCATCTTTTAAGGCAGTATTATTCTGCACAAAGTCATTAAAAGTAACTATTTCGATATCTAACCCAGCTTCAGTTGCTAAATTCTTTTTGACAAACTCTAAAATTTCTCCGGCTGGAACTGGTGTTACACCAACTTTGATTTTGTCTTTAGCTCCAGTTGTAGATTTATCGGCAACTGGGGCGGCTGATGAATTTACAGTTGTATTAGCAGCAGAATTATTTTGAGGCGAACTACAGCTAGAAAATACTGTAGAAGCCGCAAATGATGTAAAGGCTATTAAAAAGAATCGACGGTTAGTATTGATGGTAAATTTCATGCGATCGCCTACTCTAATCAAACAAACGTGAACAAAAATTCATATATTATTAATTACGAATTAAGAATTACAAACTACGAATTAGATTACCATTTCTGCTCAGTAAACCAGTTGTAATTCTTATCTTTGACATCAATTTTCTTAGGAATAATTTTGAGTTCATAGAAGGTATCTGCCATGCGTTGCAATCCACTCAAAACCTCATCTGTTACAGGTAATACCTGACGTTGACCACCACGTTCTTCTACAATTTCCATTGTTTTTAGATCAATTTTGTACAGCTTAGAAAGGAGTTTAGCTGAATCTTGATAGTTTTCTCTAGACCAAGAACCAGCCTTTTCTAGCTCTTGTAAAATTGTCTTAAGAATATCTAGATGGTCACGCACAAAATCTGGAGCAGCATAATAAAAGCTTGGGCTTTCTAGTGGAGCTTTGTCTCCAAATACAGTGCTATTATCTGCCAATAGACGAGTGCGAAGTTTACGTTCAGCTTCAGCAGTATAAGGGTCCCAAATTAACCACGCATCAATATCACCACGCTCAAAGGCTGGTAAAGCTTCGGCTGGTGTCAGATAGAGAGGTTTAATATCACTAAATTTCAAACCCACTTTCTCTAAAGCACGCACAATAATATAGTGCTGACCAGAACCTTTTGCAAAAGCAACTTTCTTACCTTTTAAATCAGAAAGAGTTTTAATCGGTGAATTTTCTTGGACTAAAATAGCTGAACCTCTAGTACTACCTGTACCCGCTGCAACTCTGACAAATGATTTATCTCCTGCTTGAGCAAAGACGCTTCCTGTACCGCCACCACCACCAAAAACAATCGCACCTGCACCCATCCCATCCAATAGAGGTGCTGTAGAGGAGAATTCATTCCAGGTGACAGAAATACCCAAGGGTTGTAAGCGCTTTTCTAAACTTCCTTGCGCTTTGATAATATTTAGCAATGCCATTCCTTTTTGATGTCCCATTTTCAGCACTGTTAGCTTAGGTACTTGGGCTTGTTGTGCAGGTGCATTGGCTGAATTACTAGGAGTACAAGAAGCGATCGCTAAATTTAAACCTATACCAATAACAAAGAATAGAATAAGAGTTTTAATATCGTGATGTTGAAATAAGCTTCTTTTCTTGATAAAGTCTAAAAACTGATTTATCAATCGAGTAACCATATTTTTCCTTTGCCTATTAGCATTTTTTGCCCAAGTTTAAAATCGAGGTTATATCTAAAAAAATAAACTTATAGCTCAAATTTAAAATCTAATTTTTTTAACATTACTCTCATTACATTAGATAAAATATTTTATCCATTAAATCTTAAAAAGATAGTGTTCTTGACGACGAAAAATGAAAAATTTTTACATCAATCATTAGTTATTAAATAATTCCATAGTTAATAACAGCTAGACTTGTTATAGCGGTTTCCATTCAGATGCGGTACAAAATTATATCGCGAGTTGTAGGGGCACGGCAGTGCCGTGCCCCTACGGGTGTACTGCGCTATGTCGGTAAACGCTATAGCTATTATTAATCATGGAATTATTATCACAACCATAGATGTTACTAATAATCCATGAATTAGTAACATTTAAAATCTGAGAAAATACGAAAAATCAATGTTTACCACGGTAAACCGCAGAGGTTAATCGTTCCTTTTTTGGGAGCTTTGTCATTCACAGGCAATACCATCGGCTCGTTGACCGTAAAAGGGACTGTGCCACCTGGCTGCTCAACCAAAAGAATGCCATTGAAAGATTGCCATCCCAAACGAGTATAAAAGGGTACTAAATCCTGACGACATACGAGCAATGCAAAAGTTAAACCACACTTATCTAAGAAGGTCTCTGCGTGCCGAAGGGCAGCAGTTGCAAAGCCTTGACCCTGTGCTTCTGGGCTTGTCATGACTCCACCAATACCGCCAATGCGGATTGATACATCATCTAGCGTTACCTCGCGGGTAACAATCCCGATGTGCGAAACAAGCCATCCACTGCCATCCTCTACAAGTAATCTCCATTGTGGTAAAGACCATTTAATGTGCCGTCCTGGGCGATGAGCAATGACCTCTGATGGGTAAACCGCCGCTCTGAGAACACGCAATGCTTCTTCCTCATCCACAGTCAGTTCGGTGATAAGTTTTAAATTAAAGCTCAAAGGGCGGTTTTTTATCATCAATCATTGACACTCACAAGCTTGGGCAGTCTAGATATAGGGATATCCAAGAAATAAGAAAGAACCTCTTGTCGCCAAGCATCATAAATTACTGGCAAATCATCAATTTCAATACCAATAGCTTTTTGACTCAACTGCCAATGATCCCGAAGGTAAGGATTGCGTCGGCGTTGACCTTCTTCATCTGCTTCTATGACTTGTGCAATTAAATCCTCTTTCTCTGCGGATGAAGCTTGATCAAATTTACGTTGCCACCAATCCACAACTCCCAGGCGGTGAACAGCTTCATCTGGCAGGATTCTTTCTGCCGAAAATTTAGCTGAGTCTGGGTCATTAATTTTGCTGGTACGGCTATTGATGAATAACAAAGCCACAATATGAAGTTCGTAATGCAACTCAAATGCTAAAAAGCCTTGCCAATTACGAATGGGTAAATCACCCATATAATCCCAATGCTTCTGCACCTGCTTTTGGATATCCTCAATTGGATCACGTCCTGATATAGCTTGCGCTCTTAAACGAGTATTTTGAGCGTGTGCGCCATCATCACCGATTTGTCTACTCAAAAATAGCTGTAATTCTGGGTCGGCAAAGGAGTCAATTATCTTAGCGCAGACTTGCACAATAAACAGGTCATGGGCTGCACCAGCAATACGGAAGCGGTAAAAATTCTCTTTTTCCTCATCAGTTTCCGGCGGTCTAGGTTCTTGCGTAGGCGTAGCCCGCCGCAGGCATCGCTTCTTCGGAATGTGAGGGGCGTACTTATCAAGTAGTTTGTCAAAAATTTCCAGTTCTAAATCAGTAGTCCAAGCTGGACGAGTAAGTATCGCTGTCATAAAGTTTCCTTTGGGTAGTGGAGAGTAGAGAACAATTTAATCCAAAATCTAAAATCCTTAGCCTCTAGTACAACACGGCGGAAATAAACTAATCATTCCAAATCAACGAAACCCTTATGCTGTATTCATTTTTAATTTTTAATTTTTAATTCCGCCTTGCGGTACTAGCCCCTATTTTCAAATTGGCATCTACCGTTAACGATCGCACTCTTGGGATGATTTCCGTAGCAAAACGCTCCATTTCTGTGGCAAAAGGCTGGAATTGCAGCATGAAAGTATCAATTCCTGCTTTGGTAAATTCAGCAATCCGATGGGCTACAGTTTCATAACTACCAACCAATCCTGCTGCTGTACCGCCATTGCTCCCCACACCAGGGTACTTAGCCATGTTTTTAAACATAACTACTTCAGAATCTACTCCTTTGAGTAGTTCTGAGCGATCGTCTTGTGCTAGTATCATTGCTCTGAGGTTTTGATATTCCGCTTCCGCCTCTTCGTCTGTTGGTCGAGCAATGACAAAAGCTGACATGGCGAAGCCCAGAGGTTGAGAGCGAAACTTAGTTTTTTGAGCAACAGCCGCAATGGTTTCCCGGATGACTTCAATGGGACGACCATTGAGGAAAAATGTATGCGCTTCTTTTGCAGCTAGTTCTTGGGCTGGTTCTGACTCTCCCCCTACATATACACGCGGATGTGGTTTGGCTATGGGTGGAGGATTGAGCTTCAAATCGTTGATCTGAAAATATTCACCGTGGAAGTTGACTTTCTTCCCACTCCACAAAGTTTTTACGACTCGAATCCATTCATCCGAATAGCGATAACGCTCATCGTGGGTAAGGAAATTTATCCCCGGTTTTTCCATTTCTGGCTTGAACCAGGCACTTACTAAGTTAATCGCAAAACGTCCATGACTTATAGCATCAATACCTAAAGCCATCTTTGCTAAAACGGCGGGATGAAACAGTAATGGCTTAACAGCTGCAATAATCTCGATTGAGTTTGTTGCTTCTGCCAGTGCTGCTGCTGCTGTCCAAGTTTCTAGCTGGTCAAGTTCTTGGTTCCTGGGATTGATGATATGTTGCGCTATTAAAGTTGTGGTAAATCCGCACCTTTCAGCCAACTGGATTAAATTCTTGGCTCGTGAGTAACTAGCATCACGAGGTTCAAGAGGATGGTTCATCACGCCGCAGTTGCCATAAACGGGAACCCAAATCCCATAGCGTGGTTCAGACATAGCTTTCTAGAACCTTTGTAGTCGGCACTAAAACTTTATTTTTACATCGAGAATAATACGATAAATCGGTAGATTTACCGTATAATACTATGAGATTTGCATAGATAAAGATAAAAAACAAGGGGGTATGTAGATTCTGTATCTCCTCAGTCCCCATTTAATTTGGAGGCAAGAATGTCAGAACCACGCTACGGTATTTGGACCCCTGTTGGAGGTAACTTTGGCCCTCTGAATGCGCCAGATGAACCGATTGATGCTAGCTATGAACGCACGCGATCGCTAGTATTAGAAGCAGAACGTTTAGGATATGTCACAACCTTAGTCGCACAGCACCTTGCCAATCCCCGTAGTCTAGATTTAGAACAGTTGGAAACTTGGACAGCTTGTGCGGCGTTGGCTGAAGCTACAGAAAGTATAGAAATTATCGCCGCGATTAAACCTTTATTATTTCATCCAGCCGTTCTAGCCAAGATGGCCTTGGGAATTGATGCAATAAGTGGTGGACGTTTTGCCATAAACCTAATTAGTGCTTGGTTTCGCCCAGAAATGGAGCGTACTAATATCCCCTTCCCTCCCCATGATGAACGTTATCGCTATTCTGGTGAATGGTTGCAGGTTGTTAGAGATTTGTGGAGCGGTGAGAGGGTGAACTTTGAGGGTGAATATTTCAAAATTCAAGATTTGAGCCTTCGACCCTTCTCTGTTGCTCAACCCTATCCTCGTATTTACTTGGGAGGAGCATCAGACCCAGCCCAGATTTTAGCAGCCCAACAAGCCGATGTTTACTTCATCAACGGTCAGCCGATTGAAGATGTCCGCCAAGTAATTAAACAAGTTTTGAACCGACCACGTTTCCTACCCCAACCAGTCCGCTTTGGTCTGTCTGCCTTTGTCATTGCCCGGACTACAGACGAAGAAGCGCAAGGAGAACTAGAACGACTCATGGAACTGCAAAAGTTGGAAGAAAAATATAAGTTAAGTGTTGCTAAAGGAGTTGACACAGAAGCCGCCATGTTCAAACTCTTCGCCAAAAATCCGGCTGTTGGCGGCAATGGTGGCACCGCCGCAGGATTGGTTGGCAGCTATGACACAGTTGCAACTCGCGTTGCAGCTTTCGTTGATGCAGGTATCGACACTTTCATGCTGCAATTTAATCCCTTTGTCCGAGAGATGACACATTTTGCACAAGAAGTTATGCCTCGCGTGCAACACTTGCAAAAAGTTGCTTAGTTGTTGACTGAAAAAAGGCAGGAGGAAATAATTTATTTTCCCTCTGCCATTCGGTTTCAAGTACACCAGTTCCAACCGGATCAAAAATTAACTCGCAATACTTAATGTTTGATAAGCTAATAATTAGAGTATCATGTTAACTGTAATTTGGCGTCCACTCTTTGTATATATTATGCAAACTATATCTACTGCATAATTTAGTCAGATAAATCAGCAAGACCTCTGGTATAGCGATCGCTAACGCAATTTTATAGACAAAAAAGCAGATGAGCAAAACACGCGAGTGATAGTAGCTCATTGTCGAAGATGACACCGATGACAAATTAAGTGGTGCTTAAAACATAGGCTGGTGGATTTTTGCCTGTAGAAGCTGCTCACAGTGGCAAAGAAATTATGTTGACTGCCAAAAAGGAGAAAAGGAATTGCTAACAGAAAATGAACTACAACTATCTGCTGATGTGCTGGTAATTGGTGGTGGCCCTGCCGCAGCATGGGCAGCATGGGCAGCCGCATCCCAAGGAGTCAAAGTCATCATTGTTGATAAAGGTTTTCTGGGTACAAGCGGTGCAGCTGCTGCTAGTGGTAACGGCATCATGGCTCCTTCTCCAGAGAATTGGGACAAAGTTTTATCGGAGCGTTATCGCATAGGAAAAAACCTCGCTAACTCACGTTGGATCGAGCGCGTTATCGAAAAAACTTGGCTCAGTTTGCCCCTAGTGGAAAGTTGGGGCTATCGTTTCCCTAAAGAAAATGGGGAATCTGTGCGCCAGAGTTATTATGGCCCTGAATATATGCGGGTACTTCGCAAAAACCTCTTGCGTGTTGGTGTACAAATTTTCGACCAAAGCCCGGCTCTAGAACTTTTATTGGCTGAAGATGGCTCAGTAGCCGGAGCAACAGGTGTGCAGAGGCAACATCATCGTAGCTATACCGTTCGTGCTGGTGCAGTAGTCTTGGCAAATGGCGGTTGTGCATTCTTAAGTAAAGCATTAGGTTGCAATACCAATACAGGTGATGGGCTGCTGATGGCAGTGGAAGCTGGTGGCGAACTCTCTAGTATGGAAGCTTCCAATCACTATGCAATTTCGACCGCTTTTAATGCCACAGTAACGCGGGGTGTTCCCTTTGGCTGGGCTAGTTACACCGATGAAGCAGGTAATGATCTTGGTGGCTATGTCGATGGTCGTCGCGATCCATCATTCCTTCCCAATGCCCTCCTGAAAGGCTCCGTTTATGCCCGTTTGGATAAAGCCACACCTGAAGTTAAGGCAGTGATTGAAAAGTCTCATTTCATCTCTTTTCTACCCTATAAAAAAGCTGGCATTGATCCCTATATAGAACGAGTGCCTGTAACCCTAATTTTAGAAGGTACAGTCCGTGGTACAGGTGGAATCCGTTTGACTGATGATAGTTGCGGTACAAAGGTTCCTGGACTCTACGCCGCAGGTGATGCTGCATCGCGGGAGTTTTTAGCCGGGTTAGCTTCTGGAGGCGGTGGCCCCA
The DNA here is from genome assembly GCF_017114945.1 of Nostoc sp. JL34. Classification (GTDB taxonomy): domain Bacteria; phylum Cyanobacteriota; class Cyanobacteriia; order Cyanobacteriales; family Nostocaceae; genus Nostoc. Next base: position 30,834 of record NZ_JABXKQ010000017.1, read on the forward strand.
ATGCTGCTTGGGCAATCTCTACAGGGCAATGGGCTGGAGTTGGGGCAGCTACCTTTGCCAAAAGTTTGGGCGCTCAAGCAAATGAACGGGTTGCGCGTCCTGCTGGTCAAGTGGGATTGCGATCGCCTAAGTTGGGGCGTAGCCCATCGCCTTCACCATCTTCTGAAACATTCGATAGTGAAGCGATCGTGCGTGGTGTACAAGACCAGATGTTCCCGCTGGAAAAGAACTACTTGCGTTCTGAGCAGGGACTTCTGGATTCACTCGCCAAATTAGAAACGCTGTGGCAGCAAGTACAAGGGAACCCGAAACAAGATACAGTGCGCGATGTAGAGTTTTCTCGTCGAGCGGCTGCTCTGACGGCTGTAGCGCGATGGGCATACTTTAGTGCTTTACATCGCACGGAAACACGCAGCGAACATCTTCGGATGGACTATCCCGAAACCGATCCAAATCAGCGTTATTACCAAGCAACCGGCGGCTTAGAAAGACTTTGGGTAAGGCGTGATTGGATTAAAGATGCCATCGCTACACCACCAGCACTAACCACTCAAACCACACCCTCTGTATCAAAGTTGTAGTAGGAGCAGAATCATGATCGAGCTTGTCAGCCATAAACTCTGTATCAATTGCAATCTGTGCGTCCAAGTATGTCCTACTAATGTTTTTGACTCTGTACCCAATCAGCCGCCTGCGATCGCCCGACAAGAAGACTGTCAAACTTGTTTCATGTGTGAGGCATATTGTCCTGCGGATGCACTCTATGTTGCGCCTGAATCTCACACCAATGTTGCAGTCAATGAGGATGATTTAATTGAAAGTGGCATCATGGGTGAATATCGTCGCATCTTGGGTTGGGGATATGGCAGAAAAAACAATAGTGAATTCGATACTGCTCATAAACTACGCCAACTGCCGCGCCCCTATCAAAGTTAATTTCAGTAGGCTTGATTCTTAGTTGTATCCCTCTCCTAAGAATCAAGCCTTTGCAGCAAGTTTTTGGTTAGATATCGGCTCAATAGCACCCTGAAAAGTAATTCTTGTGACGTTATCAGAGTTTTCATTAGCTAGAAAAGTTGCTTTAGTAACTGGAGCAGGACAAGGTTTGGGACTAGAAATTGCCAAATCACTTGCCAAAGCTGGTGCGCGTGTCATCGTCAATGGGCGAAATTTTGAAAGGCTTAATCAAGCAGTTGCAGTTATTGAATCAATTGGCGGATTAGGTTTTTCATTACCGTTTGATGTGACAGACGAAGTTGCGGTTCAAAGTGCGTTTATTGAGATCCGAGAAAAGCACGGCTGTTTAGATATTCTGGTTAATAATGTGGGAATACGCGATCGCCGTGGATTGTTCGAGTTTGAAATGGATGCAGTGCGTCGGTTAATCAATGCTGATTTAATTGCACCATTCAATTTGTCACGAGAAGCGGCAAAACTGATGATGCACAGGGGTGAAGGTCGAATCATTAATATTACGTCAATTGCAGGACAACTTGCAGGTGCGGGTGACGCAGTTTATACGACAGCGAAAGGAGGACTCGAAGCCCTAACCCGTACACTTGCCGCAGAACTTGGGGCTTTTGGAATTACAGTCAATGCAGTCGCTCCAGGCTTTTTTGCAACTGAGAGTAATGCTGATGTAGTTGCCGATCGAGCAGTCACAGAATGGTTGAAACATCGAACTTCTCTCGCGCGTTGGGGATCTTCACAAGAAATTACAGGCGCTGTTGTGTTCTTCGCTTCTCCAGCCGCATCTTACATCACCGGACAGGTTTTAGCTGTTGATGGTGGCTACCTTTCCCATTTCTGATTAATTGTTTTACCGGTAGACATACTTTAGCAAATCCAAGTCAAAGATATCGTTTGGAACGGTAATAAATCTTAGAAGTTCCTCCCTACTAGCAAAAGCTTATGGACATCAACACCCAACAAATAAAAACGGATGTACTTGTCATTGGTGGCGGTACAGCCGGGACAATGGCTGGAATTAAAGCCAAACAAGCAAATCCCGATGCAGAGGTGCTGATCTTAGAAAAGGCTAACATCCGACGGAGTGGTGCGATCGCAATGGGTATGGATGGCGTGAATACCGCAGTCATTCCCGGTCATTCCACACCAGAACAGTACGTCCGCGAAATTACCCTTGCTAACGATGGCATTGTCAACCAAAAAGCCGTTTATCAAACAGGCAAATTAGGTTACGAAGTCATCCAAGAATTAGAAAGCTGGGGTGTGAAATTTCAAAAAGATGCCCAAGGCAACTATGACTTAAAACAAGTGCATCGTGTAGGTAAATATGTCTTACCCATGCCAGAAGGAAAAGACCTCAAAACAATTCTTACCCGCCAAGTTAAACGCCACAAAGTCAAAGTCACAAATCGCGTCATGGCAACCCGTGTATTAGTCAAAGCAGGACGTGCTATTGGTGCGGTGGGATTTGATGTCAGAAACGGAGATTATATTGTCATTCAAGCTAAAGCAGTCATCCTGTGTACAGGTGCTTGTGGCAGATTAGGATTACCTGCTTCCGGCTATCTCTACGGCACTTATGAAAATCCTACTAATGCCGGAGATGGCTATTCAATGGCTTATCATACAGGTGCAGAACTTAGTAATATTGAATGCTTTCAAGTTAATCCTTTAATCAAAGATTACAACGGCCCCGCCTGTGCCTACGTTGCAGGGCCTTTTGGCGCACATACTGCTAACGCCGAAGGAAATCGCTTCATTAGCTGTGACTATTGGAGTGGTCAAATGATGTTGGAAATCTGGAAAGAATTAAATTCTGGGAAAGGGCCAGTCCAACTCAAAATGACCCATCTTGATGAAGATACAATCGCTGAAATTGAATCCATATTGTGGGCGAATGAACGACCAAGTAGAGAACGTTTTCATCAAGGCAGAAATGAAGATTACCGCACTCACGGCGTAGAGATGCACATTTCTGAAATAGGCTTATGTAGTGGTCATAGTGCTTCTGGTGTGTGGGTGAATGAAAACGCTCAAACAACCATCCCAGGTTTATATGCAGCTGGAGACATGGCCAGCGTTCCCCATAATTACATGATTGGGGCATTTGTTTTCGGTTGCATAGCCGGAACTCATGCCATTGAATATATCCAAAATTTAGATTTTATCCAACCAGATACAGATTTTTTAGAGGCTGAAAAAGCCAGAATTTATGCACCTTTAACTCGTCCAAATGGTGTACCTCACACCCAGGTAGAATATAAATTAAGACGCTTAGTTAATGATTATCTGCAACCACCAAAATCAGGTAATAAAATCGAGATTGGTTTAAAACATTTTGTGCAATATCAAGAAACATTAGATTTAATGGGCGCTCGTGACCCTCATGAATTGATGCGTAGTCTAGAAGTTCACTTTATTCGCGACTGTGCAGAAATGGCAGCCAGAGCATCATTATATCGTCAAGAAACTCGTTGGGGGCTTTATCATTATCGCTTAGATTACCCCGAAAAGAATGATGATGAGTGGTTTTGTCATGTCAACTTAAAGAAAGATGAATCAGGACAAATGATATTGTTTAAGCGTCCTGTAGATCCTTACATCGTAGAAGTAGATACAGTCAAAGAAGTCTACAATATTGCTGTTAAGTGAAAGGATGTTTTAAATGTTCTGGGCGAATAGAATTCGCTACTACACAAACAAAGTCCACCTCCGTGGACTAATCAAAATCAAGGGTTTTTAACCTGCGGAGGCAGGTTTTGTCTGTGTAGCCGCGATTTCCAATCGCCGAGGTAAGTATAAATTAGATTTTTAAAACAACCTCTAAGATAACAACAATGGGTTATAAGGCAATAATTTTCGATCTGGATAATACATTATTGAATTTTGAGCTATGTGAACGCCAAGCTATTCTAGGAGCGCTGGAAGATTGTGCAGTATCTTTAGATTTAAATGGAGTCAGTGAGACTATTTTTCTTCAAGTCTTTGAAACTTATAATTCTCAGTATTGGAGACAGCGAGAAACCTTTTCTCCTAGTGAGTTAATCAAGATGTCTTATCGAAGTACACTTGCTCAATTAGATATACACACAGATCAAATCAGCAATCTTAGTCAAAGTTTTTGGCATATTTTTAATCATTCGGGCGTAATGGAACCTGATGTAAATGAAGTGCTAACTGTTCTCGCACACAATTATCGTTTGGCTGTCATTACAAACGGGTTTGTATCAGCGCAACTACCGAGAATGCAAGCTGCGGGAATTGGGCATTTTTTTGAGGAAGTTGTAGTTTCTGAAGAAATTGGTTTTGCTAAACCATCTCCTGAAATATTCCATCATGCTTTATCTAGGTTAAATTTAACAGCAGCAGAAGTTATTTACATTGGAGATTCTCTAAAGCACGACTATGCGGGAGCAAGACAAGTCAAAATGGATTTTTGCTATTACAACAGAAAAAATAAAAATTTACCACAAGAAGCAAAACCAAAGTTTATGATAAGTGAACTCTTAAATTTGCTGAAATTCTTTAACTAACCAATTTTATATTTATTCATCTAAAGTTAGATTTTAAATGGTTTGTTGTAAATTATTTTGAAGAATTTTCTAATATGTCTATATATAATTCAATTGGTCAACAATACTCAAAAACTCGCGTTCCTGATATCCGTATTGTTAACAAATTAATTGATTTACTCAATTTACCCAAAGGTAGCATTATTGCTGATATCGGCGCTGGTACTGGTGGTTACAGTCTAGCGCTAGCTAATAAAGGATTTATTGTTAATGCTGTTGAACCTTCTGTAGTTATGCAAAAACAAGCAGTAGAACATCAGCAAATTAAGTGGCTTACTGGCTATGCAGAAAATTTACCTCTACCAGATCAGTCGGTTGATGGCGTTGTCAGTATCCTGGCAACTCATCACTTTTCTCATCTCGAAAAAGCTTTTCAGCAAATGCACAGAATAATTAGAGATGGGGCAATAATTTTGTTAAATTTTGATATTAGATTAGCTCAGAAAATATGGCTTTATGATTATTTTCCATTTTTGTGGGAAGATGCGTTACGATTTTTACCACTTAACGAACAGGTTAATTTAATTCAGCAGAGTAATACTAAAAGGCGTGTTGAAGCTATACCCTTTTTGTTACCATACGATTTATCTGATTTATTCGCAGCAGCAGGCTGGAGACGACCAGAGTTATATCTTCAAGCAGAGGTGCGTGCAGGAATATCATCTTTTGCATTAGCTAATCAAGATTTAGTAAAACAAGGAGTAAAGTTACTTGCAGCAGATTTAAGTAGTGGGGAATGGACGAAAAAATATGGTGATATTCGCAAGTTGACAGAAATTGATATAGGCTATCGTTTTATCCGGGCAACGCTGGATAACTAAATAATTGTAATTTTAAATTAGATTATGACAAATAAAGTTTCTGTAGGTGAGAAAATTAAAATTAGACAAGCTGAGATTAAAGATGTAGAAAGAATTGCTAGTCTTTGCCAACAACTTGAATATCTGTGAATAATCAACAAATAGAGCGTACTCATATTGTGTATGTTGCCACCCTAGAAGATGAATATGTAATAGCTTTGGCGCACGCTCATATTTGTGACTCAATAGTTATTCCAACTCCAGCGATTATTTTGGGATTAGTTGTAGATAAAGATTATCGTCATAGTGGAATTGGACGTTTTTTAATGCAAAAAATTGAACAGTGGGCTTCTCTGGCTGGATGTGATAGTGTTTTGTTACGTTCTAATATTAAACGCAAAGAGGCTCACGTGTTTTATGAGAAAATTGGCTATACCAATATCAAGCAATCATTAACTTTTCAAAAAAATTGCTTTAGTGAAAAGGATGCAATTAACTAATACATTTACCAATTATCCTCTGCTTGCTGTTGTTTGGGATTTAAATATTTGAATGAACTACATCGTATGCATCTAAACAACCTACAATCGTGAGATAATTAATGCAAGGTTACCCCATTTAGTTTACTGTTTAGCAGTTTTATTACAAAATTAGGGAGTGATTTTATGGCTTTAATTAATCAGAGAATAGATGTTCCTGTCATTGTTGATGAATCTAAATGTCTAGAAAAATGCACAGCCTGTATTGAAGTTTGTCCCTTGGATGTATTGGCAAAAAATCCAGAAACAGGCAAGGCTTACATGAAATATGATGAGTGTTGGTTTTGTCTGCCTTGTGAAAAAGAATGTCCAACCAATGCAATTACTGTGCAAATTCCCTTTTTGTTACGTTAACTATCTGTGGTAAAAATTAATGAATGATGACCTCAATCATTGGCTAGAAATGTTGCGATCGCCTGACGTAAATGATCGGATAGTAGCTGTCAAAACCTTGCAACATCTCGGTGATGACGAAACAATCGACGCTTTAATTATAGCTTTGAAAGACGAACATATTACTGTTCAGAAAATAGCAATATCTGCCCTTTGGGAAATTGCTAATCCTGTTGCCATCCCTGCTTTAATTGAATGCCTCAGTTCAGCAGATACAGATATTCGCACTGAAGCGGCATCAGCATTAAGCGAGTTAATTACACAAGACAAATTGTTACTTTTACTAGATAAACTCCAAAGTAATGATGTAAATATTCAATTAAATATTTTAGTTCTTTTGCGGAAGATACATGATATTCAATCTTTACCCGACATTTTACCATTTCTAGAATCAAAAAACCCTGAGTTAAGAGAAGCAGCCGTTACTACACTGCGATATATCAATCAACTAGAAAAATGTCCGCAAGCTTTAAATTTAATCTTTGATGAGGAAGCAAGTGTACGTCGTGCTGCTGCTTTAACTTTAGAACATTTACAAGATGCAGAAGTGATTACAATACTTTGTCAAGCACTTACAAATGATAGTGACTGGCAAGTTCGCCGGAATGCAGCTAAATCTCTGGCTATTCATGCAAATAATCAAGCAATCTCAGCATTAGAAGTAGCTTTAAATGATGAACATTGGCAAGTGCGGAAATTAGCAGCACAAGCTTTGCAAAAAATTCCAGATATTCAAGTTATGCCGAGATTAATTCAAGCCTTAACAGATGAATATGCAGATGTCCGCAAAGAAGCTGCGATCGCACTTGGTAATTTAGCTCATCCTGATGTCATTAACCCCCTACAACAAGCCTTAGATGACCCTGACAAAGAGGTGTCTATCCAAGCGCAACGGGCAATTCAGAAGATTCAAACAGAGAAAAAAGTCGTATTGGGTTAAGTGAATTGACAATAATGATGCAATCAAAGGATGATTTCTATCAGCAAGAAGTAGTCCAACTCCTCAAACAGGTTATCGAACCTATCTTAAAAAATGACATCGTTAGTTTGGGAATGGTGCGAAATCTCCGCATAGTTGATGACTATATTTACTTACGTTTATATATTGGTTCTCATCAGCACCAATTACAGCCAGAAATTCAATCTAAATTATCATCTCTATCTTGGTGTAAAAAAACTTATATTCAAATTTGTACAATTCCCGGTGTTAAAACAACTCTAGGCATATCTAGTGGTAAAGGTGGTGTGGGCAAATCCACAACAGCCGTTAATATCGCCGCAGCTTTAAAATTACAAGGTGCAAAAGTAGGATTATTAGATGCTGATGTTTATGGCCCCAATGTCCCTCAGATGTTGGGTTTAGGACAAGCTGATATTCAAGTGATTAATACTCCCACAGGTGATAAGTTTTTACCTCTAGAAGCTCAAGGAATAAAAATAATGTCAGTGGGTTTACTTGCAGAAGCAAATCGTCCGTTGGCATGGCGAGGGCCTGTATTGCATAAAATTATCACGCAATTTTTGCAAGATGTGGAATGGGGAGAATTAGATTATTTATTGATAGATTTACCTCCCGGTACAGGTGATGCTCAAATTACAATTATCCAAGAAAGCCCAATTTGTGGAGTCATTTTAGTGACAACTCCTCAACAAGTGGCTGTTGCCGATGTAAGTAGGTGGGCATAAAAAAACCAGACTATGTAAAGATAAGTAAATACAGAGAATGCATCGACATGAGGTGACTTATATATGGGCGCTCGTTTAAGAGTATTTCTAACTCGTGAGCAAGATCAAACTCTGT
>NZ_JABXKQ010000098.1 GCF_017114945.1 Nostoc sp. JL34
CATTAAGGGGAAAAGTTCACTAAAAACCTCAGTTAGCATGAAATATTTGCAACAATGGGATTCAAGAGCGGAAAACTAACTTTGCTACTATAAGCTTGTTCAAACCGTAATCTTACTCAGAATACGAGCGCAAAATTTGTATTTATTGGAGATGAACCTCTGAGGTTAATCGGTCTCAGGTTCCATTACAACATAACAATTATGTATGCGATCGAAATCAGCGGTTTCACTGACAGACCGATGATTTGCTGCTTGTTGGGGGATTGCTATCTAGTGCCAGTATTTTGATTTGTTGGTCTAAATTTTTCACTAGTTGATTCAGAGCAACCAAAGCCTCTAATTGCTGAGAATCAAGGCTGGGATTCAGTAAAAACCGTTCTTGTAGTTCATGTAACTTGAAGCTTAGTTGCTGAGAAATTCCTAAAGCATCGCGGCCGAGACGCGCCAACTGTTGTTGTTGATAAAACTTTAATGCTGCTCCCCGTAATACTTGGAGGGTTGCCTCTTCGCCGTAGATTCCCGGCATGACTCGCAAGCGTAATAATAAGCGGTTTTTTTGATATACGTATTCTTTCTCTATCTGTTTTGGTTCTGTAACTGTGGTGATAGGCAGGGAAGCAAACCGCTTTAATTCATTCAGTACTCCTTGGAAAACCGAGAGCGGCAGTTTGTCTAATACAGACTGTAAAACTCCATTGTCACTCCACAGTATTCTGCCTTCGTAAGCTTGTCTTTCTAAATACAACCGACCAATTCCCCCAGCCAGGATTCGCCCTAGTAATTCTTCTAGTAATTTCTTGGCTGGTAGTGTTGGTAGCAACTCAATAGGACTAAGTACTTCAGAAGCTTGTGTGGGCAAAATCGGTAAATTGTTTGGTGCTGCTTCGGAATTCTCGCCCTCAATAGGGGTCAATAACGTCGTAGTTTGAGATAATTGGTCTAGCTCTGGGATCGGAGGCAAGTCTACTCGCTGCCCAGAATGTTGACGCTTTTGTGTCTGAAACACCGTTAATATTGGTTGCTGACTTGATTCCGAGTTGGTATCTAGGGAGGAAATAGGTGTGTCAGCAACGGTAGTTGGACTATTTGTTGGAGGAGAGTCTGCTGTTGGTTGATGCACTTGTTGGGCATCTAGCTGAGATGTATTCTTATGGTTGAGGTAGGCTGACAGTACTCTCCGGTGAGCATCGGCTGCGATCGCCTCAATCACCATTGTGCAATTGATATAAGACAAAATGCGACTAACGTAATCTAGGGCCTCGCTGTCTTGCGGATGAACCATACCTAGCAAGAGATTTTTGTCTTCTAATCTAAAGGGCAAAATCTGGTGGTAGAGGCAAGCTTCAAAGGACAAAAGACTATCAATCAGTTGGAATATCTGTTGGCCATCGCCTCCTTCTTCCCACCTAATTTGTGTAGCAGTTAGCACTGGTGGCCCATTTATCGTGGTATCTGTTAGTTCGCCCTCTGAAGACAACATAGGTTCGATTGCTTGGTATTTATTTATATAATATTTTGCCTCTAATTGAGTAGGTAGTTAATAAAGATACTTTGTTTAATTGTTAAAATTTCAATTATATATACTTAAGTAGACGTAAGTAGAAGATGAATTTTAGATTATAGACTGTGGATAATACTGAGGATTAGGGAGTGGACATGGGGCGTTGCTCAGGAATCAATAGTTTTTCTTCCTCTTCTTTCCCTACTCCCCCAGTCCCCATCTCCCACTACAGGTTACTCTTGGCTTCTTAAAGCTTGGGCTACAAGATAGATTTTTGTCCATTCGCCTAACACTTGATGAGTTTTGAGTTTTAACTGTTGGGCTATTGCTTCTATGGAATTACCAGCTCTCCGCAAATCTAGAATTTGCCGCCCTAAAGGAGTCAATTTTCCATCAAGTTGTTGCCATTGGTTTTGCGTTAATCCCAAGTTATGTTCTTGCAAGGAAACTGAAAGCCAGCTATCTACGAGTTCTGGTTTACCTTTGAGGGCAAAAACACGTACAGCGTGGTAACTAATTTTTTCTCGCAGACGGTAGACTTCCTTAGTCTGTTTATTCAGTTTCTGGGCAATATCTTCCTGAGACTTACCTTGTAGATACAGTCGTAGCCATTCCACTGCGTCTGTTCCCAAATTTTCTTGTAAATAATTTTCAAATTCTTTTTGTACTGACTGGCGCAGGCCCTGTTGTTCCTCTAGTTGTTGTGCTTCTTGATATTCTGCGATCGCCTGACTATCAACTAAGTTAACTCGATTGTCATTGTCGTCTGTAAGAACTTCTTCTGACACTAGTCTAATCAAGTCACGCCCAGGCACTTGGGTTAAGCCACCGCGCTGAGTGCGACGTAAATAATTCACAAATCGGTAAGCTAATAAGGGTTGATTGCGGACTGGCCGCAGACAATATTCTTCTACACTGGCAAAAAGCAGAGCATCTCCCAATCGTCTATCAGTTGTATATTTGGCAATGTCAGCCATTTGCTGTTGCATGTGGCTATCGCTTTGGAGTAATTCTTGAAGTACTTCTTGCAACACATCCATCACACTGCGCTGGCGATCGCGGCTGAGGGAAACCCAAGTCTGAATCTGATTCCGTAATGTTACTAAACTTCCCAATCGCGTTATCAAGTTTCGATAAGCGCGTTCTCGCCCCTGCCCCAAGTAGCGTTGACGTAAAATCCTCCAGCGATATTCCATCGCTTGCTTGGCGATATGGAGTTCTTTAGGATTAAACAGATCAAACCGTTTTGAGTCAGATCCCAACAGCCAGAGAATAATGCTTTGTCTAGCGGCTTCATTTTGGTCTGGACATTCTACAGCCAAGCGCTTTTGCCAATCCAGAGCCAGTTTTTCCACATCCGTTGTCATAGTGAGATTGCATTCCTCGAAACTCAATTTTGAAGTTTGCATCACAACCCCCATTAGCCCCACCTAATTGTTTAACTGGCAGCTGCCCCAGATTTCATGAAAATCATGAAAATAGCTCAGTGATTCTACTTTTATTACGTCTGAGTTCACTAGAATTATGCAGAAATTTCTACATTGATGTTTTATTTTCAATTCAAAATGTCCAAAAGCTATGTATATCAAGCATTTAGGTCAATTCTGTTAATTTAAACTTTTTGTAAAGTTATGTTTTTTTTATTGAGAACAGAAATCTGCCTAGAGTGGTGAGGATACATCATTGCACGAGATGGATCGGGGGAATCTGACATTTTGTAATAGATACAACGAACGAATCTAATTTAACTCAATGTTAGACGTTATATCACCCGTATAAGTTTCAACCTTCTACAATTCCTTACGTAGAAAAATACTTAGTTAAATCTCAATATACTTGGTATGAATGAGATTTTGCTCCATAAAATCCCCCAGTTCCTCTGATAAATTAGCTTAATTCCCTCTTTTTCAAGGAGTATCAAGCCTTGGCTGAATCATATTTAGTTAAATTTCACAAATATTTTTGGATTTTATTAAGTATATATACGGAAATTAGCAATTGGAGAGGATTTATGGTAAGTCGTTATATAAAATCTTAAATCTATACTATCGCTATAGTGTGGAATCAGCCCCAGTGTGCTATTTAGGGATGTCTACGACGGGCTACGCCTACGCTATTCTGGATAGTAGGGATTGATAGGCAAATTTATCCTTTTTAAACTAGCTTCACCCACAACTACGCCTTTAATACTAGTAAGTTATTTTTAAAACTTTTATATTCTTAAAAATGAATAGTCAAAAGTCAATATTTGTTTTGACTATTGACTCTGACTGTTGCTTTCCCTCTGCTTCAAAATTCAACTTATGCAAAATCCAAAAACAGAAAAGTTTGCAATCTCTAAAGTTTTGATAGTCAGAAGCCTGACAATAAACTTCTCTTTAAATTCATTTATGGGAATTTTTTGTTTTGAATTCCCCCGCAGGAGGTTAAATCTATCGATTGTTCGATCTAACTATGGGATTTTCTACAGATTCTCTATACCCTTGGACTTGTTCTGTGTAACCAATTGGTAGAACAGCTTCAACGTTTTCATGGGGACGAGCAATAATTACCCAGGATTCAAGTGTACCGCCATAAACATTTTCTGCGGCTTCAACACCGGCAGCCATAGCGGCTTTTACTTCAGAAACATCGCCACGAATATTAACTGTAAAACGAGCGCTACCTACCCTGATATAACCAACAAGGGTAACTCGACCAGCTTTTACCATAGCATCTGCTGCTGCTAGCACCGCAGGAAAACCTTTCGTTTCAAGTGCTCCAACTGCCTGTAATGACATTATTAATCTCCTGTATGAATAAACGATATGTGGGCTACAAGTTAATTGTACGAAGCTTCGCTACAGATTTTGATAGCAAAATTGCTTAGAACATGCGGAAAGGTTCTGATTCTTCAGTGAAATGGATTGGTAATATGGTTTCCACATTTTCTGGGGGATTAGGAACAATGTAGTAGGTAATTACTGTACCAACCTTGACTTCCTCTCCAGCTACGATTCCGGCTTCAACAGCTCTATTTACTTCAGAAACGTGTCCCCGGACGGCGACTAACAAGCGAGCGCTTTCCGCTTGACCATAATACACAATTGTGACTGCGGCAGCTTTGACCATTGCATCTGCTGCTGCTAAGACACTAGGAAAACCTAAAGTTTCAATTACGCCAACGGCCATTGGCATGGCATTAGCTCCTGGATTAAGGGATAGGCGATATTAATTGTACGTGGCTTTAGTCCCAATTTTGACATTTTAAAAAACTTTCTTTGATGCCATAATTTTTGGGCGAGTGGGGAGTTAAGATGTTTTGATAGCCGTTAGTTTATGTTTTATATATTACAAATAATACTTTAGCATCTTAGTTTATGTAATTTTGTTGTTTAACAAAATCAGCAATCCGTGGAAGTAAGCTAATACGATAAACTGGAATTTATGTTTCCGAATTTTCTTCCTACAGCAGTTGGACAACTGACAGAACCTACTTCGATCGCACTAGCCCGGAGTATTCAAACAATTGCGATCGCTACTCCTTTAACTAATCAACCAGTTACCACAACATTTGTCAAGCAAGGGTGTGGTGGAACTCCTATTTTATTAATTCACGGCTTTGACAGTTCTGTATTAGAATTTCGGCGGCTTTTGCCACTACTTTCTGAAAATAATGAAACTTGGGCAGTGGATTTGTTGGGTTTTGGATTTACAGATAGACTTTCAGGAATTGCCTATAGCCCAACTGCGATTAAAACCCATCTTTATTATTTCTGGAAAAGTCTAATTAACCAACCTGTAATTTTGGTGGGTGCTTCGATGGGGGGTGCGACGGCGATTGATTTTACGTTGGCTTACCCCGAAGTAGTAGAAAAGCTGGTGTTAATTGATAGTGCGGGGTTAGCAGGTGGTTCACCATTGAGCAAATTCATGTTTCCCCCATTAGATTATTTAGCAACTCAGTTTTTGAGTAATATGAAAGTGCGCGATCGCATTTCCCGCATTGGATATAAAAATCAAACTCTTGCCTCTGTTGATGCGCTATGTTGTGCTGCATTACACCTACAAATGCCGAGTTGGCATCAAGCTCTGATTGCTTTTACTAAAAGTGGTGGTTATAGTGCTTTTAGATTTGAGATGATATCACAAATTGTGCAACAAACGCTAATTTTATGGGGTGATTCCGATAAAATTTTGGGTACTGAGGATGCCACAAAGTTTAAAAGAGCAATTCCACACAGTACTCTCATCTGGATTCAAGATTGTGGTCATCTTCCTCACTTGGAACAACCACAAATTACCGCCCAGCATATTTTAAACTTTTGTGGTGAACCCATTAATTAGCTGGGCGTAAAAAAAATAAAGTTTGTATTTAATAAGGACTTTAGTGCTAATAATCCTTGTTTTAAGTGATTCATTGCTCAAAACAAATTCACGTTTGTTATGTAGAGCATCGATTGAACAAGCAAAAAACAATCTTATAGCCTCCTCTTCCCTGAAAGGGAAGGGGAAGCCAAGATTAACTCACTCTAGTCAAGTAACCACATCTCATTAGAACTATCGGGATATTCATTTGGTTGATTTTGTGGTTGATTTTGAGCGAGTGTTTCCGATGAACGATGTGATTTTTTGTAGTTAAGTGGATTGTAGTGTTCTTTTACGGGTTTTATCGCACTAGTTTCTTTTACAGCTACAGCAAGCTTAGATTTATCTTCTGCTGTTTGTTTTAAAGCATTAATTTCTTCTATAAGTAGGGAATTTGCTTCTGCAAGTTGTAGTGCTGTTTTTTTGGTATCATCAAGTTCTTTGGTTAGTTGTTCTAGTAATGATTTTTGTTCTGATACAAATGTTTTTTGTTTAGATAATTTTGATTGCAAATCAGTAATTTCTTGTCTAAGAGATGCTTCGTTTTTGTGGCTTGTTTCTAGATTACTTGTCAATTCTTTGACAGTTGCTTCTAAATCAGCCTTAGTAGGACTTGTGCGCTTAGTAGAAGTTGGCTCAAGTGGTTGTCCTAACGATTCTTCATCATCTGAAGCTTGTTCTTCGATAATTTTTTCTGCTGTAACTTCGATCGCAGATTCACCTTCTGGGGGTGTAAATTTTTGCGCCTCTTCTTGTAGTAAGTCAGAGAGACTTTGTTTCCTAGCCATTATTATTTTCTCCAATCACGCTGTAATTCATCAGCTGCACGGCGGTAGTCTAATTCCGCCTCCCGTGCGTTTCCTCCTCGCCATTGAGTAATCGCTACACCTTCAAGTGCTGCTCGTTCATGAGCTTTATAGGCACGGATGAAAGTATTACAAGTAGGAATACCTAAGCGAGTCAGAGTGTTTTTTGCTTCTTGTGCTTCCCCCAGACTGCGCGTATCGACTTTGGTGAGCAATACCCGATGGGGGGTTCCCACAGGGATGACGGCTTCCTTGACTGTTTCCACGAGGATAGCTAAATCCATTGCAGATGGGGGTGTAGGCAAAACTAAATAATCTGCGATCGCAACTACCGCCACTAATGCTTCAGAGCGTAGCGCGGGAGGTGTATCCACCACTACTAAATCGTAACCTGTTATCTTCCCTAAATCACCTAAAAGTGTCGGATCGGTTTCTTGAGATAAATCAAACCCCATTCCCTGCTGACTGCGCCCAAACCACCAACTAGCAGAACCTTGAATATCTGCATCAATTAGCAGCACCTTTTTTTTCTTCGCAAAGTTTGCAGCCAGATTGACTGCGGTAGTCGTTTTACCAACTCCTCCTTTACCGTTGAGAATAGCGATGATTTTTGGCACTGCTTGCTTCCGATGCTGCCTCTTGAGTGGTGAGTTCTGTTAGCGGGGCGTTTAGCCCGTGCTGAGTGCTGAGTTAGGAGAGGCGCGATTAATCGCGTCTGTACAAGAGTTATTATTATCCTCTTTGTCTTCCTTTCAGTTCTCAGTTTTCAGTTCTCAGTCCCCAATCATGAATATACCGCTTTCTGTAACCCTAAATAACATGAAAACTCGTAACAATAAAATTCAGAAGCCATCAACTCCACAAAGTCCTATGACAACAACTTACAATCTGCCTGATGGGCCTCAAATGCCGCGCTGGCTGCGGATGATCAAGTTTATTAGTCAGCCGGTGAAATATGTAGATGATTTTGCCAAAATCTATGGTGACACTTTCACAATTAGGAGTAGTCACTCTGAAAATCATATTGTGTACTTTAGTCAACCCCAAGCACTAGAGCAGATTTTTACTGCTGATTCTAGCCATTTTGAGGTTGGCAGGGGGAACATAGGGCTAAAATTTTTGCTTGGCGATCGCTCCTTTATGTTATCAGATGGCGATCGCCACCAGCGCCAACGCCAACTATTAGCTCCTCCCTTTCATGGCGAAAGAATGCGGGCTTACGGCGAGGAAATTCGGGAAATAACCCGACAGGTGAGTAATGAATGGCAAATTGGCAAACCTTTTAATATCCGTGAGTCGATGCAAGAAATCACATTGCGTGTTATCCTGCGGGTTGTATTTGGTTTGAATGATGGACAGCTGTTTGAGGAACTGAGGCGATCGCTAAGTGATTTACTAGACTTCATCAGTTCACCCGTAATGTCTGGCGCCTTCTTCTTTCGGTTCATGCAAAAAGATTTTGGTGCGTGGAGTCCTTGGGGTTGGATTCTGCAACAACGGCAAAAAATTGATCAACTTATTTATGCTTTGCTTCGAGAACGTCGGGCCCAAGCAGATCAAAATCGGCAAGATATCCTGAGTTTGATGATGGGGGCTCGTTACGACGATGGTCAAGGGATGTCAGATGAAGAATTACACGACGAGTTGATGACGCTGCTAGTAGCGGGACATGAAACTACCGCTTCGGCATTGACATGGGCTTTTTACTGGATTGACCATTTACCAGAGGTGCGTGAGAAGTTGCTACAGGAACTCAACACCATTGGAGTTAACCCCGATTTGAGTAGTGTGGCTAAATTGCCATATTTGACAGCAGTTTGCCAAGAAACATTACGAATTTACCCAATTGCCATGACTGCTTTTGTGCGGATTGTAAAGACCCCAATTAAAATTATGGGCTACGAACTGCGAGAGGGAACGGCAATAGTCCCCAGTATTTATTTAGCGCATCATCGAGAAGAAGTTTACCCACAATCCAAGCAGTTTAAACCAGAACGCTTTTTAGAAAGGCAATATTCACCTTATGAATATTTACCCTTTGGTGGCGGTAATCGTCGCTGTATTGGGATGGCATTTGCCCAGTATGAAATGAAAATCGTCTTGGCAACTGTTTTGTCAGAATTTCAAGTTTCGCTAGTAAATAAACGTCCTGTGCGTCCTGTGCGCCGTGGTTTAACTTTAGCCGCACCCGCCGGAATGCGGATGATTGCAACTCCTCAAGTTAAGCGTGCAAATACGCCAGCGCTAGTTTAGGCAAGTAAGGTGGGCATTTTAATCCCCACCCTACTATCGTGTAATAATTACGAGATATCCTGATTCTCTTGCTTATTAGCTAGTTGTTCATAATGTTCTTTGTCGCGGTATTTTATTGTTCTCATAGGTTGATTTCCAACAATTGCTAAAGGTTCAACATTAGCAGTTACAACTGTACCAGCCGCCACAATTGCACCATCTCCAATGGAAACTCCGGGAATAATTAAAACATTGCCGCCAATCCAAACATTGCGACCGATGACAACAGGTTTATGAATATAGACATTATGTTCATAAGGCAAATCATTACTTTGATAATCGTGATTTGCGGAGAGGATAACCACGTTAAATCCAAGTGTTGTGTTGTCCCCAATTGTAATTCCGCCACGTCCATCTAATATGACATCTTGTCCAATATAGACTTTATTTCCCAGAGATACATTTTGCGGGTGTTCAATTCTCAAGTCTCGCTTAAATCGTAGACCTGAGCCACTAAATTTTAATTGACTCTTCAGTTCTTGATGCTTGTAGCGCCTGATTTTGGTTTCTAGATATTCTCCCCAACGTACCAGACGAGGTACTAACCATTGTTCTAATAATCGCTCTAATTTATTTGTAATTTTATTTTTGATCTCTTTCATACAACCTCATAGAAGTTTAGGAACTCTCTGGCTTTCAACCAGGGAGGAAGAACGACGCGGGTACTTTAGCACCCTTGATATTTATTAGGTTTCCCCAATTTGAGTATTTTCTCGCGTGTGAATACCGTTTATCTGAAATTGGAGTGGTGAATGGTAGCCTTGTAAAGGTAAACTAAACATTACGAGTTTTGCTCTCGGAGTTCAGATTCTCAAAATACAACTGTTTGGGAAATAAAAGGGGCTAAAGAAGTACCCCAAGAATTCGACTAGTATATCAGTGCGCCTATTTTTTGGCGGCTCAGGCTTTATCCCAGTTCCCAGAATGTAGTTTGGGGGATGCAATTGTAGAATAATAAACTGTGGCACAGCTAATAAATTAAAAAGCTACGCAGAGAAAACCATAGTATTTCTCTACGTCTTTTTGCGTTTTTCTCAGCGTTCCTCTGGGTTCAAATATTATTAATTATTTGAAATCACCCTCCTCTGTTTCCTGCGGTTCCAGCAATTCCCAAATCAGGAAGGCTAACTCAATGACAATACCTGAACCGGGGATAAACCAGTCGGCAATTAGGGGAATCAGAAATAACAAAACCGCCATCAGCTTCTTAACTTTCATTCGCTTTACCTCAAACACTGAAGTAACGGTAAATTTGGGGTAGTACATGAAAGCAAAAGCCGTTGTCTGTTGGCTGTAATGTGTGAGTTTTCAGTGCTTCAAGTTTGGGGATGCTAGATTAAGTTTGGGGAATCCCTAAACTTTGTCGCAAATTTGGGCAAGAATAACTGATGGCGCGTGTTAGCTACGGTGATGAGGTCAAAGCGCGAGTAAAGACGCTGTTAGAAAGGTTTTTGGCTTATGCCAATTACGAGTTAGAAAACAGCGAACGTTTCAACATTCCTCTGAACTGGGAAAGGTCGAAGCAAGTAATAGTGAGGACACAGCTAAAAGTTCTAGCGGAACTTAGCGGTTTAACCAAAGAAGAAGTCCGAGAAGCATTAAAACGACTTGAAGATTTTTTAGGTATTCTCGAAGATTTGCGCGTACCTAAGCGAGGTTCGGAGGACTGGCACTTTCGGCTGACGCTTTGGGATGACAAAGACGATAAAGACGGGAATTTGAGAAAATTTGATGCAGAATGGCAACGCCGAAGAGAAGAATTACCCGGTGTGCAGCGTGCGGAAGGTAGAAAAACTAAACCCATACCTACCCATTACGAGAATATTCCCTTGAGTGGGGTAAAGGAGTTTGTCGGACGTGAAGCGGAATTGCGAAACCTCCACCAGCTGTTGCAGGAAAATCAACAGGTGGCAATTGCGGGTATGGGTGGAGTCGGCAAAACAGAACTAGCTTTGCAATATGCCAATTTGCACCGCGTAACTTATCAAGGTGGGATTTGCTGGTTGTCCGCGTTACAGGATGTGGGAGTGCAATTCGTGCTGTTTGCGCGTACTTGCCTAAAATTAAACATCCCAGAAGACTTAGATTTAGTTGGGCAAGTGCAATCTTGTCTCAGACAATGGCATGAGGGTGAGGTTCTGCTGGTAATTGATAACGTCACTAACTATAGAGAAGAAGTCAGGTGTTATCTGGAGTCTGTTCCTTCCCGGTTTAAGCAGTTAATTACCACGCGGGAAAAATTACAGCCGCCGATAGTGCGATTAGATTTAGATGTGCTGAAACCACTAGCGGCAATGCAGTTATTAAAATCCTTAGTGGGTAGAGAACGACTGCGACGCGAACCTTTGATTGCGAGAAGACTTTGTAAGTGGCTGGGATATTTGCCCTTGGGTTTAGAATTAGTCGGGCGTTATTTGTTAGTTGATGAAGAGTTATCCCTAGCAGAAATGCTGCAAGATTTAGAAAATGAGCGTCTGAAAAATGAAGCTTTAGACGAAGCTCGACCAGAAATGACTGCTAAATTGGGTGTGGCTGCTGCTTTTGAGTTGAGTTGGCGACGATTGCGAGAAAATGCCCAACTTTTAGGCTGTCTTCTGAGTTTATTTGCTTTAGCTCCGATTTCTTGGGAATTGGTGGAGGGTATAACAATAAATAATGAGGCTCAAAATTGGAAAAAAAGCAGACGTGATTTGTTACAGTTCCATTTACTTCAGCCCAAACGTGAGGGAATTTATCAGTTACATCCCCTGCTGCGGAAGTTTTTCCAAGATAAGCTTACAGGTTTAGAGCAGGCAGAGGAATTTAAGCGATCGCTTTGCCGGGTAATGGTAACAGTTGCTAAAGATATTCCTGAAACACCGACTCTTGAGCAAATTACTGCTGTTTCCCCCGCCATTCCTCACATAGCTGAAGTAGCGAATAATCTGATTCAATACGTTAACGATAAAGATTTAACTTGGGTATTCATTGGTAATGCTACTTTTTATAGATACCAGGGGCTATATGACCAGGCTTCATCTTGGTGTAAGCACTGTTTAGAAGTTACTAAAAAGCACTTAGGAGAAGAACATCCAGATGTCGCCACTAGCCTCAACAACCTAGCAGAACTCTACCGTTCCCAAGGAAGATACAGCAAAGCTGAACCCCTTCAGCTGGAAGCATTGGCGCTTAGGCAGCGCTTGCTGGGAGAGAAACATACAGATGTTGCACAAAGCCTTGACAACTTAGCCTTACTTTACAAATCCCAAGGAAGATATAGCGAAGCCGAACCGCTTTGCCTTCAAGCTTCAAAATTGTGGCAATGCCTACTCGGAGCGGAACATCCTGATTTTGCTACCAGCCTTAATAACTTAGCGGAACTTTACAAATGCCAAGGAAGATATAGCGAAGCTGAACCTCTTCACCTCAAAGTATTGGCGCTCAGGCTAAGCCTACTTGGAGTGGAACATCCTGATTTTGCCATTAGCCTCAATAATCTAGCGGAACTCTCCAAATGCCAAGGAAGATACAGCGAAGCCGAACCCCTTTACTTGCAAGCATTGGCACTCAGGCAACGCCTATTAGGAGAAGAACACCTTGATGTAGCGCAAAGTCTCAACAATCTGGCTGGTTTCTACTACTTTCAAGGAAGATACAGCGAAGCCGAACCCCTTTACTTGCAAGCATTGGCACTTAGACAACGCCTATTAGGAGAAGAACATCCTGATGTAGCGCAAAGTCTCAACAACTTGGCCGCACTTCACTACTCTCAAGGACGTTACAGCGAAGCTGAACCTTTGTACCTGCAAGCTTTAGAACTAACGCGACACCTTCTAGGAGACGAACATCCTGATTTTACTAACAGCCTCAACAACTTGGCAGTACTCTACTACTCTCAAGGACGTTACAGCGAAGCTGAACCTTTGTACCTGCAAGCTTTAGAACTAACGCGACACCTTCTAGGAGACGAACATCCTGATGTTGCACTTAGTCTCAATAACTTGGCATTACTCTACAAATCTAAAGGACAATACAGCGAAGCCGAACTCTTGTACCTGAAAGCTTTGGAATTTACACAACGCTTGCTAGGAGAGAAACATCCTGATGTTGCACTCAGCCTTAACGACCTAGCGTATCTCTACGACTCCCAAGGCAGATACAGCGAAGCTGAACCCCTGTACATCCAAGCCTTAAGTATTTTGGAGCCACTGCTAGGAATTAATCATCCTCATACTGTTACTGCGCGTGAAAATTTAGCATATTTGCGCGATCGCCTCACCTCACAATAGCAAAATTCAAGTTCCCAACCTCATCAATCAAGCTTTTATCTCCAAGTTTCCTGTTCTGAACTCGAAGTTTCATGTTTCAAACAAGAACGTTTCTGTTCCAAGTGAGAACGTTCCTGTTTCAAACGAGAATATTCTTGTTCCAAAGGAGAACGTTCCTATTTCAAACGAGAATGTTCTTGTTCCAAGTGAGAACGTTCCTGTTTCAAACGAGAATGTTCTTGTTCTGAGGTGGAATGATGGTGTTATGAGGGCGATCGCTCCACCTAAATTGTAGAATGATGAGCGATCGCCTGTGAAGGTTAAGAGATGAATATAATTGCGATCGCGCGTTAAAAAACAATCTCCTCCCTCATCCTCTCTTCTAGCACATCCAACAACCCATCCACATCCTTCCCAGCTTGCTCAAAACAAATCGGTGGTGCTGGTTCCGGTGCAAACTGAATTAACTTAATTTCCCCCTTCCCAATCCCAATCATCACAACTTCCACATCCGGCTTGTGATTCTCAACAATTCCCAAAATTTCCTGAAGCCGATTCTCAACCTTAATATTTAAATTCTCTATCTGCTCTTTCGGACAATAAACAAAATGCGGCGTTGGTTGCAAATCAATACCAACAGTACCCTGACTGTCACCATTTGCTAACCATAATCCCCAAAACAGCGCCGCCAACTCTTGCTGATTTGCTTTGACAAACTTATCCAACTGGCGACGCCATTTGTTATCACCTGATTCTGGTTGACTATTACCAAAAAACATAAATAATTCGTAATGAAGACACAGACAATAGGCGAAACTCACCTCAAACCTGACTGTACACGCCAGAGGCCGGAATAAATACCGTCTTTCTCCAGCAATTGCTCATGGGTTCCCGACTCTACTAATTTCCCATGTTCCATGACATAAATGCAATCGGCATTGCGGATGGTGGAAAGACGATGAGCGATCGCAATTGTAGTTCTATCTACTGTAATCCTTTCTAGCGATCGCTGGATTGCCGCTTCTGTCTCATTATCCACCGCTGAGGTAGCCTCATCTAAAACCAAAATGGGGGGATTCTTCAAGACTGCACGGGCGATCGCAATCCGTTGTCTTTGTCCACCAGATAACTTTTGTCCTCTTTCCCCCACAATTGTCTCATAACCTTCGGGCAATTCAATAATAAATTCGTGCGCCTCGGCTATCTTCGCCGCTGTGATGATTTCTTGCTCTGTAGTCTCAAAGCTACCATAAGCAATATTCTCCGCTACAGTGCCATGAAATAGAAACACATCTTGACTCACCAAACCGATGCAGCGCCGTAAATCTTGCAAATTCAAACTTTGCAAGTCAATCCCATCCAGAGTAATGCTTCCAGCTTGCACCTCATACAACCGCAATAAAAGTTTGACTAAAGTACTTTTACCAGAACCAGTTGAACCGACAATTGCAATGGTTTTCCCCGCCGGAATATCCAAAGACAGATTTTTAATCACTGGAAATCTATCTTTATAGGCAAAATAAACATTGTTAAATTGCACTTCACCGCGCACTTTATCTACAGGTAACGCTACATCACCTGTATGAATGGCGATAGGAGTATCTAACAAATTCATGACTCGATTAGTAGAAGCCATTGCCCTTTGATATTGGTCAAAAGTTTCGCCTAATCTAGTTAAAGGCCACAGCAAACGCTGAATTAAAAACACTAATACGCTGTAAGTACCTACAGACATTGCTCCTGAAACTGCTGCCATTCCGCCATACAAAAGTAATGCCGTAAACCCCACCAAAATCAGCATCCGAATTAACGGCACAAAAGCAGCAGAAAGAGTAATTGCCTTAGAATTACTGTGGCGGTAAGCGTCACTATCTAATTCCAAACGAGAGGCTTCATAAGCTTCAGAGGTGAAACTTTTAATCGTAGTAATTCCGCTGATATTGTTTGACAACCGCGAATTGAGAAAACCTACCTTTTCGCGGACATCAGCGTAGCGAGGTGCTAGTAGTCGTTGGTAGGCAAAAGAACCCCAAAGAATAAATGGCATCGGTGACAAAGCCATCCAAGCTACACTAGGAGCCAAAATAAAGAAAGCAGCGCCAATAATTAGGACAGTTGCAGAAACTTGGATAATATCATTTGCTCCTCCATCCAAAAACCGCTCTAATTGGTTAATATCATCACTGAGGATAGACATTAAACCGCCAGTGCTGCGTTCTTCAAAATAAGCCAATTCCAACTCTTGCAAATGTTTGTAGGCATCCAAACGCAAGTCATGCTGAATATTCTGAGCCAAATTCCGCCAAAGTCGAGCGTAGGCGTACTCAAAAACTGATTCTAGTATCCAAATGACCACAGTCAGGAAGGAAATAATCAAAAATTGTTGAAAGACATCCCGTACCCCTAACTGGGCAATTATGGAATCCTGTTGCTTAACTACCACATCCACCGCCACGCCAATTAAGCCGGGTGGTGCTAAATCGAAAAATTTATTGAGGATAGAATAAGTAGTCGCCAGCCAAATTTGTTTACGATACTGGTGTCCATACTCCAGCAAACGCTGAAGAGGATGCTCTGAATGTTTACGCCTTCTTGATGCTCGATGAGATTTTAATACAGTAGCCACGGCTTTTTGCGATTTCGTGTCACTGATATTACCACGGAACAAAGTCTTGAGTCCTAAGTCCTGAGTCTGAAGATTGATTCAGACAGACTAATGAGAAACTACAGAAAATCAAAGGATCGCTTTTGCTGAAGAACTCAAGAAAAACAAGGAGAAAAGAGATTAGTTGTACAGCGCCATTTTTCTAAGAATTGCGATCGCATCTGAAAATTGTATCAAGCCAGTGTAAGTTAGGCACACTCACAAATTCAATTTTGTGTGCCTTGCCAATATCTATGCGATCGCCAGTTTTCACAATCCGCTTAAAAGAGCGATCGCATACGAACCCTTCCAGAAATTGGAGCGCGACTTTTGAGGCTAAGGAGTCACGCAAAAATAACTTGAACACTTTTAATTGGAAAGTAAGGCTGACAGCTTATTCCAAATTAAATTTGTACAACTTATTTTTACATGATGCCTAAGACTGTAGTTCGAGGTACTAACTGAAGGACATCTTTCTTGACACAATACTTTTCTATGTCCAATGAATCTCTTTGGAACGAAAAGCTCTATCCCAATCGTTAGCAATCACCTCCATCATATTGATCATGCCTTCATAGCCAAAATATGGCTTGTCAACATAAGTTTCTCTGTTAGTGGGGCTAAATACATCAAAAGCAATTTTGATTCCCAATTCCTCTGCCATGTATTTTTCCCATGCCGAGCCAATCACAGCATCAACATCCAACTCTTCTAAAGTCTGTTTAATCTGATATCCATCTGCCGAAAATGCTACACGGGGAGCAAGACCAAGACTATCTAATTCTCGCTCCAGAATTGCACGAGAATCAGGCATCGCCGAGCGAAATAATAAGACTTCAGGAATCATCTCCAATTCTTCAAAGAGCATTCTGACCAGTCCAATACCAAGCGTCCCATCCGCAGATACAGCAATTCTACAGTTACGATATCGGGGAATAATCATCAATGCTCGTTTGCGAAGTGTATCTACGACCATTTCTTCGCCTTGTTTAATTAGCGGTTCGACTTTTTCTTCGATCTTGAAATGTGCCGCTAATGCCTTCAGCCATCGAGTTGTGTTATTTACACCTATTGGTAAAGGTATATCATCAAGGATGAGGGGGATATTGTGGGTTTCTTGCATTTTCCGAGCAAACTTATACCCAACATCATGACTAAGAACAATATTGGCCGTTGCCTCACCAGCTTGCTCTAGTTCTTCAAAGGAGGTATTATGAGAGAGGATAGTCTGTACCCTAATCCTTAAAGATTTTAAAGTGTGCGTTACCCATTGCAAATCAGCCCACCAAGTAGGATTAAGATTTGCCTGTGGCGCAATGATATTTACAATCCTCGGCTTTCTACCCCTTCTCTTAGTTTGCCTTTTTTTGATAAAAGGAAGTAAAGCCTCCAAACCCATCTCCAAGCCATCATAAGCATTACCTCGAAACCCACCAGCAAGTAAAGGAACGAGTTTGGCTTTGATATCTGGCTGAAGTTGATTGCACAATCCCGCAATATCTTCACCAATGATGTCTGCTGCGCAAGTCCCAACGACAAACATGACCTTAGAATCAAAAGATTGATCCGCCTCTTTAATCATCCCCTTGAGTTTCTCAGACGCTCCCATCACAATGTCTGACTCAAAAAGGCGGGTACAACCTACTTTCCGCTTGGTGAAATCAACCTCATGAGCATCATACCCAGCTGCGACAGTAGACGCGCAACCCTGTGGAGACTGAATTACAATACTGACATCTTTAATCCCAGCAACCGTAGTTGCAATACCTTCAAGCGCACAGCCTACGATTGGGTCTTTACTATGGTTACAATTATCAAAAGTTAGTCCAGCAGACATTTTTCCCTCCTGTTTTTCTAAGGTTTGAATATGGTCAACGCGTTTCACGTAGCCTAGTAGCGACTTCTGCCTCGACGTTTCTGTGTTTCACGCAGCTTGTAACGGCTTCCGCTTTGACATTTTTGGCTTAAGCCTTGCCCGTATCAGACGCCACCGAATCAGAGTGTAGTTGGGTTTTGTTTCTTAACCCAACATTTCCGAGAGTTTGTTGGGTTTCACTTCGTTCCACCCAACTTACAATTTTCTTTATTAGACAAAATTTCATTCGTTACTCGTTCAAACATTTTCCCCGTCTTTTCTCTGCATATACAGTACAATCAGGCAGGTCTTGCGCTAATTTTCCGGTCAATGATTGAGCAGATGCTAACCCGGAATTTTTAGGGAACACCATTTGCTTAGTTAAAGAACTGCGAGGTCTAAAACCATATTGGAGTGCTGTTTTAATACACTTTGCGACCTTTAAGGCTCCGCGATAGCCGAATCTAGGACGATTTAAGATGGCATTTAAATCGACTACGGGAATATGAGGAAAACTCAAGGAAGAACCAAAATACACTACTGAGTCTGCATCAAGACCACCAATAAAATCTAGTAATTCATCTTCCGTTTGTTTCATAGACTCGTACTTGCCAAAAGCCAGCGTCCCTTTCGTAATTAGGATTTCTGGGTCTAACCCTGTTTCCAACAAATAATCTACACTGGTTTCTCGTGCTTCTGTACTCCAGGGATGGAAGTTATAGATTACTACGCGCATCCCAAAATCACGCTCCAACATGTGAGCAAGGGATAAGCACTTGATAGCATCATGTCCTTCTATAATCGCTAACTTCCCTTCTATATAACCCTTAGCTGCTTCAAATTCAGTCTTGATTGCGGCATATTCCCTTTCCATCAAAGCAGCCGCCTGTTCTTCCATCCCTAAATATTTTGCAGCCCCTTCGAGCCATTTTTCTGTAGCGGTGATTCCATAGGGGAGGATAGTAGAATTTAACGGCGTACCAAACTTGTCTGACATGGCTTTGCCAATGGTATAGCCAAGATCCAAACATAAAGTACAGTTGACTGCTGCACTCGGTGCTTGCTTGAGTTCTTCTAATGTACAATCACCTGCGATGACGCTGTGAACTCTTGCCCCCATTGCTTCTATCAATCGCACCAGTTCTTTGACATCAGTTTCGACTTCTGTCCTTTCAGGGCCCATCTTTGCGCCCACAATATTGACAGCATCGGCTAGTTGTGCTTTCCGCTCTGGAGTTGGCGGCTCCATAAAGTCTACGATTTGCCGAAATACGATATCAAATCCACTGCGATACTCCCCGGCGAATCCTTCACAATGTATCGTCATGATCTCAGCATCGATTTCGCTGCGGGCTTTATTCACTACGTCATCAACACAGTCGCCAATAATACCAGACGCACAACTAGTGGCAACAACGATCGCATCGGGATGGTATTTTTCATCTACTTCTAGAATCGCGCCCTTTAATTCTTTTTCGCCTCCAAAAATTACCGCTTTCTCACTCATGTTTGTAGTCACCACGGGTTCATAAGGGGAACCACTATTGCGGCTATTAGTCAGCTTGTATGCCCGCTTGACACCATAAGCACAGCCACTCGGCCCGTGAGAAATAACGATCGCATTTTTAATCCCACTTAAAATCTTCGTTGCAGTCCAAAATTTACAAGGGCGGGTATGACTACCTTGTAAAGTAGTCTTAATCTTACCTTCTTTTGCCAAGCGATAAAGTTCGCTCAAGTTTCCGTAAAATACGACATTCTGATCTATCATCATAGTTCTCCAAATATTTCATCTTTTTTAAACCAGAGGGTCGCTGAGGTTGGCGCAAAGGAACGCAAAGTTTTGAATAGAGGTTCCAGCACTCAAACTCTGCGCTCCTCTGCGTTTTACTCTGCGTTCCTCTGCGTTGAAAATTCAATCTACCAGACGTTTAAGATCCACTCGCGATCGTGCTTGTTCTCCATATCTGCAAACATGGCGTTGGCAATGTTATCTGCTAGCCATTCTGCTCCTTTGTAGCCAATTACAGGATATTTCCACAAACCTGCGCGGTCAAAGCTAGGAAATCCTACCCGAACCATCGGAATTTTGTTGTCGATAGAAATATACCGACCCTTGGAATGACCGAGAATCAAGTCAATTTCGAGGGATTTATCTGTAATGCGGCGCTCCAATTCCCAGAGGTCTGCATTCCAGATCACTTCAATATCACAGGCTGCTTGCTTCTCCAACTCGGCAATTCTTGGGTCTTTGGTGCAGGCTTTGTTGTCGTCTCCCAACAACATCAGCACTGGCTCTAACTCAACTTCTAAGCAGAACTCTGCTAGACCAATTACTAGATCGGGATCTCCGTAAATAGCAACCTTCTTGTTGGCGAAGAACATGTGTGCGAGGTCTGCGATCGCATCAATAGCTTTACCACGTTCTCTCACTAAAGATTCTGGTATTGCTTTCCCAGTTAGTTTTTGGATGTTTTGCAGCCAGATGTCGGTATTTTTGATCCCAATTGGTGTTGGGCCAAGAATTGCGGGAACTTTGAACTTCTCTTGTAAGAATTCGGCTGCACTACCGCCTTCATATTTACATAAGGCAATAGTTCCCAACGCATTGGCAGAATCAGCGATGTCTTCGATAGTTGTATTGCCAAAGGCAAAACTTGTCTTATCGGGCATCGTGGGCGCATCAAAGGTTTCTGTATCCAGTAAAATGTTTCCTGGAACGTCCATCTCTTTTAAGATACGTTTAACTTCAGTGACATCTCCAGGGTTAAGCCACCCGGTGATGATGTTCAACTTGCCAGTTGGTTCGCCTTTTTTTGCTAGGGAAGAAATGATTGCATGTACGCCGACATTATAGCCAGTGACTTGAGAGCCTTTGTAACTGGGAGTATGTACAGGAACAAGGATAACCTTGCGATCGGGATAGTCTTTCTTTAACTGGGCGTTGAGCTTGTTAATGGTTCCTTCGATATCGTCCCCAATTGTCTCAGTTGAACAAGTCGTAATAATTGGGATAATCCGTAAATCGGGATATCGTGCTACTAAGGTTTTTACGCCTTCCTCAATGCGTGGCTGTCCTCCAAGAACAGCACTATTTTCATGGAGTGAAGAAGAAGCAATGTCGAAATTTTCCTTCAAATGCTGGGCAAACAGGAGACGAACGAACATACTACATCCCTGTCCTCCATGCACCAGCGGAATACAATCTTTGATTCCAATGGAAGCGTATTCAGCCCCAGCAGGCTGACAGGTAAATATAGGATTGATGATTCCCTTGCGTTCTTTCTGTTTTACGACTAAAGACATTCTCTTGACTCCTATGTGGTAAAAATTGCGTGATGCGTGTTTGGCGTTGCTGAACGAAGATATGAAGTGTCTTTTCGAGCTTAAGAAAGTGGAGCGATGTCTGTGGCAAGCCAACGCTGCATCTAACCAAGAAGCAAGCTACTCATAGCATCGATTACAGAACAAAAGTAGAATTGAATTTCGTGAAAATCTTGAAAGCTAGATGAGATGCTTCTGTAGTCAGATACCAAGCTTCTTAAGAATGCTCTTGGTATAGCCCGTCGCAGCGATCGCTCTCTACTCTGTAAGTCTCTACTCTGTAAGAAAATTTCTGCACAAACACTAACAGGATGACAAGACTCTAATTCATACTCTAATTCAACAACACCGTTTGTTTATAGGACTTACGCAAAAACCCTCTCAAACTCTCATTCCCCCGTGGCCCCTGCGTCCTCTGTGGTAGCCTGCGGCAAGCCGCTCCGCGTCTACGTTTTGCGTTACCTTTGCATAAGTCCTAGTTTGGTTGAATTACCGATCTAATTGCTTTAATAAAGCGAATAATGCAACTCACCATTCTTCGACTTGGTTATTACAATATCGATCAGCATTCCCTTAACAGCTTCCAGTACTGCTTTCTTTTGCGAGTTCTCCATGCTATTTAACCATGCAAACCTAATTTCTAGGTCAGCCGAAAGGATCTTTGCATCTGCATAAAAACCTCTCTCGATCAAGGTTTCCAGAACCACCTTTTCTCCAGTCAAGATTTGGGCGGCCATATTGAGAACACCATTGATGTTTTCTTCCCGATCCCATGCACGAGAGTGAAACTGCCACAAACACCGTTCTTGAATTAATTTTGTGACTTCCGCAGCTCGCTCTTGAATGTATGACGCGATTTCCTTAGCTTGCACTTGAACCTGTGGCGCAACTTCCTTAGCTTGGGGTTGAACCTGTGGTGCAACTTCCTTAGCTTGGGGTTGAACCTGTGGCGCAACTTCCTTAGCTGGCTGTTTAACCTGTGGTGCAGCTTCCTTAGCTGGCTTTTGAACCTGTGAAGTGGCTTCCTTAACTTGCTGTTGAACTAAAGAAACGACTTGCTCAGATAGCTCTTTGGTTGCTTTACCGTTGCCATTACCATTGGTACTTGACAGATTTTGCTCACCACGGATATCATCTTTAGCCAACTTCATCAGAGGGGAGTAGATGGCATTGTACATATCACGCGCCATATTCACCGCACCTTCAAAACCCATATAAGGGCCATTGTGGTAGCCATGACCATTCACATAAGGCAAATGCAACTTCTTCACCAATGCACCCACCCTCGGGCCAGTCAAAACCAAATCCGGCTTGACCATTTCCAGCACCTCGAAAAATTCGAGTTCATTACCATCATCAATATAGATAGTCCCTTCTTCACCTCTGGCAATTACCTTTTCAAAATCCTCTTGGTGTCCAAACTTCGACGACATCGCCACGACGTGCATTCCTAAATCGTCTTCCAGAGCCTTCGTCCAGTGCCACAAACGTGGGCCTCCTGTCCAAATACAGACTTTTTTACCAGTCAAGCGCTCTTTATACCACTCAAGCTTCGATTCATATTTAGCCACCTCTTCAGCAATCACCGCTTCGGCTCTATCTTCAATCCCAAAGAAAGCACCGATTTTGCGTAACCCTTCCTTAGCATAGTCAAAGCCCCAAGTATCCACATCAATCCGGGGAATGCCGTATTTTTTCTTTAACTCATTGGCAATATATCCCGCAGAACGGGCACAGTTAGTCACATTCAACTGCGCTCTGTGCATCCCGCGTAAGGAGTCATAAGTACCATTGCCGGTAAAATGGGCAATAATTTGGATGCCCATTTTTTCCATGTACTTTTCCATCACAAAGGTATCCCCTTGGATGTTGTAGTCACCAATCACATTAATCGTGTATGGGCTGGTAATTTCCGGCTCAAAAGTTCCTACTTTGTCAGTCATCCACCCCATATTGAATACGTGGTGTCCTTTGGATTGACTTACACCAGCAAAACCGGGACACTCAACGGTGAAGATATCGACATCACCAAGTTCTTTTTCTACTTCTTTGACTACAGGCTTAATATCATCGCCAATCAAAGCAGTAGAGCAGGTGGTGTACACCATCATCCGCTTGATGTCAGGAAATTCGGCAAAGGCTTCCAGCATCGCTTTTTTCAGCAGCTTTTCACCACCGAAGACAACGTGCTGTTCCTTCATGTCTGATGACCAGACATATTTGAGTTGGAAGTTGCCATTGTCGCTGGGATAGCGTTTGGTGTGCCATGTATCATAGGCACAGCCCACAGGCCCATGTATCAACTGGATAGTATCTTTGAGAACACCACCAATTACTAATTTTGCACCACAATAGCTGCATCCGCGTTCAGATAATGAGCCGGGAATGGTTTCGACATGGGCGCTAGGGAGAAACTGGGTTGTATCTTCTCCTTTCTCTTTAATATATATGTGCTTCTCCCGTTCGGGGATAGTTTCGTCGCACTTAAACAACTTCATTGGCATGGCTGATTGCTCCAGTTGCAATTGATCAGAAGACAGACTCTTCTAATATGTAATTTTTTTCAGAAACTTGTTGGAGTTCCTTGATTTCAAAATCCTATCAATCTTTCTAATTAATAATAGTAAAGCTGATAACAATAACGCAAATTAATATTGCAAAATAGTGATTAATTGCGTTTATAATAGACAGTTCGGTATAGATTTAAAGTAAACCAAATCATTCTATATAAAATACTTTTAGTCAAGAGAGTAGACAGACTATTCTAACTGGAAGTGAAGAGATAAATGATTTAATTTCTGTCCTCAATATAGATATCTCACCAAAGATAAATCGACGATATTTTCTCAACTTTCAACAACAAAATAACGCAATTATCGGCTTTGAGGCTCTCGATATGATGACTAATTGTAACCACGAATACT
Source organism: Nostoc sp. JL34 (assembly GCF_017114945.1). GTDB lineage: Bacteria > Cyanobacteriota > Cyanobacteriia > Cyanobacteriales > Nostocaceae > Nostoc. Next base: position 23,941 of record NZ_JABXKQ010000098.1, read on the forward strand.
GTTTGTAAATTAATTGATCAGCGCAAGTAAATTGGACAGATGTATGATATTCTTTATTTATAGGGAATCTAAAACCAGAATAAAAACTCCTTAGATTCCTTTGAAGTGAGTATCAGACCAGCCTCATCAGTTATTGGTGATGGCATAACGTTAATCGAAGTGGAGCAAAACCGCCTAAAAATCGGTTTTTCGTTTGGCGAAGCTGTTGCCATAGCGTAGGCTGGACTGATTTTTTTTATGTATCTTCTTTGCAGCGAAAATAATACTTGTCTTGCTGTGAGTAAACAGAAATTTTTCATTCACCTGCCGTATCTGTGGAAGTTTTTTGGATTTTTGGTGACAGAATTGTCACTAATTTTTAGCATCCTTGTTGTATCTCGCATCCCGCTAATATTTACTGCCATATCTGTAAGAAGCTGTTTAACTTCTAGCAAATAACTGCAATATTTATAGTGCTGGATAGACGGTTGATGTCCACTATCTAACAGCATCAATTCAGTCACAAACTGGGTAGTAAATACTTTCAAGATTTACAACTCCAATTTGATTCAATACTCTGCTTGATTACACCATAATCTGGGAGCCGAATTAATAAGTCTGCGCCATTATTGAGGTTTTTATGCGGAAAATCGCTATTTATGGAAGAGGGGGAGTTGGCAAGTCCACAACAACTCAAAATGTAGTGGCTGGACTCACTGATCTGGATCGTAAGGTGATGGTTGTAGGGTGTGACTCAAAAGCAGACTCCACCCGGCTCCTCTTGGGGGGATTCCACCAGAAGATTGTACTCGACACGTTGCGTAAAGAAGAAGATGATGATTTGAATCTAGAAGACTTCCGCCAGGTGGGATGGGGGAAGACGCTGTGTGTGGAATCGGGTGGGCCGGAACCTGGTGTAGGATGTGCAGGTAGAGGCATTCTGACATCAATTGGGTTGCTGGAACAACTTGGTGCTTATGATGATGCAGTTAGACTTGATTATACATTTTATGACGGTCTGGGTGACGTGGTATGCGGTGGATTTGTCATGCCCATTCGTGAACGCAAAGCTCAAGAAGTTTACATTATCACTTCTGGGGAAATTATGGCAATGTATACCGTCAACAACATCTGCCGAAGTATTCAAAAGTATGCACCCATAGGCGGTATACGTCTGGGAGGATTGATTTGCAACTCTCGCAAAGTCGATGAGGAAGATGATTTGATCAAAGCTCTGGCAGAGAAACTGGGGACTCAAATGATCTACTCCATACCCAGAGACAATATGGTGCAGCAAGCAGAGTTCCACCGCAAGACGGTGATTGAGTATGCTCCTGAGTCTGAACAGGCGCAACACTATCGCAACCTAGCAATGGCAATTGACCAGAATACAGATTTTGTGACTCCGAAATCTATGTCTAACGATCAGCTAGAGGAACTGCTGGTACAGTTTGGGTTGTTTAGACACCTCCAGACATTAGGTATTAGCCCAAACTCTACAAAGGTTGCAGATTCATTTTCGGAGATACCTCTTGAATAGGACGATGCAGTAGGGGTTATCCCTCATACAAAGTGTCTGGAGCAATTGGCGATCTCTGACTCGAAAAAGCAGAAAAACTGCGTAAACTTCTTACCACCATTTGAGAAATCGGCGTTCTGAACCACGCCAAAATTCGTCTACCTCATTGAAGGAGGAGAACTCATTATGTTGACCGAAGAGGTTTTAGTCCAAAAATTTATTACCGTAGTCAAGGAACGCTGTGCCAAAGTAGGTGAGTTGCTCCAGTACTGCCACGTCGAACTCGTAAACTCTTACTGGGGCTGCCCTCCAAAACTTATACAACATTTTGTTGTTTATTATCCTAATATGCTGTTTGCCTCAATTAATGACAACAAAGATGTTTTCAGAGGCGTTGCTCAAGATTTGGGGATATGTCAGGCTGTTTGCATAAATGCCACACGCATTATTCGCGATCCCGCCTCAAGGTTGAAGGAAAAGAACCCGATCTTATGGTTGGAACTCCAGTGGGTGGCAGTACCAACTAAAAAAGGCAATTGGGGCAATTGGCATCTAGATCAGGATTTACCGCACTCGGACTAAGTTTTTTTTTGGTGACGTAGCTTGCTACCGTTGGCGATGCCTACGGCAGCAAGCTACGCTAAATCACTAAAATAGTATCCAAAAATGCAAGTATTTTAGCGATATGTATGCTATGCTTGCAGAAAATAAGCAAAATTGTCAAAACATCAATATGTCTGACAACAAAAACGGCAAATACGAGAAAACCTTGCGATTGACCCAACAGATTTAAGTTTGTCTGTTGTGGCTTTTTCTAACGGAGATATACAGCCTCATGAAACTGGATGTGAATCTTTGCAATAACCTGAAGTCAATTAGAACTCGCTTGGGTATGAGTCAGCAAGAATTAGCTAATATAGCTGGCGTCACTCGTCAGAGTATTGGTGGTGTGGAACTAGGGCAATATGCTCCTTCTGTTGCTATGTCACTGCGTTTAGCCAAAGCTCTTGGCTGCCAAGTCGAGGACTTATTCTGGTTTGAGGAAGATTTACCAGAAGTTGAGGCAATTCTTGCGGGATCAGTCCCTAAGCAACAGCGATCGCGAGTTAGTCTAGCGCGGGTTGGGGATCAATGGATAGCTTATCCCCTTGTTGGGAATGATGCTTTTCGGATCGAAATGATTCCAGCTGATGGTGAGACGCTTGCAGCGATCTACCCTGATGCTAAGGAACCCGTAAGGGTGGAAGAGTTACCCAGCATCAGCAAATTGCCATTAGCGTCAGAAGTAGCTAGTAATGAGCGTCAATCGGAGGGTGAAGCACAAAACCAAAACGTTACAAATAAAGTCCTGGTTCGGATTCTGGATGATATAGACAAACTACACAATACAGTTGTGATTGCTGGTTGTACACCTGTGCTTTCTCTCTTGGCAAGAGCAACTGAACGTTGGCATCCGCAACTGCGAATTCATTATCGTTTCGCCCACAGCAAGGCTGCATTACGTAGTCTGTGCAAAGGTGAAGTTCATATTGCAGGAATGCACTTATACGATCCCAAAACTGGGGAACATAACATTCCCTTTGTGCGGGAAGCCTTAACAGGCAAGAGTGCCGTTTTGATTACCCTTGGAGTTTGGGAAGAAGGTTTGTTAGTCCCACCAGGAAACCCAAGGGGAATTAAAACAGTTTCCGACTTAGTAGAATTTGGAGCAACTATTGTTACCCATGAAGCGGGTTCTGGCGGTCAGATGCTTTTAGAACGGAAACTCCAAGAAGAAGGAGTGCCATCCCAGACTGTGAAAGGATTTACCCATATCGTCCACAGCCATCAAGATGTTGCCTTATCTGTAGTCTCAGGAATTGCTGATGCAGGGATCAGTACGGCATCTATAGCTGCTGCTTTTGGGTTGGGATTTATCCCCCTTCATAGTGCGCGATATGACTTGGTGATTATTAAAGAATACTTGGAAGAAGAACCAGTAAAACAGTTCCTCAGTATCTTGGGACATCAGCTAGTGCGATCGCAATTAGAGATTCTCGGCGGCTATGACACTAGCAAGATTGGGGAAGTTGTAGCAAATATTTAAATAATTCGTAATTCGTAATTCGTAATTACGCACGCAGACTCGCTTTTCGCGTCGCTAACGTAATTTGTAATTATTAACCCACGGCTAAAAAATATGTCTTTTACTTTCCACAACTCAAGTTAGCTGCTCTGTCTTTCAATTGCGAATTACTGAAGCAAATCAAAATCACCCAACAAGTTAGCTGATCATGAATCATGACTTCACGATGAATAAACATCCCGTTCAGATTAACGATACAACCTTGCGAGATGGCGAACAAGCCGCAGGTGTAGCCTTTAATGTTGAAGAAAAAATTGCGATCGCTACTTTTCTTGATGCCATTGGTGTTCCAGAACTAGAAATTGGCGTTCCGGCAATGGGGCAAGAAGAAGCAGAATCTATCCGAGCGATCGCTAATCTGGGATTAAATGCCCAGTTACTTGGCTGGAACCGTGCTAAATTGTCCGATATCCAGGCATCTATAGATTGTGGTTTGGAACGGGTGCATATTTCCGTTCCCGTCTCAGAAATTCAGATTGCCGCCAAGTTTGGGGGTAAGCAGCAGGTTATGCTGGATCTTCTGCGAGATGCGATTAATTTTGCCTGCGATCGCGGTTTAGCTGTATCTGTTGGCGGAGAAGATTCTTCCAGAGCCGATCCATCTTTTCTATTGGATGTGGCGTATTATGCTCAAGAGTTGGGAGCTTTCCGGTTTCGCTTTTGTGACACTGTAGGAATTCTCGACCCTCTGAACACTTACAGCAAAGTTCGCTCCCTTGTGCATCATCTATTCATTCCCATAGAAATGCACACGCATAATGATTTTGGACTGGCAATGGCGAACTCGCTAGCTGGTATTGAAGCAGGAGCGCGATCCGTTAACACTACAGTAAATGGGATTGGCGAACGCGCAGGTAATGCGGCGCTGGAAGAAATGGTGATGGCACTGAAACACCTTTACAACATCCCAACGGGTATTAATACAAAACGGTTGCTGGAACTGTCACGGTTAGTTGCTAAAGCTGCTAATTGGCCGGTTCCTCCCTGGAAAGCGATCGTGGGTGAAAATACTTTTGCACACGAGTCAGGGATTCATGCTCACGGTGTGTTGCAAAATCCCGGTACTTACGAACCTTTTGCGCCGGAAGATGTTGGTTGGGAACGCCGCCTTGTTGTAGGCAAACATTCCGGTCGGCATCTGATCATCAGTGTACTGCAAGAACATGGAATCATACTCAGTCAGCCAGAAATTCAATCAGTGCTGGATGCTGTAAAGCATGAGTCAGTAAAAGTTAAGCGCAGTCTCACTGTTGAAGAACTCCTGAGTTTTGTTCCCCAAAGGTGAATGCACACATCTACCAAAACATTACAGGGGAATAGGGTTGGTAATCCTTCTGAAATCGTAAAAAAGCGTTCAAGTTCAAAAGTTGACTATGACAAATCCTACAAAATTATTGCGATCGGGGCGCTCCGGGACTGGGTACTGGGCAAGAAAATATGAATCAGATTTGCTTGGGATCTAAATTCCCATCTAAATCTTCCCAGTCCCCACTCCCTAGTCTGCATTCCCTAGTGACTAGGGCGTGTTTTCAAAGTCTTAGATCCCCCCAACCCCCCTTAAAAAGGGGGGCAAAGAGTCTCTTAAAGTCCCCCTTTTTAAGGGGGATTTAGGGGGATCTAAAAAGTTAAGAGGCTAAACGAGCAGTTTTAAAACACGCCCTAGTCCCTAATCCCCAATCCCCATTCCCTAGTTCAATACCACTTGATGTCCAGGGTAATCATGATTGGTTAATTCTACTAAAGCGTTTTTTCTACCATGCTTAACTTTGATTCCATTCGTACCACAGCAATGCAAAAAGTCCCATACAATTGGGCTTTGATCAAAAACCTGCTTTCATCAGAAGCAAGCTTAGAACTAACTGCAAGTTTTCCCCACGAAGAGTTTCGCCTGTCGGAGGGAGAGGGATATGGATACTCTTGGGGAAAGATGCTTGCAACTAGCGAGGATATTTCCTTGATGCTCAAATCTAGCGATAATCGCTGGCGAGAGCGGATGGCACAAGGCAGACTTACTTATGATTTGAGACACCTGAGTAAAGTCTGGCGACAGTTGATAGAAGAACTGTGGACAGATTCTTACCGCAAAGCAATAGATGAAATGTCTGGGTTGGAACTAAAAGACTGTGTAATGGATATTGGATTTCGTCGATATCAATTAGGACAGTTACATCACCCTCATACAGACGAGCCGAACAAAGTTTTAACTCATCTGCTATTTTTCAATCAACAATGGTCTGTAGACTGGGGAGGCTGTTTGCGAATTCTCAAAGACTCCCAGCCGGAATCTGCCTTCCAAGATATTCTACCCCTTAGTGATTCCTCAGTTGCGATCGCACGTTCTGACAATTCTTGGCATACGGTTACTCCGCTTACTTGTCCTGCATCTGAGTATCGGCTAGCTTTACGAGTTGCTTTTTTTCGGAACGATCTAATTTCAGATTTCGGAGAAACCCAGCTAGCTGCGTAGTAATCAAGTCTTTTCTCTCTATTTTTGTCAGTTAATCAGCCTCCTGATTTTCTGCTTCTTCCTTGTTTTCCTTAATCGTAAAAAAGTGTTCAAATTCAAAAGCTGACTATGACCAATCCTACAGAACTACTGCGATCGCGCTACGGTGAAGTTCCCTTCAATTACGAAATTGACTGGAACGCCTCTCTAGAAACGCTAATAGCCCACCGTTCAGTCCGGTCTTATCTATCTGATCCTTTACCACCAGGAACCCTAGAATGGCTAGTTGCAGCTGCTCAATCTGCTCCTAGTTCAGCTAATATGCAAACCTGGAGTGTAGTAGCAGTTGAAGATCAAAAGCGCAAAGCAGAATTATGCAGGCTGGCTAATAACCAAGTATGGATTAACCAAGCTCCTGTATTCTTCGTTTGGTTAGCAGATTTAGGTCGTCTGGCTCATGTTGCCCTAAGTCGCGGACTAACTCCCGTAGCTCTGGATTACGTAGAACTGTTGGTTAAAGCAATAGTCGATGCTTCAGTCGCAGCGCAAAATGCGATCGTCGCTGCTGAATCTGTTGGTTTAGGAACGGTATATATCGGCGCAATCCGCAAAAGCACTCAAGAGGTAGCCACGTTATTGAATTTGCCACCTTTTGTGTTCCCTGTATTTGGGTTGTGTGTAGGTTATCCCAATCCTGAAGCACAACCTGTTGTTAAGCCACGTCTACCCCAGCCAGCTGTATTCCATCGGGAAACCTATAAATTGGCAGAGCAAGATGAGGCGATCACTCACTATAATGATATCATGAAAGAGTTCTACACTGAACAAAAGATGAATGTCGCTGGTGATTGGTCGCAACATTCAGCTGAGCGAATAGCCACTTTAGACTATTTAAAAGGGTGTAAGGATTTGCGTGAGACTCTGAATAACTTCGGCTTCAAGTTGTTATAAAAGGAGTCAACAGCCAGAAGACACAGACAACTCTAAGCATCCACTGTACCTCTAGTCTTAAGTAAGCTAGCAAGAGAGGCAACTAGAGGAGAGCTTCTGATGTCTGCACCAAAGCTTTTGACGCTTAAAGACTCAACAGATGATTTCGGTGCGTAAGTCTAAGCAATAGATAAGAACTTACGCACCGTGATAAAATTATCTCATTGCGAGTGCAGCATCTCCAACAGAAGCAATCTTAAACCCTAATAGTCTCAATACGTTTCGGTTAAGAATATTTGTAGGTTGGGTGGAACGAAGTGAAACCCAACAAACCTTGCAATATGTTGGGTTTCGTTCCTCAACCCAACCTACACATTTTTATTTTTTGGGCTTAACCGAACTGTATTGCTAGTACTCTGCCAAGGCAAGTTTACTGGGTGAGCAACTTCTTAAACATCTCTTTTATTCTCAGACTCTGTGTTCTCTGACGCCAGTTGCTACAACGTTCTTAACCCGCGCAACGCACTGGTTGATCTGTCGTTCGTTCTTTTACCCTTCAAATTTGGCTTGACAGACCACTAATTTTCAGTGCGTAAGTCCTAAAATAGACTCGTTCGCTTGTCAGATATAGCAATATCTCCTGCTTGAAACCTTTGTACGAATTTTGGGAATCTGAAGACATTTAAGCAGTCAACAGGCGAACAATTTAATTGGTATTCCAGCAAATTTTATCTTTCAAAAAAGGGCTGAACTGTAAGAATCGCTCTTTGACTGAGAATTGCTGATCAAAAATGCAGAACTAACCCGCGAAACCAAAGGAATTTCAAACAATGAATAATCTATCTACCAAAGATCTCAACAGACTACGCTCTCAAAGCAAAATAATTGTTAGTCGAGTGGAGATTTTCATAGAAACTTACTTATCAGAAACCTCCCTTGATGAAAGTTTGGTTAACCAAACCTTAGAAGAGATCGTCAAAGCTGCGAATAACTTAACAACCGCAGCATCAAAGATGAAAACTGCCGAAACCGTCCATAAACTCAACCTCAACGGTTCAAAATAGGACTGAGTTGAACCTCATAGCTAAATCTGACAATTCAGATCATCTGGAAAAGCTAACGATTGACCTAACCCCCTGGCCCTCTTCCCAAAATGAGAAGGAGGAAAATTCAAAGTCTCTCTCCTTGTAGGAGAGAGAAATAGAAGTGAGGTTTTCCAGATACCGTAAAAAGTCAGATAGCTAAATGGGGATTGAATACAGTTCCAAGTGCTGAGTAATCGATGCTAGATACTCAGCACTATTTTAGTTATGGAGATAAATGAATCTAGTCTATTAGGAAATACCATGCTAAAGGGGATAACTTCAAATTTCAATAACTGGTTACAAAGAAATACAATTGTACGTAATCTGGAATTTTTCCAAGACTTTATTATCATTTCTCTCTGCCTTGGTTTATTCTGTGTAATGCTCATCCGATTGGGAGATATGTTCTTCTCCTTTTTAAGCCCATTGGATTTGCGGCAAGTAACATCTGATATCCTGTTCATTTTGATTTTAGTAGAGTTGTTTCGTCTGTTAATCGATCATCTACAACAACAGAGGACATCCGTGACCGCAGCAGTAGAAATTACTATTGTTTCTGCTTTAAGAGAGGTAATTTTACGCGGTGTACTCGAAATTCCCCGTGACCAAATTTTTGGAATAGCTTTGTTTCTAGTAGTTTTAACAGGAATTATGGTGGCTTTACCTTGGATATCTCGTTTTCTTGAACAGGTCAAAATTGCTAACCCAGAAACAGCAGAAAAAGCACAAGTATTGGCTAAAAACTCTCTAGCTACTGATTAATTGTAACCACACATACTGTTTGAAAATTAGTTGCTTAACGCAAGTAATTTTAACAAATGTATGATATTCTTTATATATGGAGATAGAAAATCAAAAGCACAAAATCTTCAAAGAATAATTAGGCTACCCTATATCAAAAATTCTCATGACGAGAACTCCTGCTATTATTTGAATAGGTTTGAAGTCTAACCTGAGTCGTTCTAGAAATAAAAAAAATTGTGAACATTAAGGATTGGAAGTTAGTTCCTCGCTACTAAATATTAACTTCTAGCTAATAGATGGATTGGAACGCTATGCTTGATTACTTTACATCTTTGAACGACCACAATTTACCCTATTCAGATACAATTCATCCCATCGTTGTCCACTTCGTAATTGCGATGGTGTTGTTTGCCTTTGCCTGCGATGTAATTGGTTATTTCACTGGTAACGCTCGTCTTTTTGAGGTCAGTTGGTGGAATATGTTTGTCTCTGCGATCGCTATCTTTGTGGCCGTTATCTTTGGTCAGTTTGAAGCTGGCTGGCAAAACCTTACGATGCTGTTAAGGCAGTGCTGAATTTGCATACGTTGATTGGTTGGTCGCTTTCGGGAATCATCACAGCGATTACAGCTTGGCGATATGTAATTCGTACACGCAACCCTGACAAATTACCGATTCCTTACATGCTAGTGGGGCTGTTTTTAACCCTAATAGTTGGCTTGCAAGTATATTTCAGAGATGAATTTGTTTGGATATATGGACTGCACACAGTGCCAGTTGTTGAAGCAGTAAAAAATGCTACTTTGCCATGAACTCGGAACTAATTGACCAATTAAGTACACAACTAGGTAATAATGGACTGCCTTATAGCATTCCTATCCATCCCAACTTAGTCCATCTCACCCTCGGTTTGTTCATCATTGGGATGACCTTCGATATCGTTGGTGTGCTGTTTCCCTTGGAAATATGGGTTTTCAAATATTTTGCCATTACTGTCAAACGTGTCAATTTCTTTGATGTCGGCTGGTACAACATGGTCGCTTCCAGTATTATCACTTTTTTCACTGTGGGCGCAGGCTTTTACGAAATGCTTTTAGCAGCACCACCTACTGATATCAAGAGTGCCTGGGGATTACAGGCAATGCAAACTATGATTTGGCATGGTGTAGGTGGCGTCTTTTTATTAGCATTGATTGTTGATATGACCATTTGGAGAGGATGGCAGCGCTTCGTTTGGGACAAACAAGAATATAAACAGACAGATAGAGAAGTGCAATGGATCTATTTGTTCGCAGGCATAGCAATCATGTTCATTATGTACATCCACGGCACACTAGGAGCGCAACTAGCCGCCGAATTTGGCGTACACAATACAGCAGATAATTTGCTGCGATTAGGTCAAGACCTCAACACAACACTTAAATGAGTCATTAGTCAATTGTCCTTTGTCATTTATTTAAAGTTAGTAATCAATGACCAATGACCAATGACTAATGACCAATGACCACTGACTAATAATTAATGACCATGAGAATCCAGAAGATTTTAAATATTTTGACGCCGCTTACGGGCGCGATTGCAATCCAGGAATTGCCAAAAGTTCTTGGGTTGCAGCTTCGCTTTCAGCATTTGCTAAATAAGCCGCAAAATCAGCAAGCACCTGTAATCGCTCTGGCGATAGTTGCTTCAGTAAGTCATTAAGCTGGCACTGTAACTCTGTAACAGCTACTAAATCTGCTGACGACCTATCCTCGATCGGCGAATTATCCGTAGTACTCATCGCTTGCTTTGTGCAACTTCAAGGTTTACCGTCTATTGTAGCTCCCTGTTAGCTCACCTGTTTTACACCGTCCAATCCTCCATCACTAAACCTGAAACCTTGTTGAAGTCACTAACATTTCGGGTCAACAATACTAAATTACGAGATATGGCGATCGCTGCTATTCTTAAATCCATCGTAGACACACGAACCCGTTGCGATCGCATTCCACCAAATATCTCTAAACTACGTCACAATGACTGAAACAAAGCGGTCTAAAGCTATACCAGGACTTCTGTCAAGTTCTTCTAAACAAATGCCATGCTGGGTAAAAACTAAGATGTCAGCATCTTGTCAGGAATTCTTCTCATCATCAAAATTGTCTGGAAAACAACATAAATATAGTTGCTTTCCTAATCAATCTTGCCTATACTCCTCAATGTAAGCTTTACTTGCCATAGTAAAAAATATTGGCGTACGGATTGCTAGGAGAGTGCAATGATCAATCATCGGGCTTTGCGTCATGGGTATTTGGTAATTCTCGTGGCGATTCTTTGCATCGGCTTTGGTAGTATATTCAACCAAGAGCCAACTTTTGGACAGTCTTCAGGAAGTAGAAATGTCATTGTGGCGATGACAACCAGTATTGAGGATAGTGGGCTGCTAGATGATTTAGTTCCGGCGATTGAAAAGAAAACAGGATATAGGCTAAAAAAGGTTGCAGTCGGCACCGGACAGGCTTTGGCTCTGGCTGAAAAAGGTGAGGTTGACGCGCTATTCGTCAATTCACCGAAAGCCGAACGCAAAGTTTTGGAGGGTGGTGCGGTGATTAATCGCCACTTGGTAATGCACAATGACTTTGTGATTGTCGGGCCAGATGCAGACAAAGCAAAGATTAGAGGGAAAAAGAATGCTGTGGAAGCATTCAGTCTGATTGCCAAAAATCAAGTATTGTTTGTATCGCGGGGTGATGACTCAGGTACTAACAAACTAGAAAAAGATTTATGGAAACAGGCAAACATCACACCATCTGGAACTTGGTATCAGCAAACAGGTTCAGGAATGGCGGAAACTTTGCAAGTTGCTAATCAAAAACTGGGATATACCTTAGCAGATCGGGCAACGTATATATTTCAGCAGAAAAATCTGTCTTTGCCTGTACTGGTGCAAGGAGATAAGAAACTGTTAAATCTTTACCATGTGATGGAGGTAAATTCTAAGAAGTACCCCAGAGTCAATAGTGCAGGAGCTAAAGCGTTTATTAATTTTGTCTTATCTCCTGAAGGACAGACAATAATTGCAGCCCACGGGAAAAAAGAGTTTAAACAACCGCTATTTTATGTTGATGCCGGTAAAACCGAGAAAGATTATGGCTTGTGAACTACCCCGCCATAAGACGGACGGGGCTTCCCAATTCATCAGGAATAGCCTCCAGAACTTCGTAGTACTAGAAAGTCTTACATTCCCTCCAAGGGCAGGACTCCTGGTTCCCAAGACCCAAATCTTTTTCTTGCAACATATACCTGTTAGCTTGGTTTTCGCTTATGGCATTGATGGTCAAGATGATAATACTTAGTTTACAAGAATTGGTGATTCGTCATACATCTGGAATTTGTTTTTACTTTATTTTTTAAGAAATTTGTATTTGTGAATACAATCATCGAAGGAGCTTTCAAAGCTTTTGAGCTATTAACCAGTGGCGATAGTGACGTTTTCCAAGTCATGACGATGACATTGTTTGTATCTGGAACAGCTACAGCCATTAGCGTGTTACTGGGACTACCATTAGGACTGTGGCTAGCATTAGTGGATTTCATCGGCAAGCAGACTCTGACTAGTTTGATTAATTTCGGTATGGGATTACCACCCGTCGTAGTCGGTTTATTCGTCAGTATGTTTTTGTGGCGATCTGGCCCATTGGGAAATCTTGATTTGATTTATACACCCATAGCTATGATCGTCGCCCAAACCATCATTGCTTTTCCAATTGTTGCTGGCTTCAGTTTTGCAGCAATTATCAGTATTAATCCGAAGCTACGTTGGCGATTGTTATCAATGGGGGCGACACAGTGGCAAGCCAACTGGTTGCTAATCAAAGAAGCACGGTTAGGGTTAATGGCTGCAATCATGGCTGGTTTTGGTCGCGTCATCTCGGAAGTTGGTGCATCCATGATGGTGGGCGGCAATATTAAGGGGCAGACTAGAGTCCTGACTACAGCGATCGTTACGGAGGTAGGGAAAGGAAATTACGATGTGGCAATGGCGATCGCATATATCCTCCTGATCATCACATACACCGTAATCGTGTTGCTGACTATCCTACAGCATGACAAGAAAATCCTATGAGTACTAACGAATATGTTCTGAATATGCGACAGGTGAGCGTTGCTAGCAAACCACGTAAGAATATCCTGTCAATTAACAATTTTACAGTCCGTCCAGGGGAACTGGTTGCTGTGATTGGCCCCAATGGTGCTGGTAAAAGCACTTTGTTAAGAACAATCAATCTCTTGCAACCTTACCGTGGTGAGATGCAATTATTTGGAGAGGATGTCCATAATACCAATAAAACATTGTTGCGTCGTCGTTCGGCTTTGGTATTTCAGGAAACCTTACTACTGGATGACACTGTTTTTAATAATGTTGCCAAGGTATTAAAGTTTCGCGGCACACCAACACACAAGATTAAGCAAAGAGTACATACTGCACTGACAACTTTTGGCTGTGAACACTTAGCAAATCAGTCAGCTCGTTCTCTGTCTGGTGGTGAAGCGAAACGAGTTTGTATTGCCTGCGGTTTAGTTGCTGATTCCGAATTGCTGCTTTTGGATGAGCCTTCTGCCTCTTTAGATGTGGGAATACGTCCCCAGATGATTGAGAAAATTAGACAATGGGCCCAAGCGAGGGGATCAGCAGTCATATTAGTCAGTCATAATTTTACAGATATACTGCATTTTGCCGATCGCGCGATCGCTTTATTTGACGGCTGTATTGTCCAGGATGATAACTTGGAAACTATCATCCGCCGACCAGCTAACGAGCAACTTGCCAGACTGGTAGGGATAGATAATATTATTCCGTGCCATGTAGAACGGAGTAGCCGTGGAAATTTTATCAAACTTGCAAACGGGATAGAGTTTTTATATCCTGGGGAAATCACAAAACCAATTACTACATGTTGTTTATCTGGCGATACTTTCAATCTTTACGATGCAAGTTCTTCAATGCGACACAAACTTTGTTCGGTAATTATTGAAGGACTAGTAGAACGGGTTTTAAATGGTATTGGTATTTGTAGTATTTGGGTTAAGGTGGGAGGACAGACTTTAATTGCCAGAGTGCCTCGGAATCATATATTCGGCAATGTATATCCCCATGAGATAATTAAACTAGCATTCAATCCTAAAGATGCACATTTCGTTTAGAACAATAGACGGTTTTATACTAGAAATAGCGGGATAAATAAGAATTTAGTCGTTCCCATTAGCAAAAGACTCTAAAATTTTACACCTGGCAGCATTTATCTCAGGGTTAGCGCGTCTCAAAGCCTATTGACAATAGGACTTGCCTGATATAGCAAT
>NZ_JABXKQ010000002.1 GCF_017114945.1 Nostoc sp. JL34
CTACATTTTCACAGTTTTTGACCCCTCTTCTTTTAGCCTTTGTGAGAAATCCAGGTATAGACTTTCTTCGTAGCAATGAAGATTCCGAAATGGCGCGGCAACTTGCGATTACACTCAATCGCAACTTTCAATTGGGTGATAAAGATTCTGGAAACAGCTTTTTTACTAATGCTGGGGATCAGCTAGTGCAAGCGGTTTTTATGCTAGCGAAAGGAACTCCTTACCCAGATATTATGATGTGCCAAGCAATTCTGGGGTTGCCAAAGTTAGTTAAGCGCATTGAGCAAGCCGCCGAACTAAACTTCATGGTTAGAGAGGCTTTCGCACAGTTTGTATCTGTTGCAGGGTCGCCAGAAACAGCAGCTAGTATTGTGGGTACAGCTAGCGGATTGTTCAGCCGTTTTATGGTTCCCTCTGCCTTAGCAGCATTCTGTGGAAAAACTAATATTCCACTGGATTTGAAGGGGCGGCAGATGGTGATTTTCGGAATGAACAAAGAGAAGCGTGATGTGATTGCACCCTTGCTAGTCTCAATTCTGCATCTATTAGTGAGCCGGAATGTAGCTAACAAACGTACTTGTCCTTTGGTATTAGGGATTGACGAATTGCCTACTCTTTATTTACCAGCACTGGTTGATTGGCTGAATCAGAATCGGGAAGATGGCTTAATCTCTCTGCTGGGCTTGCAAAACTTATCAATGCTGATTGAATCCTATGGTGAAAACACAACTAATGCAATATTTGGTGGTTGTGCTACTAAAGCATTCTTTAACCCCCAAGATGATGTAGCCGCCGAACGATTTAGTAAGTTTTTAGGTGAAGAGGAAATTAAATATAAGCAACGTTCTCGCTCATCAGGAGGTAAGGGTGGTGCAAGCATTTCTAATTCTGACCAAAACAGTACCCGAAAATTATTTGATGTCAATCAATTTAACACTTTACCATCAGGAAAAGCAGTAATTATTAGTCCCGGATTTCGTTCTCGTGGTCAAATAAGTTTGCCAATATTGCAATCAATCAAGATTCCTCAGCATGAAATCCAATCTGAAGCTGACAGTGTGAAAGCTTGGTACGAGTTTCAAAAGTTCTTATCTAAAAACTCTACTCTCTTAACTCCAGCAGATGAAGAAATGAAAATTCGCCGAGCCTCCGCGATAAAATTGTTACCTTTGATAGAAAATCAAGAGCAATTATCAGAATATGCGAGTCTGATTTAAAGAAATATTGTCTGGAATAAAATGGAAGTCAAAAATACTTAGGATAAAATTCATGTCGCCAAGTAAGTTTTACCCGTTCTCTGATTATGACAGAAAACAAATTGCTAAACTCCCTCCTGATATAGCAGCCCTAGCAGATAAATATCCAAGCGAGATTTTAAACACTGCTGATAGTTGGGATAACTTGCCTTTTGATGCTAACTATTTTCCTGAGTGCCTTGAAGTCTATAGCGGCGATGCAGATGATGCCAACATTTTTGTATTAAATGGTGTTCTGAAAGATTATGTCCCGGCTGATGCTGAAAAAAATACATCATCGATAACAGTGATGATTGATGGAGAATTTGCTTACATTGAAGTTGAAGGGAGACAGGTTCTTAATAAACTCGGTGGAATAGTTTTACCAGAAGTAGCGATTAATCCTGAACTGTTAATTCAGTCAATTCTCAAAGGTGAAAATAATGATTGATGATGGCGAAGCTAAAGAGATTAAGCGAGATTATCTAGAAATTTTAGAATCTCTCCTGAAACTCATCCATGCCAAAGCTAAAGAAAAAGGATTAGATCCCAGCAAGGATGTTCATATTTACTCTAGCTCTAGCAAAGTTTATCAAGGAACATTGGGAGAATCACCCTCTAAAAACTTATTAACACCAACGATAGTAGAGAACTTAAAAAAAGCTCTGTCTGACCCGAAAAATTCTCAAGGTGCAATTTCTATTAAAATTGGTAATGAAAAAGTATTCCATATTAAAAATGGAGAAGTACTGACTGACAAATTAGGTTTAGCTCCGGCATCACAGAAAAATAAAGTTGTAAGTAATGAGCGAATCTACAGTGTAGAAGCTTTAGGAAAACAAGTGCAAGTATTGCAGAAAAAACTAAGCGAACAACAAAAACTTGTAGATAGTATCAAATCAGAACAGCTTTCACCCGAATCTTTATCACAACTAGCTGCTCAAGTTGCCGAAATGAGTAAATCCTTGGAGAAGCAGCAACAGTTGATTGAAAATACTCAAAAAGCATTGTCACAGGTAAATGAACGGTTTTTACCACAAGTTCAAAATACAGTTCTTCAAAATTGGGTGGGTACGGTTGAGAACAAGGTAAAACAAACTGCCAAGAATGTTTTTGAGCGCCTTTTAGATGTGCTGACACCCGAAGTAACGAAGCTCAGAAAGGAAATTACTTCACTTAAATCTCAAATTAATGAACAAATTACTAGCTTCAAGGATGAAGTTAAATATCAGACTGACAGTGTAAGAAATCAACTCAATCAACAAGCTGGTAACTTAACTCAAGAGATACGTACACAGGTAGATAGTGTTAAAAACACGGTTGATCAAAGCCTTATGGGTGTTCAGTCAGCCATTGATAATACTCGAACTGAACTACGGGCTGCTGTTGAGGATGTTAAAGGTCAAGCAATTGAACAGAGTGTCAAAGCAATGCTGAATATCTTGGGCAAAGATAACCCTGATGGTTCTAAGAGTTTTAAAAGTACAAATTTTGATTTTGAACGCCTTGGCGATAATGTAATTGTTCGTGCCAAAAACGGCGAGACTGTTCTCACTGATGGAGTTTTATCGGCTAACGTAAGTGACCAACAGTTACAGGCACTTGATAAGGTTCAATCTGTTGTTGATATGCATCATCAAATTCAGCAGGATTCTCAACAAGAATCACAATTTAGAAATATGCACAGGTAAGCCATGCTCAAAGGGGAGCGTAAAAATGATACTAATCATAATCATTGGTTTGTTGTTTGCACTGGGTGGAATGATTTTTCTAGCTTGGCTGTTTGTATTATTTCCACCTTCAATGCCAAAGTCAAAGTATCGCTCCCAAGGTTTTAAGCAATCGCCATTACCACCTAAGAGTACAAAATCGTCTGACATTTCATCTCAAAATTTTGTACGACAAAGCCCAGCACCAACGCAAAAGACTTTCTTAGCTAAAAACTTTAACAAGCAATTACTACCAAGCCCAGCGCGAACACGAAGGGTTAGATTACCTAAAAATCTTAAGAAACACTTGAATAATATTGAGTACGCTAGTCAAGTATTACTTGAGCTTCGTAGCAGAACTCAATTAGCCAAATTGCCAGTAAGTAAGTCGTGGTGAAATTTTATAAGTATGTAACAAAAAATTAAGCAGAAGAA
>NZ_JABXKQ010000110.1 GCF_017114945.1 Nostoc sp. JL34
ACAGAGTTTGATCTTGCTCACGAGTTAGAAATACTCTTAAACGAGCGCCCATATATAAGTCACCTCATGTCGATGCATTCTCTGTATTTACTTATCTTTACATAGTCTGGTTTTTTTATGCCCACCTACTTACCTAATTCCCAAAAGAATACACCCATTCCCAAAAGAATACCCCAAAGGATTGTTTTTTTAGGTATGTAATCTTGCCACATTTAAAAAAAAGCAATAAATACGGTATCGTATTCAACAGGCGAAAAATTGTTCTAGCCACAATTGGTGAAAGAGGAGTTATGAAAACAAAAATCTTTGGTTTTGCTCTAATGTTAAGTCTGGCTACAATTCTCGGAGCCTGTGAAGGTGGTGGTGATGGTACTGGTACAAGTACTCCAGCTGCTACAGGTGAACCAACTGATGCACCTCCTGCTAAGTCTACTCCCGCAGTGACTCCCGCAACGACTCCCGCTGCGACTCCCGCTGCGACTCCTAAATAAGGCATCTTAAACTTTAGTTTAAATCACGCCCAGAACTGCTTGTTGACAGCGTTCCTCACTACATAGCTTGAATTAATTAGGTTCACGTAAAAACCTCCATCCTTGTGTTGGTGTATCAGAGCCTAGAGTTTGCTCAAATATCAGCTAAGTAGGGCAGGAAGTAGAGGACACTGGTAAAGAGGGTTACATCCTCAACCAAGTGTCCGCCTAAAATTCCCGCCCGATTGAACCTTGTTCCCAGTTCAAGGGAGTTGAGTTATGTAAATCTAAGGCATCTTGTAAGCAAGATACTTCCCTCATCTCGTATTTGGAATTGCTTAGACTACTGAGTTTTGGGAGGGCAAAACAATTCATCGCGATCGCTGGCAATTGCTCTTGAGCATTCCCTGTAGTCTGTTCCGTGTCAGAAGAGACCTGGTAATGTCCTTTGATATTGCCAGATTTTTATTGGTAAAATTTGTAACTTTGAGTATGGAAAAAACAGATTTTCATCCTGCGTTGTGAGCGCAGTTCTGGAGATGGGGAGACTTAAAGCGAGAAAAGCGATAAAACTACTGAGTTTAATTGTAATTAGTGTAAGTTTTGTTGTATTGAGTAGCTATTGGAGATCGGCAGTAATAGCATTACCGCCACCAGAGGATACACCAGAAGAAATATTACGGACAAAGATTATCATAGAAGCGCGATCGCCTATTGATGGAAGATTCCTAACAGCTGCCGAGTATATCCAATTGCAAGCCCAGCTGCAAGAAGTCCCGCCACCAAAACTAGACCCCAACATTCGAGAACAGATTTTCTTGCTTCGCTTACGTAAAACATTATTTCAGTTTTTGCCTTTTTTAAATTTTTGAAAAATTACTCAAGGGTAAAAAGTCAAGAGCTTTCCCCCAGTCCCCAGTCCCCAGTCCCCAGTCCCCAATCCCCAGTCCCCAGTCCCCATTCTGATGTAGGATAACGGTGGCGACAAAATTGCAAATAAATGTAAAGAATATATATAGATATTAAAAAAGTAGATTTAGTCAATCACGTTATTTCACTTAGGTAGCTTCATGTCCATGACCACGATCGCCCCTGAACAGGTTAACAGCATCGTTTGGAATCAGCATAACGATCCCTTTGAAATACTAGGTTCTCATCCCATAGAACAAGACGGCAAAACTGTCTGGGCTGTGCGGGCCTACCTACCAAATGCAAGTGCAGCATGGGTCGTTCTTCCTGAACAACGCAAGGAATACCCAATGCAAACGGTGCATGATCCTCACTTTTTTGAATGCACTATTGAAACCGCAGAACTGGCAAACTACCAGTTACGGATTAAAGAAGGAGAAAATGAGCGTGTCATTTATGACCCTTACGCTTTCCGTTCTCCCCGCTTGACAGATTTTGACTTGCATTTGTTTGGTGAAGGCAACCATCACCGGATATATGAAAAACTGGGAGCGCACCCTACGGAAATAGACGGCGTTAAGGGTGTTTATTTTGCAGTTTGGGCACCTAACGCTCGTAATGTTTCCTTGTTGGGAGATTTCAATCTCTGGGATGGACGTAAAAATCAGATGCGTAAAGGCCCCACCGGTGTTTGGGAATTGTTTATTCCTGAAATTGGTGTAGGAGAGCATTACAAATATGAAATCAAAAATTTTGAAGGACACATTTACGAAAAATCTGATCCCTACGGCTTCCAGCAGGAACCCCGTCCGAAAACGGCATCCATTGTCACTGATTTAGATGCTTACAATTGGAGTGATGAAGACTGGATGCAAAAGCGGCGTCGCACTGAACCGCTCACTCAGCCAGTTTCAGTCTATGAAGTACATTTAGGCTCTTGGTTACACGCTTCGAGTGCGGAACCAGCTAAACTGCCAAATGGTGAAACTGAATCGGTAGTCATCGTTTCCGAACTTAAGCCGGGCGCACGCTTCCTTACCTACCGGGAACTGGCAGACCGACTCATTCCCTATGCCAAAGAATTAGGATACACCCATCTAGAATTGCTACCCATTGCGGAACATCCCTTTGATGGTTCTTGGGGTTATCAAGTAACTGGGTACTATGCCCCCACGTCCCGTTTTGGCAGCCCTGAAGATTTCATGTATTTTGTTGACAAATGTCACGAAAATGATATAGGGGTAATTGTAGATTGGGTTCCAGGTCACTTCCCCAAAGATGGACATGGTTTAGCTTTCTTTGATGGTAGCCACCTATACGAACACTCTGATCCCCGTAAAGGTGAACACAAAGGATGGGGTACTTTGGTGTTCAACTACGGTCGCCATGAAGTCAGCAATTTCTTAGCTGCAAATGCTCTCTTCTGGTTCGACAAGTACCACATTGACGGCATTCGTGTCGATGCTGTTGCCTCGATGCTTTACAATGATTATTGCCGCGAACCAGGAGAATGGCTGCCCAATCAGTACGGCGGCAGAGAAAACTTAGAAGCAGCAGATTTCCTGCGTCAGGTAAATCACATTATCTTCAGCTATTTCCCCGGTATTCTCTCAATTGCTGAAGAGTCTACTTCCTGGCCAATGGTATCTTGGCCCACCTATACAGGCGGACTGGGCTTTAATTTGAAGTGGGATATGGGGTGGATGCACGATATGCTGGATTACTTCAGCATGGACCCTTGGTTCCGCCAGTTCCACCAAAACAATATCACCTTTAGTATGTGGTACAACCACAGTGAGAACTTCATGCTGGCCCTGTCTCACGATGAAGTGGTGCATGGCAAGAGCAATATTATCGGTAAAATGCCGGGAGATACATGGCAGAAGTTAGCTAATGTACGCTGTTTATTTAGCTATATGTTTGCTCACCCTGGCAAGAAAACCATGTTTATGAGCATGGAGTTTGGGCAGTGGAGTGAGTGGAATGCTTGGGCAGATTTGGAGTGGCATTTATTGCAGCATGAAGCCCACCAAAAGTTAAAAACGTTTTTCCAGGAATTGAACCATCTCTACCGTTCTGAACCAGTTTTGTACACCCAGGATTTTGCTGAACCGGGGTTTGAGTGGATTGACTGTAGCGATAATCGCCATAGTGTAGTTTCCTTCATGCGTCGCGACAAGGATTCTGATGATTTTGCGATCGTGGTTTGCAATTTTACACCGCAACCCCATTCTCACTACCGCATTGGTGTACCGCAAAAAGGATTTTATACCGAGTTATTCAATAGCGATGCGCGTCAGTATGGCGGCAGTAACATGGGCAACCTAGGTGGTAAATGGACGGATGATTGGTCTTTGCACAGTCGTACCTATTCGCTGGATTTGTGTTTGCCACCTTTGGGTGTGTTGATTCTCAAGTTGG
The DNA here is from genome assembly GCF_017114945.1 of Nostoc sp. JL34. Lineage (GTDB taxonomy): Bacteria > Cyanobacteriota > Cyanobacteriia > Cyanobacteriales > Nostocaceae > Nostoc. The sequence continues at coordinate 3,801 of NZ_JABXKQ010000110.1, forward strand.
ATAAGAAAAAGACTGCTGAGGTGATGGGATAAAAATTTGGGGTGGGTGATGCCCACCCTTAACTTTCTTGGTGTCCTTTGATCGCTCAACCCACATTTCGCACCCTCAAGTATCACACCACTAATTTTCAGCTTTTGGGGTTTTGCCAATGAGCGATCGCAATCGTGATTTGATGCTTTTCGTATTAAATGCAAGAGAAAAATCCGATAAAACTGATTGTGACAGTCAGGGTGCGGAATGTCGGATATAACTCTTCTTCATCGCTAATCGACTGATTTGCTTATCTAGTATTATTTAGAATATCAACAATCATAATCAAACTGGGGTAACACTTGAACCAATCCTTCTTTCTGTGAAAAGTAGATTCAAATGGTTGAACTAGGGACTGGTTCTAGCAATCTCACCTAAAGCATCTCAAACTCTAATTGATGACTCTTGAGAAAATCATGAGTGAAATGATCCACCACATTTGTATCAGCTAGTTCCAAATTATAAAAATCCACAGTTTCATGGTCAAAATGGGGCCCAGCGTGCCAAGTACCTTCATGTAACTTGATAAAACAATTCCCTGGAATGCGGAAAGCAGCAATCTCTTCTAATGCTGGTTCATTCACATCATGATGAGGAGGACAAACTGCAACTAACCAATCCTTGCCTTCCAAAGAACCCAGACATTGAGTGCATTGGACATGGCGAGTAATTTTATGAAACTTTCGCCCTCTCTTCTCCAACCGCATAACATAAAATCGTGGAATCCCATTTTGCAGGTTTAACTGGGCATCTTCCCTATCGTAAGTTTTGCCATCAAGACTTGCAAAAATCACCTGTCCATAAGGCCGAAAGTTTTCAGAAGTTACCCATTGTGCCTGTAATTGTTGCACTGTCTTTGATGTGATCATATCAAATTTTTGAGATAGATTACTTAGGTTTATTTTCCTCAAAAATGACATTCATAATTACACAATTCAATTATGAATTATTTAGCTAGCTAGATAACTACGTACTTGTTCCTTTTGGCGTCGGAGAAGACTGAGAGCTTTTTGCTCTATTTGACGCACTCGTTCTCGACTAATACCCATGCGATCGCCGATCTGTGCTAAAGAAAGTTCATAGCCATCAGTTAGACCAAAACGCAAGGTCAATATTTCTCGCTGCTGGGGAGACAGCTTTGCCAACAAGTCTTGTAAGTCTTGATGGAGAGATTCTTCAACAGCATAGTCTTCGGGAGAAGGGCCATCATCCTCCAGTATGTCCTGCAATTCTGTATCTTGTTGTTCACCAACTCGCGCTTCTAAAGAGAAGGGTTGACGAGCCAAGTACAAACACTCTCGAACTTGACTAGGTGTCAAAGATAACGCATTGGCAATTTCAGCAGTAGTGGGAACGCGACCTAGCTGTTGAGATAATTCTCGCTGCACTCGTTTAATTTTGTTCAGTTTCTCAAAGACGTGGATCGGTAAACGAATTGTACGTCCTTGTTGAGCGATCGCTCGTGTGATTCCTTGACGAATCCACCAGTAGGCGTAGGTAGAAAACTTATAACCAAGAGCGGGATCAAATTTATCCACTCCTCGCTCTAAACCCAAAGTACCTTCTTGAATTAAATCCATAAATTCCAAGTTACGGTGCTGGTATTTTTTCGCCACTGCTACCACTAACCGGAGATTAGCCTGAATCATTTTTTGCTTGGCTTGGTGTCCTTGACTTAGCTGTTGCTCTAGCACCTCAACACTTAACTCCAACTGATCTGCCCATTCTTGCAGCGTGGGTTCGTGCTTTAATTTCACACCTAATTCTTCCTTAGCAGCTAGTAAATTCATCATCTGCTGCACCTGTTGGGCAAAAATAACCTCTTGTTCGCGAGTCAACAAATCTACACGCCCGATCTCTTGCAGATAACTACGCACAATATCATCTGTAGCTCGAGGCTTTTTATCTGCGGCTAAACTTTTTTTCTTTGTTTTTTGAACTTCGGTATGTGGAGATGTTAAGTTGCTCATGGTTATTTGCTCCTCTGTAACCTCATCAATTTATTGGTATCAAGCTAGATATTCAGACCCATAGCCATTTCACACTGCTAATCAATCAATTGGCAATACTGATGAATCCTGGTCTATGATACATTACAAGTTAATTGTTGGAGATAATAAACCCAAAATCAACCCACGCCTTAATACTAACATTATCACCAGTCACAAATCAATTACTTAAAGGATCATCAGCATATCCTTTGAAGTAATTACACTTCTTTTTTCTTGATTTTTGCTGATTTTCAAACATGAATTATATTTGGTTTAATTATTCAATGTATTTACTAGAAAAGATGAAAATTCGAGCAAGCATGGATTTTATTATTTTACAAAAAATTTACTCATAGCAAATATAAACATAATTCAAAAAAATAAATCACAAAAAACGTAATTAAAGTAGTACATAGTCTGGTTATCCTTCCATGTAATTCTCCTTAAAAGGAAATCCTTTAAATATAAAATGTCCCTTTTCTACTTCTTTTTTTTCTAGATAATCGAATCTAATTAAGGCGGGTACGTAGCGGGCGATCGTTAAACATAAAATAAAGTCCTTGTCCTACTCCCCTGCTCAAGAACAGCTTTCTTCAGAAGTCCGGTCACATACTTATAATTAGGATGAAAACGATGCAGATATCTGTGACAATTGCACTTGTGTCATACTGCACGCAGACATCTGCATTGGATGTGGTATTATCAATGTATTACTCCCGAAAATATTTTATAGACTAAAAGTAGTAACAGTGGTCACATTAACACCAAGGATAATACTTGGCAAGATAGTAACACCCGCGATCGCCACTAATATCCGATTGAAGCGAAAAGATTTTTGTTTAGGGATGGGTGTTTGATTGTCATACAGCATAACTTGAACAACAAGGTTTCCCACTGCTGAGAAGTCGGAAATAATCTGAGACTTTTAACAAAGCAACATCTCACAGCTTTCTCACTTACTAGTTTTCACCTGAAGTTGACACAAAAGCAGAGTTGTGCATCTATACAGATGAGCGACTTATTGCAAAGATTTTTGGGAAAATGCTATTACGTTGCAATTTTAACTTAACTCCTCAACCATCACTGTAGTAGATATTGGTTAAGAAAAGCATTCACCTCATTGGCACATAACCCGATATTAACTGTCTTTCCTGCTTTTCTGAGAATGTCTAATCCTTGGCCATTATTGCGGGGGTCTGGATCAACTATGGATACATATATTTCATGTATCCGAGGATCTTCAGCGATCGCTAAAGCACATGCAGGTGTGCGTCCATGAAAAGAACAAGGTTCAAGAGTTACATACATTTTCAGGAAATTGAAAGCTTTGCCTTGAATCTGTTTAAGTGCGTCAGCCTCAGCATGGTGTTTTCCTGGCGATCGCGTGTATCCTTGAGCTACTATCTGTTGGGCATCTATGATTACACAACCGACTGGTGGGTTCGGCAAACATTTCGGCAAAGCTTTTCTGCTTTGAGCTAAAGCAGCCAGCATAAATATTTCATCCATGTTTGAGCGTAAATTATCTAGATAAATCACACTAGTAAGAATTCGTTATCTCTTCTTAAAAAAGTTCCTAGATCAAAACTTTGTAACTGTCACACTAATACCAGAATCGAGCTTAGGAACCTTGAGATACTCTATTGGCTCTGTACTTTGGCATCATGTAAAAATAAGTTGTACAAATTTAATTTTGAATAAGCTGTCAGCCTTACTTTCCAATTAAAAGTGTTCAAGTTATTTTTGCGTGACTCCTTTGAGTCTTTGTTGGTTGCTGACATTGCTTAAAAAAAGCGCCTGGGTTATTGATGTACTCAAGCGGGTTAATTTTTTGGCATCCTTGCTCCTGCACTAGCAAAATTGATTCAGCAGTTTGTTTTGGATTATTACTCTGTCCAATAAAATTACTCCATGTAGCGTTAATCGTGGCTGGTTCTGTTAATAAAACTCCAGCCTGATTGCGATCGCTTGTTGTCATAGGAACATTCTCTTGGTTAGCATAAGCACTTTGGGGGAGAGCGAGTGCGCTAATCACAACGACTAAGATGATAGAAGAGGATTTCATAATTCAATCTCTCAACATTTAATATCAGTTTAATAATTACAATTGGCTAGATAGAGAAACCAAAAAATAGCAGCCTGGTTTGGGTACTTCAGATTAACACAGGTAGCAATAAGTATCGCTAAACTTCATTAAAAATATAGTGAAGTTTATTCAGATATAGACTAATCCACACTTTAACCACGTCGGTATTTGACACTCCCCTGTTAAGCTGCCTCCTGCTGCAACTGTGCTAACTCATATTCTGTTAAGTAGATGTGTTATCGCTGAGAGTACAGAACTATTTCAGGTTTTCAGTGCGAAGTAATAGGACAGAAATATTTACGTGTTAATTTTTAGGCTGGATAAGGGTTTCAGGTTAAATGTCGTGTAATGAATTTTGTCTTACTACTTATCTTCTAATTATTTACGCCGACCTAAGTAGGTGGGCGGAAAAATTTACAGCTATGTAACGAAAAGTTAAGTAGTAGAACTGGGATTAAATTTTACACGCTCTGTACTGTAGTTTCCTTTTACTTACTAGCCGTTTATCTCTCATGCGTGTTACCATGTAGTTACACATATAAGACAAAATATAATATTTTTAGATAAGTCTTGGAAAGAGTATTTTGCGTCTGTTCCAGAATACAAACAAGGTGATTGCAAATTTACGGATAAACCTAAAAGATCGGGATATAAACCCAAGGGTGGTCACTGTGTTGTAATTGTCATACCTCAAGCCATATCAAAAAAGTCTTATCACCAGTCTGGGCAAATTAAACTGATTGCGACTCTTTACAAGTTCAATAATAAAATCACACAATTTTATTATTGCCAGTCCCCTATTGTTCCCAACATTGACCATTATTCAGAAGAAAAATTAATTTTTGCTGAAAGCTTTGAAGCAACTTACCTAAATATCCAGCCAGTCTTTGTAAATGTCTCTGATAGCTGCACAAAGCCTATGTCTGAAGTAGTTTCATTGCTTCTAGGCTGGCACAATTGTTCTGTTCCTTACCCTGAAGGAATTAATTCCTCTTGTCTTTTCAAAATCAGCAACCCGACAGCGAATATAGTAGCATCTTGTATGAATTTTTTGTAAAGTTCTCGAATTCAGTGTTCTTACATAATATGATATTGATTGTTAGATTAGTACTCAATACTTGCATCAGTAGTAACACAAAGCTAAATTAACCAAAAAGGGAAAGCTACTAAATCAGGGAGAAAGTTGTGAGTTATCCTGTTTTTGCAGTCAGGAGAATATCAAGCAATCTCAATTTAAAATTGCGATTGGCAAAACTATTAGTTTAGTTCAGATATTGAACAACCTCAGCAAAAAGATATTAGCTGATAATCAACGCAAATATTACCATAGCAAAGTAAACTACAGTGCTACTGCCAGGAAAATACTAAGAAAAATCTGCTATAAGTGAATAGTCTGTTTTTATAAAAGTTTGTATATATTATGACAATGGAATCTTTGCCGAACTTTGAAGAAGTAAATATTCAGAGATACTTAGAAGTTATTCAACGGCGTTGGCTACCTCTAGTCGGAATTTTTGGCATAGCTGTTACCCTTGGATGCTTGTATGCATTTTCCCTAAAACCCTCATACAAAGCAGAAGGAAGTTTGATGATTAAAACAAATAACTCTTCCTCACTCACAGGGTCACCGCAAGACATAGGACGCTTGGAAGCTTTGAATATAAACGATAATCCCCTGGAAACTCAGGTGAGAGTTATTGGATCAAATCCAGTCATTGAGAAAACAATTAATTCCCTTAACCTCAAAGATAGTCAAGGCAAACCGTTGTCGATTCCTGACTTGGCAAAACAACTCAAAATAGAAGGAATCAAAGGCACTGATGTTGTACAACTTTCTTATAAAGGCGGCGATCCACAACTGGCTGCCAAAATCGTCAATGAAGTTATCGACAGTTATATCGACCTAAATATCAAGGCTAATCAGAATGAAGCACTGACAGCCAAACAAGTTCTCGTAACGGAAGTACCCAAAGCTGAGGAAATTGTCAGAAGAGCCGAATCAAAACTACGGCTATTTAAAGAAACGAATAAAATTGTTGTCCTGGAACAAGAAGCAACCGCAGCAGTTGATACGATTTCCAAGTTAGGAAACCAAATTTCTCAAGCTTTAGCTCAACTAGATGATGTCAAAGGTCGTTTAGAACAGTTACGCAGTGAAGCTCAGGTAGATTCACAGCAAGGTGTAATCGCATCTGAATTGAGTCAAGCACCTGGAGTTCAGAAAGTGCTTGCCCAACTCCAAGAAACAGAAAGCCAACTAGCACTAGAGCGGACTCGTTTTGAACCTGGACACCCTACAATTACCAGTTTAGAAGAAAAAGTCGTAGCTCTTAAAAGCTTGTTAAAAGATCGGACAGGACAAGTAGCGGGTACAGCACAGATAACACAGGGAAGTTTACAAATTGGACAACTACGGCAAAGCCTAATTGCAGATATTACTCGTGCTCAGGCAGAACGCGTTGGTCTAGAGAGACAAATTGGCACACTCTTGCGACAGCAAGATGCTTACATCAAACGAGCAAACAATTTGCCAAGACTAGAACAGAGCCAACGAGAGCTAGAACGGAAACTGCAAGCAGCTCAAACGACTTATGAAACACTCTTAAAGAAACGCCAAGAAATTGATGTTGCACAGAACCAAAAAATTCCTAATGCTCGTGTCATTTCCTATGCCTTAATCCCCGATAAAGCAGAAGGGCCTCGCAAAATTCTATTTATTGTTGGCGGCGGAGGAATTGGTCTTTTCTTAGGTATCATTGTAGCCTTTAGTTTAGACTTGATAGACCGCTCAGTGAAGACCGTCAAAGAAGCCAAAGAAGTCTTGAGATACAGTGTTTTGGGAGTGATTCCCACACAACCTAGAAATGGTAAAGCTCATTCTTCTATAGCAGGACTAGATAGACCTATTCCCAAAATTATTGGCAGAGATATTCCTTACTTCCCTCTTGGTAACGCATACCAAATACTACAAGTTAACTTGAAGTTCCTCTGTTCTGATAAACCGCTCAAAAGCATTGTAATTACAAGCTCCGTTGCCAAAGAAGGAAAGTCTGACGTATCTGCAAATTTAGCTGTGACTATGGCTCAGGCGGGGCGTCGGGTGTTATTGGTAGATGCAGATATGCGTCATCCCATACAGCATCATATCTGGGGGCTAACAAATACAAGCGGACTAAGTAATGTTATTACTGGACAAGTTTCTTTAGATGCAGCTGTGCAAGAAGTGATGCCTAATCTTGAGGTTCTGAGTTCTGGAGTTTTGCCTCCCAATCCAGTAGCAATGCTAGATTCTCAACGGATGGCAACATTAATTAGTAACTTTGGGAGAGAATACGATCTTGTGATTTTTGATACTCCTCCTCTCTCAGGAATAGCAGATGCTGCTGTTTTAAGTACCCTCACTGACGGTATTTTATTAGTCGTTCGTCCTGGAGTGGTTGACTTTAACAGTGCGAATGCAGCTAAAGAGTTTTTAACTCAGTCAGGTCAGAAGGTGTTAGGGATAGTCATCAATGGTGTGAATACTAAAAATGAGCCTAATAATTATTTTTATGACACCAAAAAACCACAAATTGAACAAGATTTAGTATCTAGCAGCTTAACAAAATTTTCAAAAGAGCGTTAAGTTCCCCAATAGATTGCGAAAGTGAGCCTCACTACAACCATCTAAACCCAATTTTTTGACTGTAGGACTAAATTAATGACGTTAAGCAAAAATCTCAAGGAATTTGTAAAATCAAATACTCCATTAGCTAAATGGAAAGGCTCTATTTACACAAAAGCAGTAATTATCAAAAATCATGTCAAAAATTATGATATATATCAGCAAATTTTATCTTCTCAACAGAGTAATGAATTAGTTGCCAATCTTATTAAAGATAGTAAACCTTTTATGATTTCTCGCTTTGGTAGCACAGAAGCTTATTGTGTACATGAATACCTAAAAGGAGGTTATAAAGGATCTATATTTGAGTCAATGTCTAATGATTCTGGGTTTTTCCCAGTAGATGAAAAACATCTGGATCGATTTAGTCAACTGTTTTTAGAATCGTCAAAATCTATAGATGTTTTAGGAGTATGGTTTCAAATTGGAGAGCCAGAAATTATCAGAAATTCTTGCCAAAAAGCTTCTTTTGTGGAATTAAATACACTGGAACCTTATTATCACAACGACCCTTGGAGCAAGAATCTTGAGGGTAAAAAGGTTTTAGTAATTCATCCTTTTGCAGAAACAATTTCATCACAATATAAAAACCAAAGAAAGTTACTTTTTGAAAACAAAAATATTCTGCCTGAATTTGAATTAATTCCTTTCAAAGCAGTTCAGTCTTTGGCTGGAACTCAAACCCAGTTCAATACTTGGTTCGATGCTTATGATTGGATGTGTAATAAGATTAAAGTTCAAGATTTTGACATAGCTATTATAGGATGTGGTGCTTATGGACTTCCATTAGCTGCTTACATTAAATCTCTGGGTAAACAGGCTGTGCATCTCGGAGGAGCAACTCAAATTCTTTTTGGAATTAAAGGCAACCGTTGGGATAAGATTCCGTTTTTTCAGTCTCTTTATAATGAATCCTGGGTGAGGTGTAAACCTGAAGATATCCCGACAAATCCCTCAAAATATCCAGCCTATTGGTAATTATAAGTTTTCAAAAATATCTTCATTTTCTTTTTTTACCTATCAAGGCATTTTATATGGATAAAAATAAAATCAAAACATCTTGTTTAATTAATAATTACAATTACGCTGAATTTCTCTCAGAGGCAATTAATAGCGCGTTAATTCAAACGGTTGAATTTGATGAGATTATTATTGTTGATGACGCTTCCACAGATAATTCTGTAGAAGTCATCACTAAATTTACTCAATTAGCTAATGTTAAATCTATATTGAAAGAAAAAAATCAAGGACAATTATCATCCTTTAATGAAGGATTTTTAGCTGCGACTGGGGATATTATATTTTTTTTAGATGCTGATGATATTTATGAACCTCAATATTTAGAAACTACCTTAAATTTTTATAAAAGACGTAGTGAATGTGATTTTGTTTTTTGTGCATATAAAAAGTTTGGGGCAGTAGAAGAAACATTTCAAGCTGATGCAGTTGATTTAGATTTGGGTTATTCAGTAATCAGAACTTTATATAGTGGTGAATGGATTGGCTCCATAACTTCAACATTATCAATACGTAGAGAAATAATCAGGAAATTTTTACCTATTTCAAATGTAGAAGATTGGCGTGTAAGGGCTGATGATTGTCTGATATGGGGAGCTTCTTTGGTAGGGGCTAAAAAGTTTTATATGTCTAATCCTTTGGTGATGTATAGAATACATCAAAGTAATCAGTATCATAACAAGAAATTTTTAGACATAGACATTAACTATGAATATAAGAGATTCTGGAAACGCAATTCTTTATTTAATTACATTCTGCAAAAAAATAATTTTAGTTTACCGTTATTATTGGCTTTCACATCTCTAAATGAGTTAAAAACAATACCATGCCCAAAATATCAAGATTTTCTTTCATATTTGAAAATAATATTTTTGTTTGAGCATAACTTTTTTTGGAAAACAAAGGGCATTGTTTTATTATTTAGCTATTTTTTGAAAACTTTGATGACTGGGAAATTAAAAATATTATAGGCGATAAATAATGTTAATTCCTAGATAAATACAGATTATTTAGTACTGGAAAAAAATCGCACGATATGGGTAGGGATAGAAAACATCACATGAGTAATTCATAAAAATAATGTTAAGTAAATTAAAAATTAAAAACTTATCAAAATTTAAATCTCGTTCTGGGCTGCGTGCAATTATTGCCAATACAGGTTGGTTGTTTGCTGACCGCGTTCTACGTATGGGTGCAAGCTTGGTCGTAGGAGTATGGGTAGCACGCTACTTAGGAGTACAGCAATATGGTCTCTTTAACTATGCTTTAGCTTTTGTTGCCTTATTTAGCCCAATTTTCACTCTAGGACTGGACGACGTAGTAGTTCGCCATCTTGTCCGTCAATCATCAAACAAAGAGGAAATTTTAGGAACTACCTTTTGGCTAAAATTGTTGGGTGGAATTGCTTCTGTCTTATTGGCAGTTGGCACTATGTTTTTCTTAGGTGAGCATGAAACACTGAAGATATGGTTAGTTGCAATATTAGGGATAGCAGGAATATTTAGGGCGTCTGATACTATTGAACTGTGGTTTCAATCACAGGTGCAGTCAAAATACACTGTGATCGCTAAAAACACAGCGTTTCTACTAAATACTGTCATTAAAATCGCACTAATTTTAACAAAAGCACCATTGCTAGCTTTTGCTTGGGTAACATTAGCAGAATTTGCAATGAGTGCAATTGGCTTGCTGATTGTTTACCAAGTCAAAGGGTCTTCGTTATGGTTATGGCGTTGGAGTTTTGCTGCTGCCAAAACTCTTCTGAAAGAGAGTTTACCTCTAATTTTTTCGGGGTTCGCTATCATGATTTTTATGAGAATAGATCAGGTGATGTTAGGTCAAATGATCGGAGATAGTGAGGTTGGAGTTTATTCTGCTGCTGTACGTGTTTCTGAAATTTGGTATTTTATTCCGGGGGCTATTGTTTCTTCTGTTGCTCCTGCAATTTACGCAGCCAAGGAAAAATCAGAAAGTCTTTACTATCAAAGAATAGGACAATTACTCAGTCTAATGACATGTATATCTTTAGCAATTGCGCTTCCAATGTCATTTCTGTCTGACAAGATAATTATGGTGATGTTTGGAAGTGGATATGCAGACGCAGGAGCAATATTAGCAGTTCATATTTGGACTTCTTTATTTGTCTTTATGGGTCTTGCAACATCACCTTGGTTTATTGCTGAAGGTTTGAACCACGTTTCTCTAGGTAAGACTTTATTTGGCGCAATACTAAACATTATTCTCAATTTATTACTGATTCCTAAATATTCAGGACTTGGGGCTGCGATCGCAACAATAATATCTCAAGCGGCGGCTGCTTTTGTATGCAATGCATTTGATTCAAGAACACAAAAAATATTTAAGATTCAGGTGCGATCGCTTATTCCGTTTTATAAATATTGATCGTGATTATCTAACCTTTTCATATCAAGAACATTAGCACAATTAATCAAAGATGCAAACACCAGTAACTTTTATTATTTTCAAGCGCCCACAAACAACAGAGAAAGTTTTTGAAGCTATTCGCCAAGCAAAGCCAACAAAACTTTTTGTAATTGCAGATGGCCCCCGCACTGACCGCGAAGGTGAGGCAGAAAAGTGTGAAGCAGCTAGAACAATTATTGAAAGAGTTGATTGGGACTGTGAAGTTATTAAGAATTATTCTGATATCAACTTAGGTTGTGCAAAACGAGTATCTAGTGGTTTAGATTGGGTATTTAATAATGTTGAAGAGACAATTATTTTAGAAGATGATTGTATCCCTCACCCAACTTTTTTCAGATATAGTGAAGAACTGCTAGAAAAATATAGAAATGATACCAGAATTGCCACTATCTCTGCTCAAAATCTCCAATTCGGACGAAAACGCACAAATTACAGTTACTATTTTTCTCGCTATAACCACTGCTGGGGTTGGGCAAGTTGGCGACGTGCTTGGCAACATTATGATTTGACTATCAAACTCTGGAAAGAGGTGCAAGCAGAAAATCTTTTACATGACATTCTTATAGACCCAAAAGCAGTAAATTATTGGCAACGAATATTTCAGTCTGTTTATAACAATCCTACAGGTATAACTTGGGATTACCAATGGACATTTGCTTGTTGGATACAGGGTAGCTTAAGCATTATTCCCAATGTCAATTTAATCTCTAATGTCGGTGTTGGTGCAGACGCAACTCATTTCACTTCCAGTCAAGAATTTTCGTTCATCAATATGTCGATGCAAGCAATGGAATTTCCCTTAAAGCATCCACCGTTTATTGTGAGGAATATAGATGCAGATAATTTTACGCAGAAAACAGTCTACAAAGCAACCGCATTGGATATTTTTAAAGAGGAACTGAAGAAAAGATTGAATTACTCAGCGATAAATAACTAATGATAAATTATGTAGTTAATTAATAACTTATCAGCAATGAATGTAAAATTAACAGAAAAAATATTAACTATCTTGCTATTACTCATTGCTGTAGGGGCATTAACCATACACCCTGCACAAGAAGTTTCCATGTCTACCCTTGGAGGCGATAAGGTAGATACCTTATTCAATATAGTTTCATATTTAATATTGTTTTATTTCCTAATTTTATACTGGAAAGGTTTTATTTATGTAATTACCAAAAGTCCATTACAATTTTTGTTACTAGCAATAGTTATATTTTCTATATTGTGGTCAGAAGACCTAAGCTCTACTCTAAAAGATATAAAAGGTCTAATCCGAATATATTTTATTGCAATCTATTTAGCAATGCGTTATCCCCTTAGGGAACAAATGAGGCTAATAGCTTGGGCGCTTGGTGTAGCGGCATTATTATCTATGATATTCTCTGCATTTATCCCAGGTTATATTCACACATCACCTGAATTAGTAAATATGTGGAGCGGAATTTATGGTCATAAAAATGAATTAGGTTACATGATGAATTGGAGTGCAGGAGTTTTTTTACATCTTGCACTTAGTAGCTATAGATATCGCTGGTTGATGTGGGCACTATGTGGGTTATCAATATGTCTAATTATCCTCACGCGTTCAACAACATCATTGGCAATCCTATTGACAATGATATTGCTTTTACCTTTCTATCAATCCTTAAAAAAAACTAATTACAAATTACAAGTTATTATGATTACCTCGGCTTTAATGTTAATGATTATTTTTTCAATGTTACTAATAAATAATGCTGAAACTGTAGTTGGTACTTCTGGTAAAGACCTTACCTTAAATGGGCGCTCTGATCTCTGGGAATTAGTGATATCCAAGGTTTTGGAAAGACCTTGGCTAGGTTATGGATTCTCTGGATTTTGGACTAGTAATGCTGCATCTAAGCTGAGAGCTACTTATGACTGGGCAAGCAATGCTCACAATGGCTTTTTACAACTATTGTTAGAATTAGGATTTTTAGGTTTCTTGACTTTTGTCGCCGGGTTTATTCGATTCTTTGTAATGGCATTGACTCGAATTATTTCTGTCGCCAAAAAACCAGAAGATTATTGGCCAATGCAGATGCTAGTTATCATCGTCATAGTGAATTTCTCAGAAGCAAGATTATTAACTCCCGGTTGGAATTGGTTGATGTATGTCACAACTTCTTTATCTCTGACTCTTAGTTTTCAGCAGACACCAATATATAAATAGGTTACATACTTGCATAATTAAAAGGAGAAAAAGCATGAAAAAGTTAAATTTTGGATGTGGACACAGATTTTCTTCTGGATGGATAAATATAGATTTTAATTCTGAGCATCCTGAAGTAATTGCCCATAACTTACTGCAACCACTCCCATACCCTAAAGATTATTTCGATGTAATTTATAGCAGTCATGTCTTAGAGCATTTCTCGAAGGATACGGGAGAAATGCTAGTGAAAGAATGCTACAGAGTTCTAAAACCTCAAGGCATTTTACGCATCGTTGTTCCTGACTTAGAGCGAACATGCCGTGAATATTTAAGAATTATCGACAGTATTGAGAAGGAGGAGGAAAGGAAAAAATATGAATGGATTATTATTGAGTTAATCGACCAATTAGTTAGAACAGAACATGGCGGCTTGATGAAAACTTATTGGCGACAAGTGCTTGAAAACAATGATAAATCATCCATCAACTATGTAGAAACAAGAACAGGTATCAAAATCAAAGAAGAGATAGCAAACAATAATACTAATTCTTTCTTGGAAAAGGTATTTAGTATCAATCAAAACAAACTCAAAAATAAATTTAAATACCTCTATATTGATATGGTAAAAAGGTTTATACCACATTATGTCCGTAAGTCTCTGATAGATGAAACGACCCTTGGGGAAAAACATAAGTGGATGTATGATAGCTATAGTATGAAAACGCTCTTTGAAAGAGTTGGTTTTTCAGATATTAAGTTTTTAGATGCCCATATAAGTGATATTCCAAACTTTAGTGATGAAGTCTTAGATATAAATGCCGACGGAACAATATATTTACCAGGCTCGTTATATTGTGAGGGCATCAAATCAAACAAATAATACTAATTATCTGGGATAGAGAAACAATGTTATCGAGTATGTTTTTGCAAGTTAAATAGTACTAATATGAACGTCTTGCTCCTTAGTACCCAGGATGTGGCTGGTGGTGCGGCTCGTGCCGCATATCGCTTGCACAAAGGGTTACAAAATATTGATTTACGATCACAAATGCTGGTGCAAGAAAAATATACTGATGACAAAACAGTAATTGCATCTAAGATCAGATTATTTCAAGGCATAGCCAAGGCAAAGTTGACATTTGAAACTTTGCCTTTAAAGCTTTATTCTCAAAAGCAAAATACTCCATTTTTTATTCAATGGTTGCCAGATACAATTATTTCTCAAGTTGGTCACATTAATCCAGACATAATCAATTTGCATTGGATTAGTGCAGCTTTTATGCAAATAGAAACTATTGCGAAGCTAAAGCGCCCTTTGGTCTGGACAATTCATGATATGTGGGCATTTACTGGAGGATGCGGCTATGCTGGAGATTGCGATCGCTACCAAATCTCTTGTGGAGCCTGTCCTCAACTAAATAGCAAAAAAGATTGGGATTTATCCCATTGGGTATGGCAACGTAAAGCAAAGGCTTTGAAAAACTTAAATCTGACAATTGTTTCGCCAGGTTCTTGGTTAGCCGAATGCGCTAAGTCTAGTTCTCTGTTTAAGAATTTGCGAATTGAAGTAATTCCCAATGGACTGGATACTCAAAAGTATAAACCTGTTCATCAAGGTTTAGCACGAGAATTGCTGAATTTACCTCTGAATAAACAACTCATTCTATTTGGAGCGCTAGATGCAACTAATGACTCTAGAAAAGGTTTTCATTATCTGCAACCAGCACTACAAGAATTAAGCAAATCTGCTTGGAAAGAGAAGTTTGAGGTCGTTATTTTCGGTGCATCTCAACCCGAAAATCCGCCTGATTTGGGCTTCAAAACACACTATTTGGGGCATTTACATGATGATATATCTTTAGCAACTGTTTACTCAGCAGCTGATGTGATGCTTGTACCGTCTCTGCAAGAATCTTTTGGACAGACAGCTTCTGAATCACTCGCTTGTGGTACTCCAGTTGTGGCGTTTAATTCTACTGGCTTAAAAGATATTGTTGATCATCAGCAGAACGGCTATTTGGCTAAACCTTACGAAGTTGAGGATTTTGCCAAAGGAATTAGCTGGGTACTTGAAAATGAACAACGGCTGCAAAAGCTGTCATTCTATGCTCGTGAGAAGGCCGAACAAGAATTCACTCTGGAACTTCAAGCACGTCGTTATTCAGCTTTATTTCAGGAAATATTGATGATAGCAAATAAATCTTCATTTAGTAATTAACTTAGTAAATAAATACTTCATAGTATGTCAATACCTATAGCTTTTATAATTTGTACAGAGCCTGGCCGTTTAGAAGGTCAATCTTTGATGCTTGCAGAAAGTATTAGGAAGTTCTGCGGTAAATTGAAAAATACACCTATATATAGCTTTCATCCAAGAGCAGGTGAACCGATATTAAAGCAAACCCAACAAGCGTTTGAAGCGTTGCAGGTGAATCATCAACAAATTCCTATAAATCGAGAATTTCATGAATATTATTTAGCCAATAAACCCCTGGTTTGTGCCTATGCAGAACAAAATATTGATGCAGAAATATTAGTTTTTTTAGATAGTGATAAATGCTTTTTTTCGGAACCAAAAGAATTTTTATTGCCGCCAAATTGTAATGTACGGTTACGTCCTGAGTATGGTCAAGGAATTGGTTCTACAGGTCTGCAAGACCCTCAAGAATGGTATTGGCAAAAACTATATGAAGTGCTGGGAGTAAAGCGTGAGGTATTTGTTGATACACCAATTGGTAATAAAAGAATCAGAGCTTACTGGAATTCTGGTTTGGTTGCTGTGAGAAGGAGTGCAGGTATATTTACAACTTGGAAAGAGAATTTTGAAAAAGTAATGCACCTGGATATTACTCCTCCTCAGGGTATTTATTTTGTTGAGCAGTCTGTTTTGTCTGTAACTTTATGTGCCTTGGAAGAAAACGTCGAACATCTGCCTCCTAATTATAGTTATCCATTACCTTTACATAACCGTTTATCAACGAAACTACAAATTAAACATTGGGATGATATTATATCCATTCATTATTTCAACTTGTTCTTTTATAACGATTGGAATGCACAAATCAAAAGATTGAAAAAAATCAATATCAATTCAGATAAATACCGATGGTTATGTCAAGAAGTTATCAGACTTAATATGCCTCGCATATCAGTTTGGCATAGATATATGTTGATAATCAGAAGAATGGAACAAAAACTAAAAAAATTTAATTTAGATATTAATGTCAGTGGCTGGATAGAAAAGATGGTTAAATTTTAAACTTGCTTAAAAATATTACGTAAGGTAAAAGTTTGATATTTGGATTATGAAGGTAAATTTGTAAAATTTGCATAAAAGTTCATTATTTGTATGATTGTTTTGTAGATATTATATGAGGGAAGTGAGATGAAGCAAGCAAATCTAGCTGTAATTATGACCTGCTATAACAGGCGGAATACAACTCTTGCCTGTCTAAATGCTTTATATCAGCAAAAAGTTTTTTGTGATGTTTATTTAACTGATGACGGTAGCTCTGATGGGACTACAGAAGCTATCAAAGCAGAATATCCAGAGGTACAAATTCTTCAGGGTAATGGCAATTTATTCTGGGTAGGAGGAATGCATCTCGCCTTTGGTGAGGCCATAAAACATCAATATGATTATTATCTATGGTTAAATGATGACACATTTCTGGAAGCAAATGCTGTCAGTAAACTATTGCAGGTTCATCAAAATTTGACGGAACTTGGTTATCCAGATTCAATTGTAGTTGGTTCAACTAAAGACTCAATGACAGGAAAAGCAACTTATGGAGGAGCAGTAAAATCTAAAAAGTGGTATTCTAATAAGTTTGAATTTTTAGAACCAAGTTCTGTTACCCAAAAATGTGATGCTATGTATGGGAACTGCGTGCTAATTCCTAAAAGTGTTGCCACAAAAGTTGGCAATATTGATACAGCTTTTGTTCACAGTTTAGGAGATTTAGATTATGCACTGAGAGCGCGGAAAATGGGTTGTAAAATATGGGTAGCTCCTGGATATATTGGTACTTGTACTAAAAATTCTATCCGTAATAGTTGGGTAGATACCAATTTAAATATATTAGAACGCTTGAAAAAAGTACTGCAACTTAAAGGATTTCCATTGAAATCATGGACTATCTTTTGTAGCAGACACTCAGGGCCATTCTGGATATTTTACTGGTTTTTACCCTATATCAGAGCAATTATTGGTTACAAGAATTTGGCAATTTCCCCCACATTTTCTGAGGATATCAATCAAACTAACCCAGAAGTTTAATACTTGCACAAGATTCATTAGTCAATAGTACTTGGGTAATTTATAACTATCTTAATAATTTGAAAAATGCAATTTTCAATTATTAAATTATAAAATAATCAGCAATAGTTTTATGGGTAAACGCTTACTAATTATCTCAACTCTCGATTCCAGTCAACCATTTGGTGCATTTACTAGACCTTTTTATCTAGGAAAGTATCTTACTGAATATTTTTATGTTTTTCAGCTAGGTTTAGATTGTTCATCTGTTAATTATGCACCTTCTTTTTCGATTGGAACAAGAAGCTTGAAGTCATATATTCAAGCTATAGAAAAGTGCATTGACGAGTTTTGCCCAGATATTGTGTATGCTCAAGAAACACTACCTGGATTGGCTGCTTTAATTTCACTAAAACTTAGAAAACACAGTAGTTGCTCTCTTGTATTTGATTTTCATACATTTTCGCCATATGAATACTGGATGCGCTTGTTTTCAGTTGCCAATCCTTTCAAAGAGTTTGCACAATGTGTTAAGACATATATTGCTCAGGGAATTTTGATATTCTCTGGCAGTCCAATTATTGCAGCAGGTGAATCAATTCCTAAACTAATTTACCAATGGTATGGTAAAACTCCACAGCAAATTTATTGCATCGGGAATGGAGTTACTGAGGATTTACTAAATACTGAAATTTTGCCTGATAAAGACCCCTATCAAGCATTCAGACCAGCGAAGATAGTGGTTCTTATTGCTCCCAAAACATTTCAATTTCCAACTAATGACATGTCTGTATCAATGACTATTGAGATTGCTAAATCTGTTGAAAGTCATCAAAATAAAGTACATTTTGTTGTTATTGGTAGGGATAGTAGTGATATTTCACAACCGATACCTTCTAACATTTCTTTTTTAGGATTTTTACCTAAGAGAGAAGATTTTGTTGCACATCTTAAATATGCAGATATTGCTTTACTGCCATTCTCAAAACAAGCAGTAGCAGGTGGTGCTCGCAATAAAGCATTAGATTATTTTGCTAGTAGAAAGTTAGTTGTATCAACACCAGAAGGCTTGCGAGGGTTAGAAGAATTTAGCAACTTAGAACATCTGCTAGTAACAGGATACTCTAGCGAAGAAGTCGCTAACACAGTACTAGATGCTGCTTCAAATATTGATAAATATCAATCACTTGTAGATACAGCATATACCTTAATTACAGAAAAATATTCCTGGAATGCAAGAGCAGAGAATATCGCAGAAATTCTCATGAAAGTAAGTGTTTTTTAGTTTTTTTATTTAGATGATAATTTTTAACTAAAACAACTTAGCTTTTTTAAATATTTCAGTACCTCAAAATTGAAATATTCCTAATTAATTGTAAAATCCTCACCTTTCCCTTGAGATAACATCTCATACTTATCAAAACAAAAATTAGACATGAAAAACCGATTTTCTTATAAACTACTTGGTGCTCAAGTCGATGCACTCTCTATCCCTGACTTAAATGTATTGATTGAAGAATCTATTGATAAGGATGATAAATGGATTATTGCTAATCACAACTTGCATAGTCTTTATCTCTTCCATAATGATCTAAAAATGCAGGCTTTTTATGCTAAGGCAGAATACACCCATATTGATAGTATGCCTCTAGTGTTTATTGGGAAGCTGTTGGGTTTTCCAATGAAACGAGAACAAAGAGTAACCTATGCTGACTGGGTATGGCCTCTGATGGCGGAAGCTGCTAATAAAGGCTGGCGTGTATTCTATTTAGGTTCAAAGCCAGGAGTTGCTGAAAAAGGAGCAAGTATTTTGTGCCAGAGATTTCCTGGTTTACAGATTGCTTGCGCTCATGGCTACATTGATATGGATAAAGATAGTCAGGAAAATCTCGCTACTCTGGCTGCAATTAATGCTTACAAACCCCATATATTAATGGTGGGGATGGGTATGCCACGCCAAGAGTATTGGATTTCCGAAAATATTGAACATATTCATACCAACATTATTTTGACTACTGGAGCCTGTATGGACTATGTAGCAGGAGCAATACCCACTCCTCCTCGCTGGATGGGAAAGGTGGGCTTGGAATGGTTGTATCGCTTGTTGTGTGAACCGAAAAGACTTTGGAGACGTTACTTACTTGAACCTTGGTTTGTTGGCACATTATTTTTACGAGAAATTTGGAGTATCTCAAGTCAACAAAAAAAAAATAAAATGCTGATATTTATAAGTACGAGATTTCACAAGTTTGTAGTCTTATCGAGTTTCTCAAAGCCTTACCAGTAGGTTGCTCAATTCGCCGCGAATTTATGAAATGCTGTACTAAGGGCTTAACCATTAATTAGTCAATACGCCTGATTCAACTTTTATGCTGGTGAATAGCGAAGAATCTCGCCACATACTTCGCTGATAATAATAGTTAAAAATGCTATTTACGCCTGGGTGGAGTATTAAGTTGCTTGCTGGAAAGCCTGGGCAATAGCATTGCGAGCAGATTTAGGTTGCAGGTTCTCATCGAAGGGAAGCGGACGCAAAAATCGCTGATTACTTGAATTACCTCTAAATTTTGCTGGCATCCAGTCTGGATGACGTATCCAGGTATGACGGTCGGTAAGCCCCCATGTAATTACAGTATCAACATTAGCCGCAAAACACAGGTCAAGATATCGCTTGTAACTGTCGGCTACCATCTGATCTAGCTTTTTGATACTATCGGGTAGTGGCGTATCAATGATAATATCTAATTCTGTGATTATTGGTTTAACTTCAAGATCATTAAGCCGTTTTAAGACGGAATTAAATCCTTTCTCGTCAAAAGAATATGCAGTAGAAAACCATAGATGCGACTGGATACCTGCCCCGTCAATTTTAGCGCCATTATTCTTCAGATATTCGACCATTTTTAAGAACCGGTCTGATTTCCATGTGGCACCTTCGATGCCAAAATCGTTTATGTAAAATTTCTTGCTGCTATCGACTGAAGCTGCAATTTTAAACAAGTCTCGAATTAATTCTGGTTTTACCCCTTTACGCAAACCATAGGTAGCATTGTCGGTTTCCTTTTCATTATCAGCGATAATTTCATTGGCAATATCCCAAGACTTTAATACGGGGCTATTGCGATAATGGCCCATGACTCCTTTAACATGGCGTTCGATCATCTGAAGTGTGGGGGGGTAAGGAACCCAGTCTGGATTTCCCGTGTACCAGAAAAGGGTATGCCCGTGCAATTCTATATTATGCTTTTGGCAGAAATTAGCGATCGCATCTGCTGATTCAAAGGTAAATTTTCCTGGCTGTGGTTCCGTGGCGTTCCATTTTAATTCACCATTGGGTGTAGCAATTGAACATTCACGAGCAATCAGGTTAGCGTAATCCTTCTCTGTTTGCAAAAATTCACCAGAAATTGCTGCCCCATAACGCTTTCCTTTGGCCGCAGCTAATTGCCGAAGGGGAGTATTTACATTTGTACTGGTAGAATTTGCCGCAATAGTATTGGTGCTATGGTCTTCTTTTTGCTTATCCTTTTGTAAAAATCCCATAGTCAATAAGGCAGAAAGGGTTGTGTATCCTGCTCTTGTTAAAAATTTTCTGCGATCAGGCATAAATTATACTTAATAAAAAACACATAGATTATTATATTACAGAATAAGTTTTGATACTTTTTGAGATTTAGTAATGATTGCTACAGAGTCATTACAGCCAAAATAAAAAACTGAATGAGACTATTGACAATCAAGAAAACCCCAATCCCACTCAAACTAAATGGTAAGATTTTGCTGCTCCAACTATTTATTCGATAAAAAAATTTTTCTAAATAACTAATATTTTTGTCATTTAAAACTAGATAGACGGCAACCATTATCAATAATGGAAAGATAAAAATTAAATTGTATAATGCCCAAATTAAGATAAATATTGAAATTGGAAAATGGGCATCATTCATTTGCTTGAGGGCAGCAAGATGAGGCAATGCAGTTGGAGTTTCCACCGCGACAATGGTAAAACCTAAGAAAAAAGTGTGCAGTGGGTTGAGTGAATTATGGTGTACAGCTTTTGGGGAAGGGGTAAAAATTTTTGGTGCGTTACATCCTACAATCAATAGTCCTATCCCGGCAAGGAATTGTAATCCATAAATGCTCTCACCAACAGAATTTAAAATTTCTTGAATTACTTGTCTCATCCCCCAAGCAATTAACAGTCCTGAAATCAAAAGTCCAACATATTCCCCAAGGGTAAAAGCTAATGCACGGATAACAAGTTTCGGTGTACTGAGGAGATAAAATTGTACTACAAAACCATTAGGATTAATACTACCAATTACTGAAATTACTGCCAGAGAAAGTAAAAAAGAGGTCATACTTGAATAGCAAATTGGTTTTGAGTTTTGTTAGTAAATCTTAAGTAGGAGAGGCACAATAAGCTACTGATCATCCTGTTTGTCCTACAGTAATTTTATTTTTGCCTTCTAAATGACCTCTGATGGTTAAGTAAAATATATCAGAGATTCCCGAACCTATACCCCACAAAAAAGAATAAATTGCCTTAAAGTCTTATCAAAGAGAGACTTTGGTGATTGAGTACATTATTAATACATATTAATAGATGCAGGATCGCAGATGAGATATTAATAGATGCAGGATTTGTTGAAAGATAAATTATCCTTTAATCACGGAGTAAATCCTACCGCTAAATTTTTAATGCAGATAATACATTCAATCTCTAATTCTGGCTTTCTGATTCTTATATTCACGTGTTCTGATAATGCAGCTTAGAGGTGGGGACAAAAATCAAATTATGAACAAAACCTTTGCAACCATCGACGGCAATGAGGCTGTTGCCCGTGTTGCTTACAAATTAAATGAAGTGATTGCCATTTATCCCATCACCCCCTCTTCAGCAATGGGTGAATGGGCAGATGCTTGGTCAGCGGAAAGTCGTCCTAACCTCTGGGGTACTGTTCCTAGCGTCGTGCAAATGCAGAGCGAAGGGGGAGCAGCTGGTGCTGTGCATGGGGCATTGCAAACAGGTTCCCTTAGCACCACCTTTACGGCATCTCAGGGATTATTGTTGATGATCCCCAACTTCTACAAAATTGCTGGTGAGTTGACTAGCGCCGTGGTTCATGTTGCTGCCCGTTCTTTGGCTACTCACGCTTTATCAATTTTTGGCGACCATAGCGATGTGATGGCAGCTCGGGCGACTGGTTTTGCCCTGCTGTGTTCTGCTTCGGTGCAGGAAAGTCAAGATTTTGCTCTCATCGCCCATGCTGCTACCTTAGAGACGCGAGTCTCCTTTATGCATTTCTTTGACGGCTTCCGCACCTCCCATGAAGTACAGAAAGTTAAACTGCTCTCAGATGATGATTTGCGATCGCTAATCCACAATCATCTCATACTCGCTCACCGCAGCCGCGCCCTCACCCCAGACCGCCCAGTATTGCGGGGAACAGCTCAAAATCCCGATGTCTACTTCCAAGGACGTGAAGGGGCTAACCCTTACTACAACGCCTGTCCAGAAATTGTCCAACGGATCATGGATGAATTTGGAGAACGCACGGGAAGGCATTATAAAATCTATGAATATTACGGTGCCAACGATGCTGATCGCGTTATCGTTCTTATGGGTTCAGGCTGTGAAACCGTCCATGAAACAGTAGATTATCTTAACGCCCGTGGTGAAAAACTTGGTGTAGTGAAAGTGCGACTTTACCGCCCCTTTGATGTCCAAAGGTTTGTTGCAGTCTTACCAACTAGTGTAAAAGCGATCGCAGTTCTCGACCGCACCAAAGAAGCAGGTAGCGCCGGTGAGCCTTTGTATTTGGATGTTGTTGCTGCTATTCATGAAGCGTGGGGAGAAGAGGCAGGGGAGCAGGGAGCAGGGAGCAGGGGGAAGGATTTTCTCCCCCGCCCCCTGCCCCCTGCCCCTCTGCCTAAAATCATCGGTGGTCGTTACGGTCTTTCTTCTAAGGAATTTACCCCGGCGATGGTGAAGGGCATTTTTGACAATCTTGCTCAAGCTAAACCAAAAAATCACTTTACGATTGGGATTAATGACGACGTTAGTCATACTTCCTTGAGCTTTGACTCTAACTTCTCTACAGAATCGGATAATGTTGTCAGGGCAATGTTCTATGGGTTGGGTGCTGATGGTACTGTTGGCGCTAACAAAAACTCCATCAAGATTATTGGTGAAGAAACCGACAATTATGCCCAAGGCTACTTTGTCTACGATTCCAAGAAATCTGGCTCAATCACCGTTTCTCACCTCCGTTTCGGGAAAGAGCCAATTCGCTCCACCTATCTAATTGACCAAGCTAACTTTATTGGTTGTCATCACTGGGGATTTCTGGAACGCATCGATATTTTGAAAGCTGCTATTCCTGGGGCAACTTTATTGCTTAACAGTCCATACAATGCAGATACCGTTTGGGAATATCTGCCGGTGAAGGTGCAGCAGCAAATTATCGACAAGCATTTGAAGTTATACGTAATCAATGCTAGCCAGGTTGCTCGTGAAAGCGGCATGGGTGGTAGAATTAACACCATTATGCAGGTATGCTTCTTTGCTTTAGCGGGTGTGTTGCCGCAAGAAGAAGCGATCGCTAAAATCAAACAAGCGATTGACAAAACCTACGGTAAAAAAGGCGCAGAAGTTGTCCGCATGAACTTGCAAGCTGTAGACAACACCTTAGACAACTTGCATAAGGTAGATGTGCCACAAACAATCCCCACTCCTAACTCCTCACTTTTAACTCCTCACTCTCCACTTAATTCTGCTCCCGAATTTGTGCGAGAAGTTCTGGGCAAAATCATGGTGTGGGAAGGTGATGACTTACCTGTTAGTACACTACCCGTTGACGGCACTTTTCCCGTTGGTACTGCCAAGTGGGAAAAACGTAACGTTGCCGAAGAGATACCTGTGTGGGAGCCGGATGTTTGCGTCCAGTGTGGTAAGTGCGTCATGGTTTGTCCCCACAGTGCCATTCGTGCCAAAGCTTATCAACCGGCTGAGTTAGTCAATGCACCAGGAACCTTCAAATCAACTGGTGCAAAAGATAAAGACTTTGCTAATCAAAAATTTACCATTCAAGTTGCCCCAGAAGATTGCACGGGATGCACGATTTGTGTAAATATTTGCCCTGCTAAAGATAAATCTGAGCCATCGCGGAAAGCGATTAATATGGCACAGCAGTTGCCATTGCAGGAGCAAGAGCGGAAAAACTGGGATTTCTTTTTGAGTTTACCTAATCCTGACAGGCGATCGCTAAAATTAAACCAGATTCGCCAACAACAACTGCAAGAACCACTATTTGAATTCTCTGGTGCTTGTGCAGGTTGTGGTGAAACACCTTATTTGAAATTATTAACACAATTGTTTGGCGATCGCGCCGTCATCGCCAATGCTACAGGTTGCTCCTCAATTTATGGTGGAAATCTCCCCACAACTCCTTGGACAACCAACGCCGAAGGACGTGGCCCGGCGTGGTCTAATAATTTATTTGAAGATAACGCCGAATTTGGTTTTGGCTTTCGCCTCTCCCTCGACAAACAGGCTGAGTTTGCAGCGGAATTGTTGCAACAGTTGGGGAGTGAAATACATGAAAACCTTGTCTACTCTATCCTCAAAGCTGAACAAAAATCTGAGGCTGACATTTGGGAACAGCGCGAAAGGATAGAACTGTTACAGCAGAAGTTAGATGAAATTGTCACTTTCGACCCCAATCTCAAATCCAAAATCCAAAATCTCAAATCCCTTGCAAATTACTTAGTGAGAAAAAGCGTCTGGATTGTTGGCGGTGACGGTTGGGCTTATGATATAGATTTTGGCGGTATAGATCATGTAATTGCTAGTGGTCGAAATGTCAACATTTTGGTGATGGATACAGAAGTGTATTCTAATACAGGCGGTCAATCTTCTAAAGCTACACCACGAGCCGCAGTTGCCAAATATGCCGCCAGTGGTAAGCCTGCACCAAAGAAAGATTTAGGGATGATTGCCATGACCTACGGAAATGTTTACGTAGCGAGTGTAGCCCTTGGTGCTAGAGATGAACATACCCTCAAAGCATTTTTAGAAGCAGAGGCTTATGATGGCCCATCACTGATTATTGCTTACAGCCATTGCATCGCCCACGGCATTAACATGACCACAGGGATGAATCATCAAAAAACTCTGGTAGAATCAGGTCGTTGGTTGCTATATCGGCATAATCCAGAGTTGCTTAACCAGGGTAAAAATCCATTGCAATTGGATATGCGATCGCCTACGCAATCTGTAGAACATTCGATGTATCAAGAAAATCGCTTTAAGATGCTCACCAAGAGTAAACCAGACGTAGCCAAGCATTTGTTAGAACAAGCGCAAGCTGAGGTAGATGCCCGTTGGCAGATGTACCAATATCTGGCAAAACGCGATATTCTCTGAACATTAGCCTTGATTTTAGTTATAAAAATTGCGACTTTAGTAACTCAAGTCGCAATTTTCGTTATAAAATAACCATTTTGATTAGTAAAATCGTTATTTTCGTTACAAACATCAGAATTTTCGTTACAAAAAACCATTTTGGTTAGTAAATTCATTATTTTTGTTACAAACATTATAATTTTTGTTACAAAATCACCATTTTGGTTACTAACGCTGTGGTTTAATTTGTATTGAACCACAGCGTTAGTCAAAAAACGCGCAAATGTTGGGTTTCCTTCCTCAACACAATCTGTAAAAAGAGTGTGATCTCTACAACGGACTGTGACGCTCGAACGCAAGAGCGTGTTGCAGACAAGATTTACTGAATGCTTCTTTACGAGACATTGCGCGTAGCTTGTTTCCCCGTAAAGGTACGCTATGGGTGACACAAAAACTTTACATAGCACTTCCTAAAATTCACTCTAACTTTACTAAAATGACACCCAGCCTCTTGACAATGCTTAGATGTTTATAAGAGTATTTAAGTGCATTAACGCTTATAAAAGTAATTTTTGTTTACAAAGTCAGAACGGTTAACTAGCTGACACCAAAAGACTGCTATCAATACAATTTTTAATTGGAAGCTTGTAATTCGTGATTAAATTTTCTAATTACGAATTACAAGCTTACAAATTATTCAATTACCGCTATCGGTCAGATATGGCAGCAGATAAACATCAAAGAGAGTAAGCGAGGAAATATTAATAGATGTGCAGCTCAATTTAGAAGAGAGCCGGAGCGTAGGCGTAGCCCGTCGTAGACATTGCCCAATCTACAACACAGTAAGTGATTATCAATCTAACGGCAGTGCTGGGGAGGCTAGGAGAGCAAATTGTATCAGTATTTTTGTGAAAAATCCTGACGAACCAGCTTGCTATTCAGCCTCTCAGTACAGCTTGGCGTAAAGAAGCCACCCATTGGAAAGCTCTAAAACTCTTGCGTAATCGGAATTACAAATTACGAATTACGCCTTGCAGTACTTGTACAGACGCGATTAATCGCGTTTCTAATACTGGAGAAATAATGGCAAATTCAGTTTTCAACCTTTCCACCCTCAACGGCACTAACGGCTTTGCCATCAACGGCATCAATCCAGGTGACTTCTCAGGCTCCTCTGTCAGCAATGCAGGGGACATCAACAACGATGGCATTGACGACCTGATTATTGGGGCATTTGGTGCCTCCCCTAACGGCAACTATAGTGCTGGGCAAAGCTATGTAGTGTTTGGGGGGACGAATCTGGGCAGTGGCAGCACCCTCAACCCCTCTGATTTGAATGGCACTAATGGCTTTATAATTAACGGCATTGCAGGAGGTGACTATTCAGGCATCTCAGTCAGCAATGCAGGGGACATCAACAACGATGGCATTGACGACCTGCTTATTGGGGCATTTGGTGCCTCCCCCAACGGCAACCATAGTGCTGGGCAAAGCTATGTAGTTTTTGGGGGAACGAATCTGGGCAGTGGCGGCACCCTCAACCTCTCTGATTTGAATGGCACTAATAGCTTTATAATTAACGGCATTGCAGAAAATGATCGCTCAGGCATCTCAGTCAGTAATGCAGGGGACATCAATAACGATGGCATTGACGACCTGATTATTGGGGCATATCGTGCCGACCCCAACGGCGAAGTTGATCCAGGGCAAAGCTATGTAGTGTTTGGGGGAACGAATCTGGGCAGTGGCAGCACCCTCAACCTCTCTGATTTGAATGGCACTAATGGCTTTATAATTAACGACATTGCACAAGATGATCGCTCAGGCACCTCAGTCAGCAATGCAGGGGACATCAACAACGATGGCATTGACGACCTGATTATTGGGGCAATATATGCCGACATCTACGGCAACTTTTTTCTTGGGCAAAGCTATGTAGTGTTTGGGGAGACGAATCTGGGCAGTGGCGGCACCCTCAACCGCTCTGATTTGAATGGCACTAATGGCTTTTTCATTAACGGCAGAGAAGATAATCTTAATCCCGCAGGCACCTCAGTCACAGGCACCTCAGTCAGCAATGGGGGGGACATCAACAACGATGGCATTGACGACCTGATTATTGGGGCATATAGGGCCTCCTCCAACGGCAAATTTGAGACTGGGCAAAGCTATGTAGTGTTTGGGGGAACGAATCTGGGCAGTGGCGGCACCTTCAACCTCTCTGATTTGAATGGCACTAATGGCTTTATAATTAACGGCATTGCATCATCTAACCAATCAGGCACCTCAGTCAGCAATGGGGGGGACATCAACAACGATGGCATTGACGACCTGATTATTGGGGCACCTTTTGCCTCCCCCAATGGCAAATATGATACAGGCAATAGCAAATATGATGCAGGGCAAAGCTATGTAGTGTTTGGGGGAACGAATCTGGGCAGTGGCGGCACCTTCAACCTCTCTGATTTGAATGGCACTAATGGCTTTATAATTAACGGCATTGCATCATCTAACCAATCAGGCACCTCAGTCAGCAATGGGGGGGACATCAACAACGATGGCATTGACGACCTGATTATTGGGG
Organism: Nostoc sp. JL34; assembly: GCF_017114945.1. GTDB lineage: Bacteria > Cyanobacteriota > Cyanobacteriia > Cyanobacteriales > Nostocaceae > Nostoc. The sequence continues at coordinate 32,459 of NZ_JABXKQ010000110.1, forward strand.
CACCTTATGCCTCCCCCAACGGCGGCTACTCAGGGCAGAGCTACGTGGTATTTGGAGGGAAGAACATCGGCAGTGGCAGCACGATTAACCTAACGGGAACTGCCTCAGTAGACACTCTCAAAGGCACAATTGGGAACAACATCATCGACGGCAAAGCTGGTAACGATACCCTCACAGGCAACGGTGGTCAAGATAAGTTTGTAATTCGCCAAAGTGATGGTAATGATATTATCACTGATTTTGGTGGTGTAGGCAAAGGCACAAACCCATCATTAGCAGTGATTACCAATGTTGATACACTGAAATTTACAGGTAATGGCTTAACTGCCAGAAATCTGCAATTAACTTCTCATGGCAACAATTTAGAAGTCACCTTTGAAAATGTGGCTAACACCAAAGTCACTCTGGAAAACTTCAAATTAGAAAACCTGGATAACCTGCCAGCAACTTCTTCAACACCTGCACTCGGCAATATCCTGTTTGATAAACAGACCAGCATCGCTGACAGTTTTGATGTCTTCGATGCCAATTCCACTCAAACTAGCCTGTTTAGCAAGAACACCGTGACATTCTTCAATGACCTTGACAACAACATCACGGGTTTTGACAACTCAAATGATGTGGTGAATGGTCAGGGGGGTAACGATACCATTAACGGTAAGAGTGGCAACGACCTGCTACGGGGTGGCGCTGGTAATGATACTCTCATTGGCGGTGCAGGCAATGATATCCTTGTTGGTGGTGCGGGTGCTGACAGATTTCTTTACAATACCAATGCTGCTTTTGCCTTTTCTGCTGTTGGTGTAGATACCATTACTGACTTCAACAGTTCCCAAGGTGACAAGATTTTACTGGATAAGACTACCTTTAATGCGATCGCTTCTACTGCCGGAACAGGTTTTAGTAACGCCAGTGATTTTAAAATCACTTCTTCAGCCAGCACTAGCACGGCGAAAATTGTCTACGATCCTGTGAGTGGGCAGTTGTTCTACAACCAAAATGGCAGCGCGGCTGGTTTTGGCAGTGGTGGTCTATTTGCAACTCTAACTGGTGCGCCAACTCTCACGGCATCAGATTTTGTTTTGCAGGCATAGTTTGTCCAAAACACGCTGTTCCAAGCTTAAAGTTTCATGTTTCAAGCTTGGAACACCGAACTCAATCCTTTACTAACAACTCTGGGCTACTTAGATAGACGAGTCATTTCAAATAATTGCTGGGCATTACTTCCTAAAAAAGCATCGAAAAGTACCTGCTTTCCAGATTCTACTTCTACTAGATAGCGGTGGGCAATTTCATAATAGGCGTAAGTCCAAGGGATCTGAATTTCTGCACCACTGTTATCATCTAACACTGTCACCATTTCTGTTACTGCTTGAGTTGCAGTTTGCCGCAAACCACAAGCAACATTTCCCTCTATCTCTGCTTTCATTGGTACACCCAGGTTAGCCAAACCATCGGCGGTAGTATCAATGTCTGGATATTCTGGAGTATTCTGTGCGTTGACGTAGCCTGTGAAATGGTTGACAGCATATCCATGCAGCAATACCCAAGCACCATACTGAGTAACCTGATTCACCTCTTCGACAACAGAACGCTGGGGAGGTAGCCAAGGGCGGGTGAAGACTTGCTGGAGTTGTTTGGCGATGGTTTCAATGTTCGTGTCTTTTTGTAGAAGAGTAAGGGGTGAGGTCAGTTCGTATGGGATTGAAGATACAGTTTTAGAGATGAGTTGAGCAATATTAGTAGGCAATTCATCGACAATCAACTCGCTGATAAACAGTTTGGGTAAGTTAAATTTCTCTTGCTGCGGATGACGATAATGACGGGCGTACAAATGAGTTTGAGCAAAAGTATACTCTCCAGCCGCCACGTAACCCAAGGCTTCTGCAAGTTGCCCAAGGTAATCAATTCCCAAGTTAACTTGACCCCGTGGAGTATCTACTAATAAACGCAAAGACCGAAAGGCGATATGGTCGTTGGCGACAGCCCCACCCGCAGCAGTAATCATTTGCTGGTAGGTACGGGCATAAATTACTCTGGCGCTGTATTCTTGCCAAAGTAATTTCCATAAATGAAAAGCTATTTCGGGTTTCATAAAGGATTGGGGATTGGGGATGGTGGGGCCCTTTCTGGGGATAAGGGGGATTGGGATTGGGGATTGGTTATTCTCCTTGTCTCTTCATCCCCTCTTCTTTTAAGAACTTAACTAATTCGCCGTAAGTCCCCGACTGAATTTGGTACTCCAAATCAGTGGCGGGATATAAAACCTTGCAGTACCAAGTACAGTGTGGGTAGTTCACGCTACTATGTACGCAGAAGTCTTTTAGAGTTACTGCGTAACGTTGTTGAGGCCGATGCAACTAAGGTGCAGGTCAAGAGACTTGTATGTACACCGTAGCTATTTTATCTGTATATTTGTGTAACCTTCTTCCAAAAACCTAGTTGTTGGGCGTTTATATTTGTGGTTTGATTTTAAGAGCCGTGGGGATAACCCAAAATCCAACATCCCAAAATCGCCCATGATTGAAATTGACGGTTCCTATGGAGAGGGAGGCGGACAAGTTCTTCGCACTTCCTTAAGTCTAGCCGCCATTACCGGCGAATCCATACGAATTACAGGCATTCGCGCTGGACGCAAAAAGCCAGGATTGGCAGCACAACACTTAACAGCAGTTCGGGCTGCGGCGAGAATTTGTAATGCCCAACTACGAGGTGATGCTTTGGGTTCAATGGTGCTGGAATTCATTCCAGGTAGTGCTGTGCAAGCGGGAATTTATACCTTTGATGTTACTAAAGTACAACAAGGTGGTTCTGCGGGTGCGATCGCTCTAGTTTTACAGACAATTCTCTTACCTTTAGCACTAGCATCCGGCAATTCCCAAGTAACACTAAAGGGTGGAACTCATGTAAACTTTAGCCCGACAGTGACGTATATTGAGCAAGTTTATCTGCCGATATTGCAACGCATGGGAATAGAAGCCCAAGTCAAGTTAGGTGCTTGGGGGTGGTTTCCCCAAGGTGGGGGAGAGGTAGAGTTACAGGTGGATGGCGGTGGTAAAATCGGCGGGATCAACTTGTTGGAACGGGGAAATTTGCAACAGGTGCGGGGACTAGCAGTGGTAACAGAATTGCCCTCTCATATTCCCCAACGGATGGCGAATCGGGCGGAGAATTTGTTAAGGTCAGCTCATTTGAAAGTTACTGTACACACCTTGCGAGAAAGAGGTGTGGCACCTGGGGCGGGTATTTTCCTAACTGCTGAGTATCAGAACAGCTTAACTGGCTTTGGTGGATTTGGGCGGTTGCGGTTGTCAGCGGAAACAGTTGCAGAGATTGCTTGTCAGCAACTGCTTGAGTTTCATCACACCGGCGCAGCAGTAGATGAACATTTAGCAGATCAGTTATTATTGCCAGCTGCTTTAGCTTCACAAGGAAGTCAGTATCGAGTGGCTGAAGTGAGTAGACATTTGACGACAAATGCAGCAGTAATTGAACAATTTGGGCTGGCGCAAATTACGGTCGATGAAGCTGAGAAAGTAGTGTCTGTGATTCCTATAATTGGTGGATGAGATTAGAGACTAAACACTTTTTTAAGAGCCTTGATTTTTGTAGTATCAATACCACATTCCAGTTGAGAGATAGGATTTAAGCTTTTCCACTTGCCTTTACTAGCACTGAATATAACATCAGATGAGTTTTCTATATCAATAGCTTCAAACCCATCTATTCGGGATTTTGATAAATAAATCAAACGAGTAAACACTTCATCTCTTGATGCAGATTTGATACTCACAATTTCTGGTGGTGGTAGCGGCGATGGATCTGGTAATGGTAGAAGAAAGAATACTTTTGCAAGAGCATCCAACTTTTTGCCTTTAGTAATTCCACATTTCAAGGTAAGGATAGGATTGAAATTAGACCAGTTTTTACGATTAGACTCTGCAATTCGGTTTGTGGCAACAATAGGATCTACACCCTTTAAAGCACTACTTGGTTCTGATATTAAGTATTTCAGTGCGGCTAGAATAGTATCTCGTGATGCTGTATTCAAATTTACTTTAGGTAAAACTTCTCTAGCTAAAATTTTTGCCTGCTCAATAATTTGAGATTCTGGTGAGATGACTATACACCAGACTCGCTCTAACTTAGCTTGTTGAGCAACTGCATATACAAAATGATTACTAACAACTTGATATTGATAGTCACCCATTTCTTTAACAATAACAGGAATCCAATTTCGCCCATCAGCTTGTAAAACGGTTTCTGCTGCTGCTTTGATGATGAATTCCGATTCGGAAAACTTATCTCCAGCTTTAATCTCAGTTAACTTTAGATGCATTAGTTTGCCAATATTATCAAAATCACTCATAAAATAAAGTACTCCTTAGCTAGTTCAAGATAATATTTTGCAGCAGTAGAATCCTTAAAAACTGCTGGAATTCGAGCGAAGGATGCACCCGCTACAATTGCATAACTTGGTAGACTGAATATTTTTGTATTGTTGTCATCTTTCATATACTTAGGATAAAAATAAGGGAGTAAATTAAACTTGGATGCTTTAATTTCTCTGGTAATAATAGATGCAATTTCCTGATTTGCTATTTTAAGCTGAGGAGGAGTGATATTTTCGCCATTAAAAAATATAGGTAAGGCGATTGGCCCACTATCTCGTCTAGCTGCCTTAACTTTTGGTACTAACTCTTTAATTACTTTAGCTGCATTGTCTAAGGATGCTAAATTATTGTGCTTAGTAGGTATCAAAACGGCGTCACAAGCGTAGAGGCTACTTTGACTAAAAAACATCCAGTTTGTCGGACAGTCAATAAATATATAATCATATTCATACACAAAAGCTTTCAGGACATCTTTTAACCTAGCAGACCCCTTTTCAATTCTTGCAGCTAAGTCTTGCTCTGTAAAATTTCCCAGTTTTGGATCTGCGGGAATAACGTCAAATTGTAATGATTTCCCAGATTTAAATTTGACTGTAAACGCTTGAATTGTATCGTGAATGTTTAAATCTGTATCGGATAGACAATCATATAAACTAATTTTTCTTACTTCTAAGTAAGACGAGGTGAAAAAACCAAACTATGTAAAGATAAGTAAATACGTACAA
>NZ_JABXKQ010000072.1 GCF_017114945.1 Nostoc sp. JL34
CGGTTGATGGTTAAGAGGCTTGCTGCACCTTCTTAGATGTCAAATGGGTTCTATAGACTACAGCTGCATGAGCCGCTATATCCTCATATTCTCCATGTACTCCATATTTTTGCAAAGTATCGAAGCTTCCTGCGTGTACACAATACTTTTCACAACGTTCTTGGTCATCTAAAAGTAGTAAATCAATGATTTGCTTACCTTTTTCATCTTTTAGCCAAAAATCTTCATTAACAATCAATACATCTTCTTTGCACCATTTGGGACGGTCTTCTATATGACGGACAAATGTAATTACTCTTGTTGCTGGCTGATAACCAACTGGCAAATTTTTACTTCCCAACAAGGCGTTTGCCATGTGTGATTTACCAGCGTCGAAGCCTCCAGTCAAAACAACATTAGGCTTTTGTTTATACAGCTTAAGCTGTTGTTGGAAATCATGGGGGGTGGCTGGTGGTGTTGGTATATCTAGTTTGTCTACAGGAGGAGTATCACCAATGTACTGATTCAGTAAATTTAGTTTGCGATAAAGTTCAGTGTATGGAGTTCCTGGATCAATTCCTTTGAGTGGTGGTATTGGTGCTGACATAGCTGTAGCGAGGTCAATACCTAATATTTGCAGCCATTTCACTAAAAGCCCCATTGGAACGGTATCAGGAGCCTGCTCATAAAGATTAACTTGCATCTTAGAAATGTCCAAGGCATTAGCAACCTCTACTTGACCCATACCCGCGTTTTGACGATATCCCAGTAAGTCAATATTCATTCCTGTCGCTCTAATACATTAATAACATTCTCCATACTTAATATAAATATTACTCATTTGAATCAGTATGAACACTAAAATTAGAGACAACATAATGAATAAAGTACTAAATTTAGTATCACTCCCCCAATGGGGGATTTTTTAGGGCAGTGAGCGAAGACTACGACTATGACCACGCCCAACTACAATGCCTTACTACAAAGCTTTTGGACACCACCTCGTACACCCATTACAGAAAATTCCAACTCAAATAACCATCCTACTGAACCAACAGATATTGCTGAATTTCTAGGTGAAGATTTACTCTGGCAACAGACTATCCCTGCCAAAGAACCTAATCTGAAAAATATTCCTAATGACCTACCAAATAAATTAATTAAAGCACTTCACTCATTAGGAATCACCCAACTTTACTCTCACCAACTTCAAGCCTTACAAGCAATTAGACAAGGTAAAAGTTTAATCCTCACCTCTCCCACAGCCAGTGGCAAAACTCTCAGCACATACCCCGCCATTCTGGAAGGTTGTATCAATGAAGAACATCGAGCATTAGCATTTTATGGACTACGAGCATTAGCACTAGACCAGTTCCACAAAATCTCTGAATTACTCTCTACCATACCCACACAATCCAGACCTATACTGGCAATGATCACTGGAGATATCAAATCAGAAAAACGAGAACAAATCCTCAAGAGTGAACCGCATATATTAGGTGTCACACCAGAATTAATCCACTTTCAACTCAAGCAAGCCTGGAAATCCGCGCATTGGGCAAACTTTTATCAGCGATTGCGCTATGTACTGCTTGACGAAGCTCACACCCTCTCAGGTAGCTATGGCGCAAATATGTCCTGGCTGATTCGTCGCATTAAACTAGCAGTAGATCATTACGGTGGTGACTCCAAGAAACTGCAATTTATCTTCCTGAGTGCCACTTGTGGTAATCCTAAACAACTGGCTCTGAAAATCTCCGGCTTAAAACCAACTAAACTCAACCCCAAACCCCTAATTTGGATTCGCAAAAGTGGAGCCGCTTCACCATCTAGACAAATAATTGTCACTCAGCCCAGTTACAATTTGACTGGTGATACCGCTCGAATAATTCAATTTTTGCTTAATCAAGGTAAATCAGGTATCGCCTTTTGTAACTCCCGACGCAGTGTGCGGGAACTAACAGAATTACTCAAATCAAACCAAGTAGCTGCATTCTACAGTGGCATTACTTCTGAGCGTCGCGCAGAAGTAGTTGACCAACTCCAGTCTGGCACAATCAAATGGATTGTTGCCACAGAAGCATTAGAAGCTGGAATTGACCTACCAGAATTAGAATGTTGCATTTTGCGTGGCTGGCCTGGTTCCAAAATGGCATACCAACAACGCAGTGGCCGCGCCGGACGTTCTCAGTCTGGACTGACAGTGCTACTTCCCAATGCTCTCAATCCCATAGACTGCTATGTAGCAGAACATCCAGAAATGCTGGTATCGCCAGAAGCTGAGGAAGTATTCTTTAATGACGAATATCCCATCTTTGCTGCTAAACATTTGATGTGTGCAGCGGCAGAAACTGGTATTCCTACTAATAAAATCAAGCACTACTTTGGCACAGCAGCTTACGAGGTAGCAAAACTCCTGTTAGCCCAAGGGCATCTAAATAAAGGTCGTAATGGACTGTGGGCAAAAGGCTATCCCCATAAAGATGTTAACTTTCGGGGTGGCTTATCCCAAACTACCATCAAGCTAGTAGATGCAGAAACTGGGGAAGAACTAGAGGAAATCTCAGAAGATATTGCTCACCGAGAAGTCCATCCCCAAGCCATCTACAAACGACAAGATGCCAATGGACGAATGCTGACTTATCAGTGCATCTCCCTTGACTTGAACAGCAAGCAAGCAATTTTAAAACAGACAGCAGATAGTCCACTGTTTACAGTTGCAGTTACAGAATCAGAAACCAGTAGCCTAACAGTGCTGACAGATCCGGTGAAGTTACCATTGCTGTTTTCTCAAGTCAGTGATGTTGATGACTGTCAGGAATACTTAACCCTGGAACTTAGTTTTGGTGAAGTTAAACACATTACCAGTGGTTACAGTTTAATGACCCAAATCTATGAGCAGACTTGTTTGAACAAGCGGTGTCTTAACTACAAAGAGACGCTACCTAAAGAACGTTGTTGTCCGCTTTGTAGCAAACTCACACGCAAAGCTGTAATTGTGAAAACCCTGTCAGAAGAAAAGTTTGAGCAGTCTTTCCGTACTCAATTTTCCGCACCAATGGTCAAAGTAGCAATTAACTCAAATGCGCGGGAATACCTCCAGCACAATGCCTTGGAAACTAGAACCAATTTAACCCGCAGTGGAGAACCGATTCCACCAGGCTATCAACAATTGTGGGAATATTCCAGTACCTTGATTGCTATCCACAGCTTTGGGCATCAAATTATGAGAGCGTTACAGCTGGTGGCTAGAGTTGACCCAAAACAAGTGAATTTTACAGTAGTGAAGGAGTTAGGGGAAAGTAACAATTACACAGGCTATTTCTATGATACCAGTGATGGTGGTAATGGTGCGGCTGAAGCTGTGTTTAAGCATTTGCCAAAACTTGCTGGTGCTGCTAAAGCGATCGCACGAGATTGCAATTGCGATACTGGCTGTGCCAAGTGCCTAATTCAACATGGTTGCCCTGATGGTAACACTGCTTTATTAAAGCAACTGGGTTTAGTGTTATTAGATGCGATCGCTTCCACCGGGGCGTAGCCCTACACTTGATGTTTGACACGAGTATCGTCGTAGACATCGCTCAAATTCCAGATTTTATTGTCCCAGATACTCAATCACTGCCTCCAAGTCTGCAATCGCCCGATTAAATCGATTGAGCATTGCTTCTGCTACTTCTGGTTGAGCGTTGACAGTCGGTAGTTTTTCTCTTACCACACCTTTTAGTGCTTCTAGCCACAGCGACAAATTTGTATGTCGAACTGCTGTCAACAATCCCATATTGGTGAGAACAGACAAATGAAACCCAAGTTGGTCTTGTCCACCATAACCCAAATATCCGTTGCTCAGTTCCAACTTTTCTGGAGTAAATTCAAAATACTGGTCAGAGGTAATACCAGCAGATTCTAGTTTGGGTTGTGGTAATGGAGGTTGGGATTGAGTCATTATCAGTTAGGATTGTTGTACAGCAGGTAATTTTGATATTTGCAAAACACTGTCTGACCAAGTGCCAAGTTCTTGAATAATCTGGTTTTTAGCATCTGTGTTATTCCAGGCTTGTTCCCAGTTAAACAGCCAGCGTGTGAGAAACCTTCCTAAGTTTGCTAACTCAAAAGCATTGTCAATATCTATATCTGGGGCTATCCACTCAAGAAAATACATAGTCTCTCTAATCAGGCTTTTGACCACATCCTCATGCGTAGAGTCACTGAAAAGTTGACTTATCCGTGCTAAGTTAGTTGCCAATTTTCCCAATCTAACAGGAATACTATCTTGCACAAAGGTTTCTTGCTCATAAGTTAAGCCACTATTCATCCCAGAAACTCCATAAGAATTTGGGACACAATTTGTTTAATCTTTTTGTTTAATCTTAACGCCCATAATTTTCATTGAACGATTAATGTTTTAATAAGATATGCGTTAGCCGTACTCCGCAGGAGTTGCAAGCTACGCGGAGCGTCTCCAAGAGTTGGCTTTGGCGTACCCTTCCTTACAGGGAAGCAAGCTACGCGTAGCGTCTCTAAAAGTTGCCATCGCTTGCAGCTTAATTTTACAGGTATCTAGAATTAGCGCGATGTCTACAACGGGCGTAGCTGAAGCACTCCCACAGTTGAGCAGTCCGCTTTATCCAATCTATGAGGTGCGACGCCGAGTAGCCCAGAGCAGGCATCGCTATAATAAAACCAGTATCACGCTCGGAAAACTCACAATGTCCATTACACTTGATCTGCCACCGAAAGTTGAGGCACTGCTGCGACAGCGTGCTGAAAGTACTGGACAAGATATTTCGCAAATGGCGCTAGCGGTGCTGACTTTAGGACTGAGTTTGGACGATCAAGATTTTTTTGAGGCTTTAAAGGGAATCCAACGTGGGCTTGATGATTTTGAGCAAGGACAGTTTTCGAGTTTAGAGGACTTCATTGCTGAACAAAATCAGAAATATGGATTGTCTCTTGAAGCATGACGTACCGCATTGATTTCTCTAGCATTGCGAAAGCCGAAGCGGATGCCGCATTCTTAAGTTTTTCTCAGTTTACCACAGATGAACGCGCGCAACTCTGGTATCAAGGGCTGATTAAAGCAATCGTCTCTCTGCAAGAAATGCCTCGGCGCTGTCCAATCGCTCGAGAGGATGCCTTCTTTAGTCAAGAAATTCGTCAGCTTCTTTACGGGCAAGGAAAACAAACCTATCGTATTCTATTTACGGTTCTTGAAGATCAGCCTGTTCCAACGGTGAGAATTCTCCATATTCGTCATGGCGCACAGAAGACAATTGGTGAGCCGGAAGTAGAGGATTGATCATATTGACACTCCATCCACAATATCTTCCTCAAGATATGGAGTTGGCGATCGCCTTTCGCAGAAAAACAACATTTGTAACAAATAAAGAAGTAATGAGAGCAATAAAAATAAAACGGAGCGATGGCAACTCTTAGAGACGCTACGCGTAGCAAGCTTTTGAGTAAGGGTACGCCAAAGCCTTTGGCTAACGCTAATTGTTGCTCTAATAGACTGAATAATATCCAAAATGACAATACAATACTGCTTCAGATTTAGTGCAGTAATTTTACAGTTCTTATTAGATGTGCTTTATTTACCTGATATTAGCCGTACTATCACTGAGTGCATAGCAATCAACCGCCGAACAATCTGATCGATCTCTAAATATAGCTGTAATCAATGACTGCCTGACGAATAGGTGTATGTCCTTGATTGACAGCTAATTCTTGTATCTTGGCTGTACGTATAATTAATTTGCAGCTTACCGCTGCATTGGAGAGATGTTATATTCTCTCCACCATGCCAGTAATTAATCTTGCCGATATTCAACAAATTACTAAAACACAGCAACAAGTCCTATTCTCCAGTCAAAAATATCATCCAAATCGCTCTGCCTTTGACTCTATAGTTGCAGATAACTTCTCTTTGGTGATGAGACAACTATTTTTAGGACTGACTGTAGAACCTTTATTAAATGCCTATCCTCAAATTGCTCAGTGGGTTGATCAAATACAGGAACTTGCACCGGAAATTTTTCAATCTCGGAAAAAGTTATTAGTCGATAATCCAGTTATTGCACCTCTTGCAATTAATGACGATAAGCATTTTATTCAAGTATTAACAAATATAGCATTTAAACAAGGTATTCCCAGGCTTTATGAATGGGCTATACGCCATCCATATTTAAGCTGGCAAGACCGGGTAAAGTTGTGGACTACGGCTAGACAATACTCAGTTTCTCCTAACCACATACAACTCGTAGTTTTAGCATTACATCCTGTTAAACCAGCCCAAAGATTAAATGTACGCTGGAATAAAAAGGATCAGATGCAGACTGAAAAATGGTTAATTAAACTACTGACTCAATCTCCAGATAACAAATCACAATCAAACATAGTCATTCCTGAGTTATCGTCAATGGTCAATTTAGAAGCTATTCCAGAAGTCAAGATTTAAGAGGCTAATGCCTCTGCCATTGGCAAATAAATGCTTATTACAGATAACACCAATGGTACTCAAATCAACTGTTGAACATGGATGGCTACTATCAAAACTACTGAAATTAGATGATGAATATCAAGGTAGGTGGGAGCAATGGCGATGGACAATGCAAACTGGAGAACTGCCTAAAGAAATACCACAAACTGAGTTTTTAGACTTGGGACATCCTCAAGTTTTACAGATGCTCTCAAGCTGTCTGCAATCTATTCCTACAGGTGGATGTGGCAGTCCTTCCAGATTTATTCCCTATTTCACTGACTGGTTACTTTATGCTCTAGGGCATCCCAGCATTGCTAAATTGCCTCATGAGCCAGAGGGATGTAACGGTGCGAGTAATCGTCTTATTCAAGAACTGGAACTGAAGCTTTTGATTTCTTGTCCCTTCGATTACTTCGGTAATTTATTGGCTGCTAATCGTTACGGGCAATCAAGAGCTAAATTCTATCCTACTCCTACTTGGACAGCCAGGACAATGGCTATTGCAGTAGTTAAGAGTTCTGCTGCAATAGCACCATTTCATATATATGAACCAGCACTTGGTACAGGAAGATTAGCATTGGAAATGTCCAATTATGCCATCAGTTTGACAGGCTGGGAGTGGGATTCGCTACTAATAAAAATAGCAAGTTTAAACTTCATGCTTTACGCTCCCTACTTGGCATTGCCTATTCCTAGTTTGGGTGGAGATTTAGTCATCGGAGACACCCTGACTGGCAAGGGTATTTCTTTTATCCGACCAAATCTAAAATATGAAACTTCTGCATCAACACCTAAACCGAAGCTAAATAATAGTTTGCTGATTAATGGTATCAAATACGAAAATACTAAAGCAGAAAATATGTTACAAGGAAGTTTGTTTTGATGGAAATTAAAATTACTGAGTGGCAACAACTATTTCAAAATTGTGTCATTAATCCTCCTCTGCCAATTTCCTTGCCTACTGTAGCACTTGCCAATCCTCCCTATTGCAAAATTAATCTCACTTCCGATTCAGAACTAGCCCGATTTGAGATGGCTTATAAATGGATAAAACACGGAGATGGAAGCTACATTATTACATCCAAGTTGAAAACCCAAGCAGAACAAGAGTGCTTATTTGTAGAACAGTGTTTAAATCAATTACAACCTGGTGAAATAGTCTGTATCTTGGTGTCTAATGTAATTCTGTCTTCATCTAACCAAGCACACTTTCGCAGATGGCTATTAGAAGACATGGCTTTGCTAATTGCTTCCATTCAGTTACCTACAGAGAACTTTCAGGTAGAATGTGGATTGGGAATTATCACCAGCTTTTTAATTCTTCAGCGCAAAGGTGGAGATTTACCAGTACCAAAAGATTACTCAATCTTTATGGCAGTTGCAGATAAAATTGGTTTTGATAGTCGAGGCCGTCGTCTGTTTCGTCCAATGACAAATGGGCAACAAACCCAAGAAATTGATAGTGATTTACCTCTGATTCTAGAAAAGTTCAAAAAGTTTCTTAAAGAGGTATGGCAAAATAATGTTGAGAAATAGCACTTGCTGTCTATTAGCGCCGTCAAAGTTATCTATGCAGTATATGGGGAAATTAAGGACGTGTCTCATGAATTTGCAGACTTACTTTATAGAGATTAAAACCTCAGTATACTTAGTAAGATTTAAGTCAGATTCCTATAGCTATTTTCTAATCTAGAACTTAAAATAGTCGTTAATACTGTTTGCGGGACTTTGGTGCGACTTCCGAACCTAGCCTGTAACGCTATCCTAGCTTGTCGTGTCGTCATTCCCCGAACAGTACCCCCTTCAAAAAAGCCACTATGCCAACAATGGACATTAATCGGGCGAACCAGCATCAGCAAGTGGCAAGGGAAGATTTAGTCATGTTTATTAATGCCTGCCTCTCCTGCACAGGACAGCGTGAGTTCTATGGTGATGGTTATGGGCAGCGCGTATCTATTGACTTTTTGCACGACTATATTTTAGGTAATTACCGCTTACTCTATACCCGGACATTGGCAGCAGGGATTAACCACTTCAACCAAGCGCAAATTATCCTCAAATTACTAGCAACAGGAAAACATACACCCCCTGAACATCGACAAGAAGAAGGTGCATTAATTGCCGCAGCATTAACAGCCCTACCACCACAACGAGGTTGGGAGGTATTGCAACAATTGCGGAAAAGAAGTATTAACAATCGTCGTAGCAGAGCGATCGCTCGTGATTATCTCCAGCAAAAACGTGACATCAACTTTGATGCTGTTAAGTATCGCTCCAAATTTCGAGCTATAGCCTCCCATGCTCACCTCACCCTACCAGGGGAATTAGGTAATTTTCTCTTTGGTAAATGGAAACAGCAAGTTTATCAAACAGAATTATTCGAGACATTTCGCCAAGCACACTATAGCGCTCAAGCAGTTTATCAACTACCCTTTACAGTTGCCGAAGGTTTAGCAGCAAAACACGGAATTAAACAAGAGGTCTTTTTATCCCGTATTCAAGAGCAAATGACTTTGAATGAAAAATTGCGCTTTCAAAGTTCAGCCAACCGCACAGAAGTAGAAATCGACATTAATTTAGGTCGTCTCCCCCTAACTCGTTTGGCACTGTATATCTTATCTTTGCCATTGGATACTCGCAAACAGCAGTGGGATATATTAAACCAAGCATTAGAGAAATCTGCTGCCTTCACATTAAGAAAATCACCCCTAAAACTAGGACGAGTAGCCGCAGTTCTAGATTGCAGCTACTCTAGTTCCGGTTCAGCCGAAAAACATCGTCGTCCTCTAGGGGTAGCTTTAGCTACTCATTACTTACTAAAAGCAGCATCCCAGGAATACCAAGCTTTTTGGACAGCATCAACCAGCGATCCACTGCTGATTCTACCTCGTGGACAAACAGACCTAGCTACTCCCCTACTGGATGCTTTGGACTGGGGCGCAGATTTAGTAGTACTTGTAACCGATGGTTGGGAAAACGATCCCCCCAGTGGAGCCTCGGAAATTCTACGTGTATATCGCGATCGTTTAGACCCGAAACAAAAAACTTCGATTATTCATTGCAATCCTGTTTACAATGCCGATGACTTTTCTTTACACCCCCTTAGTCCCACAATTCCCACAGTAGGATTACGAGATGCAGAAGATTTACCTACGATGTTGGGCTTTGCTCGGTTTGCTGAAGGTACTGCATCTTTAGCCGAATTGGAATCATATTTAGCAGAGCGAGTCAAGCAAATGTTAAGCGATATAGCAACAAAAACTCCTAAACTCCAAGACTGATAAATCTTGAGCGGCAATTATGGCATCCAAACGCAATTTGTTAACAGACATATCACTCAAAGGACTAGAAATTGCTCCTTCTCAAATACGGGGAGCAGTGCGAATTGTGCCATTATTGCGCCATCAAGTACGTAATGACTTGCGCTTGCTGCGTCGTAGCTACGATGAAGATTTAGCAGTTGTTTCCTTAGCGGGAGAAATGACAGCACCCGGAATGAAATATTTTTCCTATGTTCCTCACGGGCTAGTGTTGTCTTGGACTAATGACGGCAGCCCTGTAGGGGCTTTTGGAGGACAGCTTTTTAAAACAGATGGTAAACAGCTAAACTATGCTTGTGCCAGTGTCCGGTTAATGCAGCGGATGGTGAAGCGGGAATCTAGTAACCAACTGAGATTTTTGCCACTCCACTTGGCAATGGAAGGCTTTTTATCAATGTTCTTTTCTGGCCCTGATATCGCCTGGAGTGAATATTCTAAGTATGCCCTTTCTCATGGGCTGGGTAGCCGAATGGAAAGCTCTTTTAGTGGACGTTACATTGCTGGACTTGAAGATGCTTTGCGGGTATTTGAAATTCACTCTCGACAGGTTGGGGTATTGGTATTTGTTGCCGAAGCATTAGCATCAGCTTTTGTAGTACCGACACCAGAGGACTATCGACTTTTGCACAATAGCTTGTTAGAAGATTTCTATGGTGAATTATTGTACCAATACGCTTTACTGCACGATACAACTTTGACCATGAGTGTATCTTTAGATGAGTCAAAAATTAATGATTTAACAGCTTTGAGAGCAGCAGTACAAAATATGCGTTCAGATTGGGCATCGTTTCAGGGTTTCATGGCCGAGGGACTGTTAGGACGCAAGTTAATTTCCCAAAAAGTCTATACTGCTGGTTCGTTCATGTTACAAAGATTTATTACTGACCTCAACCCCAACGAAGAAAATCATATTGGAGAAGCGATTATTCGAGAGAATGGTGAATTGGAGTATTTGAAGACTTATCGATTATCAGTAATGCAGACTCGCCGAGTTTATTTGCTGAGTCAGTTAGCGCAGCATAATTGGAATTTGGATGCTACAGCTAGTAAATTGGGCAATACACGAGAGGAATTTGTGCTGCGTTTAGAAAAGGTGGGTTTTGGTTATTTGCTCAATGCAGAAGTACGACAAGCAGCATTGAAAAAAGTCAAGGGTAAAAGGTGATATTGTCTTGCTAAGATTCAGCATTAATTTGTAAAAATTTAATTTCAATACATTCGCCAATTTCCGAAAGAGTAAGCTATCGCGCGTATAACTTGCACTTTTTTGGGTCTGTAACCATTGGTAACTCTGTAATGCTCTTCTTAAAAGCTACCAGCCTCTTATCCTTGCAATCCGGGTGTTTGATAAACTCGTGCTGGGAAATTTTCTAAAACATCAGTTTCACTGCTACTAGACTCATGTGCAGGTGCTACATCTTCTTCTGGTAATGGCAACATCCGCGCGGCTGACTCAATCCGTTCATGTAATGCTTGTGTTAGCGTTTTAAGATCAGGAATTATCACCTGACTTTCTAAAGCAGGTTTAACTTGTGTGTCCCAAAGAGTTTCACTATCATGCGCTCGTTTTTCATCGGCTTTGGACACGGGAATAATTAAAGGATAAGGAATAGAAGCTTGTCCCTCGGAACTGTAACCAGGACTGGTAATTACGCACTTACCTTGAGGAAATTTCAAAATTTCGTCAGCACTGATTACAGGCATTTTTTGCAAATTCTCACTCCAGCTAATTGAACGGCTCATTTGTCCGCCAAGCGATCGCCCAGTGGTACGATTTTTAATCAGCACTTCCTTCTCACCGTAACGCTTTGAGTAATCCTCAGCCGTTTTGTAGTTACCAGGATTGAACAAAACATGGGTACTACAAGCAGAAGCGATCGCACTTCCCATCTTATCTCCATAAATATCGTAAAGTTGCTCTAAACTTTGGATACCCAGAATAAAGCAGGCACCATTGGAACGATATTCATTAATCCACTGCGGTAATCTGTCCAACTTAATTGATGGTAATTCATCCAAAGAAATAATCAACGGGTCTTTGCGGGGACGGCTTAAATTACCGACAATCATCAAGTGCATTGCCGCCGCCAGCAGAGGCCCAACCACACTGCGGCGTTCATCATCTAGCTTGAACACCACCATCTCTCTACCTTCAAGCTTAGTAGGAATATCCGATTTCCCTATAAATGCCCTCAGCAAATCAGCTTGGATGAAAGATGAGAAAGTACCTGCTGCTGTGGTCAAAATCCCCGAAATAGTCTTCTCTGCATCCTTGGCACTCAAAAATTGAATAAATGAAGTCGCTACCCATTCATCCAACCTTTTTGACTGTACCGCATGGTCAAGACGTTGTACCAGTTTTGGCAACCGCAGCACAGCATACAGCATCGCCATATCTGGGTAAGGAGAACCCTTAACTAACTGTAAAAGTGCTTTAGCTAACAAGTCCCCGGCTTTAGCAAAGAACTCATCACTTTTACCACCACTGGAAGCATTGCGGTTAATCACTTGTCCAATTTCTCCTGCCATTACCCCATCGCGTGCATCACGCATATAATCCAAAGGATTGATCACACCGCTAAAGGGTTCACCGGGGGCAAATACTCGTACTTTATAGCCATAACGTGCAGCTAGGGGTGCATGGAGTCGTAGTTGGTCGCCCTTCTTGTCATAGAGTAAAATCGGAAAACCTTGCTGCATAGCACTTTCTAACATCCGGTCTATGGTAGAGTAGGTTTTACCAGACCCAGGCGCACCTATTACCAGTGTTCCCCTTTCGGCATTGGGAAACCAAACACTAGGAGATGCACCTAACATTGTTTGCAGATTAGTAATTAGCGATCGCCACTTGCCTTTTACCCAATAGCGAGGAGTACCAGACCATAGGGTAACTTTATTGTGTTTATGCTCCTTGATTTGCTTGAGTGCTAGGTTAGTTGCTGCTAGTTTCTCGCTGATACCGGAGACTTTACCAGTGGTGATTTTTCCTTTACCAGTACCACTGATTTGCAACAACAGTATAACGAACAGTATTCCACCTACCATCATCCAACCTTGGGGATTGTTATACTGTTGAAACAACTTGCCAAAGTCAATGCTAGCCAGAGGTGCTTGGAAGGATGAGACTTCAATTAATGTTGAGTTAGCAGTGATCTGGTTGTGTGGTAGATTTTTCTGGTAAATGTTCATAGCAGTTAAGTAGGCATTTAGCAGAAATTTTAGCTACCAAGTCAAAGCTAAAGTATTGACCTTCTGGACATTTTTTTACGATAAACCCAACGGCTAAATTCCGTCAGCGATCGCGATGGAAGTTTGAGTCTGTAATCTAGGTAGCTTGGTTTTCCATCTGGAGTTTTCGCTCCAAAAGAAATTTTCTGGCTTTTATGGCGTTTTTCGCCTTCTTGAATAAACACCATAACATCAGGAAAGAAGCGCACGGTTACTTTAACAAAATCTAATTTTCCCTGTCGCTCTAAACTTTGTTCCTCTTGTTTACCTAAATATAACCCCCAGCCATTCTCCAGTAGTTGATGTGCGACTTGGAGGCTTTGCCATTGTTCTGTTGAATCCCGTCCTTTAGAGTCAAGCAACTTAAAGTGTTCGGTAAACCTATCCAACCTTGAGATAGCTAAATGTCCATTCTGACAATCTTCATGCAATAGATACCAAGCTATATCTGAATAGATAAGTTGTAAAGGGTAAATATTTAAAAACTCAGTAATACCTTTTTGATAAGCATTACGACTGCGGTAAATTTCTATTGCCTGGCCTCGAATAATAGCGCTTTCTAGCTGTTCTAGTTTTTCAAAAAGGGTGCCGCGATACTTACTATCAGCCATCATTTCTTGCGGGTCAGTGTAAATAATTGCTCGATTGATTTGCGCCCGCACTGGATAGGCAAATTGGTCTGCTAAGTTCAGTCCCCGCAATCGTCGCATCAATATTTGATAAATTTTGTTAACTTGCGGATCTTGTTGATATTTTGCTTGAGAACTCAAGGCATTGAACGCAACCTGTAATTCTACCCGACTCATTGCACCAGTCCCCAGATAATAACCCCAACGATACATACGGTTGTCTAGGATATTGTAGTGACGCAATGTCCGCAAATCTTTTCGCAGCGTGTGTAGTGAGTAAGCTGGCAAATCAATACCGCAGTCACGAGCAACTTCCTGCAAACGCACCGACACCTCAGTAAGTGCATCATGATAACCCCCAGATTTTGTATCGATTGAATCATTAAAATCACTGCCGCCCACTCCGGGATAACGCACAAAAGTCGCAATCAGTAGCATCAACCGTTCAAACGCCTGGAGGTCAGTATAAAGATGAGCAATAGACTTCTTGGGCATTTTGACCTGTCAAGTAAAAGAAAATATTCAACTAGTACTTAAATTAACCTCTCAAAGCTCTACTAGTCTTGCTTTTTAGGTAATTTTAAATAATCAAATAAATACTCGGATTTAATGGATTTCTTGAAATCCCTTTTGCTACTATGCAGTTTATACAAGGTAAATCAAGGCATTCAGCCTACATTGCACTCAAACGGCACAAGTACTAGACCGATATCTTAAATAGATAATTTTCCGCGTAAATTGTAGATATAGTGTAAAAATAGTTACTTAAAACCCTTTGCAGGGAATCTTAAGTATAAAGATACTTTTTTGTCAGGGCAGCAACCGAACTTTGTTGGTTGTCTGGTTAGTAAAAATTGAACAAGAAAGCAGAGGGAAAAAGGCAGAAGGGATAAATCCCTTCTCCGATTGCCCGATAGCCCAGCGTTAGCGACGCAGTTTAACTAAGTTAGTTATCTACTAAACAATGACTACTTTTAACTTCTCTATACCAAGACAAACGCAACATCTTTGGCAAACAATTTCGTCACATTGGTCTCATTATAATCGTCCAGATAAACAGCGATTTTTGGGTAGCATTCAGATTAGTCAAAAAGCCACAGACCAAGTTTTAGATGTTGTAGGCTATAACTTGAGCAACCTAAGTACAGTTACTTATAATAAGTTATATGAAAGATTCGATGAACCTGAGCAGAACTGGCTGAAAATTCTAACCTTTGCTCTATCTGAGTATGCATATTATTATTCAAGCGTTGAAGAAAAATTTTGGTATGGTTTTTGTCAAAGGTTAAAACTTTCGTGTAATCAAAGTTTAGAGAAGACACTACGTCGGATCGTTGGTGAAGGGTTTGACCTACTTGGTCTTGTCAAAGCTAAAGGAGGGTATCCCTATGTATCAACCTTATGGCTGCAAAGTGGTATTCCTCAACAAAACCTCAATCATTTTGCCCACTTAGTTCAGGAATTCTCAAATGAATATGGATGGTGGGAAATTGCCCATAGCTCATGTGAAGATATTTCTGAAGAACTGTTTGATTTTTGTCACGAAAAGCATCCTCAATGGACTACTCTAATTCATTTTCTTAAATCTAGTTGCCCGCAGAAAGAAAACGAGGAAGTTGAACCAATATCCGGGCAGTTACTTCAAGGTATTGCTATTATTGCTGTTGAACTTGAACGTCAAGGAACATTACCTGAAACGCTGAAAGATGACAATGAGCGCGAAAAGCTGCTGAGAAACTATTACTTACCAAACAATTTTTTCTTGAGGGACTGGAACAGTTTAATTCAGGTTTTAACTCCTAAACAGCGTCGTTTTGGTAATAAAAGCATCAGATTATTTCGCTGCTAGTTTCAAGTCTTTCTCCCAACGAATCTCAAGAAAACCTAACAGATACAATTCAAAATACCCTAAATGAATTGCAAGCAGAAGGTGAAATATTAGCAGGAACGCGAAACCATTACTGCATTGCTCCTCCGATGGTTTTAGCCCAGAATAAAGAAGATTTAACAAGTTTGCTATTTCGGGGCGATCGCGCTTATTTGACTCTGGCTCATCAAGTCCTAGAAAGTCAACAAAACCCTCCAAATCCTTTAGTGTTACGCCCTCAAAGTAATCAATTTCATAGGATTAGAAACCGTCTTAATCAAGTTGGTATTCGTTTGCTGACTATTTCAGATAGCATTGAAAATTTTCCAATCCCAAGAAAACCCTTGAAATCGGAGTTGCGTTCAACTTGGACAGAAGACCCTTTTTCTATCAAAAATTGGCAAAATGGAAGCTATATTCAGCGATACGTACCCTGTAATGAAGCGCAGAAAGAACGTTGGCGCAATCCGAGCCGCGAAAGTATCAAAAATGAAGATATATTGCACTTACCCACAGGTGAATATCTCTGGTTTGAAGACCAAAATTTTTATGAATTAGAGCCAGATTTAGCTATTTTAGCCATGTTCTACCAGGACAAACAAATGGGATGTCCTTTAAAAATAATTTGGGATGAACCTCCAGGAAAGTTAAATTTGCAAGGTGTCTATCTTCCCAGTACCTATGCACGGTGGTTATGGCATATTTCTGAGCCTGGAGAAGAATACAGAACTCGAAATTTTCAATCAAAAAACTGGCCACTTGTAAAAGAAGCATTTAAACGTTTAGGAGCTAAATTAGTATGACTAAATATCTAGATCCAATCGCAGCAGTTGAACAACCCCGTGCAGACTTTATTCGCTATTTACTTACAGCTTACCCCCTACGTGACCCCCATCTCCGCTACGGTTTTAAGCAATTATTAGAGCAACCTGGAAACCTTTGGCAACATCCTTACCTCGAAGGTTCTCAGCCGTATAAATCAAGTCTTAGTATCAATGATTTGGTCGAACAAGGGGTTTTACACCCTGATATGGCAACACTATTTATACCTAGTAGCCGTCGGTTGTACGAACATCAAGAAAAAGCTATCCGCGCAGTTGTGGAACAACAGCAAAATATAGTCGTTGCGACTGGTACAGGTTCGGGAAAAACTGAGTGTTTCCTGACACCCATGCTCGATATGCTGATGAAAGAAGGAGATAATTTATCGATCGCTGGAGTGCGGGTGCTAATTTTATACCCGATGAACGCTCTGGTAAATGACCAAGTTAAACGTCTGCGGCAATTATTATGTCGCCAAAAGACGACAAACAAAACTAAATTTGGATTCTACACCAGTCGCACCGAAAAAGACAGAGGTAAAGCAATAGAGTCATTAAGAGAAGAATTTGCAGCTTACGATCCAGAAGAACTGCGGCAATTATTTACCTTGGCTGAAATAGAATCTATAAAAGATGAAGAATTAATTGATAAAGCTATTGAAAAAACTAGCCAAGTGCAATTACTCTCAAGAGAAGAAATGTGGGAAGCACCACCCCATATTTTAATTACCAACTACTCCATGCTGGAGCATATGTTGATTCGACCCAAGGAGCGAGAAAAAATTTTTGAGGCTTCAGTAAATACTTTCAAAATGTTAGTAGTAGATGAAGCTCACACCTATGATGGTGCTAAGGGTAGTGAAGTTTCCATGCTGTTGGAGCGTTTTAAAGCTTCCGTAGGTGTGGAACAAAAAGGTAAAATTCGCTGCATCGCTACCAGTGCCAGCTTAGGAGATGCTTCGGTTGATGATAAAGTTATCGCATTTGCAGGAGAGTTTTTTGGTGAAACTTTTAGTCAAGTAATTCGCGGTCAGCGTCTCAATGCCAAAGACCGATTAGGCAAACCTTATACCCTACCTGCTGCACTTACTAATGAAGAAATTATACAATATTTAAGTATTATTGAATTACCACAACAAGGTTCTCCAATTAGTTCTTGGTTTGACCCACTGAGCGCTATTGTACCCGAACAACAACTAAAATTAGCTGAGTCGCAAGCTGATAGCGATATCCACAAATTCCTCTGGTTTGCTCTCAAGGGACATCCCTTAATACATAGACTGATTAACATACTTTGTCGCGAACCTAAACCTTGGGAAGAAATAGTTCGCTCTACAGAATTATGGGGTGTAAATCTGCCAATTAAATTAGATGGTAGCGTTGATGATACAGATGCAGAAGTTGCACTAGCTCATTTGCTGCAAATAGGTACTCTCGCTCGTGCAAATCCAGATGATTTACCTTTACTTCCTGTGAGATTGCATCTTTTATTTCGCAGTTTAGAGGGACTTTATGCCTGTATTAATCCCAAATGTTCGGGAGCAGCGCACGACCCAATTTATTCAGACCGTGAAGTACGATATGGGCAACTTTATTTGAATGAGAAAAAAACCTGTGAATGCTGTGGTTCGCCTGTATTAGAATTGGGTAGTTGTTCCCAATGTGGTCAGGGTTATGTATTTACTCAACGTCAAGATTCGGGAGAACTAGAATCTCTACCCAGATCAATTCAAGCATTAAAGGATAATACCAAGATTTACACTTTGACTTCTGGCAATTTAGACAGTGTAACAGAAGAAGAGGAAATGGGTGAAGATGAAGAGGAACAAGAATCAACAACACTAAAAACTTTTAAATTTGTTGAACTTCAGAAGCATGGCTGGATTGGTAAACTTCCAGATGAAGCGTTTACAAACAAAGTAACACCAGAAAATGAATTTATTTTAGCATGGCATCGCCAAAAAAATGATGAGGATAAAGGCGGTTGTTATTTAAAAAAATGTGCTGCTTGTGGTGCTGGAACTGGGCGCACTACTCTAGCAATTAATCGATTTGTGACTTATACAGATGGCCCATTAGAGGCGATGCTTGATAGTCTCTTTGAACTACTACCAGAAACAGAAAAGACTGATAAAAACTCTTCAAAGCGGAAAATACTTACCTTTTCCGATGGTCGTCAAGATGCAGCCTTTTTTGCCTCTGACTATCAACGTACCCATACCGAAATGCTATACCGCCAGATGCTTTGGCAAGCATTTAACCAGGTAAAAAATACTGAAGGTATTACATCTGTTAATCAAGTAATTCACCAACTGAAAGCAGACTTTTTAGAATTTTATATTCCTCACCCTGACCGAAAATCTGATGTAAATTATAAAAGCTACCGTCCTAACGATCCAGAAGAGGAACCTAAAGATAGAAAAAATAAAATAGATGCGGAAGATTTAGCTCAGAAACGAGCTAAGGAAATATTAGTTAAAGAATTTGCTCTTTATTTTAACCGTCGTTTAACCTTAGAAGCATTTGCATTGTTAACTTGTCATATAGAATTGGAGAAGCATTTAATAGAGTCAGTTGCTGGTAAATTTGAAATCAGCAATGATGAGGCGCAGATTTTCTTGACAGTGATTACTGACATCATCCGTCGCACAGGAATTGTTAGCATTGAAGGCTCATCCAGCTACTTTCAAGAAACCGGAGGCGATGGCCGCCGTCCCGAAATGATAGATGCTCAGGGTAAGTCTAAAAATTACCTATTTCTAGAAAAGTCAGATGATGACACAAAAAAATATAAAGACTCTCCCTCTTTTATGCCTTGGAAACAAGGAAAGGTGAGAAAACCACCAAATCGCTTGGGTTGGTACTTCTTACAAATATTTGGCGAAGAGGAACTTCCTAGTAAAGAAGATTTTATATGGCTTTTCCGGCAACTTCAAGACTTTGGCTTACTTGTTTCAGCTAAAAAGGGATTTCAACTCAACTGGGGACTGTTAAATATTTTTGAGACGCGGCAAGATTGGTACAAATGTAATTGCTGCCAGCAGATTTTTCATGTTCCAAGTTTATCAAAAATCATTCTTGGAAAACTTAGCGTTCA
Organism: Nostoc sp. JL34; assembly: GCF_017114945.1. Classification (GTDB taxonomy): domain Bacteria; phylum Cyanobacteriota; class Cyanobacteriia; order Cyanobacteriales; family Nostocaceae; genus Nostoc. Next base: position 19,423 of record NZ_JABXKQ010000072.1, read on the forward strand.
AAGATGTTCGGCTTATAAATGTGGTGGTACTCTTGAGCCTTACACACCTGAAAAAATTGAACAAACCTCTGCCGAACATTACCAGCAGTATTTAATTAAACAACGCTTACCCTTGCCACTGCGATCGCAAGAACATACAGCACAGCTAGGTGTTGCGGAACTAGAAAAACGCGAAAATCGTTTTCGCCAAGGTCGCATCAATATGCTCAGTTGTTCGACAACCTTAGAAATGGGTGTAGATATTGGTGAGTTGCAAGCGGTGGTTCTTCGCAATTTTCCTCCCCATGTTAGCAACTACCAGCAACGAGCAGGACGCGCTGGACGACGCACAGATGGTGTAGCTATTACTTTAATGTATGGGCAACGCCGTCCCCACGACCGCTTTTATTTTGAGCAACCAAAAGAGTTAATTGCTGGTAGCAATCAAATTCCCAAGCTTGATTCTGCTAACTTCCAAATACAGCAGCGTCACATTCATGCTGAGTTACTAGCTGCATTTTTACGAAAAAACTGGAATCTCAGTGCAGAAGAAATAAAAATAGCAGAGTTTTTGGATTTACCACTAGAAAATCCTGCTTCCTCTGAAAATTTCACTCCTGCTGCTGAAGCCAAGATTTGTAAGTTAAAACAATGGCTAAATAGCGATGAAGCAGCAGAGCTAACCGCGCAGTGGCTAACTCGGTTAGGTAGCTTTGAAAGTCAAGCAGCTATAGTGCTGAGAGGCTTTAAAGATGGGATTGAAGATTTTCAAGAGCAGCAACTTCAAGATTGGAATAGTTTAGCGGAAGATATGCTTGAACTACGAAACCGCATTACCGATCCATCTGAAACAAAAAATTTAGAGAAAATCGCCAGACTCATCGCTGGGACAAAGCGCGAACTTGATAAAATTGGCTCTCGTCGCCTACACAACGAACTAGCGCAAGCCAGTATCCTACCAATTTATGGTTTTCCTATTGACGTAGTTCGCCTTTTGACCGGGGAAAGCAATGAGTATAATTCGGCACAAGGGAAACATCGACTAGAACGCGATCGCCGACTTGCTCTTGGTGAATATGCTCCAGACCAAGAAATAATAGTAGATGACCGAATGTACAAAAGTGTTGGCATTCTCAAACCAACAGAATTAGAACAAAAATTTTATTGGGTTTGCCAAAATTGCAATCATTTTTTAGATGCTAATACGGGAGATGAACTAGTAGAATCCTGTCCCGTCTGCGGTGATGAGCCATCCTCACCTGCGGCTAAAAAAATGAAACTTTACAAGGTTCCCAAAGCATTTACAACTGATTGGGAAAAGCTTCCAGAAGTCACCCCCTATATCAAACCGCAGCGTCAACCAGTATCTCAGATTTTCTTGATAAATGATGGGGATTTATCAGAAACCTTACCACCACAATTGGGTTTGTATACTCTTACTGTTAGCAAAGGTGGAAATTTCTTTTTAGCTAATCAAGGTTCCTATGGTAAAGACAAAGGGTTTGATAGAAAAGGATTTGCAATTTGTACTACCTGTGGACGCGATTTGAGCGATTTATTACCCAAAGGAGAACCGAAAAAAAGCCGAGGTAAAAAAGGAGCCAATAAAAACTCTGCAACTAGCCAACAATCATCGCAAATTCCTCATACTCATCCCAGAACAGGAAAACCATGTTCTGGCCGCTATACATTGATGCATTTGGGACATGAATTTTGTAGCGATTTGCTAAAAATTGTCTTTGATTCCAAAACTGAACCTACACCCCTGTTCGGCGAAGATGGAGAACGCGAAGATGACGGCGAAATTTTTACCAATACAAAAAATCGCAACCGAGGTTTAGAATTTTGGCGTTCTCTCACTTATGCATTGTTAGCAGCAGCAGCCCAAGTAATTGACGTACCGCGTACAGAATTAGATGGGCTGTTTACGCCTCGTTCGGACAAACGCGCTAACATTATTATTTATGACAATGTGCCTGGAGGGGCAGGGTACAGCCGTCGCGTTGCCGAACGCTTTGATGAAGTTTTAAAGACAGCATTAAAAATAGTTTCATCATGCAACTGTGCAACTAGTTGTTATGACTGTTTGCAAACTTACTCAAATCAGCCATTTCACAACCAATTTAACCGTCATTTAGTGGCAGATTTTCTTATACCGATAGTTGAGCAAGTCAGTCCAGATGAAGAATTACAAAAATTTGCTCCCAACTCTAACAGAATAAGTTTGTCTCTCATCGCAGATATTTTACCAGCAATTTGCCGAGCGGCTGCACCAGATACTTTAATTTATTTACCCAAACTAACCGATGAGTTTGGTTTAAATAAAGGTTCAAATTTGCCTTGGTTAAATCTGCTTACAGATGCAGTTTACTCTATGAGACTGATTAATAAGCCACTTGAATTAATAGTAAACCATTTGCCAGACCCGAATACACTTTCAGATGCTTCTTTAGATCAACGAAATCACCTCAAGGTTTGGCGAAAACGCTTACAACAGTTGATAGACCAAGGTTTAGTAAAACTTTACCAGGTCTGTGCTGAAAATTTACATCAGGATGTCCCAACTCTCTGTTTCAATAGCAACCAAAGTAATCGTATTGCACTGTCATTGCAGCAATTCTCAAACAATGAACCATCAACATGGTTTCAAACCCGAAGCCCAGAAGGTGTTAAAACAGTTATTAGTCGGTTAGAAAAATTACGCCAGGAAGCAAGACTTGTTCAAGCATCTGAGTTAGAAGATATAAACACTACCGTAATCTTCTTAAACCCTTCTGAGAAGGAATGGCGCGGCGACTTCAGCATGTCAGAACTTAGAAATAAACTGAGATTAGAGGCTGCTTTATCTGGAAGCGAGGTGACGAAGATTATCTACCGCGATCGCTATCTGAGGGAAGAAGGGGCTTCCATTTTAGTTGAATTATTAAAATGGGGTGGATTTGATACTCAATCTCATGTCGAAATTCTCACAACTGAAGATAAGGATGCTAAGAACGCTTTTACCATAGAGAAAGAGCTTAAAAAAATATTTGTTCAACTCCAACCGAATGAAAATAATTTGTCGATTCGAGTTAAACGCTCAGTTGATTTCAAACAATGGAGTCACCTTATTCCTCACGGTCGCGTTCTGGAAATCTACCGACAAGACGGACTGCATTATCAAGTGATTTTTGACATCGGGATGACCTTTTTAGCAAGAGAGCGCGGAAAATATCGTGTTAAATTTACTACTTATGTAGTAGTTGAGAAAACCATTTAAAATTTGAGGATGGCGAAGAATTGGCGTTGCACAATAGAGGGCTGTATTATCCATAAATTTCACTTTTACTAAATTAAAGGAACCATACACTTAACCCAGTTTTTGGTTAGACTGGGACTCACATCCCATCTATTGCATTTTCTTACCTCAGTGTTAGCCTCATGGGTGCGACCTCGCAACAGGAGTAGAAAGCATTAGCACTTAAAACGCTTGTGGTAATACACTTTTAACTTAAACACACAAGCGTTTCTTACTTTTAACATAATCGCTTAGCTAGACTTCAGTTAGACGAAAGGCATTGAGCCGAGATCCGCTATCAGAACCGCGCGAAAATGAATGGAAATACTTTATTTTATGGCGTAATTTAAATCTGTGGTGGAGAGTAATTGCCTCATAAACAACGATTTGTAAATAAGTTTTGAGGCTAACGCCTCATGCCTTGGGCAATCATATTTATGTAGTCCAATGGTTAAATCTAGGGTTTCAAACAACTCTAATCGCTCCAATCAATCTACTGCCAAAACTGCTGCTTCTAATCCCAAAGTTAATACCAAAGCTCAAGCAGTCAATAAGAAAGCTCCTAACACTCAATTGTCAGACCTTGATATTGACGATATTGACCCAGAACTTCTCAGCGACAGTTATAACCAAGTTAGACGACCGTTACTGCCTTACGGCATTGTCGTTAATGACAAACCCGCTGGACTTCTGATTCCAGAAGATCAGCTAGAAAAGGCTGGCTGGCTTGATATACCTGATGAAAACGACCTAACTATTGTCACCCTAACTGAAGATGTTACTGGACTCTTAATTACTCAAGCACGGTTACTAGTTTTAGCTTTTGTACCAGAGTATATCCGTTATAAATCAGATGTTGAAGACTTGGGTGGTTCTTTTGTTGGGCTTTATGATGAATACAAGCATAACCTTGACAAGAAAACAATGGATGTGTGTTCAGAACATGCACTGGTGTTTCTAGATGAGGATAATCAACCCCTGCATACTACTCCTGTCGTTGTCCGCTTTAAGAATGTAGCTCTCTGGAGTTTTAAGTCGGTGCGTGAGGAGTTTTACCGTTCTTTGGAGAAAACCTTTGCTGACTATTTCCAAGTGCCATTTAGTGGCAAAAACGATAGGTGGCGTAGCTTAGGTGTGCTGTCAGTCGAGTTCAAAGCTGTCAAAGAGGGCGAAGGTAAGAATAAACACGACTGTTGTAAGACTGTAGACTATACTAAACCCACCGTTGAAAATCTGTCTCAATTTTATTTAGGTCAGCCCACAGCTAAAGCCTTAATTTGGCAACAACATGATGCGATCGCTGGTTTTAATGAACCTCAATCCCTACCTGCTTTACCGGGAGAATCGGTATCTGTAGACGTGGAAGTATTGCCACCAAATAATAATAGGAACAAAATTCAAAGCGTTCGTAAATCCAAACCAGCGACCAAGCCACCTCGCAAAATTCAACTTATTGACGATGATGACTTCCTCGATGAAACCGACGATTTGGAAGCTGAGTTAGACGATGATGATTTTGAGGAGGAAGACGATGAACTGGATGATGAGGAATAGTCCAATGCAACTATAGCGTCTGTGCTGGTAAACAACCCAGTACTCAGTGCTGAGTCCTGAGTCCTGAGTCCTGAGTCCTGAGTAGATTAAAAGTCACTGAGTACTTATGTACTTGGTATATGCCCCGCACAGCATCCACTTGTGGGCGGCCAAGTTTTAACTCAGCACGAGCTAAACGCCCCGCTATCCATGTACAGCACTCTTCATCCACCACTGACCTAGATACCGATTTAATGGGAATTTCCTAGAGGTTTTAGAATAAAACTCTGCCGTAGCTAAGATGACTATGGCAGAGTTTTATTCTAGATTTTGAGTTATCAACTTTGGAATTTTTTACCAGTAGTGAAAAGCTGACTATCAGCAAGTTGATAGTCGTTGCCATTGAAACAAAAATTCAATTGGCGTAGCTGCTCTTGCTCGGTTTGCAGTACCCTAATGCACGGTAATGCCTGACCTCGGTTCTCTCCCACTGACAACAAATGCTTACCTGGTGGCAGATTGGAATTCAAGTAACTCAAGAATACCTGAGTAATTGGTTTGTCATTTCTGAGCCAGTAACCAGTATACAGACATCCCAATGCACCACAGACATCAGGCGTATTCAAGTTGAAAACTGCGAACCTGCCGTCTTTTCCTTCCACACTCCAAGCCAGTATATTTTTAGCAGATACTTTGGCATTCAACTCTGTATTTTCTACAATCACCTGTTCAACGACTGTAGCAGGCACAACATTAGCAGCTTTGTTCCAAGTAACGGTTGCCGCATTTAAGCTACAGCCCCCTAAGCTCATGAGAATCGACAGCAACAAAAAGATGCCCAAACCAATGCGAAACCAATGAATCCAGTAGCGTACCCTCATAGTCGGTGCTGGTAATTGATATGCAGTTGCCTTCAGTGGTTGAGACTGAGTAGGGGAGGCGGAGTCAGAATAAACTCCCTTTCCTTCCCCTGTTTGCCCAAAGTGTATTTTTGAATTGGTATCAGTATCCAGTATTTCTTTTATCTCATGGGGTGAAGTAATAGAAGTTTTAGATAAATCTGTCATCCTCTACCTTCCATTTTCAGTATTTTTAGCAGTGCTGATGTAGCTAGAATTTACATTGGGAGAACAGGTCAGCGTTCGATTATCGCTATTACTGTTGCGATAACTAGCTAAAGTGGTTTTGCCGTAATCTTTGAGACTGAGGCGACCGAGGGCATCTGAGCCATTTCCATCAACTTTGCTGTAATCACCACCAAAATGCTTTTGAGCCACTCGTTCAATTAGGCGTTCGCGCAGCGTCTCCGAAGGAGAATCGCCCGTAAATGGCTGTCCTGTAGCCGGATCGATTTGCTCTTGTGTCACTTGAATTTTGTTAGCCATATCAGCCATAAATGCCCTATCTTGGTCAGCTGGAGGAAAAAACTCAAATAGTTCAGCCTCTGTTGGTTGATGCCCTTGCTCCACTTGACTCAGAAACTCTTGACCTCCAGGCTTGGCAGCAATTAACTGCACTGCATAGGGGTTATAACTCATGAACTGGTAGCGACCGAGAGCGCGACCACAATTTAAACCTCCATCCGCACAGGTATGTATGCCAACTGCTTTGTAATCCCCGCTACCAGCACTCTCAATTTCCGCGATCGCATTTGAGAGCGATCGCAAATCAATACCGGAGAATGATTGATCTGTTATCGATTGACTAGCACTACTAAAGGTGCATGGATTTATCTTCTCTATTACTCCAGTACCGTTGGTAGTCTTAGCTTTCGGCTCTCTTGTAGCTCCGGTTGGTAAAGACGCGGTATTTGTCCTCTGTTCGTTCAAATTGCCTACAAATATTAGGGAGTTAACCTTGTAGCTGAAAAAAGGAACAGGCCCAATAAAATAAGGTGTACAACCCATTCGCCAAGCACAGAATCGAAAGAACAAAGCCGTATCTACCGTATCAGTAGTTTCATCCGGCTCCATTACCACCACCTTAAAAGCTTTACCAAACGGTAGCCTTCCTGTTGGTTCCCGACCGTTATTCACTGCTTTCAGGATACCCCGCCCGCCCTCGACTTCTTGGTATTTACCGGAAATCCACTGCTTACCTTCCAACTTACTGCGATCGCTACGACCTGCATTTTCCAAATCGTCCAGTTCTAAATAAGCGCAGTCTTTTTGGGTACAAGGCACAGAAAACCCTTGCGCGTCTGAACCAGAAATCGTATTGTTACGGCGGTTTTCTGTTGGCCCATAAACTACATCAATCCGCATTACCAAGCTACCAATTTCAGTAATGGGATTAGGCATTAATCCTAAAGGTACTTGTCCCAAACCAGGAATATCCGAAACATTGCTATTCATCCAACCTGTAAATTGTTGTAGCTGTACTGCATCTAAGTTAGGAATTGAAGAGATAGAAAACTCTGACAAGTTGATTTCTCCCAGCTTCATTTGCCCAACTTCATACTGTGTTAGTACCTGAGCTAGTGTTAAATTAGATGCAGCAATCCCCTGAGATTTTAGTAAGGTTGCAACAGGTGTAATATTGTTTACTTGCGTCTTAGCCAATTCTGGAACAACCTGAGCCAAATGGCTCAATGTCTGCTCACCAATCAGGGGAAATTCACTCAGGGCAATTTTGTTTGAATCTATACTGTTAATGTCTGTGTTCGCCTCTGGTACTGTGCCCAGAGCGATCGCCTGGATCGCTTGCAAAGAAAACTCCTCTGCCTGCAATGCTTCACTGATATCTCCTAACTTCAAATATTGGTCAGGAGTCATACCCACATTCCAAGTACGACTCAGGTCATAACCTAGTGTCTGGCTGTAGGGACTGCCATCAATTGCACCAGATTGACTGATACCTGGTAGCTCGGCCAGAGAAATACGGCTCCAGTCTGGGAGCAAAACTTTAGTCGCAGGTAGTCGAGACTGAGGATTTGCAACTTCTACAATTCGAGTCGGTAAATTGCCATCACCAATTGTGTTGATTGTACCTTGTGCAGCGATACTATAAATAATACAAGCAATGACAATCAGAAGAGATATCCGTGCTTTTGGTATCTTCATAATTTCAGGTTTAAAAATGACAGCAACTATACCCAAACAACCAAAGTGATTTATTGAATAAAAACCCAATTGATTGTTGCTTATGGGGTATAAAAAGAGAGTGAAAATATGACTTATAACTCTAGCTCCTTTTCTGCTGACTGTTGACTTTTCTTAGACTTGTAACCTGAGCCAGAGCCATATCCTGATAATTGAGGATTGGGATTAGCAGCCGATTCAGTGTAAGGTGTATCCCCAAGATTGATTTCAAAAATATTCTCTTGATAACCATCCCTAAATTGGTCTGTTTGCAAGGGATTACTACTATCTCCAGAACTTGATTGCTCAACACCGTAACCTTCAGATTGATAGCCACTGCCAGACTGATAATTACTACTGTCGTCAGTATCAAGATTTTGGGTAATTGTAGGTTCGTTATTCATTGGCATTACCTAAAAAAACTGTATCAATGCCAGCATAAAGAGATTTATCTAGTATCAGTATTCACCTATTGGACATTAATTTTTTAGCCGATTGGCTATTTTTGGTGATGCGCTCATATCGAGATGAAAAATGGAGCAAATGAATTTGATTTCACCAGAATTAATGGCAGAAATCAGTGATGGTAATAGTACCAACCTGCCAGACAATACCCGAAAAATGCTGCAAATTCTGGCAAGTTTAAATACACCAAAAGAATTATTAGCAAGTCTTTTGGAAATAGCTGAATTTTCCCTACACCATGTTCGCTACCTTGCAGGGCCATTGGTAATTCATCGCAGTCCTTGGAGTGATACGATTCCCCAATGGCTGAAGTTTGCTTGTATTCAGGAGCGATTGGAAGTTATCTTCACTGAATACGAACAGGATCAGGTTGGTGTTTCCAGCACAGCCACAGAAGTTCTTACCTACATGATGCCTGCAACTTACGAAGCACCTCTGCATAGGGATTACGCTGATCTTTATCTTTGGGTAGGTAATGAAGTTTTAACCAAATACGATAAATTACCAAAGGGTTGCAAGAGTTTTTATGAATTTATAGGTGATAGTGATACGAGCAATGCCAGCAATAATCGCATCATTCATTTTAATCAGGTAAAAAATGAATTCAACTATCTTAGCAGGTCAATTCGACGCAGCATAGTTAAACACGCAGCACAAGAGGGGTGGGGTAAGCGTAATGTCAATGCCTTGCCTAACTTAGATTCGACCCAAAGCATTCCAACTCCTAAACCTTCATCAAATTCAACTGTACAAATTAGCCTGTTCTGAATTTTCAATAAATCCTCAGTCTATTCAAATTTTCATCTGAGGATTTTTCTGTTATATGGAAGCGATCGCTTCTTTAATTATGAACATAAATTTTCAAGTTAGTCATCATGAATACTCAAGAAATTCAAGAAGTTTTAAATCATCTCATCATTGGAATTACAGCCTTCTATACCGTTGTGATACTCGTTGATTTCGTTGTGGGAATAGTCAATCTATGGCAGAAATTTACACTCAACATCGAATACCATATTAACCACACAATATCTGAACAATCACACCTTGAATCTAGTGATATTAAAAAATCTCTCAATTTGAAAAATAAAAATCAATCAACTAACCATATTACATCAAAACCAGAACCTCAACCAGACAACTTTATTAGCATTGATGTAGACAAAATTGATTTACGGACAGCCAGAAAAATTGCTACTGCCATAAAAAAAGCTTCAACATCCAATCCTGACTTAATTATCAAACAAAAAGTCAACAGTAAAAGTGTTCCTTTAGCCTGGTTGCAAGCACAGATTAAGCATCGTTTAGAACTGGCACCAGAAATTGTCACACCCATTATTAGAGAATTGGCTCCTACTGCTTTTACATCTGATGGAGAGAATATTCAGCATTCTAACATTGCAAAAACAGGTAAGCGTAAAGTCAGTTAATCATAGAAAGAGAGGAATATCGATATGGCAATTATCGCTCGGATGAGAAGACAAAAGTACTTGCTGTACAATCTTTCCAGCAAAGTTTTTGTATCTCCCTCAACTGCACACCGCTATAGTATTACCTCTCTTTAATAGGTTTTTAAATCTTTGTATAAAACTAATTTGAAGTTGCTAGATATACAAGCTATCGCTTCTAGGTGATAAATTCAAATTTAATTCATTATGGCTATAAGCTTAATAAATACAAATAACACCAGTATTTATACTCCAGAATATACTCTTGCTTCCAATGTTTCAACTCTTAATTATGCTCTCCAACCTCTGTTTCATGCAGAAATTTTAGCCATAGATTGTGAAACAACAGGACTTGACCCTCTAACTGATTCTATTAGACTGATTCAAATAGCTGCACCAAACCATCCAGTACTGCTAATTGATTTACCAGCTATTCCCAAAAGCGATCGCCCACTACTCAAAAAACTGCTTTGTAACTCTGCTGTCAAAATTGCACATAATGCCAAGTTCGACTGGCAATTTCTCACCCTCGCAGGACTTCAACCCTCTGGTCAATTCTTTGATACCCAACTTGCTTATAAAGTTATAACCGCAGGATTAAAAACAAGCTCATCCTTACAAAATATAGTTAAAAAGCTACTACACCTTCAACTAGATAAAACTCAACAAATTAGTGATTGGTGCAAACCTCTTACCAAGGTTCAATTGCACTATGCTGCCGTAGATGCTGCCATATTACTTGACCTTTACCCAATTCTCCTCAAAAAGTTAAAGCAGGCAAAATTACTCAAAATTGCCCGACTGGAATTTCAGTGTATGCCTGTTGTAGCTCAAATGGAACTTAACGGAATGCTATTTGACTTGTCCCGATGGCAGATACTGGGTGCAAAACTAGAAACTGAAAAAACAGATGCTTTAAGGCAACTCAAGCAACTCCGTATTGCTAGTTCTCAGATGTCATTGCTGCCAGAACTGACAGATGCAGTAAACCCGAATTCACCTCAGCAAGTTTTGGCTGCTTTACAAGCTATTGGGATCAAAATCAACTCAACTAATCAAAGTAAATTAGTTTCTTTAGCTGCACAGTATCCCATAATTCAAGCATTGCTAGATTACCGCCGTCTATCCAAAATTATCGGCACTTTTACCGAGAAACTACCCCAGCATATCCACCCCAAAACTGGGAGAATTCATCCTAACTATTATCAATTAGGGGCAAAATCCGGTAGATTTTCTTGCCGCAAACCACCTCTACAAAATATTCCCCGTGATGAAGCTGCTCGTAGCTGTTTCATTGCTGCCCCTGGCTATAAAATTATCAAAGCCGATTACTCCCAAATAGAACTACGAATTATGGCTCGGCTCAGTGGTGATACAAAGATGTGCCAAGTCTATCGCCAGGGGGCTGACTTACATCGATTAACAGCATCTCTAGTAACTGGAAAACATATCAATGAAGTGACTGAGGAAGACCGCAGACTAGCAAAAGCAATAAACTTTGGATTGATTTTCGGTATGGGCGCTGCCAAACTCCAAATTTACGCCCAAGTAAAATATGGAGTAGCAATGACATTAGAACAAGCAAAAGCTTTCTCTAAACGATTCTTTGAAGCTTATCCTGGAATAGCTAGGTGGCATGAAAACATCAAACGTAAATACATCCAAGGCATTAAGGAAAGTCGTACACTAGCAAATAGACGACGGAGATGGGTAAACAAGCCCCGACTATCAGAGCTATTTAACCATCCAGTACAAGGTTTAAATGCCGACATCAACAAATTAGCTATGGTAAAACTTTCAAATCCATTAGCTAAATTCAGAACAAAACTCATCTGTGTAAGACATGATGAAATTGTACTGGAATGTCCAGAGACTGAAGTTGACCAAGTTAGCCATATATTACACAATTGTATGGTTGCTGCTGCCCAAAAGTTTCTCAGCCCTATTCCAGTTGTTATAGATATTAAAACATCAAATAGCTGGTGAACTACCCCAACTTGCCCAGTACGACTGAAGTTTGATTTGCAGTCAAGCTATTCTGAGAAGATTTGTCAAAAACTCAATTGCCCTCCTCACCGTATAGCTCGTGCAAAATGTGGTTAGAGGGCGTTTTTTTTGAACCGAAGCACTATCCCCGTTCTATCCCAATACCGTTTAGTTAAGGACATTTATCTGTTGGGGCGGGCTGTTCTTGAGCAGGGGAAGCAGGGGGAGAAAAAAGGCTTAACTGAATGAACCGTATTGCACCCTATCCACTATTTATGGCTATTCCTGAATCGGTATTCTAGCCATTATAAATAACGGAACTATTTTAACTATATCTGCTTACGCAGATTTAGAGTGAATCAAGAGTTTAAAACCCGCTTAATTGGGTTTATTGGTGTGTCTATAAACTCTGTGACTGACAAATACCTGATGTAAAAAATGAGTTCCAATATTTACATATTTGAGGTGTATCAATGTCTAACCCCCGGATTTTAGGGGCAAGAGAAATTCATCTAATTTCACTCTACAGTCACTGGGAATTTGGTATGAAACCAGAAGAATTTTATGCCAAATGGGATGTGAGTTATGAACAAATTGCCTTAATATGCTGTCGTTCCGATTCTACGGTCAGAGGTTGGTTTAAGCAAGGTAAATTTAGACGCTATCCTCAGCCTAATGATTTACGACATTTGGCATTCATGGACTTTTTACTGGAATATTTTGAAGAAGTTCCCGAACAACTTTGGCAATTGCTATGTCTGACTCATTCGCCTTGATCTCAATAACATTTCTCTTCTACATATAGCAATCTGGTTTGATTACTGAAAGGTTTTTAAAACAAAAACTTTGTCCTGCAAGGTTTTCAGACTCAGTACACAATATTTCATTCCAGTCGGAACGCTATATATCTGTCCAATAAATCTAATACACACATAATTCTAATTGTCAATATCAATTTGACCTGTCTTTGAGTATACCTCCTCGTTTAAGGTAAAATTTGGCGATTTAAAACTACATAGCAAGCATGGTTATTTTACAGAATTTTTAAGGGGTAGAATATGACTTATTCTGAGCAATTAAAACCGTGGTGTATTGTCCGTGATATTCCCAATCAAGAAAATATTGTTGTGAAAAGATTCCGCCGACGTGATGATGCTGTTGCTTATCTGCAAGTGTTGAAGCAGTCAGCGAGAGATATTGCTTTTAAAATCATTTTTAAGGCTCAAAACGTCAATATGCCACGGCAAAATGAAGCTTTGAACGGTTCGTTTTGAGAAGATTTGAAAATCATAAAAATACTAAGTTAAAAGATCCTCTTCTTCTGGATCAGCACTCATAACAGCCCGTTCAATAAAGGTAGGGACTTGGGCTAAAATAGGCTGAAGATTACCTACAACAGTGGCAAAGGCAAAGGTGTTTATGCGATCGCAAGAAGGCGGGCGGGTACGCCATCGCGCTCATCTGCTTTACCGCTCCCACTCTCATCAACCACCATGCGATACTCCCGGAGGGAGCAGCCCTTTGGGCTATCGCAGTCCTAAAACTGACCGACAAGTGTTTGCTCCCGCAACTGCACTCTCATAGCGTGAGTGTGAAAGCGCAGATATTACAAAGGGCAATCGCACTTCATGTAGTGCCAGGGTGCGTTCATCAAGGTTCTGTAATGTTTGTGCATCACTCATTTGAACAATGACAATTGACCAGGAGAAATATTGCCTCGTCGGAATCGATGGTAGTAAAGATGACAACCACTACATAACGGGGCAAGATTTTCTAAGCGATTGTCAGAAGGATCAAAATTAAAGTGGTGTACCTGAAGTGTATAGACTCGGCGCTGGGATAAAGTTAGCTCTGGTGGCTTTTGTCCAGGACGCAGGCAAACGCGATTGCATCTAGTACAGCGCCAATCAAAAGATTCTTTGATAGAGGTGGCGATTTCTTTCCAATTCTGGGGATAGCGGCTGGTACTCATGAAAATACTTGAGAGAGCAACAACATGAGGTAATTCTAATCGATTAAGTACTCTTAAGTGGTATTTGTGGCACAGAAACCTGTTTAGAACTTTGACGAGTATAGTACAGACAGCTTTTATACCAACAATATAATCAGGACTAAATGTGATTGAGAAGTGGTGAGATAGTTAGGCGATCGCCTAACTATCTCCTAAGTAAAAAAGAATATTTATTACGTTTTCAATAATATTAATATTTAAAGCTGCTATTTTGAACAAAAAAAATTCTAGCACTCGTGAGAGAAATTAAGCTGGTGTTATGCCAAAAATCAACAAGTGTGTAGGCGTATTTAAAAATAATAAAAATACTAACTTGCCGGATGATATAACCCCGTATTTTCATTAAATTCCCACCCCATACCCGATTTATCCTTGCCCTTGCACCATGCCACAAAAAGCGGTGGGTGCAGCTTAATTCGCTGTTCGCGTACAGTTTCTTGACTTACACCAAGTCTTGAAGCTAAACCTTCTTCGCTTAATGGTTGCATTCGGGGAGTATGCACAATGAATGATGAATTGTTGTTGTACGATTTATTGCCCCGCTTTTGTTGATTGTTGAGATGATTTTGAATTTTAATAATCGCCTCGGTAAACTGTGTCATTCGGGCTGTTATCCCCTCAATTTTTTCTGATAAATCGGCGAGATTATGGATTGCTCCGGTTTCGTTGCTAGATTCACTCTTTAACTGTGACTCCAGCTTATCAAGTCGTGAGCAAATAGCTAATATCGTTTCATTCGTAGGACTTGGGTTACTATTGTTACTAGTAACTAAGTACTCCTCAACACTTGCCTTAATCTTAGAGTCCAAGCGTTTATCTAAATTATCGCCACCAATTGCATCAAGGTTATCTATATCATCTAGGTAGAGTTCGATAAATTGGGTCAGCGTGGCTGTTGCCGTCGTCCCTTTCGACTTACAACGGGCGATAAACTGCTCCCACATCTTTTGGTCGCAGTTAAAAGATGCCAGTTTCTTGTTTTTCCCTGTTTGGCTCATGTCTAGGTACTATCTAGGTTAACCGGGACTGGACACGACCGAATAAGCGCGTCATCCCGAAAAGATAACTACCTTGACAGGATCATTTTGGAGCGCATGAGTGCGATGGCGTACCCGCCCGCCGGATACTGTTGGCGAATGTAATACATTATTGTCTTATTAAGTATTACGTAAGCTCAAACCTTCAATCTGTAGTTGCGGCTTTGAGTTGTAACACTTTTGTCCGTGCGTTTGTAACACTTTCGCCAACAGTATCCCCGCCGGTGGCGATTGCTTTTTTACCGATGTTTGCTTTTTTTACGCAGTGCGTGAGAAGTCCCAACACGCCCGACATGGTGAATGTACTTTGCAGTTGTCGCCGGAGAAGCATGGCCCAAATCTGCTTGCAAGTCAAAATCAGAAGCTCCATTTTTCTTAGCCAGCGTCGCGTGAGTGTGGCGCAGAAAGTGGGCACTGAACTTAATTCCCGCAAAAGCAGAAATTTCCGCCATCATCAGTCGCAACCCCCGATCGCTTAGAGGTTTACCCCTATCCCGCCGACTGGGACTAGGAAACACCGGCTGATCATTGCTGGCATCGCCACGGTAATCCAGTAGCACCGCACTAGTTTCCGGATCGAGACTAATGGTTCTGGTTTTATTTCGTTTCCCCGTCACAGTTAATAACAGACAATCTCCATCCTCCCGAAACTGCCGCCAAAATAACCCTGGCGTAACTATGCGCTTACCATAATCAGAAGTTTGCCGCGCAATTTCTCCCGCCCTCACCCCACTGTAAAAGACGAGAGTCAACAGCAGCCAATGCATCTTATTAGTGTTGTGTTGCAAATCTACTTCAATCGCCGCTTTTTCCAACTTAGCAATCTCGCGTTCCGACAGAATGCGCTCTGCGAGCTTATCGTCCCATTGGATACTTAAGTCCTTGCCCAAGTCGATAGCAAAATAACCAATAGAAGCTCTAGTACCCCATTCCCACAAACTTTTAATCGCCGCCGTGTATTTAGCCGCAGTATTTTTACTAATTCCATAAGTATTTTTCTTTCCGCGTACTGGCTTTTCATCCTTGAGCCAAGCAAGATTTGCGTGTAGATGGAATAACGTTACCATCCTAAAATCAGATATCCCAAACCGCGACTGCATATAATCGGCAAGTTCATAACCAATTTGCCGATATGCCCGTCGCGTTTGGTCGCTTTTAATAGTGACAGAATGTACCCATAGCTCAATTAGCTGCTCCGTCGAATTAATTCTCTGGCGGTTGGGAAAATAATAATCCACAAGAGCAACCCGGGCTTGATCGAGCGGTAGAGTCACCACCTCCACAGCAAGTGATTCCACGCTTAATACAGGTAAATTTTCCATAAGATAAATCCCCAACCCCCACTGATAATTATGATGCCGAGAATGACAATTAATTTTTTAATGCTTCCAACAGCATTGTTGGCATGTTGTGGGGAAGTAATAGGATGCTCTCCTCTAATGTGAAGCAGTGGCTCACCTGTGAGTCCATACTTCTCCAGATTGACTTCGACTTCAGGAATAATATCTCGAAGAATACCTATGCTAACAACCAAGCGGGTTCCTGTTCCGCCTATCATCTGATGAGCCAAAGGATAAACGGGGGTTTCTTGAGTGGGATGAGCATCTGTTGCCCATACCTCTTCACGGTATTCCATTTCAATTGCGTAGCCCCTAACAGATGAGAAGACAGATCCTATTGCAAGACATGCTGCCAGACGACGATTGCCAGCAAGCCTGATTCGCTTAGTATTTCTATACTTTTCAATCCAGCTTCGAGTATCCTGTAGTTCAATGAGTAAGCGATTCCACTGTTGGGATGGGGCAATCGCACGAGTTTCACCACCAGAAAAAGGGGCCCAATCGAAACACAATCCATGATGCTCTGGGTTATTTTCAGAGGCAATGGCTGTGTAAATCAGGATGGGACTAAGGGCTGGTAGTTGACTGGGAGGAATTTTTTCTCGCAGTTTTGTCTCTAACTCTTTGCGGGTAATAATTTGATTCTTGCGCTGTCGTATAAATGTGCCTAAGTGATTATAAATATTATCAAAAGTTTTAAAAGATAAATCTTCATATTCACTCAGATTGTCAGCCAAAGACTGCTTAAAAAGAGCTTCGCCATGAGATTTTGCAGTGTTCCAATCTGCCTCGACTATCACCTTTTCAAAAATGAAAAAGGCATCTTGTTCTGTGCCGCCAATTTTTTTGACTAGGCGGGTATACTCTTTGAAAGAATTTTCTTTGACTGTAGAGTTTTCTTCATAAAAATCTTGAGGATTACGAACGCGGCGCAATCCATTTACCAAAGGCTCTAAGTCTCTGGAAACTCCTGCTGCTACAAGTATAAACTGCTGATAGGTGTTTGGACTACCAGCATCTACTTCTCGGAACCGTTGAATTTCATTTAAAAACTTAGATGGTTGGAGTGTATGGTCTTTAACTTCAAGAAACTCTATCGCAAACCCACGGCCGGGTACAAAAAACTTTGCCTCTACATCTCCAATTCCTTCCCGGATCATAGCTGTGAAGCCATCCTGAGCTAGCCAAGCAGGAATGCGAGCAAGCATGACTTGCTCCTGAAAGGAAAAGCCACCTTCAGCAATATCACCACCACGAGACTGTGGTTCTAGGAGTGAGGGAGTCAAATGTTCTTTCTCTGTCATGCGGTTTGCTGCTCAGTCGGTTTTTCCAAAATAGAATACCCTTCAACGGGATTGGAACTCCAACTTTGGAGTTTTGAATCTGAGGCGTGTGATGATGGTCCGAGCCATTTTCCAGTATCTAGCCACAGTTCATAGTAATATAACCATAATGCAGTCCACGGGATGATAGTCTTTGCAAGCAGCATATCTTTCTGCCACGGTTTTTCTTTGGGGTAGTAGAGGCATAAAGTTCCGTCTTTCCAAACATGGGGAGGTCGTGATGCCAAAGAGGGAGATATGACATTAACGGTTGGGTAAGAGCTGAGTTTGTAGCGGATTGCTACTCGATATTTTGGGGAAAACTGACGGGGTTGAAGCGTGCCTCGCCATACAGCTACCCCACGCTCTCGCCTGTAAGCGAACCCAGGAAATCGGTGCAATATGTGTAGGTTTTGCAGCCCCAGGTTGATAGAACCCATTTGATATCTTTTAGACGAGCAAGTAGAATCAACAGAAATTAGGTGCATTGAAACAGTTTAGGGTTGAAAATGGGGTATTCAA
>NZ_JABXKQ010000029.1 GCF_017114945.1 Nostoc sp. JL34
ATGGTTCGATAGCTTTCTTGTCGATTCCCTCAACGAAAAATTGTCCGGAGTATTGATAACGGCAAATACAGCATTGAATATGAGAGGCGGGTGGTGTTCGCAAAAGCGATGATGGGATTATGCGATCGCAATATTTTAGCGAAAAGCGATACACTCGGAAAAATGGTGCGATCGCTTAATATAAAAATATCCGCAACGCCCAGCCAATAGGTGAAAAGCTATGTCAGAAACTATCCTAGCTGCACCAGATATTCAACTCCCACCCACCCAAGCAGAATTACCCTATGATGACGGTATCCCAATGGAAAGCGCACGCCATAAAGCCCAGATGGACTTGCTGATAGATGCTCTGATACCTTGGTTGTCAGAACGAGAGGATGGGTTTATTGGCGGTAATATGTTTGTTTACTACAGTCTGGCGCAGGTGCGGAACAAAGACTTTAAAGGGCCAGACTTTTTTGCTGTGTTGGGAGTCCCTAAAGGAGAACGACGCAGTTGGGTAGTTTGGGAAGAGGGAAAAGCACCAGATGTAGTTATTGAGTTACTTTCTGACAGCACAGCCCAAGCAGACAAAAACTTCAAAAAGCTGATTTATCAAAATCAAATGCGTGTACCGGAATATTTTTGGTATGACCCTTTTAATCCTGATGATTTGGCTGGTTTCTCTAATGACAAAGGAGTTTATCAACCCATTGCCGCAAATGCTCAAAATCAGTTGGTGAGTCAATCTTTAGGGTTAGCATTGCAGCTTTGGCAGGGAAATTATAAAGGTATTAATGCTACTTGGTTACGCTGGGCAATGTCGTTAGGAGAATTACTGCCAACTCCTGAAGAAAAGGAACGCCAAAGGGCAGACAAGGCAGAATCACAGTTATTACAAACTGCACGCAACTTACTTGAGTCTGGGATGACAATCGAACAGGTAGCTAGGTTAACAGGTTTAAATAAATCTGAAATAGAAATGTAGAATTCAGGAGTCAGAATGGGCTACGCCCCGCTGTGCTAACAGAATTCAGAAGATATAGAATACAGCTGAGGCAAAAATGCGATCGCCTCAGTAGTTAAAGGTTCCATAGCTTAAAAGCTGGTACAAAAGTATATAAAATTCGTAGGCTAGCACAGCTGTGCTAGCCTACAAATCTGGACACTCACCACTCAGTACTGTTTGGGTGATTTCATTCCACCAGTGTTGCGGAAGCCCCTTCATTTGATGGAGGTATACCGGGTAACTCAAGACAGTATCCAGCACCATACACTGTTTTGATATAGCGGGGGTGGCGGGGATCTGGTTCTAGCTTGGTTCTCAAGTGGCGAATATGGACTCGAATCGTTTCTATGTCGTCATCAGGATCGTAGCCCCAAACTTCTCTGAGGATTTCGCTGGGAGAAACTGTTTGACCGTGGCGTTGCAGCAAGCAGTGAAGTAGCTCAAATTCCAAGTGAGTCAATTTCACCGTCTCATTGAACCATATCGCCTCAAATCTTTCGGGAACGAGGGTGAGTGAGCCATAGTTGAGAATCTCACTATGCTTTGCGGCTTGGGGAATTCGGTCAGTCCGCCGCAAAAGTGCCCGCACCCGCGCCAGCAGTTCTTCAACTTCAAAAGGTTTGGTGAGGTAGTCATCTGCGCCAGCATTGAAGCCTTCCACCTTGTCCTGAGTTTGGCTCAAAGCCGTCAACATTAACACGGGAATCTCAGAGGTGCGATCGTCTCGGCGCAGGCGTTGGCAAACGGTAAACCCATCTACCCTGGGCAACATTAAATCTAGCATGATCAAGTCTGGTTGTAGCTGGAGAGCCAGCGCTTGACCTTTGATGCCGTCTTCAGCTTGACTAACATCGTAGCCAGCCATTTCCAAGTTGACGGCAACTAGTTCTGAAATCGCTGGGTCATCGTCTATGACAAGAATCCTCGGCATTCTTAAAAAATTATTACTACTTATTAAGGATAAATAACAACCTTTGATAGATACAAAGATTTTTGAAGCAATGATGAAAAAGTTTTTAAATCTTACATAAATATTAAGATTAAATGACTGTGAAATCAAGACTCAATTACACGAAATCTTATAGTCTATGATGTGTTATGCTCCCCCCTACAATCCGTCTTGGTTTTTACAAAACGGTGTGATGATGACTGTATACACCGCTTTGTGGGGAAAACGTTACTGGGAAAGTACTACTCTCTTACAAGAACCGTCTTATCACGAGAAAATCTTCATTGGTGGCCAAGGTGTGCCAATTTTTGGCTTGGTTGCCATCCCGGAAAATGCCCACAGCACAATTATCGGTACTTATGGCATTACTGGAGAGTTAGAGACGGAATGGTTTTTGAGAGTGCTAGGACGTAAAGCCTACGCTCAAGGATACGCGATGGTGTTATTTGATTGGCGGGCCCACGGCAAAACTGCCGAACTATCGCCAACTCTGACTTCTGATGGTTTGTACGAAGGGGAAGATTTTGTTCGCATCGCCGCCGCTGCTAAGGCGATGGGATGTCCGGGAAAATTTTGGTTTACAGGGTTTTCTTTAGGAGGGCAACTAGCGCTATGGGCAGTGAAGGTGGCTGGTGAGGTGATTAAGGAGTATGGAGATTTAGGACTAGAAGATAGCGATATTGGCGGTGGTATGGTGATTTGTCCGAGTTTGGATTCGGAGCGATCGCTATCTTATCTAGTTACAAAGCCCTTTGGCAGATATTTGGAAGCGGGGATTGCCCAAAATTTAAAAAAACTGGCATGGCGGATACATGATGCCCATCCTGGAAGCCTTGACCCAGAAGCGATTGAACGGGCTAACAGCATTTGGGGTTTTGACAATGAACTGGTAATTAAGCGACTAGGTTTTTCTTCTGTGGAAGCATATTACCAAGCTAGTAGTGCTTTACAAGTATTGCCGCAAATCTCGAAACCGACCTTGATTTTATATGCTGCTGACGATCCACTTTTTGACCCAGCTATCATACCGGAATTAGAAGAAGCGTGCGATCGCAATCCTGCAATAGATTTGTTCCTCACTCAATATGGCGGTCATGTTGGCTATTTGAGTAGTAAAGAGTGCCAGCGTCAAGTACAAGATTCTGACCTTTGGTGGGCATGGAATCGGGTTTTACAATGGTTAGAGCAACAACGAACAGAGTAATAGGCGAGACGATATTCTAGTTGCTAGGATACTCGACGGATGGAGTCGTATTAGTTTGGAAGTCCAAAATCCAGAAGCTACCACAATATTATTGGTAAACCAGCAATGACAGAAGCAATACCTGTCCAGAGAGTAAAGCGCTCAATATCTACTTCATCCAAAGCAATGCTCATTTGCCTAATTGCTAATAGCAGCGCTGCCAGTAATTGTATAAAAAAGGCAAAGTACTGCAAATTAATAATCATTCATCCTCACTATGTTCTACAAAAAAGTAGTTCTAATAGGTTTTTAACAAGCTTTGGCAAGGTTTTTATGTTCTAGATTTAACAATTTCTGACAAAAACTATTTACCAGTCAAGAGATATCTACTTCAGAACACTTGCAGACATTGGTGTTAGTTCCTTTGAGGAATGCTGTAATAAGTAATGTTGTAGCCAAAAGAAAATTTGCGATTATCTGTCAAAGGTTTAAAAGCATTCTCTCTCAAGAGATTTAACGTGGAGTTGAGGAGCGTACATCTAGAGCAATAAATTATAATATTTTGCTGGCAAAAGCAATAACGGCTACCTGTAGTTATGTTTACAGCTAGACTTAACATCTAACAACTCCTCTGGCAGATTCTAGGAAAAACACGCGCAGTTGTATATAGTAGTGCTAAAGCGTCAAACCAGATCCACCCATAATAATCGTCTTAATTAAAGAAACTATTAGAGTACAACTCCCTTGACTTTTTGACTCAATGACCGCTCCTAATGATATTTGGCAACCAGCACCTACAGATTTAACTTTATTACCCGATGAGATTCATGTCTGGCGTATAGACCTTGACCAACCAGAATCACAGCTGCAAAATTTAGCAGCGACTCTTTCCAGTGACGAAACTGCTCGTGCTGAACGGTTCTATTTTCAGGAGCATCGGCAGCGTTTTATCGCTGGTCGTGGTATCCTGCGAACTATATTAGGTAGCTATTTAGGTATCCAGCCGCTACACGTGGAGTTTAATTATCAACACCGTGGCAAACCAGTATTAGCAGATAAATTTGCCGATAGTAGACTGGCGTTTAACTTGTCTCATTCCCAAGGGTTGGGTTTGTGTGCGGTGAATTGTACCCGACCAATTGGTGTAGACCTAGAATATATTCGTCCGATGTCTGATCTCGAAGCTCTTGCCAAACGGTTCTTTTTACCGAGAGAATATGAGATGTTGCGATCGCTATCTCCCAACCAACAGCAAGAGATATTTTTCCGTTACTGGACTTGTAAGGAAGCTTATTTAAAAGCAACTGGAGACGGACTATCCCAGTTAGAGCAAGTTGAAGTATCGCTGACTCCCACAGAAGCAGCCAAGTTACAGATAACTGAAGACTGGAGTCTTTTTGAATTAGTACCCGCTAACAATTATGTTGCTGCTGTTGCTGTAGAGAATTTTGGCTGGGATTTGAAGTGTTGGCAGTATTAATCTTAGTCATTTGTCATTAGTGAATACTCTATGCCCAATGCCCAATGCCCCATCCCCCTACTTATCCTCCTGCATATTTCGCACAATTTTTGTCACCAGGTTTCTAGGTACAAATCTGACGCTTTTTGCAAGTATTGTATTGAGTAACCCAGGAATGACAATGGTTTGTCCCTTCATTAAGGCGCGAAAACCAATTTCGGCTACTGTTTGTGCATCCATCATTTTCTTACCCTTGAGCAACTTCGAGTCAGCCATCCCAGTTCTTTCATGAAAGGCAGATGCGGTTGAGCCTGGGCAAAGAACTGTCACAGTGACACCTGTACCTTCTAATTCATTAGCGATCGCTTCTGAAAAAGATAAGATATAGGCTTTAGTCGCAAAATAAACTGCCATCAAAGGCCCTGGTTGAAAAGCAGCAGCGGAGGCAACGTTTAATATTTTACCTTCACCTTGCTTTACCATGCCCTTCACAAATAGCTTGGTTAAATGGGTGAGACACACCAAATTTACCTGTAGCATTTCCAATTCAGTTGCTAGGTCTGTTTCGTGAAATAATCCATAGATACCAAATCCAGCATTATTGACCAGCACATCAACATTAATATCGGCGAGTTGCAACTCTGTAAAAATTTCTTCAGGAGCCGTTGATATAGATAAATCCTTAACAAGAGGTTTGACAAAAATTCCAAATTCTTTTTGGAATTTAACAGCGATTTCTACTAGCTTTGGCCCATTTCTGTCTACTAAGACAAGATTGTAATCATGAGTAGCAAAAATACATGCTAATTCGTAGCCAATTCCACCGGCTGCCCCAGTAATAAGAGCAGTTTGTTTGCTCTGTCTTTGATGTGTTGTATTCATGTAAGAATGTTGGTGAATTCAATTTGATGAAGCTGCGTTGCATTTACAGTCGTTCTCGTTCTACAATTAAGTACGCGTAATATCTCAACTGACGAGAAGTGTCTTGAGTTATTACCCTTTCAAATGCTTGTGTGATGCTTTGGATAGATGTAGCAGTCCAAACGCAAATTTAGGATTTATGCATCGAAGAAGTTGGGCATTAAAGAAGTTCGGTTATTTCAAACTACTAGCGCTAGCTTTTGATTACTCACAAAAGCCAGCGGGTAAAATCAAACTTTTATCCCCGACATTAACCATTCTATCCTCGATTGCTTCTGTCAAGAGGTGAATACTAAAAATTTACATGATTGAGCATAAAAAAACAGGGCAATTATATTGCTATTGCCGCTGTTGGTGTATGAGTTGTTGCTGGCATCTGAAATATTGGCAATTCAGCAGTACTGAGTTTTAAAAAACATGAACTAAACAAAATTTCTTTGTAGAGGAGCCTGTGCATTGCGGAGGTTCTCTCCGTTGTAGTAACTAGCGTTGTGTTACGGCTTCCATAACGCGCCGAAAGTATCAGGATGATACGTTATGTTATTAACGCACCATCCGCAAGTTGTCAATTTCTAAGCGATATTTAAGAAACCACTTTGAATCAAGTAGGCTGTATAAGTCATAAACAATTGAGAGTCAATTGGAGGACAAACAATAGAACTTCCTGCTAATGCATGGAGAGTATCTTGGCAGCTAATATGAGGTCTTCTAGCTTGCAAGTACAAATCAGGAATAGTCAGTTGTTCATCAGACCAGCGTTCCAGTAAAAAGGGTCGCAGAGTATACAAAGGATTGTCAGCAGAAGTCACATTATTGATTAACTCTGATTGCCATTTTTCGTAAGGAATCATCTCAACTGAATAACCAAAAGAGCGTATCCACTCAACTAGCATTTTCAAAGCAGCAGGTTGGGGATGTTGTAAGTTGAAAGCCTTACCTATAGATTCTTTCTGCCGTGATAGATAAACAATGGCTTTACTTACATAGTCTACAGGTGACATATCCAACATATAATCTACATCAGGGAAATATCCCATTTGTAGACAGCCCTTGGTCATCAAATTGATAAAGTCATGTGTGTTACAAATGCCTGTTTTGCTATCACCAGAAATCAGTGGTGGTCTGTGGATAGTTACAGGAAGTCCACGGTCACGAGCAATTTTAACTAACTTTTCAGCTACCCATTTTGTTTGTGAGTAACCAAGATAAATACCTTCCCAATGATTGAAATCATCCTGCTCTTTGACAACCTTACCAGCATAAGCAGTTGATTCAAAAACAGCAACACTGGAAACATAATGTACAGGCTTGACTTTAATTTGACAAGCCAATCTCAAAACTTCTTGAGTGCCTAAAACATTAGCTGCCTTCAATGCTGAATATGGGAAAACATAATTCAATAAAGCAGCACTATGATATATAGTATCAATATTGGCAGCTAAAATTTGAAACTGTTCTGAACCAATACCTAACAATGGCTGAGATAAATCACCGACAATCGGAATAATTCTGGAGTTAAATTCTTCCTGCCAAATTGCATACTGTTCCAGATTTTTTTGGAGTTTGCTTTTGCCTTCTTCGGCATTAGCAGCACGCACTAAGCAATAAATATCCGCATTGGTTTCCTGTAGCAATTCCCGAATGATAAAAGCTCCTAAAAAGCCTGTTCCTCCAGTTAAAAAGATGTTCTTGGGTTCACCCACAAGCACATTCGATGCAGCGCCAGGATGGATGGTAGGGTCAAGAACAGCCTCAGCACCTAAATCTAAAACAGTGGGTGCAGTGTTGGCATTAGAGGCTACTACCTTTGTATCTTGAACTGGCGAACCATCTTGCACTTCTTCAGCTAAACGCTGTGAAAGAGCTTCAATATTTGGGTAATGCCACAGCAGCAATGGAGATGGTTGAAATCCGAGCAACTTTTCTAAGTTACTTACTAGAATCATTGCTTGGGCTGAATCCAACCCATAGTTTTCTAAATGTTCTTTGACATCTATTTCATCAGTTGGTACTCCTAGCAACTTAGCTAAGTTAGATACCAAAAATACTTGAATATCGTCTGCTGTGAAAGACTGTTTTATAGTCATTTTTAAATCTCCAACAATGATGTAGAACGAACAGGGTGATATTGACTGTAATAATCGGAAGCTTGCAGCCCTTGAATTTTCAAATTTTGGACACGATACAAAAAGGCTGCACCAGTCATAATTTGATTAGCAACATCAACTACCTGACGATTATTTGGTTCAGATAGGTAGGAACCGCGTACCCAGTCATTGAAACCGCCCATTGCGGGGCCACACCAAATTTGATAATCGACTTCTCTGCCTTTTTCACCAGAACTAGACCAGCGAGAAGATAATCCTAGATACCAGCGGAAAATCAACGCCATTTTCAGTTTAGGATTATTAACTGCTTTCCCAAGTTTCTCAGGATTCTTTTGGGATAAATAAGCCGCAGTTCCTTCCCATACTTCGGCAATAGTTTTGCGAAAAACTTGTTTTTCTAATTTCTCTCTTTCTGCAAGGGGGATGCTTTCAATGGAATCATAAGCGCGATATAGTTCAAATAATTTCTGCGCTCGCATGGGGAACATTGTACCCCGTTTGAGAACTTGCAATTTGACTCCCATTTCAAACATATCTGCTGCTGGGGCCATAATCATATCAGCCATTTCTGCTTGGGCTAGTAACTTTTTGGTATGTTCACAAGCCCCAGATTCAACACATGACTGATTAATTGAGCCAGTCATTATATAAGCAGCACCCATCATAAAGGCTGCTAATGCTGATTGTGGTGTGCCAATTCCCCCTGCAACGCCAATTCTAATGGGTGTTTGGTAATGATATTGTGCTTGAATTTCATCTCGCAAGGCAATAATAGAAGGTAACACACAAACCAAGGGACGGTTATCTGTATGGCCTCCAGAATCAGCCTCGACGGTAATATCATCAGCCATCGGAACTTTAGCGGCAAGAGTTGCTTGTAACTCAGTAATTAGCCCTTGTTCAAGAAGTTCTTTGATTATTCTGGCTGGTGCTGGTTGCAAAAATTTAGTCGCAACTTCTCGGCGAGAAATTTTGGCGATGATTTTATTTTTGATTTCAATTTGATTGGCGTTATTCAATGCCAATCCAGCAACACGGTAATAAACAATGTTGGGGGTCAAGTCGAGAAATGCAGATGCTTCTACTGTTCTCACTTGATATTTAAGGTATAAATCCACAGCCCGACGTTCAATCGCGGGTTCATTGGGACTGTGAATTAAATTAAATGCATAAGGCCCTTGAGGTAAAGCTTGTTGAATGCGATTTATGGCTGCTTCCAAACGTTCTGGAATTAAACCACCTGCACCAAAGGAACTTAAAATTTGCTCTTTTCCTAATGCAATGACCATTTCTTCGGAAGCAATTCCGCCAGCCATTGCACCAGTAACGTAGGCATATTTCACTCCATGAGAGGAGAGAAAATTCGGATCTCCAAATTGTTGAATGCGAATTGGGGCTGCAAATGTTAGCAGTTCTACTTGTGCTGTTGTACCATTATCACCAGGACATAAATACCCCTCATTTGTGACACCGATTTTTCCGGCAACTTTCACGATGTAGCAGGGTTTATTTAACACCATCAATTTATCTTTGATGGTTTGTTTCTCAAAAGATACAGTTTCTAAAGAACCTTTCCAAACCTGGTTTTTGTTATAAGACCAGGCAGAGAAATTAAGGCCATTATCGTGTTTACTTAGTACCGTATCTACGGTTGTCACAGCAGTTATCCCTCGGATTACAATTATTAAAAAATGGGAGTGGGGAATAGGGAATCGGGAAGAAATATTTTCCTTTTATCAGTTCACCTTTCCCCTTCCCCAAGGTTATTGACGGTTGAAGTATGTAGACTTATGTCAAGATTCGTCGTTAAGCAAGTTTTGGGCGCAAGCTAGTTGCAATTGAATGATTTCGCTCATTTGCTGACTGTAATCTTGTCTAGCTTGTAAGAAGGCGGTGTGTGCTTTAGTTATCTTTGAATTATTAGCATTGAGCTTTTGATACTGTGTCTTATTTAAATCGAACATGCTGATGATGCTACTAATTTTTTTAGTGATGACAGGTGGCGAAGAAAGAGAAATTTGCTGCCCAATTGCGCTTGACTCAGAAGATTGTAATTGTTCTCTCGGTTCAAAAACGTTATCAATGATATTTTTCGGTTTTACTTCTTCTGGCTGAGGCAAGATGTTATGGGAGTAAGTTTCTTCTTGGGTTATTTGGTTAGAAGTGTTAAGATAATCTGTGATTTCAGATTGCTGGATGTTAGGTATATCTGGATGCTGTATTTTGAAACGATCGCTCCTAAGATCCCCAGCAAAATCTTCAACAAGTTTGCGATTTTCGTCACTCAAAATTGTAGCAGCAATTGCTTTTCCACCCAAGGTAACTGTTCTCAATGTTGCTTTATTTTGATTAGCGGTTCCTTGAGCTTTGTTGTACAGTGGTGATAAATCAACGTTCACCTGATGACTGAGTAGTTTTGCTAATGCTTTGACCATTGCAGCATGGTCATCCATCCCTCTACGATTTAGAGAAACTGTAATATGTTCTTGGTTGCTGAGAATTTTGTCAATCCATCGTGAACAGACATTACCTGCGCCGGCTTCTAAAAATATTTTGACTCCATCACCGTAGACACGATTAACTAATTGTGGAAAATCAAGTTCTTGGCACAACCCTTTGGCGATGTTGTGGGCAATGGTATCGCTATCAAGTGTAATTGGTTGATAATCGGCGGCAGAATAAAACACAATACCGGGCAGATTTTGGGATGGTAAGGTGTTTACCTTCTTGATTTCCTCGTACTGCGATCGCATCGCTTCACAATGTATCACATGGTCGAAGGGAGCGGGGAAAGAATTGCAACCTAAAGTTGCAATCACTCGCTTACAGGCGGCATCATCACCAGCAATTAATACTTCTTCTGGTGTGTTGATTTGAGTTAAGTAGACGCGATTCTCATGTTTCAGGCATTCTCTAACTTGGGATGGAGTAGCCATGAGAACATAAGTATTCCAAAGATTGTTGTTTGAGGAATCGGTTAATCCCCAATATTCCCGCACAGCATTTTTCGGCCCAGATAATTTATCGCCAAATAGAGGTGATGAGTTTAAGGTATTACTTCCGCCCTCAAAATCACTCCAAACTCCTTGGGCAACCATCATGCTAGTTTCACCCAAGCTATACCCAAATACAGATTGCGGCTTGACTTTAAAATCATCTCGGAAAATTGCTGTCATGTATCTAGCAAAGGCAATTTCACTTTCAAACATTGCCAGGGAATCATCTAACAATTGTTTTTCGAGTGTTTCTAGTTGTCTAGTTGTCAATTTAGGTAAACTTCTGGGATAAACCAGCTTTTCAACATCGGCAGCCCGATTGTAGAGATTGTTACTTTTTAAGTCCTCAAAAACTTTAGGAAATAAGCGGAAGACACTGCGACCAATGCCAATATAAGAATTGACTGCTGCGGGGTAAACATAAGCAACTGCTCCAGTTTTACCCAATGGTTTCGCTGTGAAATAGCTACCTAGTGGTGTTTGCCAATCTGTGCCGTTTTCAAAGGCATTATTTACACCTTTGCGGGCAGATTCAATTTCTTTGAGTAAATCTTTTGTGTTACGTCCTGTGATTGATAAGACGTATTTTGGATTAGAATGCTGTTGAAAGGTAGCGAATGTCTCGCTGGCGGTAGCTGCTAAAGAAGAACTCGCTTCTATGGTATTTTGGAGATTGTTGAGAAGATCGGAGATAGTGGTGCGATCGCTAACTGCGATAGGAAACAGATGAAAAGGCATTTGTTGCAAATATCTGTTGTCGCGTTCCTCTTGGCTGGGTTCCTCCGATAAGATTAAATGGGCGTAACTCCCATCTATACCCATGCTATTAATTGCTGCTACTCTGCGTGTGCTGCCTTTATCGACAAACCAAGGTCTTGATTCCATCGCCACATAGAAAGGGCTACCTTCCCATACTTGCGGTGTTTTGACACCAGACCATTTTGGTGTGGCGGGAATATACCTGTAATAAAGACAGAGAGCGGTTTTGATTAAGCTAGCAATTCCCGATGCTGTGTAGGTGTGACCAATATTGGATTTAACGCTACCTAACGCACAATGCAGACCATTGCCCACTTTCGGATAAGCTTGCAGTAAACCTGTAATTTCGGCTTCATCCTCCTGGGGAATGCCACTACCGAATACTTCCACATAGTTAACCTCTGTGGGTTGAATCTCCGCCATCTCGAAAGCTTGTTTGCAGACATTGCTGATAGCTGAAGCATCAGGTTTTACCAAAGCGTCACTCAAAGTAGAATTACCTTGTGCGAAACTCATGGCATCAATTACTGCATAGATGCGTTCATTATCTTCTTTAGCAGCTTCGTAGCGCTTGAGGACGACAGCACCCGCACCTTCGCCAACCGTCCAGCCATTGGCTTGTTGGTCATAACCCAACGTATTGATACCCGTATTAATTGGGGCAAATTGGCTGCGGAATAAGACGTTTTCTACACCACCAGCTAAATCTACTGCACCCACAACGACTGCATCAACTTCTCCCGTAGCGAGTAGCATTTGAGCAACTTCCAACGCTTTGAGGGCAGAATTTTCGCCAGCGCTGACGGTGAATGCAGGGCCAGTGAAATTCCACAAAGCAGAAATCCGACTGGCCATGATGTTGGCGATGTGACTCACATATTCGCCGATTTCTACAGGTTGGTGAATGCTATCTTTGACAATGGTTTCTAGTTGGGAAAGCTGTTCAGCAGGTAGAGAAATTCCTTGGTTGAGTAAGCCGTCCTTAACTTGCCAAGATAAATTCCATCTTTGCTGTAGCTGATGCACTGAGAATTCTGTCTCGGCGGCGACAATCACAGCGACATTGCTACCTTCCTGTAGTTTCGCATCTTTGACGGCGCGATCGCTAACCTTCAGAAGCAACAATTGTTGTGGGTTTAACTTCTCTATTTCATTCGGTGGGATTTTGCACGATAAAGTATCGATTTCAAAATCTTTGATGTATGCCCCAACTGGCGCTTTTCCATCTGCTAAACCGTACTCTTTCAGGACACTTTCTTGATTTTCTATACCATGCCATCTTTGAGGCGGTAGGGAAGTAAAATGCTGTGTTCCATCATAAATGCTGCGTTCAAAAGCATCTAAACCATTGCAGTTACCAAAAAAAGCATCCATGCCGACAATGGCGACTTTGGTAGGTGGAACAGGTGGAGTTGATTCAACTGATTCTGTTGTAGTTCCTTGCTCTAAAATCAGATGAGAATTAGTGCCACCAAATCCAAAAGCACTGATAGCCGCTCGTTTGATTGGTGCGTTATTATTAGGCCATGCCGTAGCTGTTCTAACAATTTTATCGGCGGAAATTGTACTTTTTTCTGAAGTTAAAGGATCAGAAACATTCATGGTTGCTGGAATTACACCATGAGACATACTCAAAATCACCTTAGTCAAGCCAACCATGCCAGCAGCAGTTAACAAGTGACCAGTATTTGCCTTAGCAGAACCTACCAGAGGTGCAGCTTGATTTTGACCAAAGAATGTTTCTATGGAGTTAAATTCAGTTGTATCTCCTAGTAATGTCCCAGTGGCGTGACACTCTAGATAATCGATGCTTTTTGGACTAAATTTTGCCTCATTATAGGCTCGTTCAAAAGCTAGGACTTGCCCTTTAGGATTCGGACTCAGTAAGTGCTTACCTTTACCATCATTCGAGAGTCCATTACCGCAGATGGTAGCGAGAATATTATCACCATCTCTAACGGCATCAGAATATCTCTTCAGCATCACCATCCCAACACCATCGGCAGGAATTAGCCCTCTAGAGGATTTATCTAAGGGGCGGCTGATGCCGTTTTCTGCATACCCTTGAACACCGGAAAATAACATCCGCACGAATAAGGAATCTGCACAACTTATGGCTCCAGCTAACATAACATCAGCTTTGTGTGACCATAGGTAATGAGATGCTAGTTTAATCGCATAAAATGATGACGAGCAAGCAGCATCCAGACATAAATTAATCTGGGATAGAGAGAGAGCTTGAGCTACGATAGATGCTGGTAAACCAGATATCATCGCATTGTATAAAGACGCTTTAGTTTTACTTGGTAAAGCAGCTAAATCAAAGTCTTCATATTGCAAAAGTTCTCTGACAGCAGGAGTAATAGCTTTCTGGTAAATTGGAGATAGTAATTGATTAGATAGTTTTGTTGGAAATGACAAATTACCTAAAATTACGCCACATTTTGCCAGAACATTTTGATTACCCCAATAACCACTTTGTACAATTGCTTGTTTAGCTGCATACAATGACCATTTGAAGGTGTTATCTAAACCAGCAACAAATTCTGATGGTAGATTGTACTCGGAGGGGTTAAACTGGAAGTTGCGGATATATCCGCCTTTGAGGGAATAGGTTTTGTCTGGTGTACCTTTAACTGGATTGTGAAAGATTGTCGGATCTACTCCGATTTCTTCGACGGTTGCAGAGGATGTCGAATCTTTTTGATTAACGATGTTTTGCCAGTATTCTTCAGGATTTTTGGCATCGGGAAATAGGCATGATAATGCGATTATGGCTATTTTTTCCACGATTTATATGCTCCGAGTTTGGGTATTTAGCAAGAGATAATTAAAAGCCAGGATTTACGCTGTTCCCCAAACTTTAAACGAGGCAAGTTATAACAATCCTAAGATTTTGATAGTTTGTAGTAAGCACTAAAGTGCTTATATTAAGAAGGACTAAAGTCCTTACTACGAACTTTAAACTTGATAGATTCTTAGCTTCTGAGCATTTTCATTGACCAAATAATGGCATGAGCGCCGAGCATTCGCGAATAAATTTTTCCTTGACGGTCATGTATGATGAAGTTTGCGATCGCACTACTTGGTGTTTTAGCTAGTACTTCACAAGAAACATAAAATGTTTCGTTATGTGGTATCGCTTCAAACTGCTCAAATTTTTCTACTTTTCCAGGTAAGCAACCTTCTTCATGAAAGTGTTGCGTCCAAACCCATAAGGCGTGCATACTCAAGTCAGTTGTATAAGGATTTACCCATTGGACAGGGAATTGTCCTTGTTCCTGTGCGCTGAGTTCTGGCCACAGACATTCTGTAGTAATTTTTTCAGGAGTGATGTTTAAGACTCTTTTGATTTCCTGAAAACCAGGGCCGTGAAATAATGTAGCCCCACCATTTTGGTAAAAAGCTTTTCCTGTGGCGGTGATGATATTATCTTCTTCGAGATTGAGAGATTCATAGATGGGTGCAACTGGGATTTCTCGCTGGAGATTGAGTTGAGCGCTAAAATGAAAATGGATTCTGCCTTCAGGGTTTTTACTCGAAATTTTGGCTTTAAGTTCGATACTTTCAAGATTAACTTTGGAAATTTCTTCTATTTCTAAAAGATGTTCTTTCGCTAATGTCTCATTGAAAGTAATCCCCTTTAAAACTTTAAAGTCTTGGTAATTAAACAACCGATAACCGGGATATAATTGTTCAGAAGCATTGATAATCCAGGTCATTGCACAAGTTGCTGGTAAAACTGGATAACCAGCAATCGTATGATCGTGTAAAAATGGATTAGCCTCCAATGTCATTTGGCGACGGATACGATAAGTTCGTAGTTCTGAATCTAACTCCGCCGCCAGGGGAACTAGTGGACTACCAATAACAATTTGTGCAGTTGCATGATTGGCGTTATCCATTTCTTTAACGAGCATTTGTGCCCCAACGGCAATGGGAATTATATCGATTTTTCGCTCTTGAAAAATCTTCTTTAATTCTGCTGTCACCATCCCACTATCCCAAGCGCCCCAGTTGATAGCGACTACATGACATGAGGGATAAGTTTGCTTAAATATATGGGCTGATTTGTTCAGAATTTCATTTGCGATCGCATAATCAGATTGTCCAGGATTTCCGTAAAAGCCTGTTACGGAAGAAAACAAAACTAAATGCTGAAGTTGATTAGGATTGACGCAAGTTAGCAGGTTTTCTAAACCTTGAACTTTGGCGGTGTAAACTTTTTCAAAATCCTCTTCTGTTTTCTTTTCAATTAACTTATCAGCTAAGTTTCCCGCGCCGTGGATGATTCCGGTAATTGGGCCGAGATGTTGCACAGCAGTGGCAAGTTTTTCTTGTAAAGCTGGCGTATCTGTGACATCGACGCTGATATATTCGGCTTTAGCTCCGGTTTTTTCAATTGCTGCTAGAGTCTTTTTAATTTCGCGGCTGGAGGTTATTTTGTTATATATTTTTTGCACATTCATGGGTGTGGGCTTCTGTCCTTGAAAAAGAAGGTTTTCCATGATGCATTTTTTCAATGCGGAATCATCAGAATTTTGAGCATAATCTGGCTCGGTTTCTAATAGTTCGGAGCGACCGAGGAGGATGAATTTGCAGGGTTGCTGTTGGGCTAATCTGATAGTACACTCAGCCGTAATCCCTTTTGCACCGCCGCTCACGACAAAGACAGATGATGGACTAAGCTGGGCTGTTTGTGTCATAAATCCTCGTGAATACCTGCATAAATTGGGTTTGATGTGTAACTGATTCTTGAAACCCCTCTCCAAACCTCTCCCTGTGGGGGAGAGGCTTTGATTGTTACTCCCCTTCCCTTGTAGGGAAGGGGTTGGGGGTTAGGTTTGAGAGAAAGTTGCACACGGCGTTAATCAACTTTTTAATCGGCGATAATGGTGACTCGTCCTTGTGAGCCGTAGCCAACTTCACTTATATAAAGGTTGGGGTCGTGAAGTTCGGCAATGATGTTTTGTACTGACTGTTTAGCATCAAGTCTGGGGCTTAAGTCGATCGCACGAGTAAATACTTTTGGCCATTCCCATCTGAGAGTTTTGGTTAATCCAAATAAACCAGCGCCGATCGCACCGAAGTTGACTTTATACTCTAAACCAAAGGCTCCATCGAGATGAGCAACTGTGCAGAAACAACTACGTCCATGCTTTGCAGCCTCGTTTAGAGAAGGTTTGAGGTGTTTCGCCATCAAAAATACGTGCTTGACGATCGCCTTTTCTGATTCGTTATAAGAAATACTCCCGGTGTGATTTCCTACAAACATCGGATGTAGGTGGATGAAGGCCCCAATCGCTCCGCAGTGAGATGCGATCGCTTGCAATTGTTGTTGAAGATGTTCTTCACTCAAGTTTGCTAAGGTGACGCGGGTTACTCCTGTGGGTAAGGGCGCTTGTTGAGCGATGAGCGATTGGGGGAAGCTGATAACTACTACTTTCCAGCCTCTCTCGATTAGGGATTCAGTTAATTTATAAGTGGTGAGGGAACCATCATCGGTGATTAAACCGATGTGTCCCTCTGGTAACGTGAAATCCAAGTAATCGGGCTGTGGTAAACTTCTGAGTTTGACGAGATGGCGCTGGATATTATGCTCTAGTTCATGTTCTAATTGGGGTGGCTGCTGTTGGACAAACTCAGGTTCAGACTTTTTTTTTTCACCTCCAGCCAACTGCTGTAGGTAATCAACTATTTGACCGATGGTGCGGAGGTCTCCGAGTTCTTCGATATTTGGTTTGGGTAAGTTGGGGTACGTTTCTTGCATCGCCCCTAAAATTTCTACCCGTTTAATCGAGTCAATCCCTAAGTCGGCTTCCATGTCCATATCCAGTTCCAGCATCTCGACTGGATAACCAGTTTTATCGCTGGTGATGGCTAACAGGGTTTCACCTAAGTTTGCAAATTCATCACTTGTAGCGGCTTCTGCTTCTGGGGTGAATGCGACAACTACGCTTACTTCTGGTGTAGTAAATACCTCAACTACTGGTGCAGCCTCTACTGGAATCTCGGTTGCTGGTTGTATTTCGTGAACTGCAATTTCTACCAAAACACTTTGGGAAGCGTGGGATTGCAGATACTCTACAACTTGACCGATGGTGCGTTTTTCTGACAGTTCTTCTAAATTGGGTTTGGGTAGGCTGGGGTACATTTCTTGTAGCGCCCCCAAGATTTCCACCCGTTTAATCGAGTCAATCCCTAAATCAGCCTCCATATCCATGTCCATTTCCAGCATTTCGACTGGGTAGCCGGTCTTGTCGCTGGTGATGGCTAACAGGTTTTTATCCAAGTCAACAATATCGATGGTTGCGCCAGATACAGGTGCAGCAGTTGTGGGTGCTGGTTCTGGGGTGAATGCAACAACTTCGTTGACTGGAGGTGAGCTAATTTTGACTACAACCTCGGCTTGGGGTTCTACAACTGGAGGAACCGGTGATGCCGTTACAGGCTCTACTGTCTCTGTTGAGAAAAGATTAGGGAGCAAAGAAGAGGAACTTTCATCCTTCTTAGCAGTGGGGGATACAGGAGTTTCAACTACTGGCTCTACCACCTGGGGAGCGGGCAGGAGAGGTGCTTGGGTAAGATTTAAGCCATTTTTAGCTACTGGCTCAGTTACAGGCAAAGACTGGCTTTCTACTATCTTGGTAGTAGCGGGTACGGGTGCATCAGTAACAGTTGTTTCTGTGGTGAACGGGATGAAATTGCTGAGTTTCTCTGTGAGTTGGGTTGCTCCCTCACCTGAGATGATTTGAGAATACTCTTGCTGTATTAGTTGGAAAAAGCTCTTAGTATATTCCAGTTGCTCTTGGAGATATTGCTCATGGATGCGTAGAGTTTCACCTTGTTGGGAATGAAACTGCATCATGCTACGCTCTAAGCTTTCCATGACAACTAGCTTCATTTTGGCAGTTTCGGCTGTTGATTTACTTTCACTCAACAAGGAATTCTGCTGCTGCATCAGTTGGAAAAACGCTTTGGCGTATTCCATTTGATGATTGAGATAAGTCCCGTGAACTTGTAAATTCTCGGCTTGATTTTCCTGGAACTGTGTCAGGAGATATTCTAAACTTGCTAAAAGTTGTTCGTAATTTGTGAGTTTTTCTGGTGTTGGTTGCATCTTAGATTCCTGGGCTGGTTGTGACAGGGTAACAGGATTCATCTGTTGCTCTGGCTGGGTGATGATATTAGCAGTCACACCGTTCATTGCTGAGGTAAGTTTTTTATGTCCGTTAGTCTCGATCGCAGCGAGAGTTGGAGTTACACCTGGGCTGCTAAATAAAGGAGCCGCTTCAGAATATTCGGGGGCGGGTAATGTGACTTTGTGCCCATCCTGCAAAGCTAGAGCGAAGGCATTTTTCGTTTTTTCGGATCTGTAGTTGATGCCGTTTAAACGCACATTTAATGTCTTCTTCGTCTCAATTGGGGGGATAGTTTGGGGAAGTTGGTAAGGATCGAGGTTATTCAAAGCCAAACCAATTACGCGCAACTGCACAACTGCTTCTCGCAAAGAGCGATCGCTATTCTTTTGAGTGCTGGGGTTTAAAGATACAGTCAGGTGTGGGCGATCGCCAAGGATATCTTTGACTAAGTTGGTGAGAATTCTCCTCGGCCCAAATTCCACAAAGCAAGTACCACCCGCTGCATAGATATTTTCAATTTCCTGTTTAAACAGCACTGAATTAGAAAGGTGCGTTTCCAGGATTTTTTGAATACCTTGGGGTTCTTTAGGATACTGCTTACTGGTGACGTTGCTGTAAACAGGGATTTTGGGACTTTGGAACTTGACTGACTTAGTAGCGATCGCAAATGATTTCTGAGCAAAGGCGATTAGCGGTGTATGGAACGCTGCTGATACAGGTAATAAGACAGCCGTATATCCTTTCTCGTGTAAAGCCTCTCTGACTCTGGCTATTTCTGCGGTAGGCCCAGCTAAGACAAATTGTGTGGGAGAATTTTGATTAGCGATCGCAACTTGGGGAAAATGTCTCAGCACTGCTTCCACTTTGCTGATGTCTTCTTTGACAGCCAACATACTACCCGCATCATGATCTGGATCTTCGGGTGCAGCCATTGCTTGACCCCTGGCTTTCACTAAGAACAAGTAATCTTCGGTACTCAAAACCCCCGCAGCCCATAGCGCTGTTAATTCCCCGAAGCTATGACCGGCAACAAAATCTGACTTAAACCCAGCTTGTTGCAGGATGCTGTACATCCCTGCACTCAATACCCCGATGGCTGGTTGAGCGTATTCTGTGCGTTGCAAGGCAGCAATTTGGACATTTTTTTCTGCTTCTCCAAACACAGGATGAGGAAAAACGATTTCTGACAACGGCTGCAAATTATCTTTGAGCAACAGGCTATCCATATAACCATGAAGACGCCGCATCAAAGGGAAATTCATTACCAGTTCGCGCCCCATCTCCAAGTATTGCGAACCTTGACCAGAAAATAGAGAGACAACTTTTCCGCCTAACTCCATACCAGAAGCGCGGTAATAAATTCCTTGGGGATGCTCCCAAGATGCTGCTGTTCCTTTGTGTTTCAGCCAGTCAATGCTAGTTTGCAGCAACTTGCAAGCTTCTTCGAGATTCTCAGCTACAAACCCAAATCTGGCAGCAGAGAGGGGAATATGTGGCGATTTGCACTCATTGACTAATTGTGCATAATGTGTTTTTGCTTCAGGCGATCGCAACTTACCTAAAATATCTTCCGACTTGCTCAACAATTGCTCTACTGTAGGAGCAAACAACAGCACTTCACTAGCATCACTGTGTAAGCGGTAAGCGTGGTTTTGGTCGGCTTCATATTCTTCCAAAACGACGTGATAATTGGTTCCGCCAAATCCAAAGGAACTCACACCAGCCCGTCTTGGTGCTTCCCCTTCTGCCCGAATCCAAGGTCTAGTTTCGGTATTTAGATAAAAGGCCGAATTTTTAATATTGAGTTTGGGGTTCGGCTCGGTGATGTTAATTGTGGGCGGTAATACTTTGTGATGTAAAGCCAAAGCAGTTTTAATCAAACTCGCCGCACCCGCAGCCGCTTTTGTGTGCCCAATTTGCGATTTCACACTACCCAAAGCGATGTGCTGTTTTTTGTGATCGTGTTCGCCAAAGAAGTCTCTTAAAGATCCGAATTCTGTCGGATCTCCAGCCATTGTCCCTGTACCATGTGCTTCCATCAAACCAACAGTAGCGGGAGAAAAGCCGGCATCTTCATAAGCACGTTCTAAGGCTTTGACTTGACCTTCTTTGCGCGGAGCATAAATACTCTTGTAACGCCCATCGCTGGAAGTACCAATACCTTTAATTACGGCATATATTTTATCGTTGTCCCGTTCAGCATCTTCTAACCGTTTGAGGACAATCATCCCAATACCTTCACCTAGCATCATCCCATCGGATTTAGCATCGAAAGGTTTGACATTTTCACTAGGAGAAACCGCCGGTGTTTTGCTGAACGATATGTAGGCCATGATCGTGTTATCGGTATCAACCCCACCAGTCAGCATCATGTCAGAACGATGCTCTACTAGTTCGCTAATTGCCATTTTTAAAGCCCCAAAGGAACTAGCGCAAGCAGCATCAACTACACAATTCATTCCGCCAAAATCTAGACGGTTGGCAATTCGTCCAGCGACTACGTTAGCTAACATTCCAGGGAAAGCGTTCTCATCCCACTTCACATAAGCGCTTTTAATTTTATCAACGATTTTTTTGG
This sequence comes from Nostoc sp. JL34, assembly GCF_017114945.1. GTDB lineage: Bacteria > Cyanobacteriota > Cyanobacteriia > Cyanobacteriales > Nostocaceae > Nostoc. The sequence goes on from NZ_JABXKQ010000029.1 coordinate 21,084, forward strand.
TATCTTCGTCAGATAAACCACTGCTTTTGAGAACTTTTTCCCAAATCGGATATTCCAACCTGGCAGAAAGTGGCATTCCTAATTGCTTGGCCATAGCCACGCCTAAGATTACGCCAACAGTCTCGCGGCTAAACTCACGTTTTTCGCCATAACCTGCATCTTCCATCGCCTCTTTGGCAACTACTAAACTTAATAGTTGCGAGACATCTGTGACTTCCAAAATGCTAGGTGGTATACCGAATTCCATCGGGTTAAAATCAACCTCTGGAAGAAATCCACCTCTTTTACAGTAGGTTTTATCTTCAGTAGTTCTGGGATTTGGATCGTAATAATCTTCGACGCTCCAGTGAGTGGAAGGAACATCAGTAATACAGTCAATTTTGTTGACGATATTTTGCCAGTATTCCCGCAAATTTCTGGCTTTAGGCAATAGAGAAGCCATCCCAACAATGGCTATAGGATTGTGTTGTAATTGTCTGTTAATTTTATTGGTTGACACTGTTTTATCTGACTTATCTGACTTCATTCTTTTTTCCTCTATAGACCTCATAACAGCCTGTTCACAATTATTGACAAGGCTCTCTAACTCCGCTAAGGCAGTATCAATTGAATAAGCAGACATAGGGCATAGTTAGTACTGTGGATTGTGTAGCTACAGTAATTTCTGTTGCCTACTAAATAATGAAAATCTCTCGTCTTGTAAGCAGCTAGCTATCCTATCTGCACTAAATGCTTTTCTCCAAATCGACACCACACGACACATACTGCCCTCATAAAGCCTTAGATTTATAGGCGATTTTGGCACACTGCGTAGGCGTAGCCCGTCGTAGACATCGCGAAAAAATGTTATACAACGCTAGACTCTTAATATTGTGGCAATAGGTCGATGACGTTGTTAAAACTGGTAAAATAGTCTTGGAGTGTAATAGCTGCTTGACCAGTGAATTCAATCCATTTGTAATAGTAGAGATTTTGAGCAATGGTATCCTACTGGAGCGATGAAAACTGAGGAGTAGCTAAGGGAACAGAAACTCTTTTTTCACCCGAAACTATTTGATTATCTAGCCTAACCACAACAACATAGCTGGTGTTAATGACAACGTTCTGTATCTTGATCAATGTCATAGCTAGTTTCAACGTCCGGGATAATATATTTTATGGTATTCTACCCAGTAAAGTTGACAAGTTCGTTACAGAAAAGACACCGCCTTTAATCCGAGTTTATGCAAGTTGTAAAAGTAATTAAACGATCACAAGCTGATGACAAAGCAGTTATCTTTAGTTATTTTTAATTTCCAAATCTCAATTAAATAACTAGTTTGTATAACCACTTTAAAGCATTGAATTAATAAAAACACTAGCATACTTTACAGAAACTAAATCATTCCTTTAAAGTTATTTTATAAATAACCTTATCCTCTTACTGATGGGAATTTTGAATAAAATTCAGTCCAAGAGTATAATTTATAACTATATAAAGGTGTGAAAAAATAGTTATGTCTAATCCGTAGACATAACTATTCTCTTGATTAAATTAACAGTAAAAATCTGTTGTCTAGTAAGTAACAATTTAATGAATACATAGAAAAATTGAATAACCATAAGTACTTTTCTCAGATAAACATCATAATTGAGTCAAAGTTTTCAGTTATTTTTCAATATAAGTCAAGCTAAGAACTAAAGCGGTTATTTATAAAGCAAATGTTAATTTTTAGTATGTTGCTTGATAAACATAACATGGGTTAAATAGGTTTTTAGTAAAAAGTGAACCGAAGCAAAGATCAGATTTTATATCTACCAACTAACCCACTATGCAATCAATTGCAGCACTAATACCTTAACTAGGGGCGATTCATGAATTGCCCCTAGTTGTATACTATAAGAATGTCTTATAGTATACAACCTTGCTAATAATAATCTGTTAGTAATATCAAATCTGCTTAATAACTAACTATTTGTTGGTATTCAATTGCTAGATAAAGGATTAGTGATGAGTAAATTTTTTAGTCTCTAATCTTACTAGAATGAAATCTTTTAGTGATAGAATCAGGACTTATGCAAATTAAATTATTTGACAAAAATCAATTTTTCCGCCATACTTAATAACAAGTTTATCCCAGTTTTGAGTTCATTTTTATTAGCGCTTCGTTGTTCTTGAAAGTTAATTTTTCTGGTTAGCGCTATTGTATTTTACGCTACTGGATTAGATATCAAATTAGGATATAACTTAGGAAGCTTTGAAGTAACACGCCATTCATTTTCACGCCACGATAATAAGTTTGGGCGGTAAAAGCGTACAAAATTCATATAAAACCAATTTAGATCCATCCACTTGATTAAAGCAAAAAACCTAGAGGAAAAGCCCTTTTGGTAATTTGCGGATGAGTCTATTGTAATCGACTAAATATAACCAGGCTATCTCCTAAAAAAGCAGAATTGGAATGAAAATATGGCAGTAAATAAAGAAAGCCGATTATTCAGAAAACCCGTAGGCCGATCGCAATTAATTTTAGCAGCCTCTCTCACCTTAGCGGCTGGATTAATCGCTTTCTATAGTTTGGTACCCTATTGGTCTAAACCTAAAGTTGTGACAGCGCCAGCAAATCCTCCAAAAGCTGCTACGCCTGCGAAAGTTGCTGTGACAGCTTTGGGACGTTTGGAGCCAGAAGGCGAAGTTACCACTTTGACTGCTCCTACTTCTAATAATGGGGTGCGAGTAGACAGACTGTTGGTGAAAGAAGGAGATGCGGTTAAAGCAGGGCAATTATTGGCCTATCTCGAAAATTATGGTCGTTCTAGAACTGCATTACAACAGGCTTTAGACCAACTGCAAGTTGCCAAAGCTAAATTAGCGCAGGTGAAATCTGGAGGTAAAACGGGAGATGTTGATGCTCAAAAGGCTGTAATTGCCCGGTTAGAGCCACAATATAAAGGAGACGTTGCCACACAACAGGCGACAATCGACCGCATCCAGGCGGAAGTAGACAACGCTCAAGCCGAAAACGATCGCTATCAGCAATTATACAAACAAGGTGCGATCGCAGCTTCTGTAGCAGATACCAAAGCTTTGCAACTAAAGACTACACAACAGCAACTAACAGAAGCTCAAGCCACTCTCAAGCGAACTCAAGACACATTCCAAGCACAACGCAAGCAAGCACAAGCCCAACTCACTAGTATTAGTGAAGTGCGTAGTGTAGATGTTCAGGTGGCACAAACCGAAGTCAACAGTGCAACAACTTCTGTTCAACAAGCAAAAGCCGACTTGGACTTAAGTTATATCAAATCTCCCATAAATGGCAAAATTTTGAAAATTCACGCCAAAACCGGAGAAGTTATCAGCACCAACAGAGGATTTGCTGAAATAGGTAAGACATCTCAAATGTATGTGATTGCAGAGGTGTATCAAACCGATGTTCAAAAAGTGCGTGTAGGACAAAAAGCCACCATTACCAGTACTGCATTTATTGGAACATTAAAAGGAACTGTGAAAGAGATTGGTTGGCAAGTTGACAAGCAAAGCATCTTCAGCCTCAATCCTGGTTCAGATACAGACCGCAGAATAGTTGAAGTGAAAATCTCCATCGATAATCCCGCAGATAGCGAAAAGGTCGCTCGTTTAACTAACTTACAAGTGGATGTCGCCATTCATATTTAGTCATAGGGCATAGGTCATTCACAAATGACAAATGACAAATAACAAATGACAAATAATAAATAAATCCATGATTTTCAAAATTCCTTTAGCATGGCTACAGCTAGCCCAGCAAAAAGTTCGTTTACTAGTAGCTGTAGCCGGGATTGGTTTTATTGTGCTGCTCATGTTTGTGCAACTTGGTTTTCAAGATGCTCTCTATTCCAGTGCAACCGCAGTGCATCAGAATCTCAAGGGAGATTTATTTTTAGTTAGTTCGCAATATAAATCTTTGACATCAAATCAAAGCTTTTCGCGGACTCGTTTATACCAATCACTGGGGTTTGATGGCGTAGAGTCAGTTAGCCCCATGTATTTGCAATTTGCCAAACTTAAAAATCCGGCAACTGGTGAAAAATATTCAATATATGTTATTGGTTTTGATCCAGGTAGACCTGTGATGAACCTCCCAGAAGTTGAGAAAAATTTAGATAAACTAAAAATTCCCGATGTCATGCTTTTTGATCGGGGTTCTCGCCCAGAGTTTGGCCCAATAGCTGAAAAATTTAATGCGGGAGACACTGCACAAACAATTGAAATATTTCCCTTCAATTCATTAATTGGTTATAGAGTCAGAATTGGTGGCTTATTCACCTTAGGGCCTTCCTTTGGGGTAGACGGCAATTTACTTGTCAGTGACTCAACTTTCTTGAGGATAAATCCCAATACTCGTCCGGCAGATATGATAGATATCGGTTTGATTTCCCTCAAACCTGGTGCTAATGCAGAAACAGTACTAAAAAATTTACAAGCAAGTTTGCCTAATGATGTCCAAGTTTTTACACGTCAAGGCTTCATTGATTTTGAAAAAAAATATTGGGCAGTCAGAACACCCATTGGTTTTATACTTAACTTGATGTTGACAATGGCTGCGGTTGTTGGTGTGGTGATTGTTTATCAAATTCTTTACAGCAATATTGCTACGCAATTCGTTGCTTACGCCACTTTAAAAGCCATCGGATATGCCAATATATATTTGTTAAATGTGGTATTTCAGCAAGCTTTAATTTTGGCAATCTTAGCTTATATTCCCGGATTTATTACTTCTGTATTATTGTATAGTTTTGCAGCAGAAGCAACTAAATTACCAATAATTATGACCACTAATAATGCACTGCTTGTCTTAACTTCAACAGTATTAATGTGTATAACATCAGGCGCACTTGCTATCAACAAACTTCGCTCCGCAGATCCGGGAGATATTTTTTAGGTGATTATTAGCAGCAAAATAATCAAATTATTTTGCCCTGAACTAGGCTCATAACTATGCATTAGTAAGCCCATCCACAAAAAAATCCTCTTTATACACTTTTAGATTTTAGATGATAAGTCTTTATAACAATTCCAATTTTGTATAGCTTTAAAGTCTTTTATCTAAAAACTCAAATTCACTTATTTAACAATAATCCCAACTTTATGAACCTCCAAAACAAAACCCTCCTAATTACCGGAATTGATGAACTTGTCGGTTTACGTGCAGCCGAATTAGCAATAGCACAGGGAATGAAGGTTCGTGGACTACAAAGTTCAAAAGAAAAGAACAAACAATTACAGAATTTAGGTGTTGAAGTAATTATTGGTAGTACTACTGATTCTACTATTGCTCAAAAGGCTTGCCAGGGAGTAGATATCGTTTTACATACAGAGCAAATTGCCGAAGAAGCTGGCGCAATTAAGCATTTTCGTGATGTCAATGTTGGCGGTACTGTCAACATAGCTAAAGCTGCTAAACAGGCTGGTGTCAAAGCATTTGTGCATCTATCTAGTGTGATGGTTTACGGTTTCAACTATCCTAATGGTGTTACAGAATCCGGGCCACTCTCTGGTGAAAATAATCCTTATTGTCAAACGAAAATAGAAGCTGAAACAGCACTCTTAGAACTGAATAATCCCCCAGATTTTGGCATCATCATTATTCGAGCCGGAGATGTTTACGGCCCAGGAAGTATTCCCTGGATAGTCAGACCAATTCTGATGATGCGCCAAAAGTTATTTGCCTGTGCCAACGATGGTAAAGGAGTAATCAATCATGTATATATAGATAACTTGATTGATGGCATCTTTCTGGCGATAGAAAAAGAAACCTCCGGTGAAATCTTTAATATCACTGACGGACAAGAAACTTCGTGGAAAGAGTATTTTATGCGTTTAGCAGCAATGGAAGGTTTACAAGCACCCCTTTCATTATCAAAAGATGAAATCAAGTTGTTTCTAAAGCTACGTGTTCAAGGACAAAAACTTTTTCGGCAAAAAGTTGATATCTTGCCAGAGTCTATAGATTTTATGACTCGTCCCTACGCTTGTTCGATTCTCAAAGCCCAAAATCTGTTAAATTATAAACCAAGAGTTGACCTAGAATCAGGAATGCAGCAAACACATGAATGGCTGCAAAAAACAGATATTCAAAGCTTGATAAAATAGTCGTTTGGGATTGGGAAGTTATAAGAATTAGAATAGTCGGTTGAGTTTCGCTATCTTTCAACCCAACAAAACCTTCATAATGTTGGGTTACCCTTTTCCTTCTCCTAATAGAGACGCTAGGCATAGCTTGCTTCCACGAAGTGGTACGGGAAGCAAGCTAAGTTCTCAACCCAACTTACTAAATTCTGACTTCTTAATTCTGAACTCTTACGTTGCATCTGCCTAACAATTAACTGCCATTAATCATAAAATAATCCACAGATTTTCCGAATACTTGTTTTCTATGAGTAGTCATCAGCCACGATTGAGCATCGGATTACCTGTATACAATGGTGAAAAATTTATCAAAGAAGCCATAGATTCACTCTTGGCTCAGACCTTTGAAGATTTTGAGCTAATTATTTCAGATAATGCATCCACAGATAAAACTGAAGAAATCTGTCGAGCTTATGCCGAACAAGACCAACGTATCTGTTACTACCGCAATGACAAGAATATCGGTTGTGCTGGTAACTTTAATCGCGTCTTTAAATTGTCTTCGGGTGAGTACTTTAAATGGGCAGCCTATGATGATCTACATTCTCCAGATTTTATCAAGAAGTGTGTTCAGGTACTTGACCAAGATCCTAGTATAATCTTGTGTCACTCCCAGACATATTTCATTGATGAACAGGGGAATTTTCTCCAAAATTACGATATCAAACTCAAGGCAGATGCACTCAAAAGACACGAGCGTTTTCACGAATTGCTGACCAAGCATTTATGTTATCCATGTTATGGGGTAATTCGTGCCAGTGCTTTGAGAATGATACCACCTATGGGTGGTTACGGTAATGCAGATGGAATTCTCTTATTAAGACTTGGTATTCTCGGTAGGTTTTATGAAATCCCTGAATACCTGTTTTTTGCCAGAAGTCATCCGCAACAATCAATGAGTATGTTTTTTCCCAATTATTTGTTGTTAACAAACAACAATCAAAAACCCTCATTGAGTATGCTACCTGATTTTTATGGGTATGCAGTGTGGTTTGATTCAGCAAAGAAAGGACAAATTTTATTGCCACATTGGAGAATAATCTGGGAGTATGTACTCTCTATATGGCGTAGTCCCCTGAGTTTGTATGAACGGCTGTGTTGTCATCGGAGTCTACAACAGCAGTTAAAAGGGACAGAACATCTTTTGCTGAAAGATTTGCTAAGAGTGCTGCAAGTACTTTGGAAAAGTTGGCAACCAGCACCAATTAAAAAACAGCAAGCCACACTTAGAACAAATCGCTTTAGGAAAAAAAGCTGGCATTCGTAGCTTTCTATCAGCCCCAAAATCACTTATTTTGACTACAAAATTATGCTGAAACTATCTCAACTATCTTATGTTTTGCTTGCTACCTTAGTGAGCATCAGCTTTGCGAAAACAGTGAATGCAGAGCCAACTGCAACACTAAGTGTTGTGGTGAATGGAATACATCACCAAAAAGGTGAGATTTGCTTCCGAGTTTACGCAAGTGAAAAAGGATTTCCGATGAGTGATTCTAGCGGATCTCAAAGTGGCTGCGCTAAGATTACAGGCAATTCTGTGAAAAAAGAATTCTCCGGTTTGAAGCCTGGAACTTATGCTGTCGCCGTAGTTGACGATCAAAATGGCGATCACAAACTCAACAAAGACTTTTTCGGTATTCCCAAAGAAGGTTTTGGGATTTCTAAAAATCCAACTGTGTCTATACAAACAGGTGCGCCAAAGTTTCGTGACGCTAGTTTTGTTGTAAATAAAAATACAACAGTCAACATCATCATGAAATATTCGCTTGATTCGTAAAGGGAATGGGGAGTGGGGAAGAAGCAGGGGAGCAGGGGGTAGGGGGCAGGGGGAGAATAAAAATTACCTCTTTCCCCTCTGCTCCCCGCTCCCTGCCCCTTGTCCTCTTTCCAATGCCCAATGCCCAATCCCTTATCCTGTCGGAGACTAAAAATTTAATGGAAGATTTGGCAATATTTCTGTCTAAGTCTTTGATGGGTTGGCTGGTTATTCAGGTGTGTTTTACGCTTGTCTTTATATGGTATCTGCGGTCATCCAAAAAGAACTTATTACCAGATGACCAGTTACCCAAAACAGCAGTGATTCTTTGCTTACGCGGAGCTGATCCGTTTTTGCCTAGATGTTTGCGATCGCTCCTAAATCAAAACTATCCACAGTATGATTTAAAATTGATCGTTGATAGTCACGAAGATCCCGCTTGGAAAATTGCTAGTGAAACCATCACAGAGCAAGAAGCAACCAACGTTCAAATCAGCCCTTTGAGAATAGTACGCAACAATTGTAGTCTCAAATGCAGTTCTCTAGTCCAAGCTATCCGTGAGTTGGACGATTCTTACAAGGTGGTTGCCCTAGTAGATGCTGATACTATTGTCCATGTAAATTGGCTGCGAGAATTAGTCAGTCCTTTAGGCGATGCCAATGTAGGGGCAACAACAGGTAATCGTTGGTACGTACCTACAGGTCGGTATTGGGGATCTTTAGTGCGATACATCGGCAATGTTTCCACAGTAGTGCAAATGTTTATCTTCCAGATTCCTTGGGGTGGAACTTTGGCTGTGAAAACAGAAGTACTTCGCCAAACAGAACTGCTAGATAAGTGGGGACAAGCTTTAAGCGAAGATTTTATGATGCACGACATCCTGAAAAAACAGGGGTTGCAGGTAAAGTTTGTGCCTTCGTTACTAATAGTCAATCGTGAAGAGACTGATTTATTCAACTTAATAGAATATCTCAAGCGCCTCATCCTTTGTTCTCGACTCTATCACCCACGTTGGTTAGCTCTAGTTAGTGAAGCTGTTTCTAGCATTTTGTTTCCTACTGCACTGATCATTTTAGTTCTAGAGTCGTTGTTAGAGGCAAAATGGGAAGCTGCGGTTCTCTTTTTAGTCTGCTATGGAGTCTATACTATCGGATTACTCTTGATAATGCTCGTGTTGGAATTAGAGATACAGCGAATGGTTCGCTCTAATGACCAGGCGATCGCAAAATTATCAGCTGCTACAATCATCAAAATGTTGATTGGGATTCCCTTGACACAGTGGGTTTATGGGTTAGCGATGCTATCATCCCTGTGGACATCAACAGTCGCCTGGCGCGGTGTCAGCTATCGGGTTCAAGGGCCCTGGAATGTCCGCTTAGTGGAATATCGCCCTTATCAATGGTTGGATCAGCCTATTAATAGCAAGGTTTCTCTTTGAATTAAATCACTAAATATGAACTAGGGCATGAAAGTTATTACACTAAACATTCCCTAGTCTTCAACTTATATTATCTTATATTTAGTAGAACTATATTAGCTATAACCCTTGTCCAAATACACGCTTTTAATTGTTGATCACCAAAATCTATTTGCATTAACGACAAGGGTTTAGACAAATATATTAAGGGGAATTTTCACTTAGTATTTTGGATGTTTTGATAGTTTCAATCCCAGTTTATATAACGGTTTGCTGTTGAGTCTAATACAGACCTAACCCCCAACTCTAATCCTTGTAACGTTGGGGAGTAAGCCTCAAAGCCTCTCTCATACAAAAAGAGAGGAATGGAATCGAGATCAGAGTCTATTGCACACAAACGAGAAGCGTTATAAACATCCACTTCAAAATCGACAATTTCACCTATTTGACAATGCATAAATCCTTAGTCTAACTCTATCGGTGGGGATTTATGAGCTAAACAATCAAGATGTCTATGAAATATTTGCTGCGTAAATCCTCAGTTCAAAACCAGCAATTTTGTGAAATATTCCCTTTTTTATGACTAAACAAAAACTTCGCATTGCACTCTTTACAGGATTGTACGCTCCTTTCTTGACTGGTGTTTCCGTTGCAGTTCACCAACGAGTTCGTTGGTTGCTAGAACAGGGACATGAGGTTTTTCTAATTCATCCACAAATCAACGATCGCTACCCCAAAAATGTCGGCGATCGCCCCATGCAAGGTTTAGAGGAAATTCAGTCTTTCCCCAACTTTTCTGCTTACGCATTCCCCACAGAACCACTGGTATTTTACAAGTCTCTTCCTCAACCGTTGAACCATCGACATTGGAGTGATACCAAGTTGTTGGAAAAATTCAAGCCTGACATTATCGTGGTTGAAGAAGCAGCGCAAATGAGAGGTTTATACTCATTTTTCTTGCAAGGTTATGGTCGCCCAATTGGCACTCAATACGCAAAACGAACAGGCACGCCAATAATATCACTCTTCCATACAGATATTGTTGCGTATATCAAATATTATTTTGGAGATCGGTTCTTCAATTTGGTTCGTCCGATCGTTCCCGTTTTAGTTAAGCAATTTAGTGAGTCTTATGACTTCAATTATTTCTCTTCTAAAGAACAACTCACTAAATACGAAGAACTGAAATGTCAACGGGCTGAATACGTCGCTTATCAAGGTATCGATTGCGAAAAATTTCACCCACGAAACATTTGTTATGACCCCATTCCTAATGACAACCGGCCGACTCTTTTGTTTGTCGGACGAATTACCCCGGAAAAGAATGTCAATCAACTGCTTGATATATTTCCAGTTATAGCTGCCAAAATCCCTGATGTGCATCTGGTGATTGTTGGTAGTGGGCCGCTAGATGAAGAGATCCGTCAGCGGGCTAAAAAGTTTGGATCGGGTATTACTGTATGGGGCGAGTCTCACGGTACGGAACTTTTAGGTTGGTTTGCTAGAGCGGATGTTTTTGTCAACCCCTCCGTCACCGAGAACTTCTGCACGACAAATAACGAGGCGTTAGCATCTGGAACCCCTCTGGTTGCTGTTGTTGCACCTTCAACTTCAGAACAGGTATCTCCTGGTCATAACGGCTTTCTTGCTCAACCTAACAACCCTACAGACTTCGCCCAAAAGGTAATTGCGATTCTGGAAAATCCCGATTTGAAAGCAGATATGACTAGACAGGCTCGCCCCTCTATACTTGACTTTGATTGGTCAGCATGTATGCAAAAATTTGAACACAAACTTTACCAGATTGTTGAAGGATCGCAGAAGGTGGAGGTCGGTACAGGTAGTATAAGACCATAACGAGAACAAACACGATCGCTAGTATTTACAGTACTGGCGATCGCTAACACTGCAACTTTTTGTATCAACGAGTCTTAGGATTAGCAAAAGCTGTGAATTGATAAAACTTTGAATTTTTCCCTTCCCTACCAGGCTGCAACTTAAATGCATTGACTTGCAACTGAGTTGCATTGACCTGCAACTTAGATGTATTAACCTGCAACTGAGTTGCATTGACCTGCAACTTAGATGTATTAACCTGCAACTGAGTTGCATTGACCTGCAACTTAGATGTATTAACCTGCAACTGAGTTGCATTGACCTGCAACTTAGATGTATTAACCTGCAACTGAGTTGCATTGACCTGCAACTTAGATGTATTAACCTGCAACTGAGTTGCATTGACCTGCAACTTAGATGCATTGACCTGCAAAAATTAAACACCTTACTAGCCTGACAAAAGTAGTAGCATTGGCGTAGCCCACCGTAGGTATCGCTTGCTGGCTGAACTGAAATTAATTATCTTAAAACTTTGTAGTATAAATTATATAGAAATAACTTTGTGTCTTACTCATGCTAAACACATCCGACTCTCACTGCGGTAGTTGCAGCCTCAGTGCGGTTCGTTACCCCTAACTTATTTAATACCTGACTGACATGATGCCTAATGGTAGAAGGACTCAATTTCATCCGTTGAGCGATCGCTTCATTACTTAATCCTAAAGCCAGCAGTGCTAAAACCTCTTGCTGTCGCTTACTCAGTTCATAGACAGCTTGGGATGATGGTTTGCTTGGTTGCAGCAACACCTGAATCACCTCTGCCGCCAACATACACCGACCGATCGCAGCGGCTCGTATGGCATCCGCCAACTCATCAATCGAGATACCCTTGAGCAAGTAGCCAATAGCTCCGGCTTGCATTGCTTGCTGTACCAAGTCATTCGCTAGAAAACTCGTCAAAATTAAAACTTGAATTTCTGGGTATTTTTTGCGGATAGCTCTTGTTGCTTCTGCTCCATTCATCCCCTCCATCATCAAATCCATCAGTACCACGTCTGGCTGCAACTGTTCGCACAAATCTACTGCCTCATCTCCATTACACGCTTCACCCACTAATTCCATGTCATCAAACGCCAGCAAGACAAATTTAATACCTCCCCGCAGGATTTCATGATCGTCAACAGTAATCACCCGAATTGGTTTCAATGATTTATCTTTTTCCATATATAAATCCGAGTATTAAAACTATTGTTTATACATTTACATTGATTGCCCTGTTTTCTATATTTATCCGTGAGATTCTTAATCTTTAATTTTTCATTTACTGCCAGTAAATCACAGAAAAATCCCACAACATGATATCAAAATCTGTCTTTTCTAAATAAGTTGATGGAAATAAACATAACTATGTTAAAAAGCAAATACGCTTAAAACCCTTACCAATGACAAATGACAAATGACAATCCTAATAGTTAATTTTATTTGTACCCAATACCCAATTCCCTACTCCCCACTCCCTATTTTCAAAACAGCGATTGACCAACTCAGGACAATCTCAGTCCCCTCCCCTGGATAGCTTGACAAATGGAAAGTAGCACCAATTGACTCAGCCCGTTCTTTCATAATTGCTATCCCCAAATGACCAGATGGTATTTTGTTGTAGTCAAAACCACAGCCATTATCGCTAATCCGCAAGATCGTCTTTTGTGAATCGCCGTGGAGGCTGACTGATACAAGCGTTGCTTGGGCATATTTAATAATATTATTCAGTGCCTCTTGAGTAATCCGGTAGAAGACAAGTTTCACCTCATTAGACAAAAAGCGATGATCGCCTTCCATCGTCGTTATTACCTGTAAACTTGCCCGTCCTTGAATTCCCTTCGTTAACTGCTGTAGCAATTCAGCCAATGGTTTATCTGCCAAACCATTAGGACGTAACTCAATCAATAGATTCCGCATTTCTGCTAACGCCCCTTGTGTCATTTGGGCTAGTTCCTCTAATCCCTGTTGGGCTACCTCTGGGTTGCGTTTCCACACCTAGGCAAAGCTTCGGCAATTGTGGCCACAGTAAACAATGTCTGCGATACTGAATCGTGATAAGTCACGCGCAAGGCGATTTCGCTCCACCTCCACAGCAATCTTGCGTAGCCGTTGGCTTTCCATCAATTGTTCGCGTAGCTTCACCGCTTGCATCAAGTCTTTGACCAGGTTTAGGCTCATAATTACCACAAAGACCAAAAATCCATATTCAGCAATGTATATGGATTTGATCGTCCCCAAATCCACTAGGCGATCGTGTTGAACAGTTCCGACAAAAATCGCCAAGCTCAGACCTAGAGTCAGGCCAGCTTTCTTTTCACCACGCTGATATTGACGGTAACAGGCGTAAAAAGCGAAAACTACATTACTGATTAAAGCTAAGAATTGAAACCCTAATAGAGGATTGAGTGTACCTTCTGGCTGGGTAATCGGTTCACCCCAAGGCAAAGTAATACTTGATAGTCTGCTGATATGGGAATAGAGAATCCCAGTGGGTGAAATTTGGTTAATTAACAGACAGATGAGGTAGAGGCTATTCAGTACCAAAAGTAAGCGTACAGGCTTAAGTTTAGTATATAAAGCCACAAACCAGATAGTAATAATCCCGTCAATATATCCCAAAGCAGATAGCAATTTTCTGGCATTTATATAATCATCTACATTCATGGTTTTATATTTGGCTATAAGAGCCAAGATATAACTAAAAATTACCAAGCAGGTTAATCCAAAAGATAAGTGCAGCGAGGGTTTTAATCGCCCAGAGGCAATTAGCAAGTGTAATAGACCAACATAAAGGCAAATACCAGCAAATATATTTAAAATAGTTGGAACAAGAGTCATTACTTGTTTGATGAAAAATTTATATCTAGCAACAAATAAGTAATATCACCTGAATAGAGACTTTTTACTTTCTCCACACACATTCTCTATTCATAAGTAATAGTTATATAGGACATTGATCCTAGTCAAAAATAGGACATCCATCCGATGCATTGATCAAGGCGATCGCTGTACAATCCATTACACCAATGATTTAAGCAAAACTTTGGCGATCGCCTCGCCTCTGCGGTCAAAACCCGCAGGTACAAAAGTTTATGCGCCAATATGGCGGTACTGGCAACGATCAACTTTATGGCGGTAATGGTCAAGACACACTCTATGGTGATGCTGATAACGACCGTCTTGAAGATGATAACGGTGATGACAAACTTTATGGCGGTGACGGTAACGACAGTCTGATTGGAGGTAACGGTCAAGATTTACTTGTCGGCGGTGCGGGTAACGATTTCCTCGACGGTGACAAGGGTGATGATAACTTGACTGGCGGGACTGGTAGCGACATCTTTGTGTTGGAGAAAGCCGCAGGTCGGGAAACAATTACCGATTTTACTTTAGGTCAGGGCGATAAAATCGGCTTGTCTGGCTTGAGTTTCAATCAGTTGTCCTTCTCTGGCAATCAGATTAGCTTAGGCAATCAAACTCTAGCGGTGCTGAGTCGGTTTAATACAAGTCGTATCGACCTGCACCTTTGATGTATCGGCTTGCAACTTTAGTGCATCAACTCGCAACTTTGATGCATTGGCTTACAACTTTGATGTATCGGCTTGCAACTTTGATGCATCGCCCTGCACCTTTGTTGTCTCTAAGTTGCAAAAATGAGCTTACCCTTTCTTTAACCTTGTTTTATCTAAAAACTTCACCTTACTGATAGCTTTAAGGTTGCAATGGGTACATTAAATATGTACCTTATAACAGTATGCTGATATGCCTACCCAAGATACAACACGCCGTTTGCGCCCTCAATTAATTAGTGAAGATGTTAATTCATGGCACGGCTTACAAACGATCGCCAGTTATCAAACAACCCGTGCTGATGCCTCTGCTACCAACTTACAGCAAGCTTATCAAGCTATGTTGAGTTTTCAACAAGCCAAAACCGAAAAACTAGCTTTATACCGGGCTGCTGCTGATGCTGCGCGATTAGCAGAATGGGAATTTCACAATGCGGTATTAGGGATGAAAGAAGTTGTGCGCGGACAATATGGATTAGATAGCGATCAAGCCCAAGCAGTTGGACTAAAGAAAAAATCAGAGTACAAGCGTCCCAGCCGCAAAAAGTTAGTCGCATCATGAGTTAGGAAAAATTAACACATTCGACATGGGCGATCGCTCTACATATTTATATACATAACCAAGACAGCTTGATGCTTCGAGTTTGACCAAGGTTTTCTGTCCAATAGTGCGTAGGCATAGCCCGTCCTAGACATTGCATTAAAATGAACTCATGGCGAGTACCAGCAATGGTAAAAGTATTTTGTTGCACAAGTTCTGAGCTTGTTTCTTTAAGATAGATCACCACTTGACGCATCTGCTTTTGGGGAAAGCGACGATACACTCGCAAGCGATAGTCAATCATGCGAAATGGAATATTAGCATCGGGTTGAGTCTGAAACTCTAGGTGAAGCACTACTTCTGCCGATTCTAATAAAATTAGTGCATCGGCTCGAATAGCTTCTAACGAGAGTTCAGAAGGACTTAACTCAGTCAGGGAAATGGGTTCTCCTAGCAGCCAGGTGGCAAAATCGGTGAAAAAGTTTTCGGCGAGGAATTTGCAGATGTTATCAAACATCCAAAAACGCTAGCACTCCAAAACTTCAAACTGAGTCATAGTCACAAAAAAACCATCTTTAATGACACAAAAATTGAAATTTTGAAAGAGCGATCGCCTAATTCAAAATCTGTGCTTAATCCAGCACAAAACCTGGTAATACATCTAAATATGATCTGATGCTAACTATTATTGGTTGTGGAAATCTCAATCGCAGTGACGACGCAGTAGGCGTAATCATCGCCCAACGCTTACAGAAATATCTAGCTGAAAACCCTCATCCTCATGTGCGAGTTTATGACTGTGGCACCGCAGGTATGGAAGTAATGTTTCAGGCAAGAGGTAGTCAACAATTAGTTATTATTGATGCAAGTTCAACAGGTTCTGAAGCGGGTGCTGTGTTTAAAGTTCCAGGAAAAGAACTGGAAGCAATGCCCGAACCTAGTTATAACTTGCACGATTTTCGTTGGGATAATGCTTTAGCCGCCGGACGGAAAAT
>NZ_JABXKQ010000088.1 GCF_017114945.1 Nostoc sp. JL34
ACCCCAGCCATGCACGAAAACTAACAGGGCATCAAAGCGAGAAAGCGTTTCGGCGCTATACCCTTCGCAGCGAACAAGAAGCAGCGATCGCAGCTTACTATCGTGCAATCGGTGAAGAAGTGGAGTAAGGTATGCCCAAGCCACTTGATCCCAAGTGTCAGTTATGCGCCAAGTTACCAACAACCCAAGCTAAAGTTTTACATGGAACAGCAGGGGACGGGTGTTGGAATCCCAAAGTCTGCCACAATCGCCGCTCATTCTATCGCCACCGCTCCCAGAATAATTCAGCAGAAATTGATTCAGTAACAGTCGAACCACCAGCAACATATTTTGCAGTGCTGTATTTGTATAAAGAATCAGGCGATAAACCATTGCACGCCTTGGGCGCAGAACTCTGGCTGGGGCAACAGCCTATTTGTCGCTTAGAACCAATTCACTGCTTTGGACTAACGGCTGGCAAGATCCGCGCCTATACAGATCAGGTGTTGCAGGCTTTTGCAAAACAATACAGTGTTTCACTATATCAATATAAGGATATGTTTGAGATTAGCTCAAGCTACTGCCCAGTGCGACCCTGCCCGTTAAATCCAGAATCCTAGAGATGACCACATACCACCAATTAACAATCTGGGATCTGCTGGATGAGTTGTCCGAATCTCCACCAACTTCTTCTCTTGATGCTATGTGGGATTGTTTGGATGCCGAGCTAGAAAGTTTACCCTTGGAGGCACAGTTATCAACCGCAGCGCTTGCCTTCAGTCAAATTGCGGATATTCTTAAGTCTCGTGCCCAAGTGCTGTTGCAAGATACCCGCGATCGCAATAGTCTTTTGGGGCCAATTATTAGCACCGATCTCTTTGCTGGTCTAGTGCGGACAACAATGCACCTCGATTTAGATGATTTGATTGAACCGCAAACACCACAAACCTTTAAACCACACGGCCCACACCAATTTTCATCTCCTAACCAGGAGGGTGATTCTGTAGCAGCACCTGTTGAAAAAGCGAATGTTTTGGCAATGCTTGATGAGGTGACAACTTTAGAAGATGTTCGCAATTTGGCATCAGATGAGGATGTGGAAAAATGGCAGAGTGCGATCGCTAACCATTTGATAAATGTCAAAGATGAGATTTCTTTAGTTAAACTGCAACGTGTGTTGCAAATGCCGATGGTAGAAGTATGGTTGGGATTATTGCTGGGTGGGTTTACACTAGAACAGCGTGGTGATTTTTATCACAACCATAATGTCTGGGTGAAAAGCTCTCCTTCCTACTACCAATAACAATAAATTCGCCATATAGGGTAGCCACCGAGAGGTAGAGTTGATGGGCATCACCGTTTCACAAATTGCCTCAGAATGCCGCCAAATTAAGGCTAAAGAGGAAAAACTTGGGTTAGTTGCAGTTGATTACCTGCAAATGATGGCAGAGGATTCAGGGGGCAACCGCAGCTATGAACTGGGAGATGTGGCCAGGGGACTTTACAAAATGGCAGGGGAACTGGATGTACCCGTGCTAGCACTGTCGCAAATCGGGAGCAATGCGATTTTGTGAGGTGACTCTACATGGAGAGCGATCGCTAATCAAATCTTACGTATAAAGTGAATATTTAATACAATGTAATTAGTAATATTAGCTAGAAGAGACAACCTGTACCAAAAATGAGGTTTCTGTACATTGTTGCGACTAGAAAAAAAGGTAAAATTTCCTTTCAGGAACAGTTTTGAAATAGGAAGTATTTACCTTTATGAAAAAAAACATATCTGCGAATCTAAATTTCGCCGATTCATTATCAGATTTCCAAGAGGATGTGACGAAACTTTTAGATTTTAAAAATATCGAGGAATGGTCTGGAAAAATAGTTAAAGAAAGAGAAGAAAAAATTAGACAGACTGCGTTAGTTTTAGCAGGTCAATGTATCGCCATATTATTGCATAAGCTTTCTCAATCAGAGTCAGTTCATCAAACAGCAATTAATCAAACTAAAGGATGGTGGCATACCGACACACAAAGACACGGTTATACGAAGAGGGAAATATTAACAGTAGGTAATGTTGTAGTAAGTCTCAAATTACCATACGTTGTTCAAAAAAATGAAAAAAAAGCGAAAAACAAATCTACTAATGTTGGATTCTGCCCCTTGTTAAAATGGTTAGGAATGTCAGAAGGCTTGACTCCGCTAGTTTGGTCAGACATTGCAAAATATGGCGCCATAGCTAGTTCTTTTGAAGCTGCACATACAATTCTGGACGATTGGGGAATTAATATTAGTCTTAAACGAATTGAACGATTGACATATAAATTTGTTCAAATCGGCATTGATTTACGTCAAACTAAAATATCTAACTTGCAACAAGGTAAATTACCTGATGGGAATATACTTAAAGACCAGAGAGTTGTAATTGCTGTAGATGGCGGCAGGAGTAAAATTAGGATTAATAAAAAAGGTAGAAAAAATTCCAAAACAAACAAGCACGGCTTTATAGGGGAATGGGTTGAGCCAAAATTAGTAACAATTTATATGGTTGATGAACAGGGAAAAAAAGTCAAAAATAACGAGTTCAAGATTGTAAATGATGGCACTTATGAAGGGCCCCGATATCTTCCAAACCGTTTCCATCCGCCGCGATCCAGAATTCGTCGCCCTCACCTCCCCCGCCAACTCCACTGGCATGTTTGAACTGGAATCCTTGCAACCCGACATGCTACTTCCCTTCGAGGGCAATGGTGTCGATAGCACCTGGGAATTCCGAATGCCCAAAGCCGCTAACCAGTTCGACTACCGCACGATCGCCGATGTCCTGATTACGATCGAATATACCGCCCTCAACAGCTTCGACTATCGCCAGCAGGTAATCCAAACCCTGAATCCCAACTTGAGCGCCGATCGCCCCTTCAGCTTCCGCAACCAGTTTGCCGATCAGTGGTATGACCTGCACAACCCCGACCAAACCAAGATTCCCATGAAAGTCAAATTCCAGACTTTCCGGGAAGACTTCCCGCCCAATGTTGAAACCCTCAAAATCCAGCAAGTCTTGCTCTACTTCGTCCGCGCCAGCCAGAAAACCTTTGAGCTACCCATTACCACCTTGCGATTCACCGAACAGGGCAATCAGGGCACCGTCGGCGGCAGCACCACCCCCATTGATGGCAAGATCAGCACCCGTAGCGGCAATGCGGGTAGCTGGACAGCGATGATCGGTAAAACTCCTGTGGGCGAGTGGGAACTAACCCTACCCAATACCGAAGAAATTAGAAAACGATTTCTAGATGAGGAGATTGATGACATCCTGTTTGTGATTACCTACGCAGGACGAACACCAGAATGGCCTGTGTAAGGTTAGCTGGCGATCGCCGTTGTTGTCGGCTTTTGTGCTAAGTAGCACGCAGTCACTCAGTTGGCGGGAATTGGTAGTAATACGACATTGCTCTGAAACAGGCTCACAGTAAAGATTAGAAGCGTACTACACAGGCTTAATGACACAGAGTTTGCTGGGCATCTATGGTATACCTGACATATTTACTGACTTAAATATTGTTGCTGGAAGCAACAATCTTAGCCATGCTTTACGAAAAAGAGCAATTGTTACTAGATAAGCAGAAAGAATTAATCGAATTCCGACAGTTAGTTGCTCAGACTATTGCCAGTCAAAAACGTATTGAGAAACAGTACCACGAGGCTCAAAAGGAAGTGAAAGAATGGCAGGATGATGTCGATAAAGCACAGCAAGAAGGGGATATAATGTTAGTTAGTCAAGCACTAAATCGGCAAGAATATTATGCCAAAGCTGCCCTTGATTTGAAAGCTTATCTTGACGAACAAACTGTCCAGGTAGAAACCCAAAAGCGACAGCTAATAAAGTTTGAAAGCGAAATTATTAAACTTGAAATCGAACTTGAAATCGAAGAAGAAATACGCACCATACAAAAGCTAAGAAAAAAATCTAAAAGTTCTCAAGTAGGCAAAGAGGAATTCCGCCAGATAGTTGCAGAGGCTATTGCTAGTCAAAAACGCATTGAGGAAAAGTATAACGAAGCTCAAGAAGATGCGAAGAAATGGCAACGGAATGCCCAACTTTCTTTTCAGAAGGGTGATGAAGCATTGGCTTGTCAAGCTTTACACAGAAAGAAGTTTTATGACGAGTCTGTTATTAAATTGAAATCTAATTTAGACGAAATAACTTCTCTAGCAGAGTTGTTAAAACAGGTTTTGATGGAAAGAGAAAGCAATCTCTAACTGTCGTTGGCAGTTTTTCATGGCAGCACAAGGATTTCTAATGTTTAGAAATATTTCGCCAACGGTATCAGAATATTTACCCCCTGTCACGGTTTTTTTGTACCTTTTTATGTATATTTTTCAAAAATAGAACTTTTTTGCAGTATTGTATAACTGAAAATTATCATCTTGGTAGCTGTATACAAGAAACACTTATATTTGACTTTGTTTGAATTAGGACTTACGCACTGTACAAAATAACTATCTTGTGTATGAACGTACATACGTTGTTTCAGGCTTTTGTCAATCACTCTTGATTGGGTGCGATCGCTAAAATTTCATTGAAAAATCTAGCTATAAGCCTTGAAAAGTATACCTGTTATTTTGGCTTTTCTGTCAATGCGTAAGTCCTATGAATAACTAGTCAACCCTCCTCTTACTTTTTTACTACTTTTTCAGCAAACCCTATATAAGTTTTGATTAATAATTTAATTAAAATTATAATATCTGATTATTATCAGTTCCTAAAATTGCTTGAATTTTTTATTGCTTCTTATTGAGAATAGTATAAATGCCTCTAAAACTTCTTAAAATATCTTTTTTGCTCATTTAATGTGTTCTTTTATTCTCTATTGATGAATCAACCTCAGTAATAACCGATTGTGACAGTGCTGGGTACGGAAGGAAGGGTAAATTTGTACTATCTTGCCCCTGGTGTCAGCTTGGCTATATCTACGTGTGATTTGAACTAAAAAACGAGATTTTAACTCATGATATGCTTCAGAAAAGAGTATCCAGTTTATAGTTCATTTTTAATATTCGAGTTTTTTTACTAATAATGATTATCGTGTAGGCAATAAAAATACTGATATGAGCGACGTTTGTATCAATCCTTTAGCTTGATTATCATTATTATTCAGCTACGATTTGAGGTTAGCGATCGCTCTATTGTTGGGCGATCACTTGGACAATGAAATATTTGATTTTTACTCAGATATCTACTAAAACAAAAGTTTTGAACCATATTTTGAATTGAAAGTTTAAGTTAGAAAAATTTTGTCAGGGATTTTTGTGCAAGTTTTGTCCAATTATGTTTTTTTAACTCATTCTCTAGTTATGATTCAGAATTTCAACTCTCGCTCATAATTTGATTCAAAGTTTTAATTTGTGATTAGCGCAAAAGCCTGAATTTTCGTTAACTCTTTTCTAATTTATGGATCAAAATTTTTCTCACATTATGATTCAAAGGACACTACGCCTTATTAATAAAAAGTTTTTGTCTGAAGAATTATGTCCAATATTTCCTAGTATTACATCAGCGATCGCATCTGAAATCTTAACATTACAACTTTTTTCAGATATGTTGCGATCGCTCTCATCCCGCAATGGCGAAGTTCAATAAAGCTCAATCTATCAATTATCTGTCGAATTGCGGCATATTTTGGCATCGGGGTGAGTACGGAGATAGTCTTTTAGCCAATTGCATCCCCGCGCTAGCAGTTGGTTTAAATCCTCAGTGTGCCAGATGAAGACTTTGTACGCGCCTACCACCATAATACGCTGACCATCAGGGCTAAAACTAGCATCCAGCAAGAATCTGTTAGATTCATCGGGACTCTTGAACTCAGCTAATTGCTGTCCTGCTAAGTTCCATATCCGAGCCGTAGCATCCCTTGAGGCTGTGAGAATACGCTGACCATCCGGGCTAAAACTAACACTGGTGATTTCACCCTGATGTCCCTTGAGGGTTGCGAGTTTGTTTCCAGTCAATAGATCCCACACATAAACAATAGAGCGATCGCTGGATGGAGTCACAATATGGCGACCATCCGGGCTAAAAATATTCATTTTATTCTTACCATGAACAGCCACCCCCCTCTTCAAAAAGCTGACAGCCAAACTGCACTCTGCTTGAAGGTAGGCATACTTCTGTAGGAAAGCATTATTAGTGATTCTGCTTTGGTCTTCTTTAAATTCCGCTAACTGCTGACCCGATAAATCCCATATACGAGTCAAGTCATCAGATGTCGTGGCAATCAACTGACTATCTGGGCTAAGAATGACGCTACTATCAATACCTTTTTGTCCCTTAAGTTCAATTTTACTCAGTTTGCGACCCGACGATAGATCCCACATCCAGACAGTACCATCAGATATTGTCAGCATACGCTGACCATCTGAGCTAAAACCGAGTCTACCACCACGAAAATCATTGTAAATTTCACCATTTACTTCAAATTTGCGTGTCTGTCCGGCTTTTGATAAATCCCATATACAAACGATGTCAGCACGCTCTAAAGAATTAAAGGTTTGACTATTTAGGCTAAATATCACACCCTTATTACATCCCAATACTGATGCGTTGGGCAATTTGTTTAGATGCTGTCCTGATAAACTCCACACACCAATACCGCTTGCGCTATCTGTAATAATTTGCCGACTATCAGGACTGAAACTAGCATCTACTATACCTTTACCTTCAATTTTAATTGGCTGCTGATTCTGTAAATTCCATATAAGAACTGTGTCATTATTTATAGTTGCAACACGCTTATTATCTTGACTAAAACCAATTTTTACGCTATTGATTCCAGCAATCTTCTGTCCAGATAAGTTCCATACACCTGATGTTGTAAAAATTAGTTTACTATCCGGGCTAAAACCAACAAAATTACCTTCAAAATCAAGCAATTTTTCCCCCGACAAATTCCACAGATAGACAGCATTGTCTTCTGTAACGATGTATTGACTATTCGGAGTGAAACTCGGATTCAAAGTCTTATTTTGCTCTCCTTTTAGCTTGATTTGTTTTTGCTTTGAGAGATCCAAGATAAGCCCAGATACTGCAACAAAATGGCTATCTGGGCTGAAATTGGCACTAGAGTCTTTGAACTCAGCTAGCAGCTGCCCAGACAAGTTCCATATACGGTCTAAAGAACCACAAATCGCATAAAGACTAGAGACTCTAGAAGTGACAATGTACTGTCCATTTGAGCTAAGTGTGAGGCCATCAACACTGCAATCGGAACTAAAAGCAGACTTAACAATATCTTTGAAGCTAGATAGTCGTTGACCTGACAAGTTCCATATACTCAAAGTTACACTATTAGATACTGTAACAATTCTTTGATTACTTGAATTCAACTTAGCAATGGTGATTTTATTTTGACCTTCCTTGAGTTCAATCGCCTCAAATTGAAGACCCTGCTGTTTTGATAAATCCCAAATAAGAGCAGTACCTGTCTCAGAAATTGCGAGGATATGATGACTATCTGGGCTAAAACTTGGTACGGAGAACTTATTATTATTCCGAGTGATTAGTTTAGCTTGTTGTTGCCCTGAAAGTTTCCACACATAAACAACATCATTATCATTTGTGAAGCTATCACCATCATCATAAGTTGTGAGGATATATTGTCCATCTGGACTGAAACTCGCATGATTGGTCTTTCTATCTTTATCTCCTGCTAATTTAATTTCCTGCTGGTTCGATACGTTCAACACATAAGCTGTACTGTTTCCATAGGTTGTGAGGATATATTGACCATCCGGGCTAAAGTTGGTGGTCTGGACTCCGCCTCGATCTTTAGGAAAATCTAGAATGTTTTGGAGTCGAATATTATCGAGGATGATTTGTAGTGCTAGTAAGGGACTGGTAGCTGGATAATCAATTAATTTCGAGATGCGATTCTTGCTAAGAAGATTTTTCAGTTCCTCTCCAGATCGTATGGATGAAATTAATGCTTGAATCTGCTGGAATTCAAACTCCTTCAGTGATGCTGTACCTTCTCGTTCTAATCGATTGGCAGTCTGGGCTATTTGAGTCTTTTTTTCTTCCAGAACTGCTTTTGCTTGTTCTTCTCGTGCTGCTGCTTCTGCTATCTGCTGTTTTTTCTTAGTTTGCTTTAAAGCTATTTGTGCCTGTTGTTTATCTTGATTTGCCTCTATTGCCTCGCTTTTCGCCCGATTAGCTTCTTGGTTAGCATCTTTAAGTTTTTCCTTGGCTGTTGTGGTTTCAGTCGAAAGTTGCGTATTTAGACCTGATAATTGCCTATTTTGACCTGACAAGGTTTTATTGTGTGTTACTAGCTGATTATTTTCACCTGACAAGGTTTTATTCTGTATTTTTAGCTGACTACTTTTGATTGTCAGTTCTTTATTTTTATCAAAAGCAAACCTCACTGTTTTCTTTGCCCACATGACCACAGCAACAGTGGTCAGAGCCAATGTTACGGCTGTGAAAATTCCGATTAATCCAGCTTTTCGCTTGGCTATATCTAAAGTTTCATAGGCTTTTTTCTGAGCATCCAGAGCTATCTGCACATTTTTTTGGTCAATGTCCTGACTAGCTGCCAGGAACTGATAATCTAAATCGCTTAAGCTCTTATCTTTCGCCCAAGCTTGGGCATTCTGCAATGCTTGCCCCCTGAGCAACCGTGATTCATCCTCGCGGTTTGAAGCCATCCAGGCATTTAGCTCATTCCCGTAAACACGCAACTTTCCCAGTTCCTGGTCAAACCACGATGAGTTAAATACCTCTGCGTAGATACGGTTATAAACGCGGAGCTTACCCTGCTGCTTCACAACCAGTCCCGTCAAGCGCAATGTTGTTTGCTCAGGGCTTTCATCTGCCGCAATTTCTCCGTGCTGCACAATTTGCTGACAAAGCCCCAAAAGTCGCCCCGATCGCTGTTCTCCACCCTCTAGTAGGCGATTGCGAATGGTGATCAAGTGTTGCGGATTATCCTGGCTCTCCCAGTTTTCCAAGATGTGCGATCGCACTAATTGCTCAATCCCTGCTGCTTCATCCCCTGCCGCAATTGGGTCAGGTGAGTTCAGCACCAATTGGCAGAGTTTTTGGACGAGAAAAGGTTGTCCACCCGTCCACTCTAAAATAATTCTTAAAACTGCTTCAGGGTTTTCTGCTTTACCAACTAATCCCGGTATCAGGGGTTGTACTTCTTGCAGTTGGAAGCCTTCGAGAGCGATCGCCTGTCCAATATTGAACGGTGTTCGGCTTTTGTCCTGAATGAGATCGGCAGGGGTGGCAACACCTAAGAGGGCAAAGGTGAGACGCTGGTATTGCAGTTGTTCCGTTCTCTGCTCATCAAAAGCCCGAATCAGAGCAAAGAAATCGTCTTTGAAATCGAATTTGAACACGCTATCGATTTCATCAAAAAACAGCACAATCGGTTGAGAAACTTCAACCAACAGTACCGTTTCAATAAATTCCACAAAGCGTTGTAGCGGTGGGATATCTTCTCGTTCATTCCACCATGCTCTGTGCTGAAATCTAATTCCTAAACTGCTTTTTAAGCGTCCGATAATGCCTTGATACCAGCCAGCTTCGGTGACATTGTGGGTTCCTATAAGGGTAAGAGCAACCGTGCCACAAACGATTCCTTCTGCCCGCAACCGTTGAGCCGTGCAGTTCTGCAAACTCGATTTGCCCATCTGCCGCGAGTTGAATACATAGCAAAACTTCCCCGACTTCAAGGCGGCATAAAACTCTTCATCCGCCTGTCGCACCACATAGCTGGGAGCTTTGCTGTCTAGCCCACCCCCTACTTTGTATTCGTAATCTTGCGGTGGTGTAGTCATGGCGATCGCTACCCTTGATCTTGTAAATGATCGCGAAAATACGAACGGTACAGATCGCAACGAATCGTGGCTTGATTCCCCTGTAAACTAACTAATCCCATGCTTTCTAGCTTAAATGCTGATTTTGAGTTCAAATCCGTTGGTTTACTTTTGATCACTACTTGGCGCAGGGCTTCAGTTAACTCAGGATAGCGCTGCAAATTTAGTAAATGCCGTCGCAAATGGTCAATGTAGATACCTGCTTCTGTAGATGCCTCAGAAAGCAGTTGCTCTAGTGTCACATCTCGGCGACGCAAATGATACAGCGCCTTGCGAACAAGGTAAGGATGTCCACCCACCAAACTTACAAGCTGTTCCACTTGTTGCCCGCCCCAGGTCAAACCATAGCGTTGTGCTAAATCTTGCACCTGAGTTTGGTTAAATTCCGGCAATTCCACAGTCATCCCCACATTAAACGGCGACTGGTTAATGTTGAGGGGAATATAGGCTTCAGTCGAATGGACAACCACCAGCCGCAGCTTTGCCCATAAATCACTAGAAGCATCACCATACCGCGCCGATTCGTACCAGGAACGGAGTAACCCAAAGAAATCATCGGCAACTTCGCGGTGAGGAAAAACCAAATCCACTTCATCCAATCCCAGAACAATCGGGCTATCAATCTCCTCTAAGATGCACTCTTCTAAATAGGTAATGCACTTATCCTTACTGTTGTCTCCCTTCCAGTAGTCTTCTAACTGATTCAGTCGCTTCACTCGCCGCCCAATTTGCACACAGAACCAGTGTAAAAATTGATCCAGGTCTGTAAACAGTTTATTATCTGCCCTCTGAAAGCTGATAGGAATTGCCTGATAGCCTTGTTCTTTGGCATGGTTCAACACCCTTGCCATCAAAGAAGTTTTACCCATCTGCCGGGGAGCTTTGATCCGAATCAGCGCTCCTGGTTGCACTATCTCCCGGTAACAATCTGTTTCCTTGGGAGGGCGTTCAACATACAATCCTGAACTTAACGGTACTGATCCCCCTGGCTCTCGGTATAGCTCTGGTTCTGCTACTGGCAAAGGGGGCTGGTCTGGACTATCTTCGTGAGGGATGACTGGCTCAGATGCAACCATTGCTGGCGCATGTCCTGTAGATAACAAAGTCAGCACTTCTTGTATAAGTACGGGTGTATCCGCAGGAGATTGCCATCGTCGTTGCTGAATATTCTGTAAGTACCCCCGCAGATCATAATTCAAGGGAGAATTCATCGGAAAGTTCACCCGAATTGGCAAGATTATTGGTCGCTGATTGGTACGAGTGTCGCGCAACCGCTTTACCCGCCGCACTTCTTCTGTCACCATTTCGCTGACGGCTGATTGCTCAGACAGCAGTAACAAAAAGTAATCACTTTGCTCTAATTCAGTATCAATCCGCACAGGCCAAGTTTCACCCAGACGGATGCTTTCCCCTGCCATAAATGACTCATGCCCTGCGGCTGTGAGTGCTTCAAAAAACTGTTGAGCCAATTCGCGATCGGGGGATTGACTGCGATAGCTAATAAACACTCTGGTTGTGTTGGTGGTGGGAGATACAGCTTTTACCTGATCGGACTGAACCTGCTTACGTCTTGCCTGGGTAGGCTTTCTCTGCTTAATCACAGGTGTAGAAGACTCCGGGATACTTTGGAGATCAATTAAATTACACCCAAACTCGAAAGCCTCTTTGTAAGTCCTGTCAGTCCCAAGCGCCCGATAAAAGCCTTTTGCAAACTTAATGGCTGCGATATCTCCGATCGCCTGATTCATTCCCACCACACAGTTAATGTGCTGATAAATCGCTTTTGCCTGTTCCTCAGAATAACAGGCGTTCAAAAAGACACATTCCACTTCCGCCTTAAACAACTTAAACAGCCCTGCCAACGCTGTAGAACTGACCAGTTGCATCTGTCCTAGTTCGTTTTCTAGTGCTAATCCCTGGCTCCCCCCACCATGCCCTGAAAAATGGACTATATCAGGAGTGTGATCTAATAAAATCGGCTGTAAATCGTCCACTCGAACTGCCCAACGAGTGATGATTTCAAACTCGTCTCGATTTTTGCACTGATCCAACGCCGCCTGAATTTCCCGTACCTCTTGATCTAGGCGTAGTTGGTTTGTATTCGTTGGGTTCGCACTCAGAATTAATATCTTTTTCACAGCAATAACTCTGAAGGTGGATGATTAATAAGCTACAAACAACTATTGCTCCATTCTAATTGATTTATTAATTCTTAACGATTGCTTGAAAAATTCCCCAAATAAGAACCTAAATTGTGGTTTATCAAGCTGTGGGTGCCAGGGCAAACGCATCTAAATATTGACGAGCCTGAATCATAATGAAATACACCAAGACTCAAACTACATAAGACTTTGAGGAAATTAAATCTCACTCAGTATAAAAATGATAATCATTATGAGGGGGAGTTAGAGGCAGCCGACGGCTGCCTGAATTTTCATGGTAAGTTCTCCACTCTTCTAGCGTAGGTTTTCTCACAGTCTGATTCTCAATAGTTTTAGATTAATGACTAGGAATCAGGAGAAGATCAGCGCAAAGAAAAACTCAACTTATGCGATAGCCAGCGCGTTGGGTAGTTACGCCATCGCCAACTGATTAAAGTGACTTTTACAGATGGCGTGAAAAGTTAGAGTTATCGACATGATCGGGTTTGAGATGAGTTGTAACCCACACTCGACATTGAGTTTTATTTAGAATAAAGGGGCTGATTTAAATTTTTTGAGCAAAGAAAAGAACCGATAAATAGGGTTTAGTAACATATCCTCCGTGAGCATTTAATATCTGTATAATAGCATCAGAAAAATCCTGCTTTTCAGTTCCAGTAAATTTTTGATAAGCAGTTTGAGTTTTCAGAAGACCTAGATATCGTTCTGCATCATAATTAATAGACCAAGGATATTTTTTGACCACTAGGTTTTTGAAACAAAAGCTATTTAATATCCAGTTTTCTCTTTTTTTTATTAGTGATTCAACTGAGGATGGTTTAGCATTAGATATTGTAGGTACATATTTTTGAAACGTTTCTTTGAGCGCCTGAAATATTGAAGTATCTGGTAAAATAGAGAAATTCCAAAAAAATGCAATATAACCTTTTTCTTTTAAAGCTTGTGCAACTTTTGGATACCCTTTTTCACGATTTACCCAATGAAAAGCTTGGGCAGATATTGCTAAATCAAAGGCGCTTGGGCGTAAGTTCCAATCCTCTAAAGTAACTGTCTCAAATGTCACCTTTGGATATAAGCGCATATTTTGAGATGCTATTGCAATCAGTCTTTCACCTGGCTCTAAACAGTAGATAGCGTAGCCCTTTTCAGCAAATGGAACAGTCCCCTTACCTGTCCCGGTTCCAATATCTAAAATTGAAGCTGAATCTGGAAGATTAGCCATCTCAATTACATCTTCAATCAATTGAGATGGATAGCTAGGGCGTGCTGCATCATAGATTTCTGCAACTTCATTAAAGGACTCACTACGTTTTCTGTTCATCACTGATAAATTCACAAACGTATTTTACTCCCGATCACTTTCGCTCGGATTTTAGAAAATATTAACAGTTTTACTACTAGAGAAAAGCCTCTGTCTCCAATCCAATTTGACAAGACGCTACCGCTACTATTAATCTGTATAATTGGTAATCATTCGGGTGCAGGGTGCAAGTCTGTACTAAAAATAATTCAGAGACCAACCGAGAAACTTTTACCATGATTTATGACAAAAGCTTTATCCTGGCTTATCAAGGGCAGCACCTTGTTTTGTCTATTGCCTTGGGAGCCAATTGCGGCACAAATTGTTCCCGATGCAACCCTAAGAGTCAACTCCAGCGTCACACGAGAGGGTAATAATACCAGTGCGATAACGGGAGGAACCCAAGTCGGAAGCAATTTGTTCCATAGCTTTGGACAGTTTTCTGTACCCACA
This sequence comes from Nostoc sp. JL34, assembly GCF_017114945.1. GTDB lineage: Bacteria > Cyanobacteriota > Cyanobacteriia > Cyanobacteriales > Nostocaceae > Nostoc. The sequence goes on from NZ_JABXKQ010000088.1 coordinate 13,771, forward strand.
GGAAGCGCAGTCTACTTCAAAAATGCTCCAGACATCCAAAACATTTTGACAAGAGTGACGGGTAGCTCAATATCTAATATTGATGGTTTAATTCGAGCTAACGGCATAGCCAACGTATTTCTTATTAATCCCAATGGGATTATTTTTGGGCTGAATGCTTCACTGAACATTGGCGGCTCGTTTTTCGGCACTACTGCTAATAATATTAAATTTGCTGATGGCATCTCCTTCGATGCTAAACCCCTTAGTGGTGTAGAACCTCTGTTGACAGTGAGCGTGCCTGTGGGATTAGGATTTGGGACAAATGCTGGAAATATTCGCGTCTTTGGAGACGGCCAAGGTATAAGAAAAACTTCAGACCTCATAGATACTAGTTCTGGTCTGCGTGTGCAGCCAAATCAAACCTTAGCTTTGGTGGGTGGTAATATATTACTCTCAAGTGGAACGCTTAAAACAACAGGGGGACAGATTGAATTAGGCAGCGTGGCTGGAGCGGGTTTGGTCAACCTGATTCCTACAGATAAAGGCTGGACGTTGGGATATTCAGGCATCTCAACTTTTGGAGAGATCCAGTTGTCTGGAGCAGCAGCTGTTGATGCCAGTGGCGATGGTGGTGGCAATATTCAAATACAAGCCATGAAGCTAATGCTAGACGGTGGTTCTCAGATTGAGTCCAGCACATTAGGAGCAGGAACGGGAGGAACATTGAAAATCAATGCTTCAGATTCAGTGAACCTGGTGGGATTACCAGAAGTTGATTCGTTTTTCAACACTGGTATATCGAGCCTAGTTTACCCAAGAGCTACCGGATCGGGTGGCAACATCAATATTGAAACTGCGCGGTTAAATGTCCGGGATGGAGCAGGGATCGCTGCTGGTACGTATGGCTTCGGAAATGCTGGTTCCATAGAGGTCTTAGCTCATGATTCAGTAGAAGTGCTGCGAAAACCAACAGCGAATGCAGGCAGTTCCATAACAAGTTTGGCCCAACGAGGATCTACCGGTTCTGGCGGTAACATCAAGATTGAAACTGCGCGCTTAAGTCTACGCTCTGGAGGAGTGATATCATCAGGCACATTTGGGCAGGGTTCGGGAGGCAACGTATCTATAACTGCTGACGAAGAAGTGCAAGTAACCGGAAAGTCATTAACTGGTAATTCTCCTAGCAGAATATCAGCTCGAACTGGAGGAACTGGAAAGGCCGGAAATCTGACAATCGAAGCAGAACGATTAACTGTGACTGATGGTGGGAGAGTAAATATTGGTGGTGAAAAAATTCCAAAAAATCTCAACTTTCAGCCAGGACAAGGAAATGCAGGAACCCTCCGAATCAACGCAGACAGTATCAATCTAGACAGAGGTACTATCACAGCTGGCACAGAAGGCGGCACCAAGGGCGAAGGAGGCGACATTTTCTTACACTCTGGTGACTTACAATTACGTGACAGTATCATTACTGCGACTGCTGGGGGTAATGGCGACGGCGGCAACATCACTATCAACACAGATATCTTAGTTGCAATAAAAAATAGCAGCATAACCGCAAATGCCTTTGAGGGCCGTGGTGGGAATATCACAATTAATGCTAAGGGACTATTCCTTTCCCTTAATAGCTTAATAACAGCTAGTTCCAAGTACGGAATTAACGGTACTGTTAAATATAACATCGCTGATACTAACATTTACCCTACTCAACTAAAAGCAGAAGTAATTCCAATAACTCCTGAAATCACCCCAGTTTGTCAGGCACGAGCAGGCACAGAAGTAAATAGTTTTCGAGTTAGTAGTACTCGCAATCTCCAATCTAAGCCTAATAACCTGATGTTTAACAATGTTGAGCAAAGTAACTCTGTTCCAGTTCCAGCTTTGAATAATTCACATAATCTAAAATCATTAAGAAGTAACCAAGCTACACAAATCATAGAAGCCAACGTTTTGATTCGGGATTCTCAAGGTAATTTAGTTTTGACAACAGACCAAGCAAATCCAACCTGGGATAATGCTTCACTGTCTGCAAGTTCTTGTTTTTCAGGATCTCAGTGGTAAAAAGATAGAAAAATGATCTCACTTCAATGTTGCTTTAAATATCTTTTCTCAGGCATTCTAGGGCTGTCTTTAATTTTAATTCAATCCTCTTCCCCTGCCCAGACTGTAAAAAAAGAAAAAGAATTTCTCAAAAATCAAGCGGCATCCCTGACTTCATCAGGTCACGAACAATTAGCTCTAGATCAGGCGAATGAAGCTTTAAAAACTTGGCAGGAATCTACCAAAATATATCGCCAACTAAACGACCAAGAGGGAATTACGGAAAGCCTGATTAATCAAAACCTTGCTTTCCAAGCATTAGGATTACATAAACAAGCTTGCAATACACTTTTAGAAGCTTTAAACTTTAATACAATTCTAGGTATTTGCGACACGACTTTGCAGCAACCTGCTCTTACTCAAAAAGAGCAACTTACGACATTAATTGGTAAGCAGGAAGCAACATCGGTTAACTTACTTGGATTACAGAATCTCGGAGAAGTCTTGCGGATTTTGGGAAATTTAAATGAATCTGAAACAGTTCTACAAGAAACGTTAACGCTAGCAAAACTTGTATCTTCATCAAGGATTAGTGGAATTTATCTGTCTTTAGGTAATATTGAACAGACAATTTATCAGCAATTACAAGATAAATATTCTTGGATAGAGGAACCACTTTTTCGAGAGCAGATTGCTAACATTATTCCACAAAAAGCGCAAAAATCACTCTGGTATTACCAAACACTAGAAAACATCCCAAATATCTCAAAATCAGCTAAACTGCAATCTCAGTTGAATCACTTAACTTTACTGATGAGTTGGGAAAAATGGCTCAGTCATCAACCAAATCAAGCGAACCTCCATCAGAAAGTTAATCAACAAATTAGAGTATTGGTAAATCAAATAGATGGCAATTCTTCTGACTTTTTGGAGTTATCACCTGAGCCATCTATTCATGCTCGGTTGAATTTTGCTAATAACCTCAGCCAGATCCCAGATGAACAATTGAAATCAGTAGCGATTCGATATGCTAAATTAGCATTGAAAATGGCTGAAACTATTAATAGTATCCGATGGGTATCCTATAGTTTTGGTACTTTGGGTAAATTATCAACTCAAACAGAACAAAAACAAGCATATTTTACGAAGGCTTTAGGATTCGCTCAATCAATTCGGGCTTCGGATATTGCTTACGAATGGCAGCAGCAGTTAGGACTAATTTACCAAAAGCAGGGAAAAACTGAGTTAGCGATTCAGAACTATAATGCTGCGATCGCAAACATGACTCAAGTGCGTGATAGTCTTTTGTCAACTAACGGAGATTTGCAGTTCTCTTTTCAGTCAGAAATGGAGCCGACATATCGTAATTATATGCGATTGCTCTTAACATCACCTAATCCTGATTTAAAAAGAGTAATAGAGATAAATGAAGGATTGCAGATAGCACGCTTAGAAAACTTTCTCAGATGTGGCAAGCTTGACCTTGTTGCTTTGAATCAGCTTCAGAACCTCAATAGCGCCCCAACAGTAATTCACATTATTGATTTAGGGGATACTATAGAAGTAATTGCTCAGTCAACAGATGGCTCACTTCACCACCATTCTATTGAATCTAAACTAGTTCGATTCCAGATAGATCATCTTTTAGAAGCTTTACAAAATGAAAAGTTTTCTGAAGTAGGCGAAAGTAGCATTACTACTTCTTCTCAAGGAATTTATGAAAAGCTAATTGCACCAATAAAAACATATCTACCCCCATCAGGAACACTCGTATTCACTTTAGATAAATCTTTCCAAAGCATACCAATGGCATTGTTATATGATGGAAAACATTATTTAATAGAGCGTTACAGTATTGCAGAAACTTTAGGTTCCAGAATTAGACAACCTAGAGTCTTGCATGAAAACCAGATGATAGCTTTAATAGCTGGACTATCAAAACTAAGCCCCAGTTCTATAGATCCAAATGCACCTAAAAATATGGAGAATTTGCTCCCATCTAAACAAGAAATAGAAAATGTAGAAAAACAAACTAAATCGTCAGTTGCCTTGTTAGACAAGAAGTTTACCCTTAAAAGGTTTAAAGAAGAACTAACTCAAAATAATTTTCCTATTGTACATATTACTACCCACGGTCAATTTAGTTCTGACCCACTGAAAACAGTACTGGTTGCCTATGACAAGCTAATTAATATTAGGGACTTTGACAGCTTAATCAGAGGTAAAACTGAAAATAGTCAAGATGCAATTGAGTTACTTGTTCTCAGCGCCTGCGAAACAGCTAAAGGCAACAAGCAGTCAGCAATGGGTATTGCAGGAATGGCTGCACAAGCTGGAGCGCGTAGTACTGTTGCTACTTTGTGGCGCGTGGATGCCGATTCTACCGCTTTGCTTATGCAAGAATTTTATAAAGGTTTGAACAATGGCTTGCCAAAAGCAGAAGCACTACGTCAGGCGCAATTAAGTTTACTGTCAAATCCTAAATATAAGAAGGCTTATTATTGGGGTGGGTTCCTCCTGGTTGGAAGCTGGTTGTAAAATTCCACTGATTTTAGCCCTGATTCGGCTTTTTCTAACTCTTTGGAATTCTTACTGCTTTTCGCTAACTCAGCTGCCTTGATGTATTCGAGTTTCGCCTCCTTTGGCAACTTGGCCTTCAGATAGCGATCGCCCAGTACTCTGTAAAGAGTCGGATTTTGGCTATTAGTTGTTGTTGCCATTTTTAACATCTCAATTGTTTCATTTAAAAGATTTTCTGCCGTATAAATAGCATCTACGTCAAGAATAGTTTCATCTGGAGGTAGCCCTAAGTCTTTGATACGTTTAATCTTTTGTGCAATTTGTTCTTGCTTTGCTACAGACAATACGTCCACAAACGTTTCATCATAGCTAAAAGCTTGACCATCAATATATGCAAAGACATCTATTGTATATGGAGTACCTGGTTGAAATTCTTTTTCATCACTTGGGTAGGCAAGCCGAGTTTGATTTACAACTTTTTCCCACCCAAATTCGTAACTTTTTACTTTGACTTTGTAAGAAGTAGCACCCTTAACAGCAGTCCAAGTTATTTCTGGACGGGAATTCAATGTTGATGTGCTATAAGGAGAAATGATTATTGGCTCATCGCTCCCTTCTGTGCCACCTTTTCGTATGTGACACGCATTAGTATTGGTTGGATTGCAAGTGGATAAGGCTTCGTCAGGCTCTGCACATTTATCAAGAGGAATAGTTCCACTAGATAATTTTAAAATCTTTCCAGAACTAAAGCATAAAAATTCTACATAATCACCATTCACAACTTCTATTGTATCTCCCTTACAAATTAAGCTCCCTGCTGACAAGTGCTTGTGACCCTTACTTATTATCCTTCCCATTTGTGGATCACAATGAACCTGATTTCTTCTTACTCTTATGAGCGGTATATTTGCTAGCAATGGTAGATGAATTAGTATTAGAGAAGTTAAGCAGCACATTCCCCCAAAAAACATCAGCTTTTTCATTGTTTTACAAACATAATTTGTTTGAGCATCTTATCATTTATCAAGTATCCGATCTAGCAGTTCTTGTCTCCAGCGAAACACTTCTGGTAGGCTAGATTTAGTCAAGATACAAGCATCTATATAAGCTCTGGCGTAATTAAGTTGACCTAATGATTCTTCTATTTGAGATAGCAAACAATACGCATCTGTTCTTTCGCTATCTAACTTTGTTGCTTTTTCTAGATACTTTTCGGCTTCAGTTAACTTATTTTCCATTAACCTTGCCCATCCTAAATCTTTATACAACGATGCCTGTAATTCCCGATTATTAGTTTCCTGCAAACCTTTTAAAGCTAAAGTAGCTGCTGCTCTATAATCCCCCTTTTTATTTTTCAATCTTGCTAAAGCTGCAACAGCAAACATAGCTTGATCGCTACTTCTAATAGCGATTTCATATTGCTTTTCTGCTAAATCATATTCTCCCTGTCCATCATAAAAATCACCTAATCCGTAATGTGATTCCCATTTGTTAGGCTTTAACTTAAAAATTATTTCGTAAGTTTTGTTAACACAATTATAGTCATATAACTGCTGACACGCAATTGCTAAATTATTATAAGCAGTATCGTCCTTCGGGTTGTACTTTATAGCTAGCTCGTAATTTTTTCTAGCAATCTTAGGGTCATTTTGATGCTGTAAACCCTTCTCAAAGTAAAAAGTTGAGACTGAATTATTTAAATTATGTCCATACTTTATTGCTCTTTGAAAGTCTTTTTCAGCATCAGCAATCCTATTTTCTTTATAAGCTTCTTTACCTTGATTTAAAAAATAATCTGCTACTGTGTATTTTAAGCTAGTATTCAAATATACTGCTTTTTGAAAATCGTTCTCAGCTTGGTCAATTTGATTTTCTTTATAAGCTTTTTTACCGGAATCTAAATAATATTTTGCTACTAGAGGTAGGGATGCATATATCAAACCAACAATACTTAGTAAACCTAATACAAAAACACTCAGTTGAAACGGCTTTGATTTAATTACTCGATTAAACTTTGATTGATTAGGTAAGCGCTCCAAACGCTGTATTATTATTTGAGTACTTTGTGGGCGCTGCCCAACAAAAGGAGCCATCATATCATCAAGTAAATCAGCCAGAAATTTATCTATGTGAAGTGCTTTATCTCTCCAAATTAGTCTTCCTGTCTGCTCGTCCATTTTGATTTCAATTAAAGAAATACCTGTGACTAAGTAAACAAAAGTTCTACCTAAAGCGTAAAAGTCTGACTGTGGTACGGCTTGTCCATGAATTTGCTCTAAGGGAGAGTAACAAGCTGTCCTAACAGCAGTTATTTCGTAACCATTACCGAATCCTGTAGTAGTTCCTCCACTGGTACTGACTTTGGCAAAGTAGGTTCTACTAAGCTGTCTTGCTCCACCAAAATCAACAAGTGCTAAATTCCCGTCGGGTTGATGAACAATGTTTTCTGGTTTGATATCTCTGTGGAAGAAACCAGACCGATGAACTAAATCAAGAATCTCCATCAACTGCAATAACCATTCATAAGCCATTTCTTGGCTAATTCGTCCATAAGATTGTACCCACTGAGTTAAATTCTCTCCTTCAAACTTATGCATAACTAGACAATGTAGTTCTAGAAGATTATCATTCAGCCTAAATGTGAAATAATCTTCCCTATTAGACTTGGGAATTCCAGGATGGTCTAAGATTTGTAATATGAGCGATTCTCTTTTAAGTAGCTCAACTAACTTAGAATCATCAATCCATCTTAATACTTTCATTACTCTTATTTGAGGCTGAGGATGTTCTTCTGTGCCAATATCCTCAATTTCAAAGACATCTGTGTAAGTATATGGATTTTGCTCCAAAGAACGCAACGGGCGTAGCAAACGAATACGCCCGTTTATTATCAATGGATTTCCACATGCTAAACAATTTTCAGCGCTATCAGGATTATAACGTTGGGTACAAAGAGGATTTATGCAGTAGCCCACAAGGTAACTTCCCTTGTTTGTATTGTATCTGGTATTTTATGCACTAATCCCAATGGATCAACTAAAATATACTTCTTAATAGATGCTTGTAAACTATAACTAGCTTCTCGTTTGTTTGATTTACCAGCAATTTCAATTAACGAGCGTTGTTCTAAAACTTCTATTGCTGTTATTAGTTCAAAAACTGACAACTTGAAATCTACTCGCTCTTTTAAATTATCAATGAGTTTAGAGAATTGAATAGAAGTCGAGTTTTCTGACATTTCTTCTGCCAAATAAATCATTATTTGCCTTTGAAGATTACTTAAAAGTCCAACTTGTCCAAATTGCTGATGTAGCATTGTTTCAAGTTGAGGATCAATCATAGTAGTTTGATATCTAAAAAATGTTTTCACACTCCCCTCAAAAAAACGATTAATTCTATCAGCCAACGCTTCTAAACTTGATGGATTCCCAGAATAATTTTCAATTAATCGCTTACATTCTTGTCCAGTTAAACCTTTTTCTTGTAATATTTGCATTCCCGCGTTTACATCTAAACCTTCTAATTTGAAAGAGCGAATAGGTAGTTTTGTAGTCACAGAAGCAAATTCTTTTAAAGGCAACTGACTTGTTATAATAATGCAGCTTTCATGCTTCCCTTCTGTAAGTTTTAAAAGGAATTTTTCATATTGTAATCTTTTTCCAAAATCATCGGCTAACAATAGCTTTTCAAATCCATCAATTACTAGTAGACAACGATGTAAGTGAAGCTGTTTTGATAGTAAAGATATGCTATCTATAAAAGAGTTTTCACTTGCTTCTATGTCTACTTGAAAAATTTTATTTAAATCAATGACTAACTCATCAATTGACAAAGAATGATTAATTGTTTTCCAGATTATACATTCATATATACTACTTAAAGAATCAAAAGTTATTTCTTCAACCAATCTAGAGGCTAATAAAGTTTTTCCTATTCCTCCAACTCCAGTAAAAACTATACAGCGTTCTTTAAATAGAGTAATTTGTTTCTTAAAATAGTTAATTTCATCCTTTCGTCCATAAAAAGATTTTATTTTAGGTAGTTCCCCATAAATTCTAATATTGCCAACGAAACTATCGTTATCCAATCTGGATGCCTCTTCCTTCCGATAATCGCTCTTTGCTAGCTTAAGCAAAATAGATTTCAAAGATATTTTTGTTACTTTCACTCCATCACCAATAATTACTGAAAGCATACTCCATAGTGGTGGAGCTACTTTCTGCTGCAAATAGTATGCGTTATACCCCGAATCACTTGCCATCTCTTTATAATCTTTACTATCCCAAACTCCCTTAATAAGAACTTTTTCTACTTCTGTTAAATACCTTCCCGTAGATTGAAACACTTGTTCTTCTAATACAGCTAATACTCTTTTTACGTCTAAAACTTGGCTTGAATTCATGCCGACTTTTCCTTACGTAAGTAGGTATACATAAAGTTACATTTTACTCCTTAGTACCTAAAATATCTACAAAATTCACAATTATTAACTGAAGCTAGGTTCTCAAATTACCTTTCTAGGCTATATTGATTTAAATGCTACATCTTAATAGGGAGATTTAACGCATCTCTAGTACATTATCCGGTCTAGCTTGAGCATAAAAGTGTGAAAGAAGTTGACCAACGTCAACCAAGGAACACCGCCTGCGGGTATTTTTGATCACTGATTAATTCAATGGGTTTGTTTTGAAAAGCTTGTGTTTAGGTATCTTAACCTAAACCAAATATCTTCTGCGAATACATTTGAATGAAAGCTCTTACCTCGACCGAGTAAGACGACCAGAACTTCTGTAAAATCAAGCTAATTGAAAGGAGGCATGGAGGTGAAGATACAACAGTACGACTGTTTAATGCAGAAAGCGCCACTAAGGAGTCGCGCTTTCTACGTATTGCAAATTTCATATTGATCTAGAGCGGGTTTGATCTCGAAGGAACAAAAGAAGTTGTCGCTAAAGTTTGGCCACTGGTGCGACTACTAAATTGTCCGAGAGTTTTTACCGCGCTACCAGATCCATTATAGGGTCTGCCGCCTGGAAAGTCCATTCCCTGCGGTGTGTTTTTGCTGTCGAAATTCATAAATTTTAGGTAAAGTTAAGTTTGGTTAAGAAATATCCCGAATTTTGTAGTTAAAAGCAGTAGTAGCGCGAATAATAGTTACCAGTTATCAGTTGGGAGTAGAGTCCAAGATTAGATAACTGATAACTGATCCAACCCCCTCTGAACTTGTCAACCGAGTTATCAGGGGAAAATATCATGACAAACAGAGAACGCCCCAAGAGCGCAGTGTTAGAGCGCATGGGGTCGAGTGCAGCTTTCGCACGGCAATTTTGTGCTGTGACGAAGGGAAATTTTCGGAATATTCAGGCTAGAGCAAGAGTTTCGCAGCTTGAAAGAGTTCTCTCTAAGGAATTCCGAGGGGAGAACCGATGAATGCCTCTCCAACTGAATATCCAAACAATCTCACGGCAGCGGAATACCATGAGTTGTTAGCTGGTAGCGCCATTCATCCGGCGTTGATTAAGTGCAACTTTTTCCATGTAGAGGGAGAATCAGTTTATGATTTCCTGTTCATATCTGATAAAATCCCACGTAAGAATGCGGGTCGGGTAACAGATGGATACATAAAAATGTATCAGCATCTATTACTGGGTGGGACGTGGATTCAGTCACTTGACCCGTTTAAAAACTGGCAACCAATGGAGTGGGGGCGGATCAAGCCGAACTTTCCTCGCATTGATTGGCAAAAAGGGAAACCCGTCAAATACGAGTCACCCCCCAAAACCCCCAACCGCGTTACCTACTTTGATGTCGCTAACCCCATCTGGGACAAAATAGCAAAACGTTATTTAATTAAGCGCTATCATTCACTTTTAGCATTGCGCTTACTGGATCAACTCAATCCACTAATATTTTGGGAGTGGATAAAGCAACACCCAGAGATTCCGATTATCTTATGCGAAGGGGAAAAAAAGGCTGCTTGCTTGCTTTCATTGGGGTTTGTAGCGATCGCACTGCCGGGAATTTGGAACGGGCGCGTGGGCAAACAGGATTTTGATGAACGGTTGCATCCTGACTTAGTACCAATGGCTCAGGCGGGACGCAAGTTCATTATTTTATTCGACTACGAAACTTCTTCTAAAACTAGGTGGTCGGTGTTTCAAGCCACTGTTCGCACTGCAAAAGCAATCGAATCGGCAGGTTCTGAATGTGAAGTTGCGCTGTTGCCGGGGCCAGAAAAAGGTGTAGATGATTTCGTGGTAGCCAGGGGTGAAGATGCCAATGCTCTGCTAACTGCAATTATAGACGATGCTAAATCACTAAAAGATTACCAGCGCTCATATCGGGCTAAGAAATGGGGACTTAGCAAATACAAACCAGATGTCACTGTTAATGTCAAGTATCTTTCTGAGGCTTTGTGCATTCCTGAACTTGAAGAAAAATGCTTGAGAGTGCCTGAGCTTTATGAGCTTGAAAAGGAACAACTTTTCACGCCATCTATAAAAGGACATTGGAGAAAGAAGGAGTCTACGGATTCTGGCGGAGTTGATTCAGACAAATCGAAGAAATCCCCTACCTTCAATTTCCCAAAATCAGGACTGGTCGTACTCTGGAGCGACATGGGTACAGGGAAAACTGAACTTATGCGCTGGTGGCGTGACCAAAACCCCGACGCGCGGTTCCTCAACAATGGGCATCGCGTAAATTTGCTGAAAAATCTTGCCGAACGCTTGCAGACGGCGATGTATTCAGACTTGGGTTACACAGGTTTACCCCAGGCTCAAGCCCTTAGTATTACTATTGACAGCTTGCACAAACTTAATACTCAGTCTCTCAGTTACGGCTGCATATTTATAGATGAAGCCTGCCAGTATCTCACCCACTTACTACATAGTAATACTTGCAAACAACACCGTGCAGCAATCCTAGAAGTACTGGAATATATAGTATACAACGCGCCGTTAGTGGTGATTGCCGATGCACACATGGATGATTTAACGGTAAACTTCTTTCTTGCAATGCGACCAAAAGGTGAAGTCCCGTACATTATCAAAAACGAGTGGCGAAACGGGGAGCGCACAATTTATTGGTACGAGGGGGATAATTCAAGCGCCATAGTCGCCCAAATCTCGGCAGCGCTGATGCTTGGTGAGAAAGTCATGGTTGCAAGTGACAGTAAGCGTTTCATCAAAAAACTCGACAAATCCTTTACTATCAAGTACGAAGAATCTAACTCCGAAAAATCACATACACAAAAAAAATGTCGTATCTGGTCGGTTCACTCTGACAATTCTGGCAGTGATGAGAATGTCGCTTTCATCAAAGATATCACCAACGCCGTCAAAAACTTTGATGCCTTGTTCACCTCTCCCAGTCTCGGTACTGGTGTCGATATTTCTGAGTATCATTTTGACTTAGTGTTTGGCGTGTTTCACGGCGTAAGCCAAACCGCTACTGAGTGCGCTCAACAACTGTACCGTTATCGTCCAAAAGTCCCGTTTCATATTTGGGTGGCCCCGCGTCCTCCCTTTGGCTACCAAGATACAAACGCATCCAAGATTAAAGAGCGCTTGCTCCAAACCAATGAAATGACCGCTTTTCTGTTGCGGATTGACAGAGAAACAGGCAAGCGAGGCGCAGAGAAAGATTGGGCGCTTGAGGCTTACTGCCAAATTATGGCTAACCGCCACTATTCTCTCAATAATCTGCGTGATGATTTGCGATCGCTCCTCACCGAAATGGGCAATACCTTTATATATGTGGGCAGTGATTCAGATCCTCAATCTCTTGAAAGTCTTAAAGCAGCAGCACAAGCTTTGGATAGTGCCCACAATTCGGCTGTTGCCAGGGCTAAGAATATTACTTTGAGCGAGTACCGTGCCCGTCAGAGCAAAGATTACCTTGACCCTAATGAAATTTTTGAATGTGAAAAGTTCCGCATTTCTGATTCTTACGGCATCGAAGTAACCGAATCACTCGTAGAAATGGATAAAGGTGGTCGCTTAATTAGAGCAATTGCTGGACTTGAGGCCATTTTAGCCCCACCCGAAGAATCGTTTACTGACCCCAAAACTGGGCAAAGTTATCCTACGCCACCAACAATTGTCACCCAAAAAGACCGCACCGAGCGCGACAATCTCCCTTTGTGCATCGACTGGGGCAATTACTCGGCACGGTGGCTTGCTAGATTTAATCTGGGGCTGCATCAAATTCTCACTTCTTTAATGAAGGGTGATGAAGTTACTGCCGACGATCCCACCTTACTCAAGATGACGGAGATCGCTATACATTGTGCTGCTCACGTCAAAGCAATTCTTGGGTTTACTATTCCCCTAGACTGTAAACCTATTTGGTTGCTAGGCACTCTTATAGAGCAGCTGGGGCTAAAACTGACTTTCCGCAAGCAAGGTAAACGGGGGCAACAGGTGAAACTTTTCTCTTTATCTAAAGAGGAATTAGAATTTGCAATGCATGTGATTGCTCATCGCGTGGAAAAGCGTAATCAAAAAGAAAATCGAACCTATTATGCTGCTCAAACCCCTGCTGCGTATAGTGTAAACCCCAATCAGCAGGCCGTATCCACACCCTCCCCTAATGCTATAGGGAACTCCCATTGCCAAGGGGAGGATACTACCGCATTTGAGTCGCCTCCGACCGAGCGCACTACCTTACTCCATTGTGTGGAAATGCTACGCTCTGGTATTTCTCGTGGAGTGGACGCAATTAAAGGCATTCTCAAGCGATGGGTTGAGGATTTGCGTTGGGAGACGGTGCTGGAACTTGAAGCGATCGCAGCGAGTGAACTGCGACTTGTGGAATCTCTTGTCCCGGAATTTTACAGCTTGCTAAGTGAAGAGGTGTTGCCGATGGAGGGGGGCTAAACTTTCGTCATAACTAACCGCATCCTTGAAGTAATTTCTACTTTTGCTTTCAGCAATTGTGCTGATGCTGCTTTGCTAAATCGATTTTTTGGTAAAATGGGGTCAAAAGCTTTCATGCACTGAATTATCGGTCACTTCGACAAAGACGGGTTTCCCGAAGTCGTCTGACGAAAGCGGAGCAAGTAGTGCTAAAGATGATACCGCTCCCAATATTTGATCCTCTCTTACCTCCAGGTACTTGTACAGCTCGTCCAACGTGCGATGCCCAGAAATTTCCTGAATCACTCTTAAGGGAATTCCGGCATTACTCATCGAGGTGAGTGCTGTGCGCCGAAAGCTGTGAGAGCTTACGCCTTCAACTCCTACTTTTTTGCAAGCGACTCGCACTATCCACAGTGCCGAATCCCGGTGCAGGTGGTTATTGGCTCTTGAGTGGTCAGCATTTCCAGGGAACAACCAAGGAGAATCATCACGCGGTTTATATGCTTGCAACCTGACTCGCAATTCTTGAATTACCGGGATGGCACGGGTAGCCAGTTTCCCTTTCGTGTTGCCTTTGCGAAAGATGATTTTGGCTCTGACTTTTCCTTTGGCATCATATACGTCGCGCTTAAGCAACGTTACTGCTTCATTCACCCGACACGCTGTGTAAAGCATCACCGCAAACAGCGCTTTATCTCGCAGTGAATCCACCCCCTGCGAGAACAGAAGTTGAATTTCCTGCAAAGACAAAATCTTTGCTCGACCATGCCTATCAATTTTCAAGGTTGCTGCCCCATCAACACCCCGCCCTGTTCTTATTATCCCAGTCCACGAGACAGGTTTTGCCAGGGGTGCAATTTTCACAGTTATGCAGATGAGCAGTATGGGGTTTTTCAGCAATTAGCGGAATTACTGTGAATATTTAATACCTAGTGTGTGGCGAAGATGGCTGGTATCTTTTTTTTGTGGTTCCCCCTAAAAATACACCTCTAAAAGAAAAACCTAAAAATAGGTGAAAAAAAATAAACTAATAATGACTTTATAGTTAATAAATGATGCATTAGGTCAAAGAGCATACCCCTAGCATTTGAGTATACAAATATTACAGGTGTAGGTTTGGGTTAAAGAAAAGGGGCAAAGGTGCTTATTTTAAAGAACTTGTACAAAATTTCCCCCTGCTTCTGTTGCTTCAGTGCCAAATGAAGCCTTATCCGAATAACCCGCTATTTAATCGCTATCACGCCATAAAACTATAGAGTCATTTTTAGTTTATTTTTTTGAGGGTGGTTTGATTGCTACAGAAAAAATTCTTCAAGAAACGGGTAAAACTTGCGTGCCAAAAACTCAAACTTTTCTGCAATTGATTCCGAATTTGTCCTGAATCAATTTTCAGGGTAAGGGAGATCCAAATAATAAAATGCTATGAGCCTAGCTTTCGCCCCGTTCGCGAGTGCATCTTCCTTTGGGAGAAGGGCGAAAGCGTCAGAAATATAGTTGTGTAGCCAAAATATCCTTGATACGGTGAAGCAGCGCGGTCTTCTCCCAAAGGGAGAGGCTAGCGCCAAGGGGGTTTCCCCTATGAGCGACTGCACCAAGCCCATAGGGGCTGGGCATTTTATTACTTGTAAGTGCCTGAACGCCAAGATGCTCCCTAATGGGCGAAGGAACTTTAGGTGATTGCGAGTTAGTTTATGATGTCGTAAATTACACAGTTAAAAATACAACTTTAACATGGAATGAAATTCCTGTGCTGTATCATGATACTTTATCTAGGTAAAAAAATAATTTGATGGTAGGTTCATTTAGCCTATTTACCTAGATGAGTATAATGCAGAAAGTTTTACTGCATAGCGATGCCTACAGTAGTGATAATTGCGTAAGGCAAGGTGTTTTATATTATAAAAAATAAAGTAATACAGAGGGCATAAGGGAAGGCACAGACATCCTTTGGCATGGTGGTCTGCAAATTCCCGCTCTTTTTAACACCCTTGATCTTGGCTCATCTCATATAAAGGATTAGTTTTTGAGAATCATAATTAAGTTTTTGCCGACCATTGGTCGGCAAATTGCGATGCCGAGCAACCAACGATATTTTAATTTTTTAAAATGTAATTATTTCACAACCTTCAAGCAATTCGTCATAAACAGTTAGTTGTTGTGTTTTTAAGTGGTTTGGCAATGAATCATCATCAAAGGTCAAAGTAACAATATGAGTATTTTTGAGACTAAGAGATGATTTGCTGATATCGGTTATTGCCGCACTCATGCCGCTTCGAGTACCGATCAGATACTTCACCGATTGCCCGATCTTTAACTGTGCTGCTGGAATAGCCATAGATTTTAAAAGTGTACTTCAAGAGTAGTCTGGTTGGATGCGACCGTTGTTCTCATTTTGGGCATGGGTTTTATTATTGGAGCAGAACTGCGTCAATTGCTGAATCAATCAACTCAATTGCGGTAGTTTCATAGTGATAAGTATTAAAGCGAAACTTCCCGACAAGTTCGGGCTGTTTTGAGGGACGATAACCATACTTGGATTCATACATTTGTAGTGCAAGACTACCAATAGTAGTCATCTGTCCTTGTGTTGCAGTCAGTTGACGTTGTTGTAGCCTAGAAGCGACAGTAACAGTAGGGGAAGATGTTGTTGTACAAGTGGTTTTTCTGGTGTTGCTCAAACTCTGCCAGATTTCACTAAGTTGCTCAACAGGTGAAATGAGGAGATTGGTTAGTCCAGTAAAACGCTGGGCGGGTTTATCAGTAGCGACAGCAGTTTTCAATGCTTCATGCTGTCCAACTGCGATGAATGTACCCATTGCGCGAGTCATAGTCGTGTAGAGCAGCTGACGGGTTAACATCCGGTAATTAGCCCTGACCAACGGGAAAATCACATAAGGAAATTGGCTACCTTGACTCTTGTGGCAAGTTATACAAAACGAGTGCATAATTTGCTCGAAGTCTCCAGGATAATAATTAACAACTGCGCCGCCCTCCCAAGAGATCGTAACCAAAAATTTTTCCGGCTCCACAGCAATAACCTGACCGATCTCGCCATTCATCACAGGCGGGACAGTTTCATAACGGTTTTTCAGTTGGATTACGCGATCGCCGACTCGGTAGACAACCGACCCAGAGACAACTTGTGGTTGATTTTCAAGTTTTGGATTAAAGATGGGGGCAAGAAGCAGATTGAGATTGTGAACTCCACAGTCTCCTTGTTTTTGGGGCGCTAAGATTATTAGTTGTTGATTTAAATCAACACCTGACTGGCCAATAGCTTTAACCAACTCAACGATGGCTTGGGAGGTCGCTTGGGGCGAGTCTTTTTGAATCATTGCACAGTCACCGACATCCATCCAATCAGAAACTTGATTAAAATTGTGCAGTGTGGGGACTATGCCAGAATTGACATCATTAGCTGCATAGATAATCGGGCTTTCGTGCCGTTGGCGATAAATCGTCTGTAAGAAAGTTGTTGGCACGAGTTCAGAAACAATTAAATCTCGCAAGACCATTCCTGCGCCAATACTGGGCAATTGATCAAAGTCCCCTACTAGTACAATTCTGGTTTTTTTGGGCAAGGCTTTGAGTAGCGAATTGAACAGAAATATATCAACCATTGAAAATTCATCAACGATTAGACAATCAAGATTTAGAGGATTATTCTCGTTATAAAGAAAAACCGCATTGTTTCCCTGCCATTGCAATAAACGGTGAATAGTAGTTGCTTCAATGCCTGTAGCATCTTTCATCCGGTTAGCAGCTTTCCCTGTTGGAGCGGCAAGTGCGATTGCTTTATCAGTATGCATGAACCATTCAACCAAGGTTTTCAGTACATAAGTTTTCCCTCGACCAGGGCCACCAGTGATAATGCTAATTGGATGTTTGGCTGCCATCATCAAGGCGCTGATTTGTTCATCACTTAAACGTGAAAGTTGGCGATAGTCAGTAGTTTGGAATTCGGCTAACCAGTGTTCTAAATGTTCAGTGGGGTGAGTCGGTTGGTCAAGGAGAGCAAGAATCTTCAAAGTCACAGAAAGTTCAGCCCGATAAGCAGCTTTGAGATAAACACTATTACCAACATCACCCGAAACTAAAGTCCCCTTGGAGAGTAACTGTTGAATGATTGTATTTAAAAATTGAACATCGGGCGTATGCTGTGGTGAAGAAAGCAGGTCAGTGGCAATACTTACTAATTGCTCAAACGGTAAAAAACAATTCCCTTCACGCAAGCCGGATTTTAAAACATGGATTAAAGCTGAGATATAACGAGTATCGCTGTATAGTGGGATACCAAGAGATATTGCTAGCTCATCAGCAGTCTTAAAACCGATGCCATCAATATCATCAATTAATCTGTAAGGGTTGTTCTGAAGTACATTTGCAGTTTTGTGTCCGTAATAGTCACAAATTTTCAAAGCTAACTTCAATGAAGTTCCCACAGCCAAAAGTTGGGTAATCACTCCCAAGTTCGGATTCTTTTTACTCTCTGACCAAGCTTTGGTAATACCATCAATCCGATATTGAGTTAGTCCGGGAACAGTGTAAAGTTTTTCGGGGTTGTTATCTAATATCGATAAAGTCTCACTTCCAAAGCAATTGACCAAAGTTTGAGCAGTTTTCTTGCCAATCCCACGAAATAGTCCACTTTCTAAATACGCCTCGATTTCCGGCAACATCAGAATCGGAAATTTTTCGACTTGAAGGAGCCTGATCATGAGTCAAAGAGTAGTTGAGAGATTCTGTTCTTCTACAAGGGTAGCTCTAAAGCTAACTCATTGTCCCAAATCGAAAATCCAATTAGCTTACTAACTCTAAAGAATATCCTTGTGCGATGAAAGCTGTTCATGGGCTAGAGCCTAAAATGGATGTGAAGAAATGTTTCTGTTAACGTCATCAAATTTAGTTCAATACAAGGTTTATTCATCTGCTAAGTTAATGGCAGTTAAGCATAATGGTTTTGGTAAGAATGGATCGGGTATTGTGTGGGAATTTAACGAAAATACGGGATTATGTCATCTGGGAAGTTAGTCGGGAGTATCCAAATGTTTTTTCAAAGTGTAGGGGCAATCAGGAGTTTTGATTCCACTGGCGTAAGGTAATTTATAGGATGCCCAAAGCTGCCACCGCAAAACATCGACTCCAATAGTTGAACTACCGAATTGTACTCGAGAGTCTTTGTCTGGGTTTTGTATAACATTTTTGGTTATGGTATTTACCGCTTCTATCTTGAGATTATTTGGTATGCCCATTAGTAGTTTTGTAAGCCACTGTTTGATTTGTAGTGACTGTAGCCAGTCTTTGATTTGGTCATCAGTGGGAGTTAGGCGATTGGCTAATAGCGTTGGATTTTCGTTATCTTCATTAACTTGACTTTTGGGTTGAAAGAGTTGCTGAAAATTAGGATCTGTGTTGGACATAAAATTGATTGGTTAAAAGAGAATATCTCTATTATAGATAAATTGGATAAATCCGATAATAGCTAATATGTTTTATCAAGATATTAAGATAAATAAATATAATAAAATTATTTATCCTCTGACACGAGATTATAAAGATTTGACTAATTAATTATGTTATAAATATTAAATAAGTTCCTTATGCAAGTATCAGATAAATACTATGCACCCAATAGAGTTTAAGAAGAAGTGGAAATTAACCTACCCCGAACTTTCACGCATTTTAGGATACGCAGATTTTACTGTTCGGAGCTGGGGTCTAGAAGGAAAAGCGAAACGAAATCCCCATTTTGTTGTCTACCAACTTTGCGCCCTGTTAGATGAAAAATGGATAAATCAAGGTAAAGTTCCAGGACAAAGACATCTAATTTCTGAAATGCTTACTGGGTAAAGAAATTACCGAAAATAGCTCACATTCTTGAAGAAAGCAGATACTTTAAAAGCGAAAGGCTTTTATGTTTTGTAAACAAGAACCACTCTCCGGCTAATACTCCGAACAGCGCCGCATAATTTTCTCTATTTTTGCAAATGCCAATTACCCGCCACGAAAAAGGCGGGTATTTTATGTATAGTTAGAAGTTCCAAGAAGTTCTCAGAGTCATGGGGATAGGGAGGTTTACCTGGCAAAATGAAGAACTAACAAGACCAGAAGTTGCGGCGATGTTAAAGCCAAAGGTTTCTGCAAGACAACTACAAGCATATTTGAACATAGCTCGGAAGTACTTGCCAGAGTTCAAGAAGTTCACCAACAAAAAAACAGGTGGTCTAGATGGCTATGCAAAACTATACGAGTGTCACATTACAGTACTTCAGGAAATTCGCTCACTAGCTAGGGAACATACTTTAGCTGACATAGAAATTGAATTTCAACAACGAGCATTAAACAAGTCAGAAGTGGGAAGTTGGAAGTAGATTTTTTGTTACTTCCAACTTCGGTAATAAGGTGATTTTTAGATTTTTCCTAGAACAATGAAAAAAGGAGCAATTTTCTTGGCATCTAATAATTCTGTGCGAAGAACACAATTTCAAGTTTTGGCTAAGGCTAGCGCGGCGATTGGGCGCAAGTATCAGCATCACATTTACGCGGCGGGTACAGCGACAATCATTGTCATGCAGTCAATGCCCTCTTATGGGTGGGGCTTGTTCGATTCGGCCCAGGTGGCAATGACTTGTATGTTCGGCGGCGCTGGTGGTATTGGTGGCGGTGGTGCGGCTGGCGGCGCGGCTGCCATTCAAGCACTTCCGGCAGTTATAAATGCAACCATCACAGTGCTTTTGTTTGTATACTTTGTGGCTTCTGGGCTTAAGGTTGCCAACGGCATTGGTGAAGGACAGGAAGTAACGCAGATGGTTCAACAGCCCGTAGGCGTGTTTTTCATAATCCTGGTGCTTTGGATTGCTCAAAGTATCTTATTTAACGGCGTTACAGCCGCTTGTTAGTGATGAGCGAGTACAATAAATCGCCCATCAAACGGGTGAATCAGTCACTTGGTCAAAATGCAACAATCGGCATTTTTACTGGCTTTCAGTTTGCAGTCGCCTTGTTTATGTTTGGCGTGGGCTTCATCATAGCGATTATGTTTGGGGCAGGAATAGTTTGGGGACTGCTGGCTGGTGTTTGGTTGAGTGCTACGGTGATAGTTTTATCTGGGAAGCGTCCTTACTTGTTCTGGTCAAGAGTGTTCCCAAGCGTTCCAGTTTTCACTCGTGGCTATGTCAGATATTCTTCGCCCCAAAACAAAAAAAGGGCGGGTTCAAAGGGGATGCCTAAACTATGGTAAAAAGCAGCATTCGTAATCAAAAAATAGTACCCTTTGAAGACTTTCTAGACCTAGCAACTTTAGTGAAATTGAAAAAGGGTAACTATGAAATTGGGGCTTACTTGTTGAGCAAAAAACAAGTAAGCGATACTAACAACACCCTGCAATTAGTATTCGGATATGAATGCACTGGCTTTCACCCACTGTTTAATTCATCAGAGAGACTAGAGGCGATGGTCAAGGCTTTTGAGAACGGCTGTAAAGAGTTCTCCGAGGGTGAGAAATTCACCTTTCGTTGGTCTTCGTTTTGCGATGAAGACAAAGTGATTGAAAGCTATCGCCAGAGGCTAGCTAGCCCTGTATCTTCTGAGAGTGAGTTTCTTGATTGGGGGCAAGTTGCCCGAATGCAGGAACTGACGCGTAATCATCAGCGCAAGGATATCAAGCTTAGTATTTACACGACTTTTACTGTCCGCCCAGGAGGAACGGAAGGTGGTGACGCGGTAGATAGAGCAATAGTTAAGCTGGCGAACTTTTTACAGCGCAAATTCACGCCAACAGGCGCGACCGAACTCACTCTTCAAAACTTAATTCAAGTTCTTGAAAAAGCGATAATTGTCTCTTTGCGCCATCAACAAATACTATCGGAAATGGGTTTATTTCCCTCGCCCAAATCAGACAAGCAATTGTGGGGCGACCTAATTTATAGAATGGGTGCGAAGGCTGTAAAAGTGCCCCATACCTTGGTTTATGATACTGGTGAATTAAGGGAGGAGATTAACGAAGCCACGCCCAACCCATCGCGGTATAACGACCAATTGCACGCGACATCCGTACTTTTGAATAACGGTATACCCTACGCGGACAGACGCTGGGTATGTTTGCCCCACCAGAGTACTGACAAAAAGAAGTATATCGGCGTAATGACGCTTGCCCAAAAACCAGAGGTATTTGCTTCAACCTATCAGCAAGTACGCTTTTTATGGGACGTATTTTCACGCGAGGTTATTTATGATGTTGAGATAATAACAGAGATTAGCCCAGCCGATCAAAAAATGATTAAGTAGGTGGGCATAAAAAAACCAGACTATGTAAAGATAAGTAAATACAGAGAATGCATCGACATGAGGTGACTTATATATGGGCGCTCGTTTAAGAGTATTTCTAACTCGTGAGCAAGATCAAACTCTGT
>NZ_JABXKQ010000010.1 GCF_017114945.1 Nostoc sp. JL34
GTTCAGCTTTAGAGCCTGTTTAGTTCTTTTGTTCTAACAAAGTTGACATGCTCCCGACGGACTCCTTCAACTTTGCTGGCGACTTGAGCCGCTAAACGTACTTGCATTTCACATAGCCAACAGTGCTTGAATGTTTGACAGTTGTGGATTAGCAGGAATGTAAAAGCCTTGCTTGGCACTCAGCTTTTGACGGACTAAATTTGCACATCCACCAATCAGCATCACGTTGGTAACATCTGCAAGATAGTCATTAGCAGCTGTAGAGATGCTGTCCATCAGATTGTTAAACCAGTTTTCTAACAACCCTGGAAAGACTGAGCTAAAATCATATTTACGTCCGTAAGTGAAAGAACCGTCAGCGATCGCGTCCATCATCTTAGCCACTTTAAAAGCAACGTTATCGCGCTTGGCGTAACTCTGCATCAAATCACTATTGATGATGTCGTTAGCCAGAGAGACACCGCCCACTTTGGGAATTGAGCGACGGGTGAGAACTTCCGAGGATGGGGTGATGACGACATAATTAGTTGTGCCACCACCGATATCAATAGCGAGTGTGTCGCCATCCATGTCAAGCTTGCCGTTTCTGTAAGCATTAATTACAGCAACATCTGTCTCAAGGAAAAATTCAACGTTTTTGATTCGGTGTCTGTAGTTTGTGCCGTTGACGTTAATTTGATGCTCTGCAACTAGAGTCCGTCTGATTGTGTCTTCGTGCCATTGAGAATGTTCTGGGACGAGAAACCGGACAACACCATCAAAATCCTGCCGCAATCCAGCCAAAGTGAACGGTTTAAAGAATTCTGGCAGGTCTTTACCCCTTTCTGCTGCGGTTTGTGAATTTTTCTGCTTAGTAGCGCGGTCTCCGAGGACTAAAACCTTATCATCAAGTTTGACAGAGGGTGAATTATCAGTGTCCAAATCTCTGGCACTGGTGTAAGTCACATCTTGGAAGACTGAACGGATGACGCGAGGTTTTTCACCTTTGAGGGCGGTGATACTGCTGTAGTTTCCGATATCTGCACAGTAAATATTGATCACTTGCAATCTCCTGATAAAGCTAGTAGCAGCCGTTTTTGGCTGTTGCTAACTCTTAAAGATAGTTATTGCGGTTGTTGTGATGTTTAGTTGCACTTCTACATAACCTATCTAAGTCAAGTCTTGCTCATGCTTGAGATTATGTTTACTCCAGAATTACTTACGACCTTACGTTTTTAAATTCAGTTATGATGTGTTCGTTTTATATCCACTAAATGCAGTATAGCGGTTAATGGATGTAATGGATGTAATGGATTAATTGGATGTCTTTATGTATTGCTTAACAAAACATAAGATTGTGATATAGCTAACAAACATACAAAAATGGATATATTGGATACATTGGAGGTTAGAACTTGAGTAAGAAAGAAAATGAAACAGTGGAACTAAGAGTTTTTGTACCTGGAGAATTAAGAAATCAATTTAAGGGTGTTTGCGCTACGCAAGGCCTTACTATGAGCCATGTGATAACAGAATTAATGCAGAATTATGTTGAGCAACAGCGCGAAAATAAAGATAAATAACTCGGTAGCAGCATGAGTAAGAAATTCTTAAAATTACTTAATATTTCTAGAAGGCTATCGAAAAAAGCGACCACTCCAGCTAAGGAGCGATCGCTGTTTGTATGTAATTGTTTAAATGTTCGCTTGAATGTTTGTAAGCCTACAAGACCAGACAGACAAATCTGTTTTTATACGGTCGAGTCGCTTTTCATGCTACTCTAGCGAGAGTAAGTCTGCATGTAAAACTGCAATTAGTCTTTACAAGGGAGGGAGTAACGACAAAAACACCATATTCAGATAGTCAAAATAAATGTGAGTCGTTGTAGAACGGTTTCGGTGCCATAAAGACTGGGGGGTCAAAACACCAAATTGTTCCAGACTAACGAGGACTCACCACTCGTGATTAACCAACTTATCGTACCTGTTCGTACCTGTTGCCAATATTAGCACACAGGGCGGGACACTTTATGCTTTTTTTGGACAAATAGTAAAAAAGCATCTACCGCTACAATTTATCCCAACTCTGAATTCAAGCGGAGTATTGGCAAAAGCTATTGAGCCAAAAATAATTTAGGGATGATTTGACGGCTAGATGCCTCGCAGAAGAGGATAGCGTCGTGGATAATGGATTTTTTCAATCAAAAACTGCACTTTTTTTTCTTAAAAAAATAATACAGAGGGCTGATTTCTGCTTTCTTTACTACCCAAAAGCTAGCGTCAGGTATCATACCAGTCGCTGGTCAAGTTGTGTCAAGTAGGTAAAAAAAGAAATCGGCTAGCTGCCCACACGCCAGACATACGTTTAGCGGTTAACGACTAACCGTCGATTATTAATAAACAATTTCAATGTAGCAATGTCTGGGTCATAAAGGCAAAATTAGTGCAACTTGAATCAGGTGGCATCAACCCTCTAAAACTAACTATGAGAGCTTCAGGCTAAGAATTACAGCCATTTTCACAAGAAAATTAATTTTTGAGCAAATTGGAAAATTTTTGTTTGTAGCCGTTGGTGACATTTGATATAAACACCGCTAATGAACCTTCAAATGAGAGGGTAGGGGGGTAGGGTTTAAGAACCAAGAAGGGCTTAGGGTATTGGATGTTGGGTGTAGGAAAAGATTATCGATTACACCCTACGCCAAGACCCCAGACCACAAAAGATACACCCCGAACCTAAAAAGTGTGGGTAGCTCCGATGAACCAATCATCATCATCGGAGAGAGAAAAAGATGGCAAAAGCCAAAGCAAACACAGCAGCACAACCTACCCTAGAGCCATTAGATCAACTAGGACAAAGGTTTCTAGAATACTTCCATCACGGCTGGGGATTCATCTACGCCCCCACCCCAAAAAGTGGTGAACGCCCACAGTGGCAAACAGAAACCCGCTACCCCTTACAGCCGCGTAACCTGTGGCAACAATACTTAAACCCCGATGTCTTAATAGGACTGCGGTTTACCAAACAAACCAACTACCTACTAATAGACCTAGACAGAAAAAGCCAGCTACACCCATCAAACAGCCAAATAAAATACCGACAGCTACTAGCCAGCCTAGAAGAAATCGGCTTATGCAGACCAATACCTATACAATCAAGCGATAGTGGCGGACTGCATATATATTATTTCCTAGAAGAAAAACAACATTCCTACACCCTAGCTTGTGCCATCCAGCAGACCCTAGAAGCAGCAGGCTTCAAAATCAAAGGAGGAGAACTAGAAATATTCCCCAACTGTAAAGTGTACAGCAAAGGCAGCCCCAGTAACTTCAACGCCCATCGCTTACCCTTACAGACAGGCTCATACATACTCGATGATTGCCTAGAACCGTGGTCAGACGACATCGAAGACTTCCTCAACGCCGCCGACTGGTCAGCAAAAGGGCAAGACTATGAAGCATTAGCCCAAGCACTAGTCCGAGCCAACAGCAAAAAAATTATAAAATTCCCCTACCGTCAGCGCAGTGCAGCCGAGCAATGGAAGCAAGACCTAGAACAACGCATCTCTGAAGGATGGACAGGAAACGGACAGACCAACGAACTGCTCAAAGATATAGCGTGTTACGGCATAGTCTTTCGCCAATTAAGCGGACAGACACTAGTAGATCATATAGTGATCACAGCCTGCCAATCCCCTGGTTATGTAAACTGGTGTCGCCATCAACACGAAATCGAACAACGAGCCAAAGAATGGGCAAGGTGCTGTGAAGGATTTTACACCCCGTACCCAGGCACACCGCAACGGGTAAACAGTTATAAAGAACAATTTGGCAGAGTAGATGACAATAAAATCATCAACCTGCACCCTAACGAACAACGTCAGCAAGAGACAATAGAGCGGATTCGTTCGATTGTCGCACAGTTACAACAAACTCTAACATTTCCAGAACGGACAAGCGATCGCGCTCTAGCAATAATCGCCGCATCCAAAGCCCAGTATGGCAAAGGAGTAAGTCAGACAACCCTGCACAAAGCAATATACCTACCCCTATGGCATCCTGACCATCAAGAAAAAAATGCATCAAAACAGCCTGTAAATGACCTTCTAGACAGCAACTCAGCGATTTTATCTCCTGAAAAATATCCCCAAATACCAGATCCGTGGTTAGAAGAATCACAGTCTGAAACCCATATAAAACAAAGAATACAGCCACAAACAGCAAAAATTTACACACTCCCCCCATATATGAAGGTTTTGTACTTGAGTTCAGCTAAAGCGTTGCCGTCAGCAACGCAAGAAGCTGAACTTAATCAAATTCAAGAATCTTCTCCCAGTTTTAATTCTTCAGATCCTAGTTCTAATTATTCAGAAATTTCAAATTTTATTAATCATAAGCAAAACCTATACCAACCTTTCCGAAGCGAATCGTTTGATGACAATAAGCAAGACTTATCAAATGAGGAAACAATTACTGAGTTAGGTATTTCAGACGTAGTAACCACTGCTCATAGTGATGTTGATAGTAGCTGTGAGAACACTTTAGAGGGTGAACATACCTCAGAAGCCGAACCCTCTGTACCAGTTTCTATACCAACTACTACACATCCGAAATTCGGGTGTGTAGATTCACCACCCATTCCTGTAGAAGCGGATGATCCACTTGAACAGCAAACTTTTAGCCCAGATGATTACCGTCAGGCAATCAGACTGAAACTTCAGGCAACTGCTCAAGCACGTCATTGGCTGAAATTATACTGCACTATAGAAAACTTATCCTTCCTGCCCCAGGAGCGAATCAAACTAGAAAAGGTGGCCATACGTCTGCTAATGCTAGAATCGCCGTCGCTGATTTTACAACAGGAAGCGCAGGAATGGCTGGCAAGTAACCCCTCTGCCCTAGAGATGGCAGAGCGTTTGAAACAAAGCAAACATGGCTACAGGCTATAGAATTTGCGATCGTGCAGGCTTTTGATTAAAAATGATTGACTTAGCTGCAAAAACTCAATAAAAACCCCACAAGGAAGTGGGGAAATTAGAACCTGGATATATAGGACAAATGTACTATATACGGAGATACAAAGCAAGTTTTTTGCAGTGTTTTTTTTCTCTAAACGTAGTATTACGGAAAATTTTACTCAATCGGCATTAAGATAAAGCCTTTAAATTTTTGTATCTATGAACCATTTTTATAAAAAATTAACAAAAAGAAATTGCCCCATTCTGAATAAACAAGAGCATAAAAGCGGTTAAAGATGTCTAACAATGCAACCATAGGTGCGCTGTTGTGACTAATTCTAGCTTTTATCGCATTTTAGTCCCAAAAAAGATAATTATGTCCCAAAAATGGGCATTATGGCATCAAAATAACTGGTTTTGATGCCATAAATAGATATTCAACACTCAAAAAAACAATATTTGTCCTCATTTAATGAGGTTTTCT
This sequence comes from Nostoc sp. JL34, assembly GCF_017114945.1. Classification (GTDB taxonomy): domain Bacteria; phylum Cyanobacteriota; class Cyanobacteriia; order Cyanobacteriales; family Nostocaceae; genus Nostoc. Next base: position 5,421 of record NZ_JABXKQ010000010.1, read on the forward strand.
AAAAATGGATAAAGAAAGTTGTAAGAAAATTTATTTTTGTAAAAATAACAATAAATAAGGAATTTTGAATAATTCTGCATAAGTAAAATATTTTGTCAACTATTCATAGTAATAAAAATCTTGCTAAAGTCTGGTTTAATAGTAAAAAAATATAGATAAATTTGAATTAAATTTACAAAAATGGTTTGGTTTTAGTTAGTTGCACTAGAGTTTTTTTATGGCATCACTGTGCCAAAACGGGAAAATTGTACTCTAAGGAACTGATGCTAACCTCAACGCTATAAAAATTATTTGTTTTGAGCAAATGGCATACCTGCATTTATCACTTTTGACTCGAATTAGTCTTGGGAGATGGTGCAGAGTATTGGTAGTACTCTGCACCAATCAATTGAGGGTAAACAGCCGCTCACGGGTGCTGTAGAAAACCGAGGGGCTAAGATGCTTGCTGGACAAGGCTTTTAGCCTTAGCGTACAATTTTCCCGTTTTGGCACGGTGATGCCATGTACAATCAGGCTGTTACTTTTGCTGATGACAACCACTATACTCAAATTAAAGCTAGGGCTTTAACTGGTCTGGCAGAACTTTATCGAGAACAGCAAGAATTTGAAACTGCATTTTCTTATAATTCAAAAGCGATAGTTCTGCTGGATAAAATAGGTGCTAAATGTGACCTTGCTGAAGCTTACTATCAATTAGGATTGACTTATCAGAAAATGGAAGAGTTAGAAAACAGTAAGGAAAATTTTGATAAAGCGATTCGACTATTTAGAGAAATAGAAGCACCCAAGCAAATTGAGAAGGTAAGACGTGCGAAGGAAAATGGTGGAAGTAATCAGATAGAGTGAAATGAAATACAAGATTTCTCGTCATGCTCAACAAAAAAGGAACTAGGTAGCGAAAAATTTTTATTTAATGTCATGTGTTTATTAGCGACAAAATAACCAAACAGTAATTATATATCCTGCCATCATTCCCTGACTTAGACCACTCAGGTTAGGATTTGAGAAACTTGGGTCAGTTTTAAGCGTCCATTTATACCACAGCCAACCAAGAAAAAAACCAGCACTAGAACCAAGTAAAGCAACAATAAATGAGCGCAAAAATGTTAATAAACTGTACTTAAAATTTTTCAAACGCACCTTTAACGCTACCTGTGTTCGTCTGCCCTACATACTGTCCATGTACAGGTATTGATTATTGGCGATTTACTTTAGAATCTTGACCCGCAAAGAGACTGAAGTTGAACTTCCGGCAAGTTCCGATTCTTTTCCCGACAAACTAACACATCAGTTAACCGTCGTTCAGCATAGAACTGATGAGCTATCCAACCCAAGGGAAGACCAGCCAATAGTCCAACAATTAACCCAATTATCAAGCTAGAAACAAGATTCTTTCTAGTGATAGTATTCTGCTGCTCTACTCTTGCTGACATAATTCCCCTCCAAATGAATAAAATGCCTTTATTACAATTATCGTGTCTCCCCAAATTCCTTGATATATTCCACCAAATCTCTGGTGTAACCACCCTCAGAAATTCGCCCCAAGTCCCCCACCAGGATAAACAGTTCTCGCGCTCTGCTCACAGCCACATTGAGTAAATTAGGCCGCCGATTAATAAACCAAAGGCTATCAGTTGCAGAGCATTGGCGAGTTGAGAAAATTACCACCGACTTCTGACCACCTTGAAAAGTGTGAACTGTACCAATGCTCTTGGGGGAAAAATCTGACCAGCGAGATTTTAAACGTTGAGTCAGCGCATCTACTTGACGGCGGTAAGGTGAAATCACGCCAATTGTGTTGTCAGAGTCAGGAGAATTTAAGCAATAACCAGCCTTTAATAACTCATCAATCAACGCTTCTACTGCATCAACTTCTGCCCAATTAACGTTGTTCTCCAGCTTTCCTTCTACATTGCAAGCAATCAGGTTCGTACCCAAGCGAGAAGCAAAAGGTTCAGTCTTGATGATCATGCCGTAATTGCACAAGCGATCGCAAAAATCAGCAATTACCGGAACGCAACGGTAATGGTATTTAAGGATAATACCCTGACCAATATCTTGCGGTTGCCCTGATGCCCCAGCCGCCCGATGATAAGCTGTGGAAGCAGTGGGGCTGTAGCGGTCATAATCTACATCTGTAAGTCCCTGTTCCAGAAAAGATTTGCTGCGATATTCCTCTTTCTTCTGGTCGCTCAAATTAACAACTGGCTCCAATTGCAATGGATCGCCTACAATCAAAGCTTGATTAGACCTTACTAAAACTGGAAAAACTTGATGGGGTGGAATCTGACCCGCTTCATCTACAATTACTTGGTCAATACAGCCACTATCGGGATAGGGTAACAAATTGCGGATGGAGTGCAAAGTGCAAAGAAACACCGGAAATAACAGGCTGATATCCCGATAAATGTTTCTCCAATTATGACTTAACTGACGGTAAGCATCCCATTCGCCATTCAATAATGCAATGTAAGTCCTAATGGAAGCTATTACTTCATCTTTCCGTCGCAGAGCTTCTTGTTGCTGAAATTGCCAAGACCACTCAAATAACTCTACTTGCAGCGAGTGCAATTCGGTGTAGAAGCGACTGTAAAAATCTTTGGTGCGATAAGTAGCGAGTCGGTTTTCGATTTGAGAACGGCGAGTAATCAGGTCTTCTCGTTGCTGCTTTCTTGACTCAAGCTGCTGTTGTGTGCTGTCAATACCATTCTGTTGTTGCTGCCAGAAAGATGCTTCTGCAAGAAGCTGGTCAACACTCTGCTGGGCGGCGATGAGAGATTCAGTTGTTAGTGGGATTTGAAATTGAAATGGGGTGGCCAGCGTCGCCAATACAGGCATCTCTATCTGTTTGTGCAAGCGTTTGAGAACATGATGTGTGCTGGTTTTGGTTATCGAGTGCCAGAATCGTTTAATCGTCTGCAAAATCTGGACAAACCATTTGTTATCTCTAACAGAAGGCTGCCAGTAATCAACTCTAGGCAAAGAACGCCTAGCACTGTCAAGATGTTGTTTTATCTGCTGATAGGCTTCTACTGGAAACCTAGAGTAGTCGCTTGAATATTCTAATGCTGATGAGGGATTAATAAGAGAGGTCTTTATCGCCGACTCAACCGATTGTATATCAAGGCATAGCTCATCTAATAATTGCTTATCAACACAAATCTTTTGAAGCTCGTCTTCGTCTTGTTTTCTATAAGATTCTATTTGCTGAACCCCAGCTAACAACTGTTGCTTTGCTGACTCCCATTCATCGTAATTAAACGTTTCTTTGGCTAACCAGTCGAGTGCAGCTTGCAAATTAGGTAAAACTTGGGTTTCAACCAAATCCCTAGAGCCTCCTGATAAGTAGAAACAGTCAGAGGTCAGGTTGCTGGCTAAGATTTTCTCAACGTTATTTACAGCAAATTTGTTAGTGCTTGTCACCACAGTTAGGTTACTTCTATCTGAACCCGTTGTTGCCAAGTCCACGGCTCGACCTACCACTTGCTGCGCTATCTTATGTAACAACAGTGTGGTCTTGCCGTTTCCCGGTGGCCCAATCACAGCAGTAATAGGATTTAACTGCGAATGTTTAAGAGCAAGTGCTTGATAGTCATCCGCCTGTGAGTTGGGAAAAGCACCCAAAAAAAGTACTTGACTCTGAGGTGCTTTTGGTTGTCCAAATAAATATTCGTAAGCCGGATGTCCTGGTCTTGACCACTGAAAGTAATTCTGGTCGCTAATTTTCTGAAAATCTTTTTTGAGGTTGTAATTAAAAGCAGCGTAGTCAAAATCCAACAGATAAGGGAGAAGTTTTGACCGCACGGGAAACGGCGGTAATTCAATCAGTCCCATAAAATCTTGTAGCGTTTTAAAGGGACGATTGAAAGTAGTTTCGAGAAAAACTTTCAACCCTTCCCTTGTTACCAGAGACTCAGCCGCTTCTTCCTCTAGTCCGTACCACTGCATCAAATTGGGAATAACAGGCTGAAATTCGTACTCAGTTAAATTCCATCCGCTACTGCGATAATTGCCCTCGAATATTGGGGAAACATTGATCGTGAACAACGGGCGAAATTGACGGCGATTCGATTCAACTATATATTGCTGCGGGAAAGCTACAGCAATTGATGGTAATTTTGTTTGCTCAAAGTTCTTTGCACTTTTAAACGGTTGCTTTAGTTTTTTAAATAAAGACTCGTCTATTAATAATTTATCGCCTACCAGATTTACGAGAGAGTCCCAGATGTTCGGTTGTTCTGAATCGTCAGCTTCTACTTTGGCATTACTCAAATTTTCAACATGGATGTAATCTAACCAAGCTTTGAGTAATTCTCGAATCTGTGAATCTTCCGCCATCTCTGTTTCTCCCCTCGCACCCAATCATGAATCAAAGGTAAAAAGACTCTACTCGTAGAGATTACCTGACAATTTACCCCAAGTCACTCATCCCCTAGTAAGGCTTCTAGCTTGTTTAAAAGGTTTACCAACTGCTTTTGCTTTCTAGGTTCTTTCCAAAGCTGACGCTTTTTAATGCGCTGGGTGATATTTTGGAGGCGGTCTGGTATTTGGTTAGATGCTTTTGAGTCGGGCTTAAGTTCATTATCCGTCCAAGCGGTGATTTTTTCTTTGATTTGGCTTAAAGACCAATCCGACGCTATTGCTTCGGACAAAAGTTTTTTTCGGATTTCATTATTCCTTACCCGCGCCAAGACTTGTGCTTTGGTGTATTCCAGTTTCCCTTCTCTCAGTGCCATTAAAATTTCTTCAGGCAGATTGAGCAAAGGTAAGCGTGTGGTAATGAACGATAGCCAATTCATGAGTCCCAAACCAAGAAACACCTGTTGTACCGTGTTTGATTGTTCTTCATCTAGGTTAGGAGAAACGTTTTTACTAGATTCAGTTTCATCGGCTAAATGGTCAGAAACCTTGTCCCCAGTTTGTGGATTATCGGGGTTAGGAGAAACGTTTTTACTAGATTCATTTTTCTCGGCTAAATGCTCAGAAATGTTGTCCTCAGTTTGTGGATTATCTGAGTTAGGAAAAACGTTTTTCCTAGATTCATTTAATGAGGATTTTGACGGCTGTTCCCCCTTACTGTGAGCGTTTTTCATTCGATAAAGCAAGGATTTCACGGCTTCTACATCGCAATGCAGCCGGATTCCCAACAGGTGCAAGATCCCTTCAGTTTCTTCAACAGGGTTCAGGTCTTCTCGTTGCAAGTTTTCAATCAAAGCCAACTGAAACGCTTGGTCATCGGTTAGCTCACGCACCACCACAGGGGCGACTTCAAGTAAAGCTTCCTGCCCTGCCCGATAACGTCGCTCTCCTGCTACTAATTCGTATTTCCCTCCACCAATTGGACGCACCAACAAAGGTTGGAGGATGCCATGCTGCTTGACTGACGAGACTAATTCTTTTAATGCTTGGGGGTCAAAGTATCGTCTAGGTTGCTGTTGGGGCAGAACTATATCTGAGAGTTTGATAGTAGTTTCAGTAGCATAAGGCAACTCGCCATCTGGGGAGGATAACCAAGGTGCAGGGGGTGGAGTTGTAATTTGACCCCCAAAGGGTTTGTCTGTTTGTTTGCGTCGGATCATAAAGCCTCCAAAGCCTTGGCGATTTCTTCAAGGATAGCGACTACAGGATGTTTCGGGTCAAATACTGCTAGGGGCGCACGTTCTTCTGACGCATCGACAAAAGCGGTAGCTCTGGGGATGGGTGGGAAAATCCGACCCCAAGCGGAAAGTTGAGATTGGATAGCTGCTAATGCACGTTTATCGGCTGAGTTCTGTTGAGCATACCGCGTAGGAACAAACCCGGCTATAGTGATTTTGCGGTTGGCTTTATTTTTTACGTGGGTGATAGTTTGTAAGAGTTCGTCTGTTCCCTCGAAGGCTTTTATATGGGTTTCGACGGGAACGAGTACGTGTGTGGCCGCGACTAAGGCGATATAGGAAAGCAATCCTAAGCTGGGGGGACAATCTATAAGAATGAAGTCGTATTCATTTAGAACAGATTCAATGGCTTCCTTAAGGCGCAACTCGCGCATCGCAGCACTGACTAACTGCATTTCTGCTCCACTTAGGACTCGGCTTGCTGGAACCAAGTCCATGCCGTGAATGCCCTCATGAATTGGTAAGGGCTGCTCGTCGATAATGGCATCAGCAACGGTTTTTTGTAACTGAGATGGCACTAACCCCATGAATTTGGTTAAGGACGCTTGGGGGTCTACGTCGATGAGGAGAACGCGATGTTTTCGTCGTGCTAGGTGGTATCCCAAATTTTGGGTCAGTGTCGATTTGGCGACACCACCCGCTTGGTTAAACAGGGCGATAATGCGGCATTGTTTGTCAGAAGTTGACACTGGCTTTCGTTCCTAGAAGATACGATGATCTTTGGTCAACCGGCTCGGTTTTAGTTTCCAGTTTACGTGTATCAGATGAAAAAAGTTTATTTTTGGATAGAAATTCCAGTAGATTTTATATAACTTCACCGTATGTAGATTTAACAGTCTCACTATGCGGGAAAATAGCTGTTAGGTGTCTGCGGAGTGGTCAAAAGTAGCTGGTAGGGGTGCATCATGGAGACAAACTATACATTCAAATTTAATTCTGACACTGCCAAGTCAGCTCTAAAAGCAGCTAAATACGACCCGATTAACTTCTACCAAGCGCGTTTAGACCTGTTTAGCCTCTCGGTAATGGCAGACTATGATCAGCTAATTTGTCTGCCCACACTAACTGCTATTGACAAATACTGGTATCAGATTGAAACAGCCCGAAAAGTACTTAGACAACTGGGTGGACGCGCATTACTAGCGGATGAAGTCGGATTGGGCAAAACCATTGAGGCGGGACTAATCATAGCCGAGTACTTAGCAAGGGGTATGGTACAGTCCATGCTGGTGTTAACTCCCGCATCCCTAGTTTCCCAGTGGCAATCAGAGTTAAGTGACAAATTTAATATTGCTACTATCACTACAGATAACCGTGACCCGCAACAACCGATAGACGAATTCTGGACGAATAATCCGCGAATTATCGCTTCATTAAACACGGCTAAGTCTGCTAAACATTATCCTCACGTCACCAGTCGCACTTGGGACTTGGTAGTTGTCGATGAAGCCCACCACCTGAAAAATCGCACTACCCTAAACTGGAAACTGGTCAATGCCCTCAATAAGCGGTTTATCCTCATGCTCACTGCTACGCCAGTGCAGAACTCCCTTATTGAACTGTTTAATCTGCTGACCCTCCTCAAACCGGGACTGCTACAAACAGAAGCCGCTTTTAAAAAAGAATATGTCGATTCCAGGAATGGACGAGTCCCTAAAAATCCCGAAAAGTTGCGCTCTCTGATGCGGGAAGTCATGGTGCGAAATACCCGCGCTCTAGTAGATGTAAAACTGCCCAAACGCTTTGCCACCACAATTACTGTTACCCCGGCAGCAGGCGAGGAGAAACTTTACCAGGACTTGAGCGAGTATCTACGTTCTTCAGAGGAGAAGCTAGACAGACTCTCTCGCACCAATTTGCTAATGCGTGCTGGTTCATCCCCTGGTGCTTTGGCTGACTCCCTCAAGCAACTGAGTAAACGTCTACCCGATGAAGAACTGAAGTCTTTAGCAAGACGAGCAGCCCAGGTGAAGCAGGTCGAGAAAGCAAAAGTATTGGTAGAGATGCTCTCAAAATCTTCCCAGAAAACCTTGGTCTTCACAACCCATAAAGCAACTAGCACTTATTTGGCCCAAACTCTCCTTGCAGCAAATATCCCCTTTGCAGAATTTACTGGTGGGATGTCCCTTAAACAGAAAGATGAGGCCATCGCTGCATTTCGGGATAATGTTTCTGTACTGCTGGCATCTGAAACAGGCGGAGAAGGACGTAACATTCAGTTTGCGAACGCGATCGTTAATTATGACCTCCCCTGGAACCCAATGAAAATAGAACAGCGCATTGGTCGTATTCACCGCATTGGACAAACCCAGGATGTTTTTATTTTTAACTTTTGTCTCAAGGGCAGTATCGAAGAGTATATTCTGCGGATCTTGCATGACAAAATTAATATGTTTGAACTAGTGGTCGGAGAGATTGAAACAATTTTAGGGAACGTGGATGATGAATTTGACTTTAGTGAAATTGTTATGGATATCTGGATCAAACATCAAGTCAAGCCCGAATTAGATACAGCCTTCGAGCAATTGGCAGATAATTTGTTGAAAGCCAAAAACCAGTATCAGCAAATTCAAGAACTGGATGAACAGATTTTTGGCGAAGATTTTGAAGCCTGAGAGATTGATTTTAATAAATATGTTATCAGACCCAATTATTGCTACTTTAGAAAAAATTGTTTCTCTCCATGATGGGATAGCAGAACCTGCTGGTGAACACATTTTGAATGTGTTGTTGACTGAAAATATAGCATCGCTGCTTTCGCTTCCAGAAGAAGTTACTTTTACAACTATTGCTGATGTACCCCAAAGTGTTTTTGTTACTTATCATTCAGAAGTCTTAAATAAGCTATCTGAACTATTAGCTGTTAAAGGACTTATTAGTGCGTTGGGTGTTAAAATCGATGGACATCTTAAAAACACAGGCTTTGAGAAAATTTTATTGGAGAGACTCGCACCTCAAAATGGCTTAATTCGTTTTTTAGATGCTAAACCAGAAATTACTCGTTACATCTTGTGTAATGTGGCTTATACAGCGAATGCTTCCGAAAAAAGGATTGGTTTAGTTTCGTTCATTATCAATGAAATAACAGGAGTAACACCAGTAGAAATTGGGGATGCTTTGTTTTGGGAGTCTGACCTAATGACTGTGGAGCATCAAGAGACACCATTGGCGATGCCAATTGAAGAGTTGTTGAGGTTAATCGAACATCAAAGTGCAATATTAATTGGAAAATCTCTAGATAATTGGCAGGCTAAATTAACAAGAGCTAGAGCTAGGGATGAAGAAAGGCTCACTTGTTATTACAACACGATTAGCGACTCGATCCGCAATAAGATTGAGTTAAAAAAATTGATTGGTGATGAACAAGACAAAGAATTAGCACGAATTGAAGCCACTAATCGAGAGTTAGAGAGAAAATTGTTAGATATCCAAGAGCGTTATGCAATGAGTGTAGAAGCTTGGTTGCACAGTGCAATGATTATCCATCTCCCTACGGTACATATTCAGTGTGAGTTGCAACGAAAGAAAGTAAAACGGACTGTAACAGCAGTTTGGAATCCGTTCACTAAAATTCTTGAGCCGCTTCGCTGTGAATTATCAGGAGAGCCTGTTTACAATTTCTATTTAGATGACAAGTCAGCTAAAATTATCTCACCGACAGTTTGGAGCAAGTAATTTTTGACTACATCTTGTTATATTAAGCACGTAGACAGCAGAAGGCTAAATAATCTTGAGAAGCAATCAATCAAAGCAGAAAGTCAAATCATTATTATGGCTAAAGCGACTTTTACTTTGGGCTGTTTGGCTTAGTGCTTTGATAGTTTTGATAATTACCTTGTTTTTTTCCGACCCAATTGCTAACTGGCTTTCAAATTTGGGTTTTATCAAGATACTTGATGCTCTTAGTAAACTGGGTGTGCTGATAGGTGTAACGGTTTTCCTACTTGAACTCCCAAAACGAGAAGAAAGGATTCAAGCTGAAAGAAAAAGGTCACATTTTGAGTACTGGAAAGCAATCGATGCATCTGCTGCTTCTGGTACAGTTACTAGCTATGCTAGAAAAATTGCTCTGGAAGAATTAGCAAGTGACAGTGTTTCTCTGCGAAATATAGATGCTCCAAATGCTGATTTAAAACGTATTGACTTAACTGGAGCAGATTTAGTGGGAGCTAATCTCACAGGGGCTGATTTGACAGGAGCAATACTTGATGAGGCTAATCTCAGCAAAGCTGACCTTTATAGAGCTAGACTTTATGGTGCTTCTCTTCTAAAAGCTAAATTGGAAAGTACCGACCTCAGAGAAGTTTTATATGATGAAGACACCAAGTTTCCAATAGGTTTCAACGCGGTGGCAGCAGGAGCATACTTGATTGCTCCTCATGTTTCTCTTCAACAAGTAAAACTGTCAAAAGCAATTCTTTGGGGTGTTAATCTTCAGTCAGCTAATCTTGAAGAATCTGATTTTACAGAGGCTAGTTTTCGTGGAGCAATCCTTAAAAATGCCAACTTTAAAAGAGCAAATTTGAACGGAGCAAAGTTTGGAGATGCTAACCTTGAAGGAGCAAAACTTAATAACGCCAATATACAAGGAGCTAATTTTTGGAACGTTAAAGGTTTAACTGTAGAACAAGTTAAATCTGCCCAAAATTGGGAAACAGCAGAGTACAGTAAGATTTTCTGTGAACAGCTAGGTTTATCTCCTCGGTTAATGCCATGACAACCAATTTACCTATGAAATTGTCACACTTGCCCAACAGTTTACCATTAGATGGTGCTGTCCGCATCGAGCTAGTAGAAGGAGTGCCAATATTTCGAGCTTCCAGCTTAGTACAGGGGCGAATTGAAGCCTTATTAATTAAGCAAAAAGAATCTACACTGACTTCAGAGGAAGAAAAAGAATTAGATGAATATGAAGAATTAGACGATTATCTGAGTTTGGTGAATCGGATGCTCAGAAATTCATCGCTAACTCAAAACCAAAGTGAATTATAGGGAATCAGAGATTTGTCTGTGAATCGTTACATTAGCGAATCTACTCAAAATCAAGTACGACAACGAGCCAAGTTTCTGTGCGAATATTGTCACGCATCGGAACAATGGCAATATGTTTCCTTCACTGTAGACCATGTAATTCCTCTTACCAAAGGTGGTGCTAATTCAATTGATAATTTAGCTTTGGCGTGTTTTCATTGTAATCGCCAAAAATCCGATAAACTTAAAGCCTTTGATGAACAGTCGTTATCAGAAGTACCCTTATTTAATCCTCGCACTGATAGTTGGCCAGAACACTTTATCTGGTCAACAGATACACTCTCCATTATCGGCTTGACACCTACAGGACGCGCCACAGTCGCAGCATTAGCATTCAACCGAGCCAGAATAATTAATATTCGCGCTGCTGATAGAGAAATTGGGCGGCATCCACCACCAGATGACCCAATTCAAAATTGAAAATTTAAAATGGCTTATCGCCTGAGTGTGCAACCAATTCAAAGCTGAAAATTTAAAACGCGATCCAGCAAAACGCAGTTATGAAACCAGGGAATTTGTCCAGCAGCCTGCTGGACAAATTGATCGTCAGGATAGGCTGACGCGAAAGCCCGCATATAAAGCAGGTTTGAACGGGAAAAGCCCTTTATCTCCGGGAACTCCTGGCAAACACAGGTGCATCCTTCAACGCTTCAGAGCGCAGTGCCATTAACTCCACCCATAGCGACTGGAGGACGTGAACTCGGCGAGTGCGCCCACCCAAACATAAACATTAATCTGCCCACCGCAACCCATTTACTGCTTAATAAATTTCCAAGTTCCGCTACCACTATCTCTATCTGCGCCAGCAGCCGTTGAGACACACAACAAATTTTCATTACAACTTCTGCCTCTGGTATCTAAGTAACCTCCTTGACCATTACCATAACCATTCACAAGTTGAACAGGCTGACCTTCACGTAAGTCATCTGAAGATTTGTTTTTAGAAATTATTTTCCAGGTTCCGCTACCACTATCTCTGTTGGGGTTGTTGGCTGTAGAGACACACAGCAGATTCTCAGAACAGTTTCTTCCCCGCGTGTCTAAGTAACCACCAGCACCTTGCTCATATTGATTTTGCAGGTAAACGTCATCGAGCGACTCAACAACTCCTGTTTTGCCAGTTTTTGATAGAATCTTCCAAGACCCACTACCGTTATCTCTGTTGGGGTTGTTGGCAGTAGAAACACACAGCAGATTCTCAGAACAGCCTCTTCCCCGCGTGTCTAAATAACCTCCTTGCCAATTGTCGTAACCATTAACGAGCTTGTATGTTTGTCCATACCTGAGTTTTTGGTTTGCTGAATGTGCCTGACTCGAATTAACATTGGTAACACTGAATATACCTGTTGTTAACAATAAGACAGCACCCATTGTTGCTTTGACAAAAGTAGATTTTTTCATAATAAATTGCTCCTTCTTTTCACTAATAATTGTTTCAAGATTTTCTGAAAGGTCTGCTTGTTTTGGCTTTGACCTATCGGTTTTTCTTGAACACTTTCACTCTATTAGTAAAATTTCTAGGAGTCGATGAGGATAAGTTAGGGAAAGTTAAGGAGTTGATTTTTGCATTTCGCCAAAGTATAGCATTAGAGAAATTTTGGTCGTAGCTACCTTCACACTACCCCAATTAAAATGGCTCAGACCATCGCTTAACTAAAACTTCCCCAGAACTCCTATCAGGGCTAACGTGCAGATATTTACTCGTGGTATCCAAACTTGTATGCCCCAAAGTAGCCTGAACCAAATGCACCGGAACACCTTCATCTAATGCGTGGGTAGCATGACTGTGCCTAAACCAGTGCGCTGAAACATTCATGGCATTCTCTAATTCTGCTGCTGCCGCCGCCCTTTTCACCACTCGGTCAATGTGGGAAGGGGCCAAGGGTCTGCCCGTAGCACTGGCAAACACAGGCGCATCCTTCAACGCTTCAGAGCGCAGTGACATCAACTCCACCCATAGCGACTGGGGGACGTGGACTCGGCGAGTCCGCCCACCCTTGCCATAAAAATTAATCTGCCCACCGCCACCGCGAGAAGCAATCGCATCCTTCCACCGCAACCCGCACAACTCAGACACCCGAATCCCTGTTAAATACAAAGTTTTTAAAATTAACCGATTGCGCTTGTCAGTTGTCGCTGCAATCATCGCATCCACATCCGACGGTGTAAGAATACGCTCCACCAAGGTATCTTTCGGCTTGGGCAACTTGAACTGCTTGGGGATCGGACTGCGAGAAATCGGCGGTTTCTCCAAACTGGTCACATAGGAAAAAAACGCCTTGAGAATGTTGAGATGCTTAACCTTGGTCGTGTCTGCCTCTTGCAGGAAATCCAACCATTCCCGAACATGACGGATCTGAATCTCAGCGATCGCTTCCACCGAGGTAAAAGTTAAGAACTTGCGAATGGTATTGTGATACGAAGCCCTTGTTTTACCATGATGCACGTCCAACCATTCTTCTACCAATTCCGTCAGCGTTCTCATACAAGGGGCAGGTGTGTGATGAGTAGAAACCAACTGATAATTTCAAGTAAACCTAGCTATCAACCGAATGGTATCTTTCAAATGCTGATAAACTGCAACATAATTAGCTGTTAATATCAGTTACTTGTTATTGATGCCAGTTAGGAATAAAATCAAGCAGTTTGTTGATGATAGGGGCATTACCCGTTATCAGTTCAGAAAAGATACAGGGCTATCTGCAACCACAGTTTACGCTTTGTATGACAATCCCTGGCAAGTACCACACGTAACCGCGATGAACAAAATTTGTGACACTTATCGCGTTCAGCCTAGCGAGTTAATCGAGTGGGTTCCACCAGAAGAAGTCAGCGATCGCGTACAAAAAACAAAATAAGGAGGGAATCTGACCGAGGGAAATCAGGCAAACGACGGTATAGAGCGTGTTGAGGGCAAATTTGACCCACTAGCTGAGACTAGATATTGGCTGCCTGCTGCTTCAGAGCAACACTGCAAAAGGATAGGCAGAAAAAGGGGAATACGATTAGTTAAAGTTGTTGATACCAAGATAGAACCTTTACCAATTATTTGTATTTTTGAGGGACACCCAGATGAGTGAAACAACTACTCAGATACCAGTAAGCGAATTAATCCCAATGCTGACCGCGATCGCGGATCGTAACTGGGAACGCTTTAAAGAAGTTGAAAAACAATTCGTTACAAAACACGGTATAGAGGCTTGGGAAGATTTTTTTGCTTTTCGACTAAAGCCAGCTTTAGACAAAGAATCTGATAGATGGCTGCTAGTTCAGTGGTGTAGCAAAGGTTTTACAGTGAAAGATGTAGCCTGAATCAGGAGGTGTAAACTCATAGGCACGTTAGCCCCGTAAGGCAAAATCGAGCAGCTAGTACTATTTCACATCATTATTTTTTGATGTCGCCAATGTTAACAGTGAAAGACCTAACAAGCGATTTTCAACTCCCACTGCACAACGAAGCGGCGTTTGAAAAAATTAGGGAGGCGAAAGATTATGCGTCCACTCAAGCTCTAGCGGCTGGTGCTGCTGCGCTGGCTACAGGAGGCATAATTCATCCGGCTGGCTGGGTTCTTTTTGGATTGGCTTACAAGCCGTTGGTGGTAACTCAAAAACTTGCGCGGTTGGAAAAATTAGGAACCTTACTTTTTGATGAGTTTAAAAGCCTAGATGTACAAGTCTTCCCGGTAATTCCCGTAGAAGACAACAACCCTATCGACTTGTTTATTAGATTTCCACGAACAACTCACCTGTTTATCTCCATTCGGTCAAAAGGAGATAGAGAAATTGTCTACAACGAAGCTAGAGAGGTTTTACAAGTCAAGCGCAAAGACAAAAATGGACTAAAACTGTGGCAACCCTGCCCACTTGTGGAGTTAGCAGATTACGAGAAGTGGCTCAACAAGAACAGAGATAAGTTTTTGATGTCTTCCCGTGAAGCTCAAAAGACTCCCACAGCAAAAGTTTTGGTCTTATGGCCTCCTACCAAGGCGGCTAATACTCACAATGAACATCTTTATTCGGAGGTGGGAAGTATGAAAATTCTGGCTCTCAGGAGAAAAGGTACTGCCTTTGTTATTCAAGAGGAGGAAGTAACCGAGTTTGTCAGGGCTTGGTTAGCCAAGTACAGATAGGCTAAAAGGTGAAAACCCCGTGTCCCGTTGGGATACCGAGGTTTTCTGATTTTTATTCACTTGGAATTGGGGAATTGGGTTTGCCGCCTAATTAATATCCCTAATAGTAATCTTATCAAACCTTTCAAGGTGTTAAGCCATTGTAACACCAGCAATCCAGACAGAAAGAGCAGTTTAGGATTTTTCTGTTTTTACATTTCTGAACGTTTGTATTAGAAGATTACTTTCGGGATAGCTCCAATTCCTCCAACACACTTCAGGAGGAATATTTCATGTCACCATTACAACAATCTCATAACTCAGTATCGGCGCAATCAGCAGGCCAATCAGAAACTTTTTCTGCTGCAAAGACAAAACTTGAGTTGATTGAGAGTCGGATAATCAAGTTCGCGTTTAACGCTACTGGCACAAACAAAGACTGGGACTTTAAGAAGCTGGCCGGTAACTTCATTGATGTAGAGGGCACTCTAGCCGATGTTCAGCACCACATTAAAGCAGGTCACGCCATCTGTGCCGGATTGTTGGGTGGGAAATGGCGCAGTAAGGCTAATGTCATCGGTTCTCAATGGTTGCTCCTCGACATTGATAATTCCGATGTCGCCCGTGATGCAGAAGGCAAGCCGATTAAGGACGCTAACGGCAATTATATCAAAGTTTACGATCACCAATTAACGATCTCAGAAGCCTTAGCGCATCCCTTCATTAAAAAACACTGTGCTTTAATTTACACCACTGCCAGTCATAAACCAGAATGGCATAAATTCCGGTTGGTTTTCCTTCTCCCCGAATATGTTCAGGGTGCTGATACTGTAGAAGCTTGTACACGCTTCCTCATGCAGCAGTTGCCCCATGACCCAGCTTGTAAAGATGCAAGTCGTGTATTTTACGGCAGCACAGAGGCAGAATTTCCCCTGGTCAACCCTGAAGCCACTTTACCAGCAGAATGGATTCAGGAAGCGATTGCGATCGCGCAACAGGAACGGATTGAGTATCAGCAAAGAATTCAAGAAATTGAGTCACGGCGTAAAGAGTGGCGTGAGATTTCCCTCGCTGAAGGCTGGGATATTGACCAGCTTATCCAGAACGCGCTTTCATTCATCCCACCACGTACCCCAGGAAGCGGCAATTATGACGAATGCCGTCAGGTGTTGATGGCGCTGGTTAACTATTATGGGGCATCAGAAGCGGAAATCATAGCAGAACAGTGGTCGCCCAGTATCAAAGGCTCAACTTGGAACATTCACGCTAAGATTCGCAGTTTTAGGCGTGGAGGAATCTCAATCGGAACACTGTTTCACATTGCCAAACAGTATGGTTTTCGCTTCCCTAAACGGCAGTATGAACCCAACCTCGGCAACAAAGGAGTAATTAGCCGTGAAGAGTGGGAGCTTGGGCGAGTCAGAGAGGACTTGAGCAGCTTCCAAAATTTATTAAAGCAAGCGATCGCTCCATTTAGTTCGATATTTAAAGGATTTAAAGCCCCACCACAACCATTGCCCTTACCCGAAATTGACACGCCTTCGCCCAATGTAATTATTTACAAGCCCGGCAATATCCCGTACATAACTGAAGTTACAGGCAATATCTCTATCTCCTGCCAGCCAGAAGAACATATCACCGCATGGGTGGAAGCTGTATCCAAGGGCTGGACACAAATCTTAGATAATTCTCACCCAGGACTGGGCAAGTCTTACAACGCTGGGCAACTGACAGCGACCTTATTCGGTCTTGATAAACTAATTTACCAGGATGCCAACCACAGAAACCCATCCACACTGCCCATTGAGACGAATTTTGTTGACTTACCAGTGCGGCACAACGGCTTTAAACTAGATCCCACCCGCAAAACTCCTACAGGTGAGGACTTTAAACTGTGGACTAAAGCGGGTGAGACTGCTGACACTGATGGCAATTGTCACAGAACTTACTTATTTAACGCATTTCGTAACAAGAATTTTAGCAGCCTTGATTTTGAAGAGAGCGGTATTAGTCCCATCTGTGGCGGTTGTTCCCTTAAAAATCAGTGCCGTTTCGCTAGTGGTGACGGTTTTGGATTCCGCTTTCAAAAACGTACAGTTATTCAAAATTACTCCGAACTCAGAGCGCACCCAGACTCTACCCCTGTCACCTTAACTAACGCTGCTGACCAAACTTTCACCGTTGGGCGGTTATGGGAAGAAGCAGGCACACTTATCAAGCCCGTGCGTTCGGTTGATGTGAACCTCAGCGATTTTGAAACCACCATAGGCAAGCTGCTACTGTTAGAACCAAATCTTCTATCACAGCTGCAACCTGCACTAAAAGTTTTACACGAACTGTTAACTCAACAACTTAAACCCACTGACCGCTACGGGTTTGATGATGCCAGCATCCGTGCGCTGCTGCCGGCTTTCCCCACAGGCTTAGATATCGAAGCGATTCAGCAAACTGTAGAACCTGATTTGACTTTCTTAGAGGACTTGGATTCAATTGATATTACCCAAGATAAACAACTCAAAAAAAGTGCTGCGGCTCGTTATGCTGCCAAAAAGGTAGTTAAAGACAGCGCACGAACAGCCGGGAGGGAGTTTCTTGACTTGCCTAATTACTGGTTGCCTGACTTTCTCGAAGCTTGGAAAGGTGATGGTAGTTTTCAATCTCAATGGGGTGTACTCAGCATTCACCGCCGAAATCCCAAACATACTGAATTGGCCCACTCTGCCAAATTTAATATTTATCTTGATGCCACTTTCAAATCCCAGCAATTGAAATTGAAACTGGGCATCAATGAGCCTGTGTTAGTCATTGAGCAACAACGCCCAGACTACGACAATTTAAAAGTGGTCAACGTTACTGGGCTGGGTAAACTGCCCAAAAATCGCTCTCTTCCACTTAGCGCTCGTGTTAATGCCCTCAAAGAAACCTTGAAAAAACTCTGCCCCAACCTTGGCATTATCGATTGGAAACAGATTGCAACCCAAGCTGAGGGCCACACAGAATATGGTCACTTTGTCGATGGGCGTGGTGTTAACAGGTTTAGTGAGTGTGATGCGATCGCTTCTTTTGGCATTCCTTACCAGAACATCGGTGTTTTAGCCGCACAATATCAGGTGATGACTGGGGAACCAGTCAACCTGGAAGATAAAAACAGCGCTTTCCAAAAGTATCTCACAGACCTGATCCGTGCAGAAATCATCCAAGAGATTGGGCGATTACGCGCTCATCGTCGCCCCAATGTGGAGCTAACATTCTACTTCTGCGCTGACTATGACCTCAATTTCCTCGTGAGTGAATTACCAGGAGTTAAATTAGAGGTTGTTGATGCCTGCGACTTCTGCATTGAAGCTGGTAGCCGCGACCAGCAAACAGGCCACGCCATTGTCAACGCATTAACGCAGCTTTGGCAGTCAAAACAGAAAATTACCCAACCCGCGATCGCTAAAATTGCTGAAATCTCCCAAGCTTGGGTGAGCCGATTTACCCAGAGATGGGGGGGCTGGCAGCACTTTAAAAAATTATTACTCTTGCTATTAGATAGTCTTAATAGCGGTAGTAATAAAAATTTAGCTGACTTAGACGACGATGAAAAGTGGCTAGCCCGTACATACTTCCCGATGTTGATTGCTGAATCGGAGTCATTACCAGATCACCTGTTAGAGGGGGTGGCGGAAGTTGCCGAAGTTCTTGGTACTAGGGCGATGCGGCGAGTTTTGAATTTCTGCACGCCCCAAGTTAGGGCTGACTTGCTGATGATTGTACTGAGTTGTCTGCCTACTGAAGTTTATTCAATTTCAGTTTCTTCAATCTCTGGGTCACTCGCAGAACCTGCGCTATCACCTTGAACAGTCATAAGAACTGATTCCAGACGATAACCTGCTTCGCGGATGTAATATCCAACTGCACCCACGTCTTCAAACACGTTGTCAAATTGGGGATGAGTTGACGGAAAAATCTTTCTCAGGCGTGAGCTGATTCCTGAGAGTTCTTGCTGAATTGCGATTAGTTCTTGAGTATCATCATCCATGACTTATTTACCACAAAGATAGCTGCCCCGGTGAAACATTTGATTTCCCACCTCTATGGTATAAAAGGTGACAAGCACTACAAAGAGCTATAAGGTTGCCTCTGTGGTTATTTGCTGGATTTCTGTCCCAATGATGAACCTGTAGGGTGTACACCCTGCGTTTTGAGCGTGTTAGATGTGATGTTTTTTCACCAGGCGGGATGCAGTGTAACCCGCACTTTTGACAACGCCACTGGGCTTGTTGCTTAACGTCCGTGGCAATTTCTGACCAATTATCTGGGTATAGAGAATAGGTGAACGTCATCAGTCTAATTAAACTAAAGCTTTGAGAATTGTAATGCTTCTACGGCTGGGCTACGTTTGAAAAAATATTACTCCTGCTATTAGATAGTCTTAATAGCGGTAGTAATAAAAGATGCTCTCTTTCATGATTGGGTATTTAATCATGGAGTGAGCGTCCCGTTCAGTATGCCTTTTCACACCACTAATAATGGAGTGTAAGTAAGTCGGTGAAAATAAACCTAGCTATGTTACAAAATGTAAAATCGACATAAACATTGCGATTGCTTCATTACACTTCTCTACGAGACGCTACCGCGAACGTTTCATTCGCAATGACATAGCGTCAATTATTGAAGCTGTTCTACTTATTTAAATTCTAAATAATACTTTTTACGGAATTAGCATTTTCACCTTGTAGCTATTAAGGACAAAATTTAAAATATGTGGATTCGCCTAGATACCTGACTTTTCATTGCAAAGTGAAAAAGTTATTTTTAGGCTTTGTTAATTCCTCATTTCTTGTTGCTCATTCTTAATAATTTAATCTCCTTTAGACAAATTATATGGATTACATTAGCTTACTTTTATTGATGGCCTTTGGCGGTTCTTGCGGTGGTTTCGCCTCTGGAATAGCTCAGAATAATGAGAACAACTCATACGAAGTTAGAGTTCCTTTTTTACGTACCAAGAATAATGGAGCTAGATTAGTTCCTCTTGGAATTTTAGGTAATATGATAATTGGCGCTACTGCAAGCATCTCAATATTTTTTATAGCAGTTCCATTATTTAATTTAAAAATTCCAGCAACTACTTCTGCTAACCAGCCACAATGGCCACCTGTTGAGGATCAGGCTAAGTTATTCTCACTTTCTGTTGCTGCTGGTTTTGCTGGAATTAATTTAATGGAAAGCATGGCAAGGCGAATAACAAGCACAGTATCCGAAAAAGAAGGACACAACTCAAGGGCTGAACTTTTAGTGCAAAAAGAGACAGATGAAAATGGCAAAGTTACGGAAACAGCCCATTTAGTGTCTCAAAAACATGATCATAAAGAAATTACAACCAATTTAGAGCCAAACCAGGTAAACTCTGCTGATAATTCAGCCAATAACACTCCTTCTAATAAAGAAACATTAAACCAATTAGTTTCTGAACCTACTGAACTATTAAATGGCAAATCAATGGTTGATAGCTCTAAATAAGCATAATTAGACCGAAGCTCTGAATTCTGTAGTAACTAAACAGTTAAAAATTATACAATAAATATTGTAACAGAGACCAAGTTTAGTTAGAAGATTTAGCTCTGTGATCCCCAGCCTATCCATTTGAAAAAACTAAAATCAACCGTAATTTTTTCAAATGGATTGAAAATAGCTTTATCAGAATTAGTTACACGTTTTCAATAATTACTTTCCTTAAAGTGTCCCTATCTCTGGGTTGTGCCTCTTCAAGTCTCAAAAGTGAGCCACCTTTAATCAACTCTGACTCCTGCGTTGGTATCCATATAGATAATCTGGCTTGCTTGCTGATAGTTAATGTCTCGTGGTTTACTGCTTCTGTAAAAGTTAAATCTTGAGCATCTATTGCTTCGTAGACCCAATCAACAAGACGCAGAAACTTTAATTCGATTGCTCCTAACTCCAAGACAGATTTTCTGGTTTTAGATTGTTCGTAAAAGATGAACCTTTTCTCTTCGTCGTCTTCACCCCAATACAAATTCTTCACTACTACATAATCAACCTGATTACCGCAGGTTTCTATTAACCGTTTTAGTTGAATGATGTTGTCTTTCCCCCTGCCTAGTACCGATACCATAGTGATGCGGTAGCCCAGGCTTGCTGATTCCATCTCTTGAACAAAATCCTGAAAATATTCCCCCACTCCAGACGGCAGATCCACTAAAGCTACAACAGGATTTGATGACGATAAATCCTTTTTTAAAATCTCGCTGAATCCATGTTGATTAAATTTGATTGTTCTTACGCCCCCTGGCACTGAAGAGTTATAGTGTCTCCACAGTTGCGGATTATTCGAGTCGCAGTCATACGCTACAACATGAATCAAGTTTGCTAAGTACATATCTAAAAGAAACCTAGCCACAATACTTTTACCTGTGCCTCCCTTTTCACTGGTACACAGCACTATTCTTTTATTAACTGCTGCTTTTTTTTTGTGAGGAGTAGTTGTTTTACTCATAAACCAACTTAGATTTCGTCATCCTTGTAAATCTTTGGCACAAAAGCAGACCTGTTTGGTTCTCTGGTTGGTTCTGATTTCGCTTCTGGTTCCTGCGTTGCTGGCTGTTGTTTTTTACTCTTGCCCTTCATACTTTTTACAGGTGCTTCTTCAGCTTCGCTGCTTTCAACAACTGCCTGCTGATTTTCAGTAGCCCCCTGAACTGAAATACTACTATCGCCGTTATCAGATGCCTGATCACGGCGACGACTGCTTTTCTTCAACTCACCGATTAAATATTTGATTCTGCTACCAGTCAAATTAATACCCAGACCCTTCAGCATCTCCGATACTTCTTCATAACTGTAGCCGTACTTATTAGAGGTCAGCTTTTCAATGTACCGTCTCATTTTCCTGATGGCCTCTCTATCCGATACATCTTCTCGTTCTTTTGGCTTTTGCTCCTTCAGCAGATTGATGGCCTTATCAATCTTCTCTTTCGTAATCACTTCTGAATTCTGATGCTCACTCATGGTTATGTCGTGAATCCCGATTAACTGATAATTATCGGCTATTTGAAAAAATCTGATTCAAAATCCTAAAAAAAATTGACGATTGCGGCTACGCCGAATCGCGCTTTCAGTTTGACGGCTACGCCTTAGATTTTTTAGTGTGGCAGCTTCGCTGGTAGTCTGATTCACGCTAATGCTAAGAAATCTGACTATTACAGCTACGCTGAATCAGAGAATTTTACTTAAAACAGCTACGCTGAATTATTTTTTAGTATTGCGGCTACGCCGGACTATTATATTGTGTAGCAGCTACGCTGAATCAGAGAGTTTTCATATAGCAGCTTCGCTGTTTTTATCTCCTCTATGGTGGCTACGCCGAACCAGAATTTATCTCCTGCTTGATTTGATTCAAATTCCGGCTACGCCGTTGCTATCCCCCCTTGTAAGTTGTAGGATGATTAGCAGCACGGCTACGCCTTTATACTCCTGCCTTCAGCCCCCTGCTGCCCCCTCCGTACATCCGTATCACTCGACACTTCGCTACCCCCGTAAATGGGCTTGAAGCCAGCCATGCCTCAAAGCTTACGCTTTGTCTCGCTGCGCTCGAACGGCAGACTGGTTCAAGTGGGGAAGCCCCCCTTGAAAAACCCCCCTCGCAATGTCCCGATATTTTCTCGAATTATGGCGAATCGCAAGCAGTCAAAAGCTCTAGTCCGAAAGCATATTTTTCCAGTGAGGTTAAGTGATATCGAATTGGATCTGCTGCGAATAAAATCACTTGATGCGGGGATGTCAGCAAGTGAACTAATGAGGCGTAATGCGTTGATGCGTCCATTGCCCAAACGACTAAGTAAAATTAGCTTGCAAACATATTGGGAGTTAGGACAAATCGGGAACAACCTCAACCAGCTTGTTAAAGCTACAAACACAGCTATATTAATGGGGCGAACTCCACCAGCAAAACCAGAACTGTTACGAGAACTTTTAGAACTGCTGCATCAGTGCAGACGAGACATTGCCTCGGATGATGTTGATGATGAAGATTCGGAAGAGGAAGAGTCAGACGATGATTGGGAAGCAGACTAAGGGCAGAGGTTTTCGCAAGCTGTTGGATTATTTGGAATCACGCGAAGATGCTAAACTAATCGGCGGCAACATGAGCGGGAGAAATGCCCGTGAATTGGCGCGGGAGTTTAAGCTGTCTCGACAACTAAATTCTGATGCAGACCGAGTTGTTTACCATGTCTCACTGTCAGCAGCTAAGGGTGATTTTTTAGATGATGAGAAGTGGAGCGAGATTGGCGATCGCTACATGAAGGAAATGGGTTTTGATGCAAATCAGTTTGCCATCTTCCGCCACCACAACACCGATGACGACCATATCCACATCGCCGCCAGCCGCATCAGGATGGATACAGGGCTAGTAGTGCATGATTCCTGGGATTATGTACGCTCTGAGAAAGTGCTGCGACAAATTGAAATTGACTATAATTTGGTGCAAGTGCAAGGTAGTAGAGAGAAGCTTCAACGTACACCCAGCACCGGACAAATCAGGCGTATAAGGCGAGAGCAAGAAGAATTTTCACAGGGACAACGTGACTCTCCTCCACAACGCATCATCAAAGAGTCAGTTCAGCAGACAATTGACAGAGCCGGAGTTGATAATCCTCAAATGCCAACGCTGATCATGCGGTTGCAGCAAGCTGGCATTAGTGTAAGAACAGGATTTACCAGAAATGGGAAGTCTAAAGGCATTTCTTATGAGAAAGATGGGCAAGCTTGTAGTGGCACACAGTTAGGTGCAGCTTACACCTTCCCCGGTTTACAAAAACATCTTGGCGTTGACTACCAACCAGAACGTGATGATGAACCTATTCATGAATTGCTGCTCAAACCTGCTAAACCACTTCCAATTGAGCAGTTAGAAAAGTTTCTTCAAGAGATTGAACGCAAACAACAACAGCCTCAGTTCACCCCACCACCAGAGGATAAAGTTGTTTGGCAAGTGTTGCACAAGTACTTAAGCGAGAAACGCTATATACCAGATTATATTGTGCAAGGATTACATGGTAATCAGTTGCTTTACATGGATGAGCAGCGAAATATTTTGTTTATCAAGCGTGATTTAGATGGTGAAAAAACTGGCGCATTAATTTGGTCAAAGCCAAGGCAAAGTCATCGTGCTGTGGAGTACGACCAAAACACCTCTACAGCAAATGGTTGGTTTTATCTGAGATTGGGAGGGCAACCAACGGACAAGGTAGAAAATGTCTTTTTGTGTTCTACACCAATTGATGCGATGTCAGCAGCCACCTATCTGATCTCAAGTTGCAAAGGGCTACCACCAACTAGAACCATGTTGATGGTAGCTGATGACCCGAATAACCTACCTATGGAATTTCTCAAGAGTTTCAATAGGGTTGTCGTAGCATTCAATAATGATCAAGAAGGGAATAACGCAGCTAGTGCAGTATTAGAATTGTTGCCACAGGGTAAAAGGCTCAAAACCCATAATCCTGATTGGAGTCAGGAATTAGAAGCTCATCTCAGGGAGGAGCAACAAAAGCTCTTACAGCAGGATCGTGGTTTTAGTCGGTAAGTCGTGTTGAGCCGACGAACTCGTGACCGCTTCGCTCTCGGAGTCGGTGGCTCTTACGGGCAGAGAAATTATTGGTTGGGCTAACTAGATCCACAAGCCCGCAAGAGCCACTCCACTATCGCCGCCGAGAGCGCAACGAGTTTTTAAATCAAAGAAAGTAAGACTTAATCTTGCCTTCCGTCTCGAAGGCTTGTTTCGTAACAAAGCTGTTGTAGTCGTCAATGAACTTGAAGCATTGGTTCTTGAAACCTTAGAGCTTGTGGAAATTTATATGCAAAGAGTGAATACTTCCGAAGCCAGATGGAGAATAGCTTGGAGATATCTGCCGTGAAAACTCAGTGAATCAGAATATCCCATTTTGTAGCCGAGTCCAAGGGGTGATTCCCTGCCTTAGGTATGCATTTATCGGGATGAATTTCAACCATAATTTTTAAAGTAAAAGTATGGTTGGCTAGAGTTACATGAATTGGCACTTTTGCAGAAGTTGTCAAGAAGTAAATCAAGGAGATAGTGCTGATTGCAATTGGGATAAAAGCTGTGTTGCCTTGAACACTCATACTTTTTATAAAATATATTTCTCCAAGTTGCTGAGTTAGTCGGAATGGTAATCTCATCGAATATAGCATTGGTTAAGAAATCTCCATAGAAAATTAACGAGTAGACTCATAGATTATGGCGATTCCAAAAACACATAAGATAAGTACTGCAATTCGGAAAAGCCATTCCCAGACAAAAGGAGATAAAAGTATCTGAACAATTGTGTCACATCTAAACACTTTAGAAATCACATATGCGATTACAAAACCAAACAAAGTCAGCAGAAAATATTTCAGTCCCTTACAACTCCACTTAAATAGGAGATTGTAGCTATTATTTAGATTAGTGTTCATGGTCTCTGCCTTTTTTAAGAGTTAGATATTCGGAATTGAAAAACTTCAAAACTTGAGTACAGCTAGCAAAGTGGCTTTTGGAGTTCATTTGTATGTTCTGTTTGCTTGAAACCCTCTGTATATCGCTGTTGCTTTATTTAGTTTCAGAGGATGTTTGAACTATTGATGCTTGTACTGTATTTAACTTCGGTGGGTCGAAAGATCTAGTAAACTGAATACATAACCCGGAAAACTGGATACTCAACCCGATGACGGCTATGACGGTGGAAATCTTTTCGGAACTAATCATTACTTTTTGCCTCTTGGTGTTTGAGATAATTTTGAGCAAATTAGTGGTTTGTTGCTTTGTTGTTGCTTTGCTAAACCGATATCGGCTTAATTTCATAGTTGCACTCGTGGAATAAACACCAAATGCACAAAGCTGTGAGTCTTAATAAACAAGTCCACTAAACGCTTGTGAAGCGGCCGGGAACTAGCATAAAAATATGAGTAAAGGACAGTTCGACAAAGCATTCAACGAGTTAACACACAGACGACGGGAAGTATTGATCAAGTTTTTGGCTGGAGAGACAGATGAAGCGATCGCCAAATCCCTAAATATTACTAAAGCAACGGTAAGACAACACATCAGAGACATCTGTGAGGAGTTTGGTTTGAAAAATGAGTTCCCAGATCAACGCTACTCAAAACGTGCTGATTTGATTGCTCTTTTTCAGAGGTACAAGCCAGATTTCGTAGTGAGTAAAACTCCTATAGAAACCGCAATATTAGAACAGAGAACTAAAAAAAGCGTACCAGATAAGAATTTTGTTGGGCGTGAAAGAGCGATCGCACATCTCAACGACTTCGATAGCCAAGGTGCAAAAGTTATCCTGATTCAAGCAAAAGGTGGTGTCGGAAAGACAACTTTAGCCAGAAATTATCTTCAGCAAAAATTTGGTTTTTATATAGAGTTTCCCATTGCCAAAGAAACCGAAAATATTACTCCCATTGAAAGCCTACTTGAGGAACGACTACGCCAACTTAATGAAGAACCAGGAAGGGAGTTTGGCGTATCTCTCGAACGCTTTCGCCAAAAACTTCAGACTGAAAGAATTGGAGTTTTAATTGATAATCTTGAACCCGCATTAGATGAAAATTGTAAGTTGATTAAGCCTCATCGCCGCTATGTAGAGTTGTTACGAGTTTTAACCGATCTAAGTTTGCAGTCATTGACGCTGATTACCAGCCGCGATCGCCTACGTGAAGCTGATGTTTCTCTTCGGTATTATTGGCATCACTGTGCCAAAACGGGAAAATTGTACTCTAAGGAACTGATGCTAACCTCAACGCTATAAAAATTATTTGTTTTGAGCAAATGGCATACCTGCATTTATCACTTTTGACTCGAATTAGTCTTGGGAGATGGTGCAGAGTATTGGTAGTACTCTGCACCAATCAATTGAGGGTAAACAGCCGCTCACGGGTGCTGTAGAAAACCGAGGGGCTAAGATGCTTGCTGGACAAGGCTTTTAGCCTTAGCGTACAATTTTCCCGTTTTGGCACGGTGATGCCGTTATTGTTAGGAATCTGCATTGAGCTATATCATTTTCCGAAGATCATTTAAAGGCGATTCATGCTCATCAGGTTCATCTGGACAAAATTCTAAACAAACGGTAGCTGGCTTCTGATTGATAATTGATTTAATTATTTGAATTTTCAGTTTCCCTTTCTGCCAAGCTTTACCACCAACTCTGAGAATCTGGCAAGCTTTTATAGAAGATTTAAATTCAATTTCATTTAATTCGAGACGCTCCTGACCAATAGAGATTTGTAAGAATGAACTATCAACTGAACGTTGCGGTTGTCGAGTTTGATGATCGTGAATACTTTGACTTAACTTATTATTTATGTCTGTAGATATCAATTCTTTGAACCTACTGATTTTAAATGTATCTTTTTCAAAAAGAAGGACATCATCATCACAGACTAAAGGTGTAAATTTCTTATTCATATTTAAGAGTTATTAGTAATAGCCAAGTTGAGAAATATCAGTCTTGTTTAACAAGGAATCTAAATTTTAGTATTCCCTATACAATGCCAAAAACTATAAATCTCTAAATGACTGGACTGTGAAACAGAGGTTAAGGCTAATCTGCAAAGGTTAGTCAAGCGTCTGCTGCGAAAGTATGGCTATCCACCAGACAAGCAGGAGAAGGCGACGGTGCTGCAACAGGCAGAATTTTTGTGTAGGGATTGGGCGGCGTGAGGGAGCGATCGCAAATTTCAACACTCGTAATAATCCTCTCTGGCTTGGGAACACTACATGATAGGCAGAGCAAGTGGTGCGAGACATCCAAAGAGCAGTAGAGTGAGGTTAGACACATGGGAGAAGCGAAGCGTCGTAGGCAACTCGATACAAACTTTGGAAAACCTTGGTGGCAAAAAAATAACAAGCATGTCCAATTAGATGTAGAGCCTGATTATTCACATTTTGTTAATTTATATTTATCTCAAGGAACAGCAGGACTAATACCAGCTATTCACGATTGGTTAATAGAGACTGGACAGATTTATCAAGGAGAACACCCAACCATCCTAATGAATCGTGTCAATTATATTGGAATGACAGTGTATGATATTGCGTCTAAGCAAACACAAACATTAGCTTCTAAAGATTTGAAATTAGGATGTTTTACTCTTAAGGTTCCTATAGAACCGGATGATTTTGGAAACTATCAGCCTGTACTTAATAACCGTGAACTTGCAGCAGAAGCAATGCGTTTGATTAACACAGGTTTCTTTGATACAGCAATCACTTTTCTCATTAATAAAGACGGTGATGCCATTGGAACCTTGAGAAAATATGGCATCTTCCTCTACATGGGAACAAATAGCGACTTGGAAATCATTGATGCTGCTTGTGGACTTATCAATTGGAAGCCATTAGAAGTAACTATCTATGCTGGTGAACCGAGAAATAGTTTAAATACATTAATTGAAAAAACTTTTCGTCCTCAAGCGGATAAAATTCAGAAATTTCGCGTTGAGCAAAAGGGAGCAAACAAGTTCCCTTGTCTGTCTTTGCTCTGTTTGATTGAGAACAAGGCAGGTATGGCTGTCTGTGAGTTTCGCAGACACTACACAGTGCAAGGAGGTACTCAATTGATAATTCCTGGGTTCAGCAGTACAGCAGAGAATATAGTTACTTCATATCCAGCAATGGATATTTTAGGTAAACCCCGTAATATCCCGGTTATTCGAGGATTTAGTCAAAAAAGTCAAAACTAAGCATATCGCCATCTAATACTTTGTTGCAGAGAATAAATGGGATGTTGAGCCGAGAAATTCTACTTTTACTTTTTGGTGACACCCACATATCGCTGCAAAGCGGCCAAAGTCCGAATTGGAGCAAAGCAAATCGTTATGCAAGGCTTGAAATTGTTGGAATTAAACTTGCACAAGCGACTATTAATAATTCTTTAAATTTTAAGTTTACCCTTATTTCCTAAATCAATTCTGATATTGAATCGCTCATCTGCTTTTGCAAACGCTGGCGGTTATCGTCGTACTTCAAAACAGTTTGCACTTGGGCGTGTCTGCTGAAACGCTGGGTAGCGCGGTAGTTACCATTATTCAGATCCAATACTGTAGTAATCGCACTGTGGCGAATGCGATGGGGTGACATCTTTTTAGTAATTCCGGCTTGCTTACATAGTCCATCCACCAGTCGCCTGATTGCTTCCCCGGTTAATCTATTTCCATTCTTGTGGTATGCCAGCACCGTAAAAAGCGGGTCTAAACCCCGTTTTTTCTTACTTGCCTTAATCCAACTGGAGATTGCGTCGGTAGTTCTTTCCGATAGGTCAAGAATTTCTTTCTGGCTACCCTTGCCTTTACCCAGGATTGCAAGAGTTTTTTCCTTGGCGTTGAAGTCATGCACATTTAGATTGACTATCTCCTGACGACGCAAGCCATTATCCCAAAGTAACCGCATAATGGCATAATCGCGCTTGCCCTTAAGGGTAGTGCGGTCAACCAACGCTATCACTAAAGCATAGTCCTCGGCTGGAATGCCCATTGTGTCACGGTAGGTTTCGACCTTTTCACCTTTGACATCATCCAGGGAGAAATTGCAGACTCCCAGCCGTCGCCCCATCTCAACCATTGACTTGATAGCACTGAGGCGACGATTCACCGTAGCTTCAGCCAGTTTTTTCTTAATCAGGTGCGCTTTGTACTTGAGAACCACAGCAACGGCGTGACGTTGTTCCAGGTGAAGAAACTCTAGAACTAAGTCCCGGCTGGGTTCTTTCTTAACGACAAACAGGAAGAAATCTTTTAGGTCTTTTTGGTATTCGCGCTTAGTGTTCTCACTGCGCTTATCACCAATCAACTGCTGGATAACATCGGGGTCATTCTCTAGAGAAAAGTCCTCCCCGATCGCTAACGCCAGTGAGTTTTCTAGAACACTAAGATTTTCAGGATGGATCGATGTCATTGGTGATAGCGCAGCAGAGATTTAGGAAGTTTAATACTCAAGCTATATCTTAGTTGAAGAGGTGTGTTTTTTGCTTCCAGTGGTGCGAAAACGTCTATTGTCGCACTATCTCCCAACAAGGGGGGGGGGAAGGCAGGGCAAACGCATCTTATTTACTAATAAAAACTAAGGGAGATTCCAAAATGACA
>NZ_JABXKQ010000157.1 GCF_017114945.1 Nostoc sp. JL34
CAGGTTTTGGTTCATATTTGCGATATTCCCCCTCAAGTGTCCCCTTTGTCAATACCCTGCCACCTGAATCCTTACGCAAAAACATATTTTAGATTCCCTGGTGACAACACACCTTTTAGTCCAAAGCCTTTCCACAGGAATTTGAGATACCAAAGAGCAACAAAGAAGTAAATGTTTTTCATGTATGCAAAAACATTGCATCTTTGAGATTCGTATTTTGTGTTTTGTAAATAGCTATCAAATTCTTGGGTCATGTAGTAACCGAAGGGTAATTGCTGCCCTCGGTGAACATACATCATGCCAATATTAGCATCTTTTTCTATGAGTTCATTGAACTGTTCATACACATGAGACATCAATGTTCTGATTACTTGACGACTTTGTTGGCTAAATCTACGGAGAAACTTCAAATCTAAATGCCATTTGCCAACATACAAAGGCACAATCATCCCAAACCACCACATGTTTTCTAGATAGACGCGCCAGCTCATGATGCTAGCATGACCAAGTTGTTTGGCGTGGTCGTGGAGAAGATGATTGCAAGATTCTACATACCCAAGATTGTATGCATTATAAACAGCCCGCTTCTTCTCTGCATCCGGTTCACCTGCTAATTTTGCTCGGATAATTTCTGTGACACTTTCCATTTGAAATGTCATCATTACCATTCCTAAGGAATAGAAAGGATCGAAGATGGCAGCGGCATCACCAATTACATACCAATTGTCTGGAGAAAACAGAATTTTACTCTTGTGTGCCACCCTTGGTAAGTAATGAAAGTCAATATCTTCTCCACTCTTGACTAGTTGGTAAAGAATGTTGTGATTTGATTCTAAAAAAGCATAAAACTTTTCTTTGGTGTTAACGCTCTGCGCTGGGATGACTTCATGATGATGAGATACCCCTACTGACAATTCCATAGTCTGAGTATCTGTAGGAATGACCCAGATCCAATGGCCGTGACCCATCATGTGATTAGTGGCATAGTAATGGCTACATGTAGCACCTGTAGGATCGTAACCACTGTGAAAAATAGTGCGATCGACATTTTTCACCCGTACCCATGCAGAACCATTGTTAAGACCAGCCAGTTTCTCAGGGCCAAAGAGTAGATTGTCTGTTTTCTGACCAATGATAAATTTGCGTCCTGCTGCATCAATAAGATGCTTGGTTGTAAGTTCTAGGTAATCATTACCTATTTTCACCTTAACATTGTTTGGGATATCACCAGAGCCTAAATCAACGTTGACTACACGACCATTGTAAAAGTCAACTCCCATCTCCTTATTCATTTTCAAGACATCCCGCTCGAACTTGGCGCGGTTCATGAGAACGGAAGCTAGCGGGGGTTGTTTAATAGACCAGACATGATAGTAGTCATCGATGGTCTGTGTATTTTTTGGGTCTTTAGGCCAATGATAGTTTAGTCCAAATTTCGGTGGATGATTCTCAATTAAGTAATCATAAAGACCTAACTCTTTGCCGAAAAAGAGAGTAGAAACTTCGACAGTTGACTCACCAATTTTTAAATCTTTTTCAGTCCGTTCTTCAGGACGTGGGTCAATTAAGGCGATTTTGATGTTGGGAATATTTAGTAGTAAGTGACGAGCTTGACATACTCCAGCGATCCCAGCACCCATAATGACGACATCGTAAGCTTGAGACTGAGTTGTGTTGTTCACTGACATTTCCTATTTCGATGACTAAAAGTTTTGCGAGGTGAGCAGATTTTTGATTGATTAAAGTTAGTTAAATTGAGCCAGCAATCCAATTTAAAGAGCGGAATGGGACAACAACTAGGGCAATTATTCTTTCAGGGCTGCGTGTCAGTTGAATGGGAAAAGTGAGAACTTTAAGTTGACTGTTAAGAGCCACATCACTGAATAAAATGCTATCCCCTTCTATGCGTTCGATCGCTAGGTTAATGTCTTTTGCCTTAGTCGCCTTACGCAAGGCTTCTATGGCTGTCCAAATCCGCGTACCAGACCGATCTACCGAGTCTTTGCTTTCTAACTGTTGGATTAATGGGTATCGAGAAGAACTTAGTAAGGCAACCCAATCTTCTACACTGCGATGAGTTACCGGTTCGATATCACAACCCTGCACTCCTCGACCGGCAACACAGAAACAAACACGTTCGTCATGGGAAAGCGATACTTCGATTTTTTCTTCTGCGAGTCCTACAACTACTGGTTTACCAGATTCCGTCCACTGAATCCGTACTTTGGATATGAGATTAGCATTATTGTTCAGCAGTTGAGCGATCGCTCTATGGAATAGAGGTAGTTCCAGTTGATGACGTTCCGTGGGTAATAGTGCATGGATACCAGGAAGATAAGCTAGTGATATCTCTGGTGCAACGACTTTGAATAAAGGCGATCGATTGCTCAATTCTCTGTAAAGAATCTGTTCATCCCTCTGGCTAGGATCGGCCAAATCTTCAGCAGTGGGATTCTCTTCACGGTGTTCTAGTATCCGCAATTGATAGCTACTGAGTCTTTCCATAACACGCCCATCGGGAGCTAAAAGAAAAACATTACTGTGATACTGTTGACCTTTTCGCCCTTGGGGTGTGGTAACACCAATATATGAACCAGTTCCATCTCGATCTGATTGAGCGATTTCCAGACTGTCGATGCGGATGGGCAAACAAAGATCCTGCGGAATTACTAGTTGTCCAGCTTGCAGTAATGAGTCTCTGCAATAAGGATCTCCGAGCAAGAACGGCCCTTGCGCTCTATCTAAAGATTGTTCTTGCTCCTGGGCAGAATACAAGTTTCTGTGGGTTTTGAATACACACCTGTGGGAATCGAGGCTATAAACCTGTTGTAAACGCTGAAACTTGGGGCCTTGGAACAGTAACCAACTATAAAGATCCGCTTTCGGCTCAATATCTAGAGGAACTTCTGGAACTTCAATCTGTTCTACAGAGGGATTACTTTCAACACCTAGTAAAAATGTGGCTGAAAAATGGCTGATGGCAAATCCTGTCTGTTCGGTTTTGATAGTTACATAAACTTGCTGTGGATCGTTTTTTAGTTCTCGTTCAAGTACCTCTGCATGAATTTCTATGTCCACTCCTTTGTCAGGAGCTACAACAATCGGACGTTCCAAACGAATATCTTTTATCTGCACAGTTGGTAAGGAATCTTTGCCAGTTAGATAGGCAACTGCTTGGGCCATAGCCTCCAAACCGAATACAGTCGGGAACAGATATGAACCCTTATAGAGGTGATCCTGTAAGTATGAATCCTGCTCAAGACTGAGATGCGCTCTCAGAACAACCTCTACACCCGGTTGATAAATCAGAATTTTCTCTAAAAACTTCGACGAAGCAGGAGGTGAGAACAATCCTGGATACCAGGTATCAAAACCACTCGATTCAAAAGCAGCTAAGGTTTGCATAGGTGCTGCGATCGCAACTCGCAAATCTGCGGGTTCATTTTTGATTAGATGCAAGAATCGACTAACGCCTGCATCTTTGGGAATGGCACTAATACCCATTTTGTTCAGGCTCCGAACGCTGCCCATTCGCGCTCCCATCCCTACCTCTTCCCACACACTATATGCCATTGAAATCACGGCGGTTTGAGGGTGTTGAGCTTTAAAACGGCGTAAAATCAGATCCAAAGTTTCATTAGAGAAGCCATACCAAGCATTGCGTTGCATCCCTGTAAAGCCGATGACCGAGGAAAAACCGGCGAAAAGCTTCAGTGGTGTAGCTTCCAGTGCTTTGTATAGATTAATCAAACCGAGAAGTTTAGGACTGATTTCATCAAATGCTGCTTCTGTAGAAACTTGCTCAATCAGTCTTGGCTTATTGAGGGCAGCTCCATGAATTACTCCTGATATCTTGCCTAGCTCTTGTCTGACTTTTTGCAAGAGATTTACTACTGCCTGGTAGTCAGCAACGTCACATGCATAATAGTGGCAGGTTACTCCTTCCGCATAAAAGCGCCCAAGAGTACGGGTAATATCAGAACTACTACTTTGTTGAATGTTGTCATCGGGATGAGGTGAACGTCCTACAAGTGCCACACGGATACCTGTATCTTTAGCTAGAGCCAGGGCACACTCGGCAGTAATGCCTTTGGCTCCACCGGTGACGAGGATGACATCCTTGGATGACCAAGTAATTTGACGGTCTACATAATCCACAGGTTGTTGCACCTGAGGCCGAGGCACGTAGCGCTTGAGATCGGCATCGTAACTTACAGTTGTATAAACATGGGGAGTAGAGAGTTCTCTGAAGACACATTCTGCCAGACTGCTGGGATCTACCGTGGGAGAGAAATCAACTACCCGAACTTTGAGATCGATGCGCTCTAGATGCAAACTCGCTGCAAAGCCAACTGTACAGCATTGTTCAATATCTGCTAGTGGTAGTTGCGCTCCGAAATGTCCCCCACTAAATTGGACATAAGCAACTGTTGTATGGTCACGGGATGCTAGAGGTGGAGTGGCGACACTACGTAACCGTTCAATCATGCCAATCAAACGGGCTTCTGACGACAATTGGGTGTTGGGCGTACAAGGCAATACTGCAATGAAGTGAGTTATATCGACGTTGTTAGTTAGTGTCTGAGGGCTGACTTCTGCAAAGGTTACACTTTGAACTTGAGCGCCTTGAGTGCGAAGCTGATCGCACAAGACTGCTATTTTGTCTGCATTACTGAATTCGTAAAGAATCAGCACATTCGCAGTCTGCCAGTTTTCTGGCATCTGTCTGCCTAAAGCAACTGAGGGAAGTTCCTCTGGAATATTTTTGATGATGTAATCACGCACCAGTTGCTTACGTGTTAATTCTGGCCCGCCTGCTGGTATTTTGCCGTTGTTTTGATTTTTGAAATCTTGCTTTAAAGAAACTATTGAGATCGGTTCTGAGATTTTAATTCCATTCCCGTTATTATTTGGGATGAAATTATGAATTGTTTCAGCAATCTCTTGAATCGTGGCATTGGCTAGAGAAGGCGGGTCAATTTTCCCAGCAGCACCAAATAGCTTGGCGGCTTCTGCGACAACTTCACCGGCTTTGATGGAGTCGAGGTTGAGATCGTCGAGTAATCGCAATTCTGCTGTGATACTTTCTCTGACATACCCTGTTTGTTGGATAATCAGGTCGGTCAGTGAAGAGGCGATCGCATCGGTTGTACCCATCGTCGATACTAAAGAAGCGCGATCGCTTGACATAAAACTGCGAATCGTTTCGGCAATCTCTTGAATGGTGGCATTAGCTAAAGCAGGTGGGTCAATTTTCCCGGCGACACCAAATAGCTTGGCGGCTTCTGCGACAATTTCACCGGCTTTGATGGAATCCAGATTGAGATCGTCAAGTAATCGCAATTCTGCTGTGATACTTTCTTTGACATATCCTGTTTGTTGAACAATCAAGTCTGCCAATAAAAACTCAACACTCTGATTCCCATTTGCCACAACGCCATTGGTTTCCCCAGGCTTAAGTAAGGTAGAAATAGCAGTATGAAAGCCATTACCATTAACTGTGTGAGTTGTTCTGGCAGAATTTTCAGGAGTTGCGACCAAAGGCATTTGCAGATCGGCTCGGATAACTTCAGCAATAAACTTACCGCGTCGAGCTAAATAATCTTGCAGCACCTCTGGTGAAATATGGTTGTGTTTGCCAAACACTGAATAATTCAGCAAGCTTTCAGAAGTAATTTCCAAGGATGGAGATGAGTACGTTGCAGATACATGAAATGGTCGTTCTACAGGATTGTCGATGAAGATGCGTTCTGAGGCTGGTATAAAAGAACGTATAAGCCGACCTTCGTAAAGTGCTTCCCAGTTGATGTCATGACCACGAGCAAATACGTTAGCTAACATCATGTTCAACGACTGGTCAAATCCAGGTTTGGCTTCCACAGGCAGACATTGCAGCCCTTGCAACCCGTTGATGTCACTTACCAATCCAGAGAGTACTTTTCCTGGGCCAACTTCTATTAGTAGGTCGCATGTCTGCTCTAGAGTTTTTACCAGCGATACAAAGTCCACTTGCGCTAGTACCTGATGGGCAAAGTGGTCGCGCAATTGCAATCCTGTTGGCGGCTGTTTGCCATCTACAGATGAAACAAGGCCTATAGTGGTCTTCGGGAGTGTATCTGGAACTAGTTCATAGTTGTGTAGATATTCGGCAGCTTCCGAGACAAGTTGAGAGTGAAAAGCATTAGAAACTGGAAGCTTGTATGTCTTGATTTCTTGAGCAGCGGCCAGTTCAATTACTTGTTCAATGCTCAAGTGTTCACCAGATATGACTATCTGGGTAAGACTATTGATATTTGCAATAACGGCATAGCCATTGACTTGTTTTAACAATTCCTCGGCTTTGTCACGGGAGCAAGCAATACTTACCATGCTTCCCCCCATGCCTTGGCCAGAAGCAGACATGGCACGTCCGCGAACAGCAGCTAAACAGATCAAAGTTTGCTCGTCAAACGCACCTGCGGCGTGAAAAGCAGTTAGTTCTCCCAGGCTATGACCACCTACGGCGATCGGCTTCAATCCTAGATGTTGGAGGTAGTGCATCCACAGGAGGGAAGCCAGGCAGATGGCTGGTTGAGCGATTTCAGTTTGGGCAATTTTCTGAGACCATTCTTCAAACTGCTCTTGATTGATAGCACGATCTACAGATTTATAGATCGACTCACTAATACTTGGGGCACCAATTTCTTGCAGCCATTTGTCAGCTTGATTTACTAGTTCTTTGGCCCAGCTAAAGCGTTGTACGAGGGTACGGGCCATATTCAACTTTTGAGAACCTTGACCGGGGAAGAGAAAACCGATGCGGCTTTGCTGGACTTGATTGCCAATCCAAATTCCTTGCTGCGGGTTGAGGATTATTTCTCCCTGAGCCAATGGTTTAGCGTTCAATAATTCTTGTAAGAAACTCAGACGTTCAACCAACTCTTCAGGTAAACGGGCAATGAGTGCTGCTCGTACTGGTAGTTGTTGGTTTAGTTGTTGAGCAAGATGTGCAGCTAGATCAATTAGTTCGCTTAAACTCAATCCTTGTACTTTTGGAAGTAATGCATCTATGCTTTGTAATAAAGCTGGGATTGATGCTGCACTCAAGACAAAAATCTCTGTTTCTTGAGCAGAAACTAACAAAGCCTGTTCATCAATTAACGGTTCAAGTTGAGTAGCAGGAGCATCGCCAGATTCTAAAGTGACGTGGCAATTGATACCGCCAAATCCCATTGCGGAGACTCCAGCCCGGAGTGTGTCTGTTGTCTGGCGAACTTCTCCTTGAAGCACCGGGTAAAGACAGTGGGCAGCTTTGTCAAATACTTCGTTTGGCTCATTGCAGCCAGCTAATGGCGGTATTACTCGGCGGTTAACAGCCATAACAGCTTTGATGAACCCTCCAATACCTGCTGCGGCTTTGGTATGCCCAACTAGGGATTTGAAAGAGGTAATACCACAAGAGCGGGAAGGTGTTTCACTGTTTGCACCCATAGCTAGGGCAATACCTTCTAGTTCGACGCGATCGCCTACTGGTGTTCCTGTACCATGACCTTCTATAAAATCAACATTACTTAAGCTGTAACCGGCTCGGTTATAGGCACGGCGTAGTGCTTTAGCTTGTCCTTCCCGACTCGGAGCTGTAAGACCACCTTTGCCATCAGATGATATTCCCCATCCATTCAACACTGCATAGATATAATCATTGTCAGCACGAGCATCTTCTAAGCGCTTCAAAACGACAAAGCCAGCCCCTTCTCCAGGGATAAAGCCACTGGCTTTTTTATCGTAAACGGTCATATCTTTGCTAGTCAGGGCACCTGTTTTGGCAAATCCTACTAGTTCAAAGGTGTCTAGACTAATATCTACACCACCAGCCAGAGCCAAATCGAGGTCGCCGTTGCTTAAAGCGTTAGCAGCAGTGGCAACCGCAATTAAGGACGAAGAACAAGCTCCATCTACAGTATAACCACCGCCATGAAAGTTAAAAAAGTTACAAATTCTCCCAGCAATAGTATTAGAAAGGTTGCCGGATAATGTGTCTTCGGTAAATGGTGAGAATACTGACTTGTAGTATTCTTGCATTGCTATTGCCAGTTCATCTATGACTTGCAATGGTAAATCTTTCGCTTTTGCCGCTGCATGTA
The DNA here is from genome assembly GCF_017114945.1 of Nostoc sp. JL34. Classification (GTDB taxonomy): domain Bacteria; phylum Cyanobacteriota; class Cyanobacteriia; order Cyanobacteriales; family Nostocaceae; genus Nostoc. Next base: position 8,124 of record NZ_JABXKQ010000157.1, read on the forward strand.
TTACCCGTTGGATAAATGGCCAGCGTAATCGCATATTGTTAGAGCGTGTTTGTTCTCCTGTTAAGGAATTACCCAGGATTACACCTGTACGTTCGCCGGGAACATTTGCCCGTGTATAACCTGAATCCTCTAAAGCTGCGATCGCTACTTCTAATGCTACCCAGTGAGCGATATCTGCTGTCTCTACTACAGTTTTAGGAATGCGCTTACTTGCCCAATCGAACTCAAAACCCTCAATCACAGCCATACGTTTACCGTAGGTCTTGTCTGGAACCGTCGGGTCTGGATCGTAATAATCTGCAAGTGGTAGCCGCCGATCTGGCGATTCTCTAAATTGTCGTCGTCGCGAAAGGATGTTTTCCCAGAGTTGTCGTAAATCCCTTGCACCAGGATACCAACACCCCATACCAATAACCGCAATTCTAGGTTGAGATCCTTCTATGTGCATATCTGTAATAACTTTGCTTCAAACACAAAATTGAATAAATTAAGAAAAAATTTGATTCTGATGCTCAAGTTTGATTGTCAAGTTAATGCTATTGACTTGGAGCAGAAAGTAGAAATCTTGTCTTCCCTACTCCGTAGTTACTTTTTCATGCGTTTATCGCAGTTTAGGATGGTTACACAATAATTACTAAGTAACTATCCTGATCATTTCTTCAAACTTTTGATCGAGCATTTGCATAATTGTTGAAATCTTTTCGTTGGGGAATTGACTAAGCAGCGATGATGGTTTGTCGTAAGCAACATGGGTCTTGCCATTGTAGTCATCGTAGACAAATAGTCTTAATGGAACATAAAGACCAACGGCAGGATTTTGTTCAAACATTTGGTTAGCTATTAATGGGTTCCCAATTATGTAGAGCTTGGCCTTTTTGTTTTTACCGGCAAGAGACATGAGTTTGCCATGTTCAACTTGTGAAAAGATCATAAAACCACTTTGACCAATCATCGATTCAATTCCACTTTTGATTTGTTCAAACGATTGCTTGGCACCAATCATTTGCTGAAAAAGCGTGTTGTCACTTTTACCATTAATGGTTTCGATCTTATTGGTTACTTCTTCAAATGACTTTTCAGAAGTAACAATTACACGAGTTGCTGTAAAATTGACAGTTTCTATTACGGTTTCCATGATTCTTTACCTTTCTCTAATTTAGAGGTGTGCAATCAATTCCTACGGTTCCCAGGTCAAATTACTAGTACAACACGGCGGAAATAAACCACCCATTTCAAATCAATACAACTTTTGGAGAGGCTGCACTTCTCTACGAGACGCTGCGCGAACGACTACGCTCAATGACCACGCCAACGGCTCCGCTCAGTAACCATGAAACACTTACGCTGTATTCATTTTTAATTCCGCCTGCGGTACTAGTACTTTAGTTATTTGCCTAAAAGGTGTTGGTAGCTCTATTATGAAGCGATTAGCCTAGTGAGTTTTTTGATAACAGCCCCCAACTTTAAAATATCCTCCTACACTATTCTTCAATCTCTCTAAAATCATTTATGCAAACAGCCTAATATTTTCTGCCCATCACAGCTTCAAACAATAGCTTATGTGAGGCTAAACCGCTCTTGGAGAATACAAGTACTGAGCATCTTCATCAATGTGGGATCTATAGAAGCAAGTTGGTTTTCATTCATCTCTGGTATTTGGTCAAGGAATTGAACTACTGCTGGTTGATTATAAAAAGGAACAGAAGCAAATTCTGAACTACGTAGGGTGTCTTGGATGAGTTGGTGTAGAGATTCACTCTGCTTCAATGTGGAAGGCGGCGCAAAAAATGGATGCTTTTTGCGGTTATAGACCATATCTGGAAGGTAAGGTTTGACTGCTTCTCGCAATATATACTTGACATTCATGCCGCGAATCTTGAATGAAACAGGAATATTACGGACTGCTTCCACAACTGAATGATCTAAAAATGGCAGTCTCCCTTCGGTAGAATGGGCCATCTCTGCACCATCTCCCAAAATTCTAAATAAGTAGGGTAGAACAGTTTTAGACCATAAATAAAGAGACTGATGAACAGGCTCTCGCTTTGCAAGTTGTCCTTGTACATCGATTTCATTAAAGAACATACGATATGCATCTTGCTGGCCAAAGTGAGCCATAAATGCAGTCGAGTATAGAGAAAGAGATTTAGCATATCCTTTAGCATTAGCTTCAATCCAGGTGGGTACAAAGCCTAAAAGGCGTTCGACATTAGCTAAAGGTTTAGATATTTCTTCAGGTAAGAAACCTGCTGCGGCAGAGACTTGGTTGTTACGCTTTAATTCTTCTAAGATATGCTTGATAGTCTGCTCATCTTGACCCTTGGTGTTGTAACGCAACATGTCCATCAGCGAATGCACATAGCCTCCAAAGATTTCGTCAGCGCCTTCACCTGTGAGTACAACTTTGTAACCTGCATTCTGTACTGCTCGGCTCAAAAGGTATTTAGCAGCAGCACCAGCATTGATACAGACCATTTCACAGTGCCAAATAGCATCTGCAAAATGTTCAGCTAAATCAGATTGAGTAATGGGAATAACTTGATGATTTGCTCCAGCTTTTGCTACTGCTTCACGAGCGAAAGCTTCTTCGTTGTAGTCTTCGTGATCGAAGGCGAGGGTAAATGCTGTAATTGGTTCTGTTGCATGAGTAGCTGCAATTCCTAACACCGCAGATGAATCAATTCCTCCACTCAAGTGACAACCTACAGGTACATCTGCTCTTAGCCGCAGTTTTACAGACTCGTTTAAAGTATGGCGAACTTGTTCAATGTAATCTTCTACGCTTTGTTGGGGTTGTGCATCCCCAGTGATGGGGTAATCAAAATCCCAGTAACGATGCAGTTGGATATTGGTATCGGACGCGAGTAAAAAATGTCCAGGTGGTACTTGATATATGTTCTTGAAGAAAGTCCGGTCTGGGCTAAAGAGTCCGAGATCGGCTCGAAACCAAAATTCATGATCCCAGTTAGCCGGAACACCCGCAGCAAGCAAAGCTTTGACTTCTGAAGCCAAGTAGAGTGTATCACCATGCATGGTGTAGTAAAGAGGCTTGATGCCAAAGCGATCGCGAGCAGCAAAGAGTGTTTGATTGCGCTCATCCCAGATTACAAAAGCAAACTCACCCCGCAAATGGTGGAGGCATTGAGTCCCAAACTCGTTATATAAATGAATAGCAATTTCGCTGTCGGAGTGTGTTCGCAGGTTATATCCTTTTTGCTTCAAGTCCTGCTGTATCCGCTCAAAATCATAAAACTCTCCATTAGCAATAATATGCAGTGTCTCATCTTGATTGCTAATTGGTTGGTCTCCACTGGTGAGGTCAATAATACTAAGTCTTCTATGTCCTAAACCGACTCTGCCATTATCAGAAATCCAAATTTTCTGTGCATCGGGCCCTCTATGATGCAGGCTATTTATTCCCCGCTTCAAAGAAGTCTCGGAAATTGGTTCTTGTCTTGAGAATAATGCCACAATGCCACACATTTGCTGAATTCTCCTTTGACGAATTTTGAGATAGTTTTAATGTTTTGGTGTCAAAACACTATTGGCAGATGAAATTATATATTCACAAAAATATCAGGCGTTAAAACGATGGTTTTGCAAGGCGCTGGTAAAAACTTGAGTTTTTGTGAAATTTAATAGCTATCACTGAATCTAGAGTTACCGTGTTAACGGTATCAAACTGAGATCCGTATAATTTTAGACAAGTTATTCTAGAAAACCATGCCCAGCATAGATTTTACCGTTTTTAAAAGTTTCGTATGATTTGAGAATGAGCAGAAACTGGATTAGTAATTTTCCACCTGATTTAGTACGTCTTTAGATTGACGATTTTTACGGCACTTGAAAGTGAAAATATTACGAAAAAGCCTATTAAGAGGGCATAAATAAACAAAAATGTTAATAGCTAGTGAGTAATAGCTGATGCTAAAAACATAGTTGCTAGGAACGCAAATAATCGCATCTTTACATTTATTTATGCCCACAAAGTTAAGAACAGGTAAAATGCATTTTAAGCATGAACATAACTACAAATTACGACCAGTTTATAAGACTTCAAACGAATTAGCAATAACCTATACTTTGATAGAATTATAGGACTCCTGTGTGATTTGTGAACAATATTTCCAATTAAACCCTGATAAAACGGGCTTTTCAGTCTCAGTATGTTTGCAAAAATCAAATCGGAGTCTCATAACAATTACTTCGTTCATGTTTCTGAAGCGAGCTAGTTGCACTCGCCCTTCTCCAGGCTTGGGGAGTTGTACCGTGATGTTGGCGAAACTGGCGGAAGAAATGAACCATACACTGATAGCCTACCAATGTAGCGATCGCCTCGATTTTCTGATCAGTTTCTAAGAGCAAGGAACGTGCTGCTAGCATTCGGCGCTGAATAATCCAATTTTGCACAGTTTGTCCCGTTTGTTTTTGCACCAGGTTAGTCAAGTAAGTTGGGCAGTAACCAACTGCAAAAGCTACGTCCTTCAGGGTAATCGGGCGATGATAATTGGCCTCAATGAAGCTGAAGACCTTATTTAACTGGTGGTTGGACGGAAATATGCACTCAAAGGCAGCCGGTTTTATGATGTCAGCTAGTGGTGGTTCTGCAACTATCTGGGGCTGTACAGCATAGTGCTGTTGGAGGGAGGCTCGTTTTTCTAAGCAGACGGCGATCGCCCTCAATAATTCCTCTACTGTACAGGGCTTAGTAAGATAGTCATCTGCTCCTAATTCCATACCTTTGCGAATATCAGTCCGAGTAATTCTGACAGTGACAAAAATAAAGGGGATAGTTGCTGTAAGAGGATTTTGGCGCAACGTGGTCAGGACGCCATAACCATTGAGTTTTGGTATCATAATCTCGCTGACAATCAAATCGGGTAACTCTTCGTTTGCCCGCTGGACACCGATAAGACCGTTTTCAGCACCTATAGTGTAAAAACCTTTAGCTTTTATGCCTTCTAAAAAAAGGTTTCGGGTTGAGGCTGTATCTTCAATCACCAGAATTTTTTTCACACTCTTCTCCGAAAATATTGTAATTAATAATGCTGGCTTTGATTGACATAGGGTTATACAGCAGATTTCAAGGAAAGTGAGGTACACAACGATTCCTCTGTTACCCAGGTATAAAGCGTGTTTTACTCCTGTTAGCACAACGGGGCGTAGTAGCCCATTCTGAATTCTGCTGTATGTCATCACTAATTGCACTTGTGCAGTTATGATGCAGGCAAAAGTGAAGTGTTATGGGCTTAATTTGCTATGTCTATATAATTAATCACTTCCCTCCATTAGTTTTACGCAAAATCAGTAGACCGAAAATAATAGCAGAGATGGACGATTTGCTTTTTAAAATAGATATACTCCTTTCAAATGAACAATTATTTAGGCTATTTTAATCTGATTTATCAAAGCATTACTCAAACATAAATAAAACCGAAATAAATTCAACTCCGGTCGAGGTTAGAAAAATATTAACTTGTCAAAAAATCGATATATGCTTAAAATTATCCTTTTCTATAATCATATTTGGTAGATAAATTTTGATTATTTGCAAAGTTTATTGAATGTTTTATTTAAATATTTAATATTGTCAATTAGTTTAATATATAGATATACTATTGAGATAGTTTTATTTTGTTATTTGGACAATTTATGTGCTTTTTGCATGTATTTCAAATTATGGCTACGTTAGAAATTTTTAAATCGCTTAATGTGCCTATAAGTCTTATATAGGAAGCTTTTGTTTTTATTGAATCGAACAAAATTATGCAGAATTACTATAAAATATTTAGCATTAATAGAAAATTTGTGAGAGTGAGTAAGCACTAAATCATCTTGAAAAAAGACGATTTTAAATCAAATTCTATCTATTTATTAAAGTCTTTCCTCATTTAACTTTTGCAATTGAATCATACGATAGTTTTAGGCTTGGTAAATTTAGGAAAGGTTAACATTAAGTAAATTTTGGTTTTTTATAGGTTTTAAACTTATTTTATAAACAAATATAAATTAAATATTGATTTATATAAAGTTTTTAGTATAATTCTGTTTTTGACAGGTTAATGCTTAAAAAGTAGCTGAAAATGAGGATGCAAAACGCAATTTTTGTGCTAGTAATCGCATTATCTTAAAAAACATTACTCCTTTTGTCTACCACCGTATACTATTTAACTGCGGTAGTAATGACCACAACTATCAGCAAAGCAAAAGTATCAACCAGTACGTGCTTTTTACGCACCTTAATTAATTTTCTTTCCTGAGTGTATAGTCAGTTTCCTTGGATAGCATTGTTGTCTTAACTACGCCGTCATACTTGAGTATTTTTTATACTGACAGGATATCGTTGCGCGAGCTTTCTTACTTTTCAGATATCCTCTAAACTCGACTTTATCCAAAATTAAGAACTCGGTTTTCTTTCTCCAGCGAAAACCCTGGTTTTTTGGCAAATATTTTTTCCAATTCACTGATGATGGATGAAGTTAAAAAAGTAAAACTACTGTCCCACAAAGGTTTCATCTGAAGCGTTCGTGCAACGACTCCGCAGGAGTATCGCGTTGCGAAGCAAATGGATAAAGCCGAGCTAATCGTAAATATTAACTTGACAAGCTAGAATTAATTGTATATACACTTAATTATATGATTAAAAAAATTCATTTATGGAAAAGCAAGCTACTGAGTTAGATTTGACTCAGTTGATTACTATTGAGGATACCTGCGCCTGCTTTAACCTTCGTAAAGCATCTAGAGCGGTTACACAACTTTTTGATGAAAAGCTAGAGCCAAGTGGTCTGCTGGTTACTCAGTTGACAATTTTAGTTGCCATCTCAATTCTCGGTTCAGTAGCAATCAGTGATTTAGCTGAAGGTTTAGTTATGGATCGAACTACGCTGACGCGAAACCTCAAGCCTCCCGAAAGAGAAGGACTGATTCAAATTAATCCTGGTGAGGATCGACGGGTGCGAGTAGTAACCTTGACGGATAAAGGACGCTCTGTTTTGGCGCAAGCTTTACCATTATGGCAACAAGCGCAAGCTCATATAGTGGAGAGCTTAGGTCAAGAACGCTTTAATCTATTGCTTTCAAGCTTAACTACTACGGTTTCAATAGCCCGGAACAGCTAAATTTTTTTGAAAAAACGTGTATATCCACCTAATAAAGAGTGGGGTATTTTTATGTTTGAACAAGAAGTTTCTTTAATTACTGAGAAAAAGCATAGACCATTGATTAAACCTATAGTTCAATGGGCTGGCATCTTGGGAGTGACAGCAGCATTGGGAATAGGTGGATTTGTGGTTTGGAAACAGGTGAGTTCCCAAACCGGGGTTGAGAATCAGACTGGCATACATACTCCTTTACCTCAAGCACAAAAAGTTGTAGAGACGATAACTGCTTTAGGACGCTTGGAACCTCACGGAGAAGTAATTCAAGTTTCAGCGCCCACTTTCTTAGAAGGCGCACGAGTTGAGAAACTATTGGTGGAAGACACAGATTGGGTGAAATCTGGTCAGGTGATCGCAGTTCTCGATCGCCGCGAACGATTGCAAGCTGCTTTGAAACAGGCTCAAAGACAAGTTGAAGTAGCCCAAGCACGGCTAGCCAAAGTCAAAGCCGGAGCGAAAGAGGGAGATTTAGGAGCGCAAAAAGCAACAATCGCTCGCTTGGAGGCAGAATTACGAATTGCCCAAACAGAACATCAACGGTACAAATATCTACAGGAAACTGGAGCCATTTCTGCTTCTTTGCTAGACTCAAAACGCCAAATTGTCGAAACAATTCAGGGACAACTCAATCAAGCTAAATCTACCCTAACTAGTATTGCAGAAGTTCGTCCGACTGATATACAGGAAGCTGAAGCAGAAATTGCTAGTGCTGTAGCATCTGAACAGAAAGCCAAAGCAGACTTAGAAACTGCCTTTGTCACCGCACCCCAGAACGGTCAGGTTTTAAAAATTCATACTCGTGCGGGAGAGATGGTTGGTGCTAAAGCGATCGCAGATATTGGACAAACTAGGCAAATGGACGTAATCGCTGAAGTTTACGAAAACGATCTTGCCAAAGTGAAGATAGGGCAAAAAGCTACTATCACCAGTCTTAACAAAGCCTTTGTTGGAAAACTACAGGGAACTGTATACCGCATCATTCCTCAAATTGGTAAGCGGGATGTCCTCAATGACGATCCAGCAGCAGCAGTTGATGCCAGAGTTGCTGAAGTCAAAATCAGTTTGTTACCGAAAGACAGTCAGCGAATTATGAGTTTGATCAATCTCAAAGTAGAAGTTGCAATCAATCCTTAATTTGGGAATGGGGAGTTGGGAGTGGTGTATTTTATCAATTTAGAAAAGTAGAAGTTCTCAATTTTAAGTTCTAAACATTACACTCAAATTAACTTATGTGATGCAATGATAGGTTTTAATTTATCCTTTCTTGATGGTAATAAAATTCCCCTAGCATGGTTGCAATTGATCCGCGAGAAGACGAGGCTATTCGTGGCCATTTCAGGTATCAGCTTTGCCGTGGTACTAATGTTCATGCAGATGGGATTTCTAACTGCTCTATTTGATAGTGCAGTTGGTATGCACAGCAGTCTACAAGGCGATATTGTGCTGATTAGTCCACGCTCCGTGGCCTTAATTGCCATGAAACCATTTTCCCAACGGCGGCTATACCAAGTATTGGGCTTTCAAGGGGTAGAATCTGTCAGTCCTATCTACGTAGATTCTGGAATCTGGAAAAATCCGCAAAATCCTAGTATTACCCGCAATATTCGGATCTATGGAATTAATCCTGACAATCAAGTATTCAACATGCCAGGGGTAGCTGAAAATCTAGATAAGATTAAAAAGCCTGATGTAGTTTTATTCGATTGGGGTTCACGTACTGAATTTGGGCCGATTAGCACTTTGTTTAAGCAGGAAAAAAGCGTAATTACAGAGGTAGAGGAACGGCGAATTAATGTTGGTGGTTTATTTGAATTAGGAGTTACTTTTGGTTCTGATGGCACTTTAATCACCAGCGATCTGAATTTTTTAAGAATCTTTGAAGAGCGTAGAACCGCAGGATTAATTGATATCGGTTTGATTAAACTAAAGCCAGGTGTAGATGCAGAAAAAGTGTTGGTAAATTTGAGGGCAAACTTACCCAAAGATGTAAAGGTGCTATCGAAAGAAGAATACAAAAAATTTGAAGTAAACTACTGGAGCGGCAGCACGCCTATTGGTTTTACTTTTATACTTGGTACAGTTATGGGCTTTTTTGTCGGGACGATTATCGTCTATCAAGTACTTTATACTGACGTTAACGATCATCTCCCTGAGTATGCCACACTCAAAGCGATCGGATACAAAGATTCCTTCTTCTCTGGTGTTGTATTTCAAGCAGCAATGATTTTAGCCACACTAGGATTTTTGCCTGGAGTACTAATTGCTTGGGGTTTATATGAACTCACCCGCACTGCCACACTCTTGCCGATGTTTATGCAGCTTGATAAAAACTTGCTAGTATTAGTTTTGACATTTGTCATGTGCTTTATCTCTGGTAGCATCGCTATACGCAAGCTTCGAGAAGCAGACCCGGCTGACATATTTTAATATCCTTTCCTATAGTTTCATCATGCGGTCAGAACCTCTTGTCAATATTGAAAACCTCAGCCATTACTACGGTCGAGGAGTCTTGCGTAAACAAATTCTGTTTGATATTAATCTAAAAATCCAACCGGGCGAAATTGTAATTATGACCGGGCCATCAGGATCTGGTAAGACTTCTTTACTAACTTTAATTGGTGCTTTACGTTCAGCCCAAATCGGTAGTCTAAAAGTTTTTGGGCAAGAGCTATGCGGAGCTACTCAAGACCAATTAGTGCAAGTGCGACGCAATATTGGCTATATTTTTCAGGCACATAACTTGCTGAGTTTTTTAACAGCTCAACAGAATGTCCAAATGTCGCTTCAAATCCAGCCCGGGATAACTAAGCAGAAGGCTCAACGCCGAGCAAAATCTATACTTGAAGCTGTTGGATTAGGACAAAAAATTAATAGCTATCCAGAAAACCTCTCTGGCGGACAAAAACAGCGGGTTGCAATTGCTCGTGCTTTGGTAAACTCTCCCAGTTTAGTTCTGGCTGATGAACCTACTGCTGCTTTAGATAGTAAGACTGGTCGCGACGTTGTAGATTTAATGCAAAAACTAGCCAAAGAACAAGGGTGTTCCATCTTGCTAGTGACTCATGATAATCGTATTTTAGATATTGCCAATCGTATTGTATACATGGAAGATGGTCGATTAGATAGAAGTCAGACAGGAACTTTTATTGGGGAAGATGCGGTACAAATTTATTGAGATTCTCTAACTGTATAATCAAGAAAAATTACGAAATCGCTCTAATATCCGTTGTCGCACTTGTTCTATAACTACTCCCTCTTCAGCAGATAACCCATCAAATAACATCTCATATATCAATGGTACGCCCAACTCTAACTCTTCTAAAAGTGGACGCTGGCTAAATACATCTTGTGGTTTACCTTCTAGAATCAGTTGCCCTTTATCCATGACAAAAACCCAATCTGCCCACCGATAAACTAAATCCAAATCATGGGTTGCCATCAACAAAGTGGTTCCATCTCCATGAATTTTTTTCATGGTTGCTATCAAGTTACGAGTATGTTTGATATCTAAATAGGCAGTTGGCTCATCCAACACCAACAGTTCCGGTTGCAACACCATCACATCTGCTATGGAAACTCGCTTTTTTTGCCCTAAACTTAGATGATGCACTGGTCTTTCTGCTAAAATGGTCAGTTCAAATTCAACTAATGCTTGTTCTACTCGGTCTTTAATTTCTAGTTCTGGTAAACCTAAATTACACAAACCGTAAGATATATCTTCTTCAACAGTAGAAGCTACTAATTGTTGTTCTGGGTCTTGAAATACTAGTCCAACTTTCTGTCTTAAACTGCCAAGATAATTACGATTATAACTTAACGGTTCACCACGCCAACGGACAACACCAGAGTTAGGTTTATATAGACCATTAGCTAATAGAAATAATGTCGTTTTACCACAACCATTCTGACCAATTAATGCACATCTTTTACCTGATGGAATCTTCAGTGTTAGACCATTCAAAGCTGATTGTTGTGCGCCTGGATAGGTATAATATACCTGCTCAAATTCGAGTAAATATTCCTGCATTTCGCCAAAAGTCTAATACTATTAATCCTACACAGCCGCAAATTGCTTCGATGATATATCGTGCTTGAGGACGATAGCGAGGAGGATGCCAAACTCGAAATTCACTCACAAAACCCCGTGATTGCAGTCCGAGAGAGAACTGACTATATCGTTGTAAGGTTCGTTGTAATAGTTGTCCGATTAGTAGTGCTAAACTTTTCATCCCATTACGCCAAGTACGGTAGCCACCACGGGAATTTTGCGCTGTCCACAATTCAGTGGCTGTGTTCAATAGAATGAAAATAAACCGATACATTAGTAATAACAAATCTGTTAAAAGTACTGAAAATCGCAAGTAACGCAGAGTTTGTAATATCTCGGTGAAAGGAACAGTTAGCATGAGAAAATATAGGCAAGAAACAGAGGCTAATGCTCTGGTTATAATTCCCCATGCTTGGATACTGCCACTATGACTGATATAAATATAGAAGTGTCCGAGATTTAGTCCATACCAGGAATCTAATTGTACCCTTGGCAAATCATTAATCGCAATTCCATTCACCATCAGGGCTGGTAAACTTGTCAAACAAAAACCTATGGTGAACATTAACAACCGAAAATAAACACCAGCCGGAATTCTTGCATAAATAACTGTCCAAATACTCATCCAAAGCGCCATTAAAATCTGCACTAGCGGATGAGTAGCAAGGGAAATAGCAAGAGTAGTAAATGCAAAAATTAGTTTATGTTCTGGTGGCAATCTTCGCAGTCGATTGGTATAAGCTAAAGTATCTAATTGCAGGCTCATTCTTCACGTTTTTGTTGTTGGGAACGTCCTTTATACAACCCAATTGCATAACCGACTACTCCAGCACCCAAAGCTGCTTGCGACGCAAATAATAAGCTTTCTATTTCACCGCTAGCTGGTTCAAAAAATGATTTAAACCAGGGTTTATATCCAGGTTGTATTTCAGTAATTGCTTTTTCAGCTTTGTCATCGGAACCGGCAAATTCGCCACCACGCACAAATATTAACGGTGCAACTGCTAAGGCTAATACAGCTACTACCAACAGCCAGTTACTCAACCCTTTTTTAGACTGATTCATTTCCTTGGGGTTCACGTTTGATTAATTTCAGCAATTCCAATTCTTGAGGATTATAAGATTGCAGCCAGTTCCACACCAATACAGTTAGCAATCCTTCACTAATTGCTAAGGGAACTTGAGTAATGGCGAAAATTCCGGCGAACTTGGTAAATGAAGCGAGAAACCCACCAACAGGTGCAGGAAAAGCTAGGGCGAGTTGGATAGAAGTGATAATGTAGGTGAGTAAATCTGCGATCGCAGCTGCTAGAAATATAGCAATTTTTTGTTTACCACCCAACTTTATTGTCAGATTATATATCCAGTAAGCTGCAAATGGCCCAGCGATCGCCATCGAAAAAGCATTTGCACCCAGCGTTGTCAAGCCACCATGCGCCAGTAACAAAGCTTGAAATAACAACACTAAGCTACCCAAAACCGACATAGTAAGGGGGCCAAACAGCACCGCACCTAATCCCGTCCCTGTTGGGTGAGAACAGCTACCTGTGACGGAAGGAATTTTCAACGCTGACAGCACGAAAGTAAAAGCACCAGCCAAGCCCAGCAGTAGTTTCAGTTCCGGGTTAGCTTGGGTAATACGAGTCAAACTACGCAATCCTAGTAGAAAAAATGGTAATGCCACAATCCACCAAAAAATTGCCCACTGCACAGGTAAAAAACCTTCCATAATGTGCATAGCGTAGGCGGGTTTGGGTAAACCAACTACTAGATAAAAACTGATAACTGCCATCAGGGTTAGACTGACTAACGCCTGTTTTTTTCTTTTCATAATCTGTACCTCGCAGATTTATGTATGTAAACGAATTGATTCTAACCGGCGGGCATCCTGACTTACCTAATTTTGGTTCACAGTTGCGGGACAGCGCCGGATTTACACCGGACTTTCCCCCTTGCGTCCGATAGCGCAGCGTGGCGTTAGCCATTGGCTGCTTCTCATCAGAACCGATTGGAGTAACTATATCACTATTACTAATTTTGAGTAGCACTCTTCATCAGGTATTCACCAGAACCTCACCGCCGTAGAGAGCAATTGGCTGTTTGGTACATTTGCACCAAGGGAAGTTGAGCTTAGGTATAGTTGTAAATGAAGGTTGACCATACAAACATAGTTTTACAGAAGCGATCGCTTCTACGTAATCCTTCTAAGTGGAAGTCAAACCAAGGAAGTACTCCAGTTTTACGAAAAAACTGGGTTTAAGAAGGGCATCAAAACTGGTTTTGTCGCTACACCAATATTTCACTGAGGTGGTGTTAAGCTTTTTCGTAGCTAAATATATATAGTGCTTGACTTATGTTTTCACAAGATGTAATTTATCAATATTAGATAAACATCGGTAAATTGATCGGTTTTTAGTATTTTGAGGAATTCTAAATAAAAAAATAGCTCAAAAACTCTCTCCTCCTTATTTATCTGTGCGGCAGTCCCTCATGGGGTAAACCCCCTTGGCGCTAGCCTCTCCCTTTGGGAGAAGACCGCGCTGCCTTGCCTCTGTGGTAGCCTGTGACGAGACACTCTGCAAATGCGTCTGCGTTTATTTTGGTAATTGATTTATTGGAATTATCTTAACAGAAATAAAGATATTTATTGTAAATTAGCCTGAGTTTAGAGTTAACAGTCTCTGATAGTATTAAAGATTGAAAATTTTCTTAAAATTATTATAAAATATAGATTTTTCGACAATAAATAATGTAATACGAGTAAGAGATTACCGAAAAATACAACGAAAAGGGGGATTGTTGATCTAAAATCCAAAATGATATAAGTTTTAAAAAAAATTGAATCTTATTGATGAACTACAGGCATTCAATTAGAAATAGCAAAAGTGAGAATATTAGGGATGGGAAAAAATATTGCTTTCTTACACTAATATTCATTCAAGGAATAGCGATCGCACTCTTATTCATCAATACAACCGCATTGGCAGCCATAGTCAATCCCTGTCCCCAAGATATGGCGATGATTTCAGGAGGAACATTCAAAATGGGGTCTGATAATTCCAGTTTTGTGGAAGAGCGATCGCCTGGAGATGTAACGGTGACTAACTTCTGTATTGATAAATATGAGGTAAAAAATGCACAATTTGGTGAATTTGTCAAAGAAACAGGATATGTGACAGTTGCAGAGCGCCCCTTATCTCAAGAACAGTTTCCCAATTTACCTGATGAGCAGCGATTACCGGGTTCCCTAGTGTTTGAGATGGCAAAACCAGGTGTCAAGCAAATTTCCTTTCTGAGTTGGTGGCATTGGACTACTGGTGCGAATTGGCAACATCCCTTTGGCCCAGACAGTGCTATCGCTAGCAAATCCAACTATCCAGTTGTCCACATAGCTTATGAAGATGCCCTAGCCTACGCCAAATGGTCAGGAAAATCCCTACCCACCGAAGCCCAATGGGAATATGCCGCCCGTGGTGGCTTGGATGGTGCAACATACACTTGGGGGAATCAATATTCTGAACATAGAGCCAACACTTGGCAAGGAATTTTTCCCTTTTTCAACACCAAAGCCGATGGTCACTTGGGCATTGCTCCCGTCGGTTCTTTTGCACCCAATGGTTATGGACTCTATGATATGACCGGCAATGTGTGGGAATGGACTACTGATTTCTTTCAAATCGGACGCGATCGCAAATCCCATCAAATTAATCCTATTGCCTTAAATCAAAGCTTTGATCCCAAAAAGCCCGATGAATCAGAGTTACACGTGATCAAGGGGGGATCGTATCTCTGCGCTCCCAATTACTGTAGCCGCTTCCGTCCGGCAGCGCGGGAGTCAGAATCACCCGATACGGGAACTACTCATATCGGGTTTCGGCTAGTTAAAAATTTGCCCTCCAGCACACTACCTTTGATGAGCAACAATAATGGCACAACAGACTGATCCCCACAAAAAAGATTCTTTGTATGTATCTCTGAAGTTAACTTCTGGTGCGATCGCCTTTTTGACAGCCCTAACGCTAATATTTTCTAGTCTCTTACCTCTACCTGCTTGGGCAGACTACGGCGACAAATTGCCATTACCCCAACCATCTTTTAAAGGCAAAATTGGCATTACTTACAAAGAATCCGAACCAGACTTCCCCAAACCAATTAAGGCTCCAAAAAATGCACCAAACGTTTTGCTGGTGTTGCTTGATGATGTCGGTTTTGGACAAACTAGCACCTTTGGCGGTTCGATCGATACGCCTAATTTAGACCGTCTAGCAGCAAGGGGATTGCGCTATAACCAATTCCACACTACAGCACTCTGCTCTCCTACCAGAGCCGCATTGCTCACGGGACGCAATCATCATTCTGTGAATACAGGTGTGGTTGAGGAGTTAGCCACAGGCTATCCAGGTTATACAGCGATTTTACCTAGAAGTGCGGCAACGATCGCTGAAGTCTTGCGCGACTATGGATATAACACGGCGGCCTTTGGCAAATGGCACAATACCCCAGACTATGAAACCAGTGCGGCTGGCCCATTCGATCGCTGGCCGACAGGTTTAGGTTTTGAGTACTTCTATGGATTTATGGGCGGTGATACCAATCAATGGAGTCCAGCTTTGGTGGAAAATACCCAACATATTCAGAAACCAAATCGCCCTGATTATCACCTCACCCCCGATCTAGCAGACCATGCAATTAAGTGGATTCGCACCCAACAAGCGATCGCTCCTGATAAACCCTTCTTTACCTACTTTGCCACTGGCGCAACCCATGCCCCACACCATGCGCCCAAGGAATGGATCGACAAGTACAAGGGTAAATTCGATCGAGGTTGGGATAAATTACGCGAAGACATCTTTGCTCGTCAGTTAGCTTTGGGTGTAATTCCCGCCGATACTAAACTGACTCCTCGTCCGGCAGAACTCCCGGCTTGGGATTCCCTCACTCCCACCGAGCAGAAAGTTTATGCGCGTCAGGCGGAAGTATTTGCAGGTTTCCTTAGCCATACCGATGCACAAATTGGTAGAGTCATTGATGCGATCGATCAACTTGGTGAGTTGGATAACACCTTAGTCTTTTTCATCGCCGGCGATAATGGTGCGAGTGCTGAAGGCGGCTTAACAGGTAGTGTTAATGAATTAAAAGTCTTTAATGGCGTAGCAGAAAGTCCTCAAGAAGTTCTCGCGGCTTTTGATGATTTAGGTGGGCCAAAAACCTTCAATCATTTTCATGCAGCTTGGGCTTGGGCAGTAGATAGCCCCTTCCAATGGACAAAACAAATTGCTTCTCACTTCGGCGGAACTCGCAATGGTTTAGTTGTAGCTTGGGGCGAACGTATCAAAAATCGTGGTGAACTGCGGAGCCAATTCCATCATGTAATTGATATTGCGCCTACAATTCTAGAAGCTGTGGGGATTGAAGAACCAGAGGTAGTCAACGGTGTAAAACAACAACCCATCGAAGGTACTAGCCTTGTTTATAGCTTTGATAATTCTGCCGTACCATCTAATCACAAAACCCAGTATTTTGAGATGTTTGGCAATCGTGGTATTTACGATCGAGGTTGGGTAGCAGCCGCCCGTCATGGACGCTTACCTTGGGAGCGTGTCTCCAAAACCACCTTCGATGAAGATAATTGGGAACTATACGATATTACCAAAGACTTCAGTGAAGCCAACGATTTAGCCAAGCAGAACCCTGACAAGTTAGCGCAACTACAAAATCTATTTCTGAAGGAAGCAGAGAAATACAAAGTTCTGCCCTTGGATGATCGCTTACTTCAACGGTTTGATGTCAAAATCCGTTCTAACCTAACCACAGAACGCAATAGCTTTACTTATTCCACATCTGTTGCAGGGATTCCCGAAGGCAGCGCTCCCAATATTAAGAATCGCTCTTTTAGCATCACTGCCGATGTGGATGCTGCTTCATCTGGTACTGAAGGCGTTTTAGTCACCCAAGGCGGACGTTTTGCGGGTTGGAGTTTATTTTTGAAAGAAGGTAAACCCACCTTTGCTTACAACTTCTTAAATAGCGATCGCACAATCATTCAATCTTCCCAACCAATTGCGATCGGCAAATCCCAAATCAAATTTGACTTTACTTATGACGGTGGCGCTCCGGGAGCAGGCGGTACTGGTAAGCTTTCGATCAACGATCAACAGGTTGCCGAAGGTCGCATTGATAAAACCGTAGGCTACCGATTTGGTTTAGATGAAACCTTTGATGTTGGTCAAGATACTGGCACACCTGTGGTAAATACTTACCAAACACCCTTTGCATTCACCGGCAACTTACAGCAAGTCACCCTGGAATTGAAGTAATAGGGACTGAGGATTGGGGACTGGGGACTGGGGTAATTTATTCCTCATCCCCCCCTGCTCCCCTGCTCCCCTGCTCCCCTGCTCCCCTCTGCATGAGATAAAAAATCATGAATGAAATCTTGTCACTAATCGACAAATTCGCACTTTTCACATTTATCGTGTTCACCATGCTGGGTGCAGGGTTAAGTCTAACTGTACAACAGATTTGGGAACCACTCCGCAACCTCCGCTTAGTCATATCATCGCTGCTAACAAATTTTGTGCTAGTGCCGCTTTTTGTATATTTGTTACTACAAGTAGTACATTTAAGTGAACCACTAAGAGATGGCTTACTGATCATGGCAGTAGCATCAGGGCCTCCAGCACTACCAAAACTTGCCCACATAGTCAAAGGCAATATCGCTTTCTCAGTGGGATTAATGATGTTGCTAATGCTGGGCACAATTTTTTATATGCCGGTTGTACTGCCCTTAGTGGTAGAAGGTGTGCAAATTAACTCCTGGGACATTGCCAAACCCTTATTGTTAATGATGGTCAGCCCATTGATCATTGGGTTATTCATCAAAGCAAAATTGAGTGCGATCGCCCCCATTATCCAACCTATTTTGTTCAAATTATCTAATGCTGGATTGCTTTTAGGTCTGGTTGTCAGGCTGATAGTTCACACTAACGATATCATTGGCTTATTACAAACAGGTGCAATTTTAGTTTGTGCCGTTTTCATAGTCTTCTCCTTTACCGTCGGTTATCTTTTGGGCGGCCCTGGTATCGATACTCAACGAGTGCTAGGAGTAGGAACAGCTCAACGTAATTTTGCCGCAGCATTATTAGTAGCTACAAGTAATTTTGAAGATCCCAGCGTGGTGAGCATCATCATGGTGACGAGTATTTTAATGATGATTGTAGTTCTGATCGCCGGGCCAAAGTTCATAGAACTAGACCAAGGAACGGGTGTAGAGATAGAGCAGGTAAAGGGTTGAAATTCTCCTGACTGCAAAAATATCTCTGTTGCTCATTTTGACAAAAAGCAGGAGCTTGGGAGCTTGTTTAGTACAGCTTTAGCGATCAATCCAACGGCTCACTGCTGGCAATTGTGCAGAGAACCATACCGCACCTAAGATATTTAGACTGCCACAGACAATCAAGGCATTAGTCGCACCAAAATTATGTGCCAAAGTTCCAGCTAACAGATTCCCAAAGGGCATCATACCCACCATTGCTAGGGCATAAAAACTCATCACCCGTCCGCGCTTATCCTCGGCAACTAGGGTTTGAATAATCATATTACTACTGGTAATCAGGAGGATGGAAAAGCAGCCTGTAAACACCAGTATGATTATGGATAATCCAACTTGACGCGATAGTGAGAAGGAGATCAGACTTATCCCAATCAAGACTTGAGCGACTACAATCAAACGCTCTAAGCCCGCAATCCCTCGCCTGATACTGAGATACAAACAAGCAAACAACGAGCCAATGGGCGCTGAGGTGCTCAAGTGAGCCATCGTAGTTGCATCCCCATTTAAAATCTTAGCCGCGAAGAGGGGCATGAGCGCGACATGAGACATCCCGACTAAACCTTGTAGCGCCAATATTAATAAAATTGCTCTAATCGGCTGGAAATTGGAGACATATTCAAAGCCCTCCCGCAATTTATGCAAAGTATCACTAAGGCTCGTCAGGATCTGCGTGGATCGGACTTTCAGCCGCATTGCAAGCAGGGTAAAAATGGCAGGGATATAGCTGAGGGTATCGTAGAGAAAACAATATTTCACCCCTAGCGTCGCAATTAAAATCCCGCCCATAGCAGGCCCCAATACCAGCGAGGAACTTAACATCACTGAATTCAAAGCGATCGCATTACTCCAATCAGCGCGATCATCTACGGTTTCGGTGACGATTGTATGACGCACGGGCATATCTAATCCCTTGAGAAAACCATTGAGAACACTCAGTACCAATAGGATGGGAAACGTCATCGAATTCCTAAAGGTAAGAATCGTTAATGTCAGGGAAACGCTAATTCCCAATATCTGCACCACCATTAACAAATCACGACGACTCCAGCGATCAGACAATACGCCCGAAAACGGAATCACTAATAACGTCGGTAAAAATTGTACAAAGCCTGCAACTCCCAACAACCAAGCCGACTTAGTTAAATCGTATACCAGCCAAGGAATAGTTAATTGCTGGGTCATAAATGTCCCAGACATTGATAGTAACTGTCCCCCAAAAAATAGGCGAAAATTACGCCAGCGAAAGGCGGGTAAATATTGGTAAATGATATTACTTACGCGATCGCCTAGTTGTCTATTCCAAATTTTCATTAGGGCAATTCTATCTATTATATTCTACTAAATATTAGAGCAACTAATATTTAGTCTAGCTAATAATTATAAGGTAATTGCGTAGTTTACCGTCGCAGGCATCACGTCTGGTTTTGTAGCAAGCTTGCTGATTCAAAAGTTAAGCCCTATTCCTAAGGGCATCCGGTGTAATCGCTGCATACTGCTGAGCAGTTAAGGTTGCTCCTTTAACATCGACTTGTTTTGGCACAACTTTCAGTTCATATAGAAGATCCGCAACCTTTTGTTGAGCGCTAATCACTTCCTCAGTAATTGGTCTCATGTCATATTTCCTTCTCGTCAGCGTCAACTCCATAGTATCGACATCAGTCTTGACCTTCGGTGCAAGGATTTCGGCAGATGCCTGAGCAAAAATGGGTGGCGAAACGCCAGCAGGCCCAAGGTCAACTCCAGTTTTCCTTTTCTCGCGGTAAAAATTTACCTCGTTCCAAAATTAAAATTTTCTTGCCACTGGGTGCAAGATGATAGGCTAAAGTGCCTCCACCCGCCCCAGTGCCGATGATAATCACATCATAATGAGTGTTCATTGTCAGACAATTTTGGATTTTAGATTTTAGATTTTGGATTTTAGATTAATTCCACAAATAATTGAGGAATAATTGTGACCAATTATTCTCCTGGAATTGGCAGAGAGTCACTCAAATCGATTTTGCCGTGACGATTGTAGTCACAGCGAAAAATACAGCGTTTATGATTGTTGTGATGCAATTTGGCACACTTGACGGCGCGTTTGCCAAATAGATATTGATATACTCTTGATGCCAGCAACATCCCCGCAGGTGGCACAATTACATATAGCCAAAATGCTGTCCAAATGTGGGCAGGTAAAGCAGAAGCAAGGCTGCGGGCAGGGTTCATGCCAAAGCCAGATAGAGGAGCTTCAAAAAAAACGTAAAGCATTACCAGAAATCCGGCAAATAGCCCTGTAAAGCGACTGAGTTTCTGATTGTTACTACTTAGCAGCACGATCATCATCATTACAAATGCAATGACTAGTTCGCCCAATACAGCCACAACCCACCCTGATTTTCCTGGCACAGTGACGATATAGTTCACAGGCACTTTGGTGAACACCTGACCCAGCAATAATGCCACCAAATAAACCCCAAACAAACCGCCCAAACATTGAAACATAATGTAAAAAATAGCATCCTGACGTTTGACTTTTCCCAGACGATAGAATGTGAGCGTGACAGCAGGATTCATGTGTGCGCCGGATTGCTTACCCCAAGGCGAATAAATCAGGGTAATTGCCGTTATTCCCATAACTACACCAATTAAAAATCGGCGCAAATTGCCATTGGGAATTGCTTGATGAATCGGGGAACCAGGATACTGAAATACACAGGTGAATACTCCCGCAGCAATCAGAAATAATGCTAGCTGTGCTGCTTCCATTAAGTATTCTGGTAAATGCTTTCTAAATGTTTCCATGCTGCTCTTGCGCTCGGTGTTCAGCATTTTGGAGAATTAAGGCGGCGACTAATCCTGTCCAGCCTGTTTGATGACTGGCTCCAATACCCGCCCCGTTATCTCCATGAAAGTATTCATGGAACAAAATATAATTGCGCCAATGGGGATCGGATTGAAATATTTCCAGACCGCCATATACCGGGCGACGACCGGCAGGATCTTGCTCAAAGATCGCAACTAGGCGATGAGAAAGGGCGATCGCTATTTCCTTTAATGTCATTTCTTGCCCCGAATCTGTGGGATATTCCACCTTCAAGCTATCTCCGAAGTAATCATAAAACCTCCACAGTGATTCAATAATTAAGTAGTTTACCGGGAACCAAATCGGGCCGCGCCAGTTAGAGTTACCGCCAAACAAACTTGTGGTAGATTCGGCGGGTTCGTAACGAACGCAGTAATCATGTTCGCCTTGATGTAATATATAAGGATCTTTGAGGTGATGCTTGGAAATAGCGCGAATTCCGTAATCACTTAAGAATTCATTCTCATCGAGCATCCGTTGCAGAATGCGTTGTAACTTTGTCTTGTAAGCGATCGCTAATAGCCTTCTCGCACCTACCCCCGGTGTTTCCATACAGGCGACATTATCTTTTAAATCTGGGCGATTGCGAATGAACCATTCCATCCGACGCTTGAAGCCGGGAAAACGCTCTAAAGTTTCTAATTCCAGCACTGTGACAGCGTAAAGGGGAATTAACCCAACCATTGAGCGCACTTTGACGGGAAATTGCCGTCCATCGGGTAAATGCAGCGCATCGTAGTAAAAGCCCTCTTCTTCATTCCAGAGCGAAATATCTGCATTCCCAATGCCGTCAATGGCATCGGCAATGTAGAGAAAATGCTCGAAGAACTTGCTGGCAATGTCTTCGTAGGTAGAATCTTCTTTCGCGAGTTCCAGGGCGATCGCTAGCATATTTAAACAGTACATTCCCATCCAGCTTGTACCATCTGCTTGATTGAGATGTCCGCCTGTGGGTAGTTCCTTGCTGCGGTCAAATACCCCTATATTGTCCAGTCCCAAAAACCCGCCCTGAAAGACGTTTTTACCTTCTACATCTTTGCGATTTACCCACCAAGTAAAATTCAGCAACAGCTTGTGAAAGACCTTTTCTAAAAAAGCGCGATCGGCTTTTCCGTAAGACTTCTGCTCGATTTGATAAACGCGTAAAGCTGCCCACGCCTGCACGGGTGGATTAACATCACCAAATGCCCATTCGTAAGCAGGTAATTGACCATTGGGCTGCATATACCATTCTCGCGTCAGGCGGTCAAGCTGCAACTTGGCAAAATTTGGATCAATGACAGCTAAAGGAATCAGGTGAAATGCTAGATCCCAAGCAGCAAACCAAGGGTATTCCCACTTGTCTGGCATCGAGAGAATATCTTCGCTAAATAGAGAAATCCACTCATGGTTGCGTCCAGCCTTTCTTTCCGGTGGAGGTGGTGGTTGTTGGGGATCGCCCTTGAGCCAGTCATGGACGACATAGTTATAATACTGCTTGCTCCATAGCAAGCCGGCAAAGGCTTGACGTTGAATATTGCGCTCATCTTCTGACACGGGAAAGGGAGAAATGCCCTGATAAAATTCATCAGCTTCAGCAATGCGTGTCTGGAAAATTGTGTCAAAATCTTTGCCAAAAGGCTCTGTAAGTGTTTGCACATCACTCAACCGCAAGCGCACAACTTTAGTTTCACCTGGATTGATGGTTAATTTGTAGTGAGAGGCAAACTTTGTGCCTATACGTTTGGGATTGACGGCTGCTGTTTTCCCATTCACAACATACTCATTAATGCCATCTTTGACATAAGGTGAATCATTGCTGGAACCAAATAATCGTTCGTAATTGGTTTCGTTGTCCGTAAACAGGAGTTCTGTATCTCCTTGGCAGTAAAGCCAGCGAGTTCCTAGGTGAGAATTCTCGGCTTCAATTAAACTGAAGTTGGAATCTGAGCTAACCACTTTCATAAAAGGTTTCTCAATTTCGGGATTCCAAGCCCAGATATTCCGAAACCAGAGTGTTGGCAGTAGGTGGAGTGTGCTGGCTTCTGAACTGCGATTAGCGATCGCAATTTGAATTAAAATATCTTCCGGTGTGGCTTTGGCATACTCGATAAAAACGTCAAAATAACGGTTCTCGGCAAAGATCCCCGTATCAAGTAGCTCAAACTCCGGCTCAAATTTGCTTCTGCGTCGATTTTCTTCTAACAGTTGCATGTAGGGAAATGCTTGTTGAGGATACTTGTACAAGCATTTCATGTAGGAATGGGTGGGCGTATTGTCAAGATAAAAGTAATACTCTTTAACATCTTCACCGTGATTACCTTCTGTGCCCGTTAGCCCAAACAGTCGTTCTTTGAGAATGGGATCGTTGCCATTCCACAGGGCGATCGCAAAACACAAACGTTGGCGACTATCGGAAATACCAGCAATGCCATCTTCGCCCCAACGATAAACACGCGATCGGGCATGATCGTGAGGAAAATAATCCCAAGCAGAACCGTCTCGGCTGTAATCCTCCCGTACCGTTCCCCATTGGCGATCGCTGAGATAAGGCCCCCAGCGTTTCCAGTAGGCAACACGTTCTCGATCCTGCTGCAATCTTACTTCTTCTGGAGTCACGTCGCTTCGCTCCGAATTCAAAATGGGAATGGGGATTGGGGACTGGGGACTGGGGACTATAAAAAAGCTTCCCACACTTCCCACACTTCCCACACTTCCCAACACTCTATTGCTCTTGATAATTCCAGAGCAACCCACCGTCAACAAAAAATGTTGTACCTGTTACATAATCTGACTCAGAAGATGCGAGAAATGCAACTATAGATGCAACATCTCCTGGTTGTCCCAATCTTCCCAAAGGAATGTTTTTCAGGAGCGCCCCTAACTTCTGTGGATCGTTTAAAAGTTTAGTATTTATGGGAGTTTCAATTGCCCCTGGCGCAACATTATTAATATTAATGCCATGAGGAGCCAGTTCTACAGCCAAATTACGGGTGAGCATTTTCAAGCCACCTTTGCTAGCACAGTAAGCAGCAAAGTGCGGAAAAGGTAATTCTTCGTGTACGGAACTAATATTAATAATCTTGCCAGGTTGCTTTCTTTCTAGTAGGTGTTGCACAAATGCTTGTGTGGCAAAGAATATTCCTTTGAGATTCACATTCATGACAGCATCGTAATCGGCTTCAGTCACATCCCAAAAATCGGCGTTTTTTTCAATGCCTGCATTGTTAACCAAAATATCTAGCTTGCCAAAGTGGGAAATACTGTCTGCAATCATGCGCTGCACATCGGCAACCTTACCTGTATCTCCTTGAATTGTAAACCCATCTACTATATGGCACTGACCACCAGCGGCTTTTACCTTCGACAAGGTTTCTTCTGCACCTTCAGGATGAGAGCGGTAGTTGATAACAATACTTGCTCCTTCCTGTGCTAGACGAATTGCGATCGCCTGTCCTATCCCTTGACTACTCCCTGTAACCAGTGCAATTTTATCTTTTAGTTTCATCTACCTGTTCCAATATGATTGATTGTGGGGTGGGCATCTTGCCATTAGTGTCAACTTAAGGTTAAAACCCATTTGTCAACGATAGGTTTTGTTAGGAACGAAGTATAAAGGTGAACTTTTTTCTGACTTTTATACGCAAGCTGGGAGTGATGCTAATAAACAAAGCATTAATAGTCCCTGAAAAAGTTCGTTTTTTGTCCCTTTCAAACCAAATTGTTAAGCATAAATGCTTATTGACATAGGAAGTTTGAGCTTAACTTGACACCTATGGCATCTTGCCCGCCCTGATAATGCAAGTTCTATGCGTAACAGCTTATAAGTCCTTGGGTCTGCGCTTGCTGTCTCCTTATAACTTAGAAAACAATATATTTAACCCTTCAGTCATCGTGGGATGAGTCAAAATACCATCGCGCAGAACGGTGTAGGGCATCTGAGCTTGCATCACCATCTGCACCGTCGAAATCACTTCACCTGCTTCATGACACAACAGGGAACACCCTAGAATTCGACCTGTCTCTGTATCCACGATCGCCTTCAGCAGTCCATCGGTTTGACCGAGTGTTCTTGCTCTGGGAACAGCTGACGCATCAACCTTCGCCACGCGGATGGGATATCCTTGTTGCTGTGCTTCAGTTTCGGTTAAACCCACATGAGCCAGTTCTGGATCGATGAACAAACAGGATGGCACTAAGCGATCGCTTGTACTGCGATCGCCCCCATCAATTAAATTAGCTTTGACAATGCGATAATCATCAAGGGATATATGGGTGTATTGCGGCCCCCCATTGATATCGCCTAACGCCCAAATTCCGGGTACATTTGTCTCCAGGCGATCGTTGACTTGAATAAATCCGCGTGTATCGGTTGCCACACCAGCAGCAGCTAAATTTAAGCTCTCGGTATTGGGCGCACGACCAACGGCGACGAGCAAATGCGAACCCTGGAGGCTGAGGGAGCGATCGGCAACTTGGATTTGCAGGATGGTTTCATTGCCAGTGCGATCAATCTTCAACACCTTCGCCTTCAACAAGAATTCAATACCATCTTGTTCTAACAGTGTTTGAACTGCGATCGCTATATCTGGATCTTGCTGTGACAGGATTTGCTCACTTTGTCCAATGACAGTAACGCGAGAGCCAAAGCGCCGAAACATCTGGGCAAACTCTAAACCAATATAGCCACTACCGAGAACGATCAGGTGTTCAGGCAAGTATTCTAGCTCCATAATCGACTCACTCGTTAAAAACTCAACTTCTGTGAGTCCGGGAATGGATGGAATTAACGGTCGTGTGCCTGTATTAATAAATAAGCGTTCGGCGGTAAGTAAGCGATTGTTCCCGTCAGCCATCGTTACTGCGATCGTTTTGGGAGCAACAAACTTTGCTTCGCCAATAATCAAGTTGTTATCCAGAGCCTTTTCTAGATTGTGCAAGTTCATTTCACGCGCAGATTGCACAACCGATCGTTTTCGTTGGATCACCTCTGCTAAATTAACAATGGGTGTGTTGCTTTTAACACCATAAGCGGCACTGTTTCGCACTGTGTTTGCTACATTGGCACTCGCCACCATCGTTTTAGTAGGAATGCAGGCGATATTGATGCATCCGCCACCAATCATGTTTAAACTGCGTTCAACTAGAGCGGTTTTACGTCCGTCAGCAACTAGCGCTGGTGCTAGTGTTTTACCCGCTTTGCCGCCGCCGATAATAATATCGTCATAGTGTTGAGTGTCCACTTCCATATCCTTTGAGTTTGATCGGGTGAATACGATTTCTAGAAGGTGTTATGAATTTCAGAAAAAACTGGCTGACTAAGAGGGTTTTAGCGATAACGTATTTGCCCTAGTACTGTGTCAATAAATAATTGATGGATAAATTTCCTGTAGAGACGGCAATTTATCGCGTCTCTTTAACCGTCAAAATGAATTATGACAGACTACTAGCTGGGTTTCCAAAAAGTGCTAACATCCGCGCTTAGGATTCAACTTTTCGTACAAGCTTGGTTCATCAAGATACGCTTGTTTTTATACACCTCTAAAGTTCCAGACTGCGGATTATCTAAGGTGCTATCCCACACCCAATATTCATAAATTCCATTCCGAAACTTATAGAACCCATTTGATATCTTTTAGACGAGCAAGTAGAATCAACAGAAATTAGGTGCATTGAAACAGTTTAGGGTTGAAAATGGGGTATTCAA
>NZ_JABXKQ010000167.1 GCF_017114945.1 Nostoc sp. JL34
CTATCTCTTTGTGTCAACTACTTTTTCCAAATTAATTTGGAATGGCTTTGGAGTCGCCTGAAACTGACCACAGTGCTGGGTTGTAGGCAACAATGGTTTATGCACTGTGTTGACTAAGGATGGGTGAAGCGTGAATTTTCAGTCGGTAATAGCTTTATTGCATCAGTTCTGGGGCGATCGCGGTTGTCTTATTGCCCAGCCCTACGATATTGAGAAGGGGGCTGGTACTAAGAATCCCCAGACATTTTTAAGAGCATTGGGGCCGGAACCGTGGTCTGTAGTATATGTTGAACCATGCCGTCGTCCTACAGATGGACGGTACGGCGAAAACCCCAATCGCTTCCAACACTATTATCAGTACCAAGTTCTGATCAAACCGTCGCCAGATAATATCCAGGAGATTTATCTTGATTCGTTAAGGGCTTTAGGCATTCGTCCTGAAGACCACGATATTCGGTTTGTAGAGGATAACTGGGAAGATGCGACGGTGGGAGCTTGGGGAACTGGATGGGAAGTATGGTTAGATGGGATGGAAGTTACTCAATTTACTTACTTCCAACAGTGTGGAGGAATTGATTGCCGTCCGGTATCGATTGAGATTACATACGGGTTAGAGCGGTTGACAATGTATCTCCAGCAGGTAGAAGCATTTACAAAGATCCAGTGGACAGACAATATTACTTATGGAGATGTTTTCCTGCAAAGTGAGATTGAGCAGTGTACATATAACTTTGAAGCTTCAAATCCTGAGTTGCTACTGACACTATTTAACTTATACGAGCAGGAAGCTACCCAATTGACGGAGCGAGGATTGGTCTTGCCTAGCTTAGATTATGTAATGAAGTGTTCGCACACGTTTAATCTGCTGGATGCTAGAGGTGTGATTTCGGTGACGGAGAGAACTCGTTATATTGCCAGGATTCGGCATTTGGCTAGGAAGGTGGCTCATTTATATGTTGAGCAAAGGGAGAAGTTGGGTTTTCCGTTGCTCGAAATCATGCCTGGGCGACTAGAAGTCGCGGCTACACAGACAAAACCTGCGGAGGCAGGTTAAACCCCTGATTTTTGCATTCTTTAAGCTAGGTATATCTTTGATGATGTGGCTGTTGCTAAAGGTCAGAAATCCCGTTAAATCTTGAGTCTAGAATATTAAAGCTACAAGGATAAGGCCCGCCTGTGCGGGCTTTGTTTGTATAAACTTGATGGACTATACTTCACCACATTGCTACCCTATCTATATTTAATTAAGTGAGCTGTAAATTCCGGTTTCCAGGTGCTTTTACAAAAATCTTATGATTCAAACCAGTGGTGTAATTATTTGTCTTGGCTATATTTTTGGGTTGCTGTTTACAGCAGTTCCTTGGGGTGGTGTGTGGATTTTGGTTGTGGGGATACTGGGAGCAATTATTTTTAGAAGACGCTCAACGCTACGGCAATTTGCTCAAAAACCAGAAAATGCTGGAAGCAAAAATAAGACAGTGCCTAACACTTGGCAAACTAATCCCCATCCTCGAATATGGCTAGCTGCTGGCTTGGTAGGATTATTGGCAACTCTATATTTTCAATGGCGAGTACCGCAACCAGGTGCAAAAGATATTAGTCAATTCGTCCCGCCTGGAAGTAGCAATAATCAAGAACAACTTGTGATTGTTCGCGGTAAAGTGGCGAGTAATCCCCGCTTGACTCGCAGTCAACGGGGACAATTTTGGCTGGAAACGACTCAGTTAGATGAGGTCAAAAATGATAAAGGTTCAGCAGGTGTTCCAAAAGGGGTTACAGGCAAATTGTATGTGACAGTGCCTATACTTCAGGCTACTGGATTATACCCTAGTCAAGAAATTGCTGTAACTGGGATTTTGTACAAACCAAAGGCGGCTTCCAATCCTGGTGGTTTTGATTTTCAGAAGTTTCTCAAGCAAGAAGGAACGTTTGCTGGTCTAATTGGGCGACAAATAAATGTTTTGGATCAGGAACGGAAATGGGGGTGGTGGCAAATTCGGGAGCGAATTGTGCGATCGCAAGTTCGTTGGTTGGGTATTCCTGAAGGGCCTCTTGTCAGCGCAATGGTTTTAGGTAGCAAAGCTGTTGATTTACCCTACGATATCCGCGACTTATTTGTACAAGCCGGATTAGCTCATGCTTTAGCAGCTTCTGGGTTCCAAACTTCTTTGATTTTGAGTGTAATTTTACAGTTAACGAGGCGGACAAAAAAAGGAACGCAATTTACCCTTGGTTTTTTAGCTTTAATCATTTTTCTGAGTTTAACAGGTTTTCAACCTGCGGTTCTCAGAGCCGTAATTATGGGTTTTGCAGCATTAGTTGGTTTGCTATTAAAAAGGAAGGTAAAACAGTTGGGTTCGCTGATATTAGCGGCAACCCTGTTATTAGTGTTTAATCCTCTATGGATTTGGGATTTAGGTTTTCAACTGAGTTTTTTAGCGACATTAGGATTAGTCGTAACAGTACCCGCATTAGTCAACCGCCTAGCATGGTTACCACCTGTGATCGCTTCTTTGATTGCCGTTCCCCTAGCTGCTACTATTTGGACTTTACCTGTGCAACTTTTTGTCTTTGGAGTTGTACCATCTTATAGTTTATTGCTGAATGTGGTTAGTACTCCATTAATTTCAATTATTAGTATAGGTGGAATCATCAGTGCTTTAGTAGGTTTAATTTGGACTGAGGCAGGAAGCTTTTTAGCTGGAGTGTTACATTACCCTACTGATTGGCTAATTAAACTAGTGGAATTTTTTAGCAAGCTACCAGGAAATTCTGTGGCTGTAGGCAGCATATCCACTTGGCAGCTTCTGGCGATTTATGTACTGATTATATTGGTTTGGCTAGTGCCTTGGTGGCAGCGGTGGTGGTGGTTTGCTAATGTAATTGCGATTGGTTTGGTATTCATTCCACTTTGGCATTCTACAAATACATTGTTTAGGATAACGGTATTAGAATCTGGTACGGAACCAATTGTAGTTGTTCAAGATCGAGGGACTGTAACTGTAATTAATAGTGGTGATGAAGGTACAGGACGCTTCACAATCCTACCGTTTTTGCAACAGCAGGGTGTAAATCAAATCAATTGGGCGATCGCAACTGATTTTCAAGGTAATGAAAGTAATGCTTGGTTTGAATTAATGCAACGTTTACTAATCAATAGTTTTTATGAATATTCCCCCAAAACAGATAATTCTATTACGACTCAGGCAATTCAACAGGAACTACAAAAACATCAAGGAATTTATCAATCTTTGGCAGTTGGTCAATCTGTAAAAGCTGGTTCGATAGTAGCGCAATTAATCAACGACCAATTACCTATCTTACAGTTACAAATTTTAGATCAAAATTGGTTGTTAGTAGGTAATGTTAAATCGAAAGAGGTACAACAACTAGTTAAAAATGGAAGTTTGCCTCGCCCACAAGTGCTTTGGTGTGCCCCGGAATCATTGAAAGATTTAGTTATTGCTCTGCAACCACAAGTAGCGATCGCTTCTTCTGCCAATTTTGATCCAAAAACTTTATCCGAACTGAATCAAAGCAAAACCAAACTATTCTTCACAGGACGAGATGGGGCTATTCAATGGACGCCTAATGGTGAATTTGAGGCGTTTATTGAAGCAGCAGAAAACAAGTCATCTGTTTTATAAACAACTCACAAACTCAATAAATTAAAACTAGTGTCAATTTCTATGACAATCTACTTTTATAGCATTCGTGAAGAATATGGCTGTTTCTCTAACTTTTCGCCCCACGGCTTTGAATTAGATGGATTGTATTGGTCAACTAGCGAACACTACTTTCAAGCGCAAAAGTTTGTGGGTACATCTCATGTAGAACAAATTCGCCTAGTTAAAACACCTAAAGATGCTGCAAAAATGGGGCGTGAAAGAACCCGTCCCCTACGTCAAGATTGGGAACAAGTTAAAGACGATATTATGCGGCAAGCTGTGCTGTGTAAATTTAAAACTCATACAGATATCAGGGATATCTTAACTTTCCACAGAAAATGCAGAAATTGTTGAAAACTCGCCCATCGATTTTTATTGGGGTTGCGGAGCCGATGGTAGTGGTAAAAACATGCTAGGAAAAATTTTAATGGAGGTGCGAGAGATCCTGCACCATACAACGTAGATGTTGATAATAGAACTGTTAAATAAGATTGTTGCTATGAAAGCTTGCCCCAGTATCGACTCCTAGAGTCGAAATTGAAGGAGAGAAGCAATTAAAGTCGTGAAACTTAGATTACTAGGCTCAAAGTTCTAGTGGTATATTGCCATGAAAAAATATTTTTACTAGCGATCGCTTCATTGATAAACTTTCACCATCGCTAAACTTATACCATTTTAGATTTTAGATTTTGAATTGGGAATTGCCTTTTGTGCCTATGTTCTGTGAATCCATCTGTCGCATTTTTTTTTCAAATTGGTATTAGGCTGTGAGAAACCAGTCTGATGAAAGATACATCCTGTTTTTTGGGAACACTAGATTTATTACCAGACTTAACAGGAAGGGGTTGATGCCTAAAGGCGAATGGAATAAGTCGAAAAATACAGTTCTCCTGCAATTACCCATAACATACCTAAAACCAGTGAAGCGTAATACAATTACCCATGAATTTGACTCTGGTTCACAAGCAGAAATACTACCTCCACAGGAAAGTGATGACCATTCATCGGAAGCATCCAAGCTACTACGGCAAGGAATTCAACAGCAGCAAGCTGGTGAATTAATAGCAGCGATGAAATCTTTACAACAATCCTTGGGGCTGTTTCAGGCTGTTGGAGATTTGCAAAAACAGGCACAGGTACTTTCTTTTTTAGGATTGGTAACTTACAGCGCTGGAGACTATAAAGGTGCTATCTCTTACTCCCAAGAGTGTTTGTCTTTGCTCAAGAACATCTCAGATTTAGCAGTGCAGATGCAAGCACTTTCCCATTTAGGCAATGCATACCGTCACCTAAATGACCATAAAAAGGCAATTGAGTTTCTGGAAAAGTGTTTGAAAATAACGCAGCAACTGCAAGACAAACGCAGTCAAGTAGCAGCACTGAATAATTTGGGATTGGTGTATAAAGCTTGGGGCAACTTTATGCAGGCAATTGAGTATCAGCAGCAAAGCCTAGAAATTGTGCGGGAACTTAAAGATAATTGGGGCGAGGAACAGGTACTCAAGAATTTAGGTAATGCTTGGTATGCTTTGGACAATTACCCAAAAGCGATCGCCTATTATGAGCAATGTGTAGTTATAGCACGCTCCTTAAAACATGTTCGCAGTGCTTCTCAGGTGCTAAAGAATCTGGGCCATGCTTGTTATACATTAGGTGATTATGCCAAAGCCATTCAGTATAATGAAGAGCGGTTGCAATTGGCCAAAGAAATTCAAGACCAGCGTAGCGAGGAACAGTCTTTAGGTAGTTTAGTAATTGCTTGTGAAGCTTTGGGTGACTATAACAAAGCAATTGTATATTATAAAGAACGTTTGCTCTTAGCTAGGAATATCAAAGATCGTCGCAGTGAAGAACAAACTCTTGCTCGTCTGAAAGCTGCTTATGAAGCCTTGGGTGATTATGCCAAAGCTATGGAATACCAACCGAAAACATCTCCAAATAGTTAAACTTGATATGATGGACAGGTCAAGTATTTGAGCTAGATTGGCTAATCTCAACTTTTGACTACTACGCATTAATTCTCCAAACCTATGCTATGTTTGCTTCTTAGTTTTTCTCTCTTTTATGAAGAAAGATGTGATTAATGCACAGCGTAAATTGGCTAAGGTATTGAATGTTGTTACATAATGTTATGAGGGAATTAAATCTCTTGCCTGAGCAAATCATCATCTTTGACTACGATACCCACTGGGCAATTCTCTTTGGGAAACTACGGGTTACTGTAGCCGAGGTTCTTGGTGACTTGGCATTGGCCATTGAACACGTAGGCAGCACCTCTGTACCTGGACTCCCAGCAAAGCCAATTATCGATATGGACGTGGTAGTAGAGACATCTGCCCAAATCCCAAAGGTGAGTGAGCGACTCGCTACTCTAGGGTATGTGTATGAAGGTGATAAAGGCATTAAAGGGCGGGAAGCCTTTGTTTGTCCACCAAACAAAGCACGGCATCATCTTTACGTATGCCCACGCGATAGTGAGGCACTCAAATTCCACCTATTATTCCGAGACTATCTTCTTAAACATTCCAATGAAGCGCAAAGATATGGGTGTCTAAAACGAGAACTCGCTCTTAAGTTCACAAATGACATCGAAGCGTATACTAATGGTAAAACTGCATACATTCAAATGATCATTGAACGAGCATTAAAAGATGGTTACTAGCAACGCTAGCAATAACATCTCTTGGAGTTATTAGTGTTGCTGGAGATATACAAGAACTTCTAATGTATCTACTTGGGGAAATTGGGCGTAAAAATTACTCACACTCCAGAAGGGTTCCGGTGTTTCCAAAACTATTGTGCGATCGCCCCACTGTTCCAACCAGGGTAGCAATTTTTGTGGCGCTACTGGAGTACATAGCCAAACTGCTGCTGGAGAAAGCGCTTTGATGGCAGTTGCCGCTACCGCTATTGTCATACCTGTAGCAATGCCATCATCAACTAAGATAAGTGTGGCATCCTCTGCATTGAACTGCGGACAAGCAGGAATTAATTGAGCCTCAAGAGATTTAGCAAGGTTTATCGCTTTATTTAAAGCTACTTCCCGCCACCGCGCATCATGTTTAGGGCGAAATAGCTTTTGATCAGCCCAAAGAACATTCCCCGAAGTAGTGACTGCACCAATTGCTAACTCTGGGTTTTCTGGATGGCTAATCTTTTTCGCTACGACGATTGTCAACGGACAATTTAAAAGACGTGCTATTGGTGCTGCTACTGGTATACCCCCTCTGGGCAAAGCATAAACAATTGGTACAGGCTTTACCCCAGAATCAATAGCTTGCTGAGTCAAAACATCATGAATTACTCGCGCCAATACCTCACCCGCATGGGTGCGATCGGCAAAAAGTGGGGTATGTGACATAGTTTTCCCCAGCATCTTAGGACGGCACTGCTTTTATCATGACTGAATTTTGTCTCAAATTAACTGATACAATAAGATTTGTATAAATAATTAAGTATTCAGCAAAAGTCTATTTATTCTGATAAATCTCCAACCAGAGCGGTATTTAACTCAGATATAACAGCTGGCGCTGATGCCAAAATCCTGATTTTCATGAGCAGCGAAACCCAACTTAGCCTCTTCGACGACTCAAGCTTTAACCAACGAGAACTAATTCCCACAGATGCAAAAATTGCGATCGCTCCGGGAACTTATTCCAGCATCACGGAGTTGACAGAGCATTGCGATCGCTGCCACCGTTGTCCATTGGGAGACACTCGTACCCATGCCGTTGTCGGACGTGGTAATCTCAAAGCACCAATTATGGTTATAGGGGAAGCGCCCGGTCAAAATGAGGACGAAACTGGTTTACCATTTGTAGGCAGATCAGGGCAGTTGTTGGAGAAAATTTTGGCATCCGTGAATCTAACTACTGAGCATGATGTATATATTTGCAATATCAACAAATGTCGCCCACCAGATAATAGAGTTCCCACTCCTGTGGAAGTTGCGGCTTGTCTACCCTATTTATTAGAACAAATTCGCCTAGTTGACCCCAAAATAATTCTGCTAACAGGTGCAACTGCTGTCAAAGGAATCACTGGTGATAAGCGGGGGATTACGAAAATTCGCGGTCAGTGGTTGGAGTGGGAAGGACGTTTATGTATGCCAATTTTTCATCCTTCCTACTTGCTGCGTAACCCTTCTAAGGAACAAGGTGCGCCGAAATGGTTGATGTGGCAGGATATTCGAGCAGTGCGTGCCAAGTTAAACGAAATCCAAAATAACAGCTAATTCGGTAAACCTGCTCAAAATCTCTACAATTTTTGTCAAGCCTGATGCAGTGCATTTAGCGTTGTTTACTGAGTTGACAATTTCAGTGCCGACGTTATTCGTGGGCTTTAATATTTTGACAAGTAGCTTCAGCTTTTATCTGGGCAATTCCGAAAGACTGACACAACTGTGGCGAAATGCCATACTTACTTCTCAGTACCTATCCAACAACTTTGTTTGAGGAAACGGTAAAGTTACTGCTATACACCTTGATTCTGGCTGGATTTTTGACTTATTCGTCGATTGAAATATTGCGATCGCTATCTTTGATTCATGCCGTGGTACAAGTGAACAAAATTTTGAATCACTTAGCAGCTTTTTTCAAACCTTGCCATCTTTCTCGCAGTTGCTGCAAGTTAGGCGTATGACCACCATAACGCCAGCCAACATAGGCTTGACAAATTTCATCTATTACCTCAGCAGTTGGTGGGGCATGATGCTGATATGAAACTCTGGCATACTCTAAAGGTGTTTGTGCTGGATGTTTGCCTAAACCTTTTTGGGTTGTCCATTGCAGCATTTGTTGATAAAGGCTCTCCATTGCTGGCAATTTCTTTAACCATCGACGGTTGCGCCACTCTCGCCACTGACCCCAACCCAGCCAACCCAAGAAAGCTGCTATAGTTGCCAAGATTAAGCCAGTCAATACACCAAACCAACCTTGAGAAAATAAAGCTAAAAACCAAGCGATCGCTCTAATTATCCACCTAAATATTGTCTCAAATACATTATTCAATAAACCTGTCACTGGAGAAGGCAACCAGCCAGCAACCCAGTTCCACAACTGGCGTAACACACTAAAAGTCTGAGTATCTTCAATAGATGGGGGAATCAGAGGATGATTGGGAATGGGGTCAAAGGCAAACCAACCATATCTAGGAAAATACACTTCCGTCATCGCATAAGCGTCAGTATTACGGACAACATATAACCCTGTAAATGGATTAAATTCTCCCGCACTAAACCCTGCTACTAACCGGGCTGGGATGCCAATGGAACGCAACATCACCGTGAGAACTGTTGAAAAGTGGTCTGGATAGCCCCCCTTTTGCTTAAACAAAAAAGTTTCTACCAAGTCTTCTTTTTCACTCAAATAAGGCAGTTCTAAGGGATTTTGGGGAACAGAGTAGCGTTGCTTTAAATATTGAGCTAAGTAGAGAGCCTTTTCATAAGGTGAATCGAGTCTTTTCACAGACTTTGTGACTCCTTCCTGATTGTAGTTAGCGAGAATTTCTTCGGTACGTTGCCGGACTTTTTCGGCAATTTCGGGAGGAATTTGCAGATAATACTTTTTAATATGTTGCGGATATTTAGTAGAAGCTTCACCTAACAAAGTGCGATCGCGGTATGGTACTTCGGAAACTACTGTGTAGGTGAGTCCTTCTGATAATTCCACGGGCGATCGCAATCCGTCTTCTTTATCAACAGCGATCATCGGTGTCGGAAAATAAACTTCCTTGGGATAAGTCATCGCTGGAATCAGGTTAGGTAAATCCGACACCACTGTATAAGTTTGTACTACCTCTTGAGTTTTACCAGTGAGTACAGATGGGGAAAGGAAAATTTGGTAAGACCAAGGTGATCGCTTGATAGTTGTGACATCTTCATTCCGAGAAACTTCCCATCCCTTACCTGTATAACGGTCAAATCCTAGTACTCGCCAGAAACCCTCAGCTTGC
This sequence comes from Nostoc sp. JL34, assembly GCF_017114945.1. Lineage (GTDB taxonomy): Bacteria > Cyanobacteriota > Cyanobacteriia > Cyanobacteriales > Nostocaceae > Nostoc. Next base: position 9,621 of record NZ_JABXKQ010000167.1, read on the forward strand.
GATCGCACCCGCATCACTACCTTGGGTTTCATCTCGCCCCGCAGGTTTTGGTTAATTTGGCTATTGAAACCGTAATAAAAGTTATTATCTAATTTACCTGGTTCACCAGTTTGATTTTGTCCTGTACCACCGCTACCACTGCCTTGATTATCACCTTTACCTTGGCGGACGTAACCGGGATTAATAATACTACGTCCTGTGAAATTACCTTTGACTTGAATAGCAGAACTTACAGGAAAATTTCGTAATTGATAGCCGGGAAATCTGGGTAAAACAGCAAAAATTGCCAGTCCTAGACCGACAATTAGCAAAAAATTCAGAATTAAAAATTTAAGATTAAGGGTTGAGGAATTTTTCTGATTGAATTTTTCATTTTTTATTTTTAATGGCTGCAAACCTAAGCGTGAGCGGTAATCTAATACTAAAGTTGGTAAAGCGATCGCTAAAAATAACAGCAGCACAGGTGCAAATGCTAAAGTTTGACTTAGCGTTGCTGCCACACCCAATAAAATCAGTCCTATAACAATTGAATAGCCCAAATTTTTCCGGCGGGGTGTATCAAAGCTGTGTAAAACCTGGAGTTGAATTAATAACTCTGCCAAACCCAACCGCGTATCATTCAACTCTCCCACTAATCGCCCAAAGAAAGCCCCCAGTGCTACTAACATTCCGATGGCGATGCAGAATTTAACAGCAACATTGCGATCGCGGCGACGATAATAACTCCAAATTGCACCCACTACACTTAGGGGTAACGCCCAAAAACTAAATGAAGTTTCAGCGGCAATATCCGTCGCCACAATTCCCAAAATAACCAACGCTAGCACCAGCACCCGCAATAAAATTGAATCTTCCACTTCTATCAAAGGCGACCCCTGCGGATTTTGCCGCCAGAAATTACCTACAGGGATACGCCAAAACCGATTCATCCTGGATAAGTTAAACATTTGAGTCTAATGGAAGCAATGATGTAGATGCAAAAAACACAATGCAGGGGACAGAATTAGCTACCCTACTGCTGTGTCAAAAAATGATAGATCGGCGAAGCAAGAAGATACGGTGAAAGAGACGTGGAGACACGGAGAAATGATCAAATTTCTCCGTGTCCTTGTGTCTTTGTAATAACTGCTTCTCGTAGATACCCTAATGACCGCTTGTTGAAAAATAGGATGAGCTTCAAAACTAGGAAAATCCTCTTAATATATGTCGGCGTTGATCGACGTAGTGTGCTAGCGGTGGTAATTTAAACTAAATTGTGGGATTAATGACGAACAACAATGGCTGTTGGTCTATTTCTGGAAACTCAACTTCTAGGGTATAAGTTGGGTTAAGTTGCTCGCAGCTTAACTCTACACTTAAGTATTCTGAAGTCGAAGATGTTGCCATTGCTAAGGTGCCACTTCCCCGCAGCGTTAAAGTTCCTTTAACGGGTAACTCAGCCTGAACAAGTAACTTCGTAAGTTTACCTAGAGACTGGTACTCTACTTTGATGTTCAAAGCACCAACACTGGTTAGCCATTGTCTTTCAACCACTGGACTGGTTGCTGAAAGTGGTAGAGTCAAATTTTCCAGCAGTTGTTTAGCTGCTAGCAACGACAAAGCTATCTGTTGACGCGGTTGTAAATCTAAGTAATCGCTCTGAATAGTGGGCATTGTCTCCAGAGTATTTACAGATCGATAGGTGCTTCTTAGCACTAATCCAGCTATATCGTTTAGTGCTTGAGACTCGTTGGGAAAAAAGTTCTCCACCACTTGAACTAATTTTGCCCCCAACGGCACTGAAGATGTCACCAAAGCCTGACACTGTTCTAACAATTGCTGGAAAACTCTTTCCGGTAAGCGAGTCGGCAAGTTCAACTTCGACTGTTGTACCATCCACCCCCAGGTAGGTACGAGTGTCATTGACGGCTCATCAACAAAATCAGGATAATCGATTAATTGTGTTTCCCAGGGAAACAACGGTGGGTGGTCTTGGGCTTGGATTTGTAACCGACTCTTAAGGACAGCTTGAAAACGATCTTGCACAGTAGGAATTTCTCCCAGTTGAAAGGTCTGGGGCGTTCCTCCCAATTTTGGCTCACTGCTTTTTGAAACAGTGGCTTCCTTGAGGAGGTTTTTTACCCCGTCATTTTCCTCACATTCTACAGATTGCTCGTTATTTTTGACATTATCTGTCAATAACCAATCGAGACACTGGTGTTGTAAGGATTCTGAGTCACTATTCATGAGTAGATGCACCTGATCCGGACACTAATGAGTTACGAATTTCCCAAGCTTGCTCAAGAATCTTAAACCATCGTTTTTGCAGTTGTGCCATTGACAGCCCTAAAGTTTTTGCTATTTTTTCATCAGCTTGTCCTTGTTGCTTCAACTCTAATAAAGACCGTTGCTTATTGTCCAGCTGTGCTGTGTATACTTGCCATTGCTGAGGAGTTAAGCCCAAATTGGTGTGCAGAGAAGCTTCCAGCCACTCGTGAACTAATTCCCAACGATGCAACAGGGCAAACCGAATCAAATGATACTTAAAGCGCTGCTGCAAATAATCTCTCTGACGAGGGGTTAAACCTAAAATCGACTCAATCTCCTGTGCTGATAAATCTTGGAGGCGGAGAGAAAAGTAATCAGCGCAGTCAGATTGTTGTCGTTGTTCGAGATAATTCATTAATTCTGTAACAACAACGGAGCGCAAGGTGTCTTCTTCGGGTTCTGGTTCGGCTTGCGTTGCCATTGTAGAGCGCAATTGGTGAACTGCTGGTTCTTCCCAAGAACCGTCACCTTCATTATTGCTACCTTCTGCGGCTTGTTCTATATCTACACTTGTTTCTGGGGGCTGCTGTTGGGAAAAAGTTTGTGCCCGCAGGATAATTAGCTGCTGCTGACGGCCTGGTAAGGGAATGCGTCGCTTGCCGTAGCGCTCAGTAAATGCCATATACTCGGACAATTCCAAGAGCGTTTGAGGGCGATAAGTAGCACCGAGTTGATTTTCTCGCCGGAAAGCGTTTAACGCCTCTAGATAAAAACTTTGGAGGAAATCTTCAATTATCGTCAGTCGCCCTTGATAGCTCAATTGCCTCTGAGGAGGATTAATATATCGATAAATAATTGCACTCAGAGTACTGTGTAATTCGACCCTGCCCCGATTTGAACCCAACTGATAGTACCTGAGACACTGTTGCAGCCGATGCCGAGCCAGGGTCATAGCCGAGCTTTCTACAGATCCAGAAGCTTGAATACGTTTACTCTCATGACAAATCCGGTAGACTTCGGTGGTAATACGTCTTGCTACATCGTGGCAATTCTGTTCCGAAGCTTTGGTTGACTGCTGAAACTCCTTGGACAGGAGTTGAAAGATCACCTCCACGCCTGTAGAATTTTCTCCCAGAATAGTTGCAGATGGAATAGTTGCGGTTGCGGCTGAATTCATAGTCTCGGTTTTCAAAAGACCCTAACTTACTTAAATACAACCTGTACGACTGTGGGTAGTGGCTTTTTTGGTTTTACGTATAAGCTAAACGCAGACCAATCCTACTATTGAGGATGTGGCTGATTTTATTATTCCCAATTCTGATGGGATTGTTCACACTTGATAGATGTTATTGCCGTTACCCAGGAGCCGTATACAAGTCATTATGGATTTAGAAGCACAAATTCAATTGCTGATTGACAATGCACCCGACGATGGGGTAACACCACATCTTGTTGCAGCAATTGCTCCTGTCCTTAGAGCGATCGCTCAAAAATTACGTTACTCCCAGTACTATGTTCTCCAAAATTCGGAGTCGAGCTGGGTTGTAACTACGTTGAGCAATCGTGCTAATCCAGGATTGGAAAAGCGCGTTCTTTACGCTTTCCCTACCATACAGGATGTCTCTCTAATTTCCCCTGCTGGGCTTGACCCTCAAATGCTAGCTAAAATTACTCCTGTCACCCATATTTTGTTCCAAATGGTGGCATTAGAACCCGTAGATAGTATCGTTTTTTTGGAGACGCCGGGTAAGACCACTCATACCGTTGAAGTTCGGCGAACTGAACTAGAAAAACTCATGCAGCAACACTTACGACAACTGCGATCGTCAAAACAGATACCCCCTGATATTGCATAGAAAAAATTTGGATGCGGAGTTTTTTAGATACAACCCCACATCCAAAATTTTAAATCTCAAATTCTTTGAAAAAAGTTTTCTAAATCAGTGAAAAAAGAAATTTTTTCTTTCTCTTAGACTATGCGACTGATTCAACTTTCGGTGAAACCTAAAATTTGTTAAAAAACAGTTATCAGTGAACATTTTTCAGTTTTAATTTCCCAGTGTATCAGAGTTTTACACTTAAGAATTTTCAAATGAATAAAATATCCCAATATATCATTTCAGGTTTTCGGAGTATTACAAAAGCCGTAAGACATCTTATACCTACAAATAAATCCCCACTTTCAAAGGGGTTAGCAAAAAATAAATTACTACTACTTATGGGGCGAACCGAGAGTCATTAGTGTCAACTTAAACTAAAAACCTCTTCAAATCTCGTTCCCAGTCTCCGACTGGGAACGAGACAATCTAAAAGCTAGTTCTAGGCTTGTTTTCACGTTAAGTTGACACCAATGACAAAATATCCGCCCCACAAGAAAAGTTGGAAGTTTTTTATTTGCAAATTCCTAACTGAGAACTAATTTAATAGAGGCGACTCAGTGTGTACTCAGCTATGTTAATCAATGCCTGGTGGGATTCTGAAGGTGGGAGAACTGCAAGATGTTCAATTGCCAACTTAGCATGGTGAGTAGCTAACTCTCGCGCCTGCTGTATACCTTGACTATCTTGAATCAGTGCGAGTGCTTGCTCTAAATCTCCTTCTTGAGCAAATTCTCGTTTAATCAGCACTTCCAAAGATTGCTTTTGGGCTAAAGCAAACAAAACAGGTGCGGTCAAATTACCACTTTTGAGATCCGACCCTACTGGTTTACCCAAGGTATCTGTTGTACTGGTGAAATCTAGAATATCATCAACAATTTGAAATGCTATACCAAAATGACGACCATAGCTATACAGATGCTCAACAGTTTCTCGTGAGACTTCACTGAGTAACCCAGCAGCTTTAGAACTGTTGGCGATTAATGAAGCTGTTTTGTAATAACTCTTCTCAATGTAAGTTTCAATAGAGATATCAGCATCAAAACGATTCAGCCCCTGCTGAATCTCCCCAGTAGCCAGATCCATAATGACTTCTGAGAGCAGTTTCACCACCTCCAAATTGTCCAAGTTTGCTAAATACCAGGACGATTGGGCAAAGAGAAAATCTCCTGCTAAGATGGCAATGCGGTTACTCTTAAAGAAATTATGAACAGTGGGAATGCCTCGCCGCACATCTGATTCATCTACCACATCGTCATGTACCAAGCTTGCTGTGTGAATCATTTCTGTAATTTCAGCAAGGCGGCGATGACGCGGTGTAATGTCTTGTTCTAACATTGTTGCCCGCGAAATTAGCAGGACAATTGCTGGTCTGATACGCTTTCCCCCAGCTCCGAATAAATATTCGGCTGCTGCAAATAGAATGGGGTGGCGATTTCCAACTAGCTGTTTTAGGTTATCTGCTAGTAGTCGCAGGTCTGCTTCCACAGGGGTAAACAGGGGGGTGGCTGGGGTCATGGATGGGCGGACTCTGACTTAGGTTACGAAAGTTTACATATCCTATACTCATTTTAAGATAACCCTGTGCCAGCGCAAAGTTTTCACAAAGTAATCCCATTTTTATGACTTCATGAGTGATAAGTAAGGTTACCACTGCATTTGTCAATAAGCAATTATGCTTAATTGCTGTCAATTCATTTTTAAGTTATTTTAAAGCATGAATTTAGTACGTGGGAATAAATACCAGCTTAAATTGTGTTAAATAGTTTCCCAATGCACGTTTCCCGCCACAAAGAAAAACACAACTTAAGCAATATTACTTATTGACAAAATGGATGCAATCTCAATACATCGCCGAGGAGTAAGATTAAAATTCTCTAAGATTGAAGCATAGCGATTCAAAAAATTTGAAATTTAGCAGCCAATTAAGCTCAAAATTTAGGGTCGTTGTGTTACGCTAAAATATAGGAATTTTAAATCTTTGAGATATTCACATCCCAAAAGTAAGTCAGCTACTAGTTGATTTTACCTAGGTGTTGTTGTAAATCTAAAATAATTAGTCGTATTTGAGATTAAGGGAATAATTCCTTTGATTTATCCTACGATAAGCAAAACTCCTGGTTTGGAGCTATGCAATATCCCTGTGGGAAGCCGCTACACGTCTTTAGCGCACGTTGAGCGCAAGCATTGCTTTTATCACGGTAGTTTGAGCAAAAATAACGCAGATCAAGTAGACCGCTGAGAATCGTAGTTTTAGATTGCTAAACGGCAAACTAACTGCTGTGGGATCTATGGTCTGCAAGAAGTCGCATTAGATAATAAATTCTTTGTCCGTAGAGAATTTTATCTCTATAGGTAATTTTACCATAGGAAACTACAGCTATCAAGAATGCGCTTGCTTGGCTGAGGTTCTACTAATTTTATATTCGTTTAGAAGGGTGCTAGTAGAACAATGATTTACGGAAGTATGTCTATGATGATTTTTATTTTAGCGTCTGGATATTTGTTTACAGTCTACCTGTTATTAGCACTGGCGAAGCGAACGGGTACAAAAACTATTCCTACAAATTTTCCTTCATCTGCGAAAGGAAAACACAAGCAGGAAGTATCAGTTAATAGTCAGTAGTCATTTGTCATTTGTCCTTCGTCGTTCGTCCTTGGTCATTTGTTTTGATTAAATGACTAAGGACGAAGGACTAATTAGTTTTATTGGAGTTGAGAAATAGCGATATCGGTGAAGGAAACCTCTTCAACTATTGGGGTATAGCCTAGCCACTGCACTCCTGACTGAGAAAACTGTTGTGGACAACCGCTGACGGCGAAGCGAGTTGGCAATGGTAGATAAGTATTTCTTAAGCCTAGTAAGTCTAGCTCTTGGGCACAAGCTGTCACAACATGAACAGCTGGATCAACTAACTGGACTTGAGAGGGGAGGAGTGATCGCAATACTGGTGTAAGGTGGGGATAATGGGTACAGCCGTGAACTAAGGTGTCAATTTCCTGCTCTAATAAAGGCTCTAGGTAGGCTCGTGCTACTTCAGCAGTGTAAGGGTCGTGAATGCGGTTTTGCTCGATCAGTGGCACAAACTCTGGACATCCAACTTGCCAGACTTGGACATCAGGAGCAATTTCGAGTATGGCGTGCTTATAAGCATTACTCTTAGCTGTAGCTGGAGTAGCAATCACACCAATCCGCTTTCCTTGCTGCACCGCAGCTTTTGCACCAGGTAGAATTACTCCCAAAATGGGTATGCTGAATTCTTGACGCACGGTTTCTAAGGCTAGGGCAGAACTGGTGTTGCAAGCCATAATCACCATTTTTACCCGTTGCTCTTGTAGCCAGGTAATAATTTCACGTGTAAATTGTAAAATTTCTGCTTGTGAACGAATTCCGTAAGGAAGTCGAGCTGTATCCCCAAAGTAAACAATTGATTCATTGGGGAGTTGTCGATATAGTTGTCGCAGTACCGTTAGTCCACCCACACCACTATCAAAAATGCCAATTGGGGCACGTTGAGGTTCTCGATCAGAAAAATCGTCAAGATTCCCTTTAAAGATGGAAGATGAATACACAGGCAGATATAGATTTAGGTTTTTGGATTTTAAATACAGAATTTAGCAGACAATCTCCAAATTGACCACTAAATTCTGTACGTAAAAGAAGTTTAAATACCACCTCTTTAATTAGTAATTTGTACTATATTACCTCTGCTGTAAGTATTTGAGGATGCCACGAGCGATCGCTTCTGCCATCCGATTTTGATACTCTGGTGTTCCTAATCTGGGATTATCCTCGTAACCAGTCATATAGCCTGTTTCCACTAAAATCGAGGGCATGGAGCTTTTCCTGAGGACATAAAATCTGGCTTTGCGGGTTCCCCTATTTTTGATAGTACCGATGTCCTGGAGGATAGTATTGCGAACTACTTCAGCTAGAGCGTAACCACTGTCGTAATAATATACTTCTAATCCATTGACATCAGGGCGATTATCAACGGAATTAGCGTGAATACTAACAAATAAAGTCGCATTAACTCGCTCAGCGATATCAACCCGTCCTTGAAGTTCTACGAAAAAGTCAGCATCCCGCGTTAGCAACGCTTGTACACCATTTTGCTCTAAAATTGCTCCTACCCTTTTACCGATAGGCAGAATTACATCCTTTTCTAAAAGTCCGCCTAGACCGGGGGCACCTGAGTCTTTTCCACCATGTCCTGGGTCAATAACTACTAGCAATTTCCCTCTAGGAACTGAGGGGCGTGGTCGTGGCTGGGAGATTGGACGAGGATTATCTATGGGGTTTGGTAATTGACCTTGATCTGGCGATGGCAAGGGAGGTAAAGCAATAGGCGGAGTAATGCTGCTACCAGAGCGTCGTAATTCTAAAGCTAAAAGCTGGTTGCCAACCTGGTTAAGCTCCCCAATTTGCACTCCGGCTGCTGGTTGAACCAAGACGGTGACAGTATTGGATTCTTGTGGTTGTAGGCGTACCCGCAGGATAGGGCTATTAGAATTAAAAGTAGGGCCTGTAACTTTGGGAGCTAACTTAGCATTGTTGATAGTGATGCGGAACAGACCAGAAGTTCTATCCCAGCCTCCTGTAGCAGATAAAGTTTGGTCAGCTCTAATCAGCAGTTGTGTGCCATTATTAGCCAGTTGCACAGACTGAATGGTAGCAGGTGTGTTACTAGGTTGTTGTATGGGGCGTGGACTGTTACCTCCAGGCACTTGGGCAATGCCACGACTAGGTAGAACTACAAAACCACCAACACTGCTAGTGGTTGCTCGCCAATTTGGACTATTTTCGTCCACCTGTAAAGTCAGGCGCACAACAGATGGGCTTGTTTGTAGTTGGGTGAACTGGATACGGCTAACACCATAGCGATTAATCGCCAAATCTCGCTGCTCTAGATTTGGCGATAAAGTTGCCCCAGCAATGTCGATATTGATTGCCTTTTGATCGTTGCTACGATTTACCTGAATCTGAGGATTGCCACCACTTGTAGCAATGAAAAAACCATCACCTGTGACTTGTAATTTCTCAATTTGAGTAACCCTGGCAACAAACGTTCTGTTATTAGGTGGATTAACAGGGTCAGTTGTTACCACATTGTAAATATTTCTTGGAGGGAATGTTGGTGTAGATGTTCTAGGTGAAGTTGCTGTGGCTATAGCTTGTTCTGGTTGCCCCACAGTATTTTTTGAGGGGGCATTTTCGGCTTCTGGCGTAGGTAATTGCACTGTCCAGCGATCGCCAGTTGTACCAACAAATTGCACTCCTTTGGGGTCTAAAGTATAACCAGGAGTGATTTCAACCACTATGCGTGTTGTCTGTTCATCAAACTGCCCAACACGAATCGAACGAATTGCACCGCCCACTTGTTGGGTTAGCTGCGGACGCCCAAATGTGGTTCCTGGCAAATCAATTACCAAACGAGTGGGGTTAAAAATTAATTGTGCTTGGGGTTGAACATTCCCTAAAGTATTAATTTCCAGCCTGTTTTGATTGGCATCAAAACGCCAAGATTCGAGTTTCGCGGCCATTGCCGGCGACGATAGCATGAAGATGGTTCCAATAGTACTGGATAGTAACCAGCGTAATTTCACAGTCTTTTCTCCTGATTCACATTCATGGGAGCCGTCAACATCTCAACATATTGGCAAATCCTCACACCGTCACCGCGCACACTAAAGTTTTGCGCTGTTATTAAGACACAGCTAATGGCGTAAAATATAGCACGCTCCTCTGATTTTGCCATGCCATTAGCCCATATATTTTTGACTGCCAATTTTAGATTTTAAATTGCCGATTCAAGAAAAGCCGATTTTAGATTAATACCGGACTAACGTCCTGCTACGCTAACACCCTTTGTGGGTGACACCAATCCAAAATCCAAAATCTGTTGACATGCATTGCATCAGATGACAATAACAAAGAAGCTACTCCTGTCCTGCCGCAAGAATACTTAAATTGGTTTTACTACTAAATTGGATAAAAATGATAAAGATTAGATGTATTTACTCAATAATTTCGACTAAATTACTTATCTTCTCTTTAGATACTGAAGAACACCACGAGCGATCGCTTCCGCCATTTGATTTTGGTAAGCTGAGGTTCTGAGCCTAGCCATATCCTCTCGACCAGTCATATAACCCGTTTCCACGAGAATAGAGGGCATAGAACTTTTTCTGAGGACATAAAATCTGGCTCGTCGTACTCCTCTGTCTTTGAGAGTACCAATACTTTGGAGAATGCTACTGCGGACAATGCGAGCTAGATCCAGACCGCTATCGTAATAATAGACTTCCAAGCCATTGACATCTGGACGACTCGCACCTGCTGAATTAGCGTGGATGCTAACAAACACATCAGCATTAGCTCGCTCTGCTAATTGCACCCGTCCTGGAAGGGTAACAAAATAGTCAGAATCCCGTGTCATAATAACTTGTACGCCATTTCGCTGCAAAATCTCTGCAAGTTTCCTACCAATAGGCAAGATAACATCCTTTTCGCGTGCACCCCCAATGCCCAGTGCTCCTGAGTCCTTACCGCCATGTCCGGGGTCGATAATGACTACCACTCGCCCATTGGTAACTCGGCGCTGTGGTTGTGTTAGAGGCTGGGGATTGGGATTATTTGGGTCTGGGAATGGGCCTCGGTTTGGCGGTGGTAGCCCAGGTAAAGCAAAGGGGGGTCTTCCAGGGAGGGCGACAACTCGCCGAGAGCCTTGTATTTGTAAAGCCAAAAGCTGATCGCCGATTTGTCTGGGTTGCCCAATTTGTACTCCGCCTGCTGGTTGAACTAAGACAACGACAGTGTTGGGTGCTTGGGGTTGCAGACGTACCCGAAGAATGGGGCTATTGGCAGCAAAAGTAGGGCCTGTAACTCTGGGAGCTAACTTGGCATTGGTAATTGTGACGCGGAACAGACCTGAGGATCTATCCCAGGTTCCCGTGGCAGATAAAGTTTGGTCGGCTCTAATTAGTAGTTGTGTGCCATTATCAGCCAGTTGCACAGACTCAATTGTTGCTGGCGAGTTGTTGGCAGATGGTCTGTTGGGAAAGGAAACAGATTCTGACTGATTGTCCGAATTATTACTTCCAGGTAATCTGACAACACGACTAGGTAGAACTACCAAACCACCGTCGTTACTATTAGTTGCTCGCCAGTCTGGGCTATTTTTATCTACCCGCAAACTCAGGCGGACGCTAGGAGGTTGAGTTTGTAGTTGGGTGAATTCGACACGGCTAATACCATGTTTGTTAACGGGTATATTATTCTGCTGCGCTAGACGTGGTGATAAAGATGCGCCAGAGATATCCACGAAGATGGTAGCGCGATCGCGGCTGCGAATTACCTGAATCGGAGGATTACCACCACTGGTGCGAACAAACAACCCATCGCCTGTTACTTGTAAGTTCTCAATTTGAGTCGCCCCTCGTGTAGTAGTGGCAACCCTTGAGATCCGAGGTTGAGGTTCTGAGTCTGGGGTAACTACACTGTAAGCACTTCTCGGAGATGAAGCTACTTTTTCGACTTCTGGCTTAGGTAGTTGCACTGTCCAGCGATCGCCAGTTGTACCAACAAATTGTACTCGTTTGGGGTCTAAAGTATAACCAGGAGTCAGTTCGACAACTATGCGTGTTGTTTCTGTATCAAACTGCCCAACACGGATTGAGCGAATTCCACTGCCCACCTGTTGGGTTAGCTGCGCACGCCCAAATGTAGTTCCTGGCAAATCAATTACCAGCCGAGTCGGATTGAAAATTAGTTGTGCTTGGGGTTGAACTGCTCCCACAGTATTAATTTCCAGCCTGTTTTGATTGGCATCAAAGCGCCAAGATTCAAGTTTCGCAGCCATTACTGGCGACGATAGCATGAAGATAGTTCCAATAGTGCTGGGTAGTAACCAGTGTAATTTCACAGTCCTTTCTCCTAATTCACGTTCATGGGAGCCGTCCATATCTCAACTCATTGGTAAATCATCACATCGTCACCACCTAAACTTGACCTTTGATACTTTTTTTGATTTTTAAGCTGGTATTCCAGGGTTTTTCAAGTAATTAAACTACACTACTTCCTACTCCCTATTCCCGTCTCAATCGTGGTCTAAATACCTAAAAACTTTTGTAAGACACACTTAAATAAGTTATCAGGTTTCATATTGGGTCTAAATTTCCATGCGAAACCTTCCACCTGTAAAAGTGGGGAATTTTGACTTCCAATAAAGCTAGAAAACTGATAATTGATAGCTGTTCACTAATAAATGTTTGTTCTTTGTTGCCATCGATGCACTGAGTAAATAATTCCCATTACTGTCAGATGATCTAGCAAGATTTATGGGTGTTACTCCCCAATTATCTGGAAAATATTCAGATAAAGGCTTACAAGCCCAGGGAGACTGAAAATAAGTAACATTTTGAATGCTAGTAGAAATTAGAAACAAACGATTATTCTACAATCACACGGGACGGAGATTTGGGGAGAGAAGTTTCCATTGCACAATTGGGAGATGGGGGAGCAGAGGGAGATAAGGGAAACAAGTTTCTTCCTTGTCTCTTTCCAACGCCCCATGCCCCCTGCCTAATTCCCCATTCCCCAATAATTAACGATCGCTAGAATCTGGGGTTACTTCCAAATTGCCACTGTCATTTGATGCTGGCACCCTTGACTGAGATGGTTCAATTACCAACGAAGTTCCAGAGGAACCGTCTAAAAGTAGTTGCTCTGAACCTGCTTCCACAGTTTTTGGATCTGGAAATACAAATCGTAGCAAGGGAGGAGCTAAAAAGGTTGTCAAGATAACCATCATGATAATTGCTGCCCCTAATGGTTTCGAGAGAGCGCCACTGGCAGCACCGACACCAGCAAACACTAACCCAACCTCGCCTCTGGGAATCATCCCTACACCGATCGCTAAACGGTTTATTTCGGGTTGACCAAACACGCTTAAACCTGTGATCACTTTACCAAGAATGGCTACTGTAATCAGGAAAGTTGCCATAATTAGACCTTCACGATTGTCGGGAATTGCTGGGTTTAATACTCCCAAATCGGTTTTTGCCCCAACAGTCACAAAGAAAATTGGCACTAATATATCGGCAATGGGAGAGACTTGCTTTTGTAGTTCTTTGCGCTTATCTGTCTCTTCTAGGACTAAACCAGCCGCAAAAGCTCCCAGAATTGCTTCTAAGTGGATGACGGCGGCAAGGTATGCCATAGCAAAGGCGAAGATCAATGCTGGTATTACCAGTCCACCGCGTGTTTTGAGCTGATCGGCGATCGCTACAAAGGACTTATTGAAAACATTGCCTAGTAGGATTGCTCCCAAAATAAAACCAGTAGCACTGATAATCAAATAGATAACTTTGCTTACATCTACCACACCATCTTTAGCTAGGCTGGCAACTACCGCTAAAACGATGATTCCCAGTACATCATCAATTACGGCAGCACCTAAAATAATCTGCCCTTCTTTAGAATTGAGTCGCCCCAATTCTGACAGTACTTTGGAAGTAATACCAATACTAGTGGCAGTCAAAGCCGCTCCTGCAAAAATTGCGGGTACAGCGCCAATACCAAACAAAGTCATCAGTCCCACAGTCCCAGCAGCAAAGGGTACTGCTACCCCGACTACTGCGACGACACTAGCTTGGATACCAACTGCCATTAAGTCTTTTAAGTTCGATTCCAAGCCGATTTCAAACAGCAGGATGATCACACCCAATTCTGCCAAAACGGAAACGACCTCAGACTGCGCTGCAAACACCCCTGGAGTGGCTTCAGGCGTTAAACCAGCAGTGGCTTGAAGGAAGGACATGATTAAAGAGTTAGAACTGTCTGTGCTGCCTTCTGGAAACACCAAAAGGTGGAAAACAGAGATCCCAACTACCACACCGCCCACGAGTTCGCCTAAGACAGGCGGCAAACCCACTTGGTTTGATAACTCTCCACCAACTTTGCTGGCGAGGTAAATGACTACTAAGCTTAATAGCACTGCTGCTACTACCATTGAACTGTCTGCGGCTTGTGTTGCGCTAGCCAGCAGAGGAAAAGAAAAGCTGATTGGATCTAACAAATGCATGGGTTCTGTGAAAATCCTTCTCTTTGATTCTGACGCGTTTCTGAAAAACATCCATCTATGGAGACGCAATTGGCAGCTTTTAAAACTTAATTTGTGTCATTTGTCAACTCAATCAAACGCTGCCAGTAGACTTCCCAAACCGGGACTACGGACAGTCTCGGAAGTCGCAGCAAGTCAAAGTCTGTGAATTTATTGTCCTGTTTAATTTGAGCTAGGGTAAGGGGTTGGTGTACTCTTTGTAATGCCCGTACATCTACAACTGCCCGTTTGCTGTCATTGAGTGTTGGATCGATATAAGGTTGACTAACTATCTCTGCTAAACCTATGATTTGCCGTTCTTTGCCTGTGTGATAAATCATCGTCAAGTCACCAGAAAGCATGGTACGTAGATGTTTCAGGGCTAAAGAATTGTTGACTCCATCCCAAACTGTACTGCCGTCCCGTTCTAAATCGAAGTAGGAATAATTTTCCGGTTCAGTTTTCAGCAGCCAATACGCCATGACAAAATCTCCAAAAAGGCTAGTGTAATTTTTTTAGTTTCCAAAAATGTAACCATTTCAGCTTTTGACTGTGGCAGTGTCAAAGTAAGAACATACAAATCGTATCTAGCGATCGCACTTGAGTTGTGAAAAACTTGTGGTGGCTGTTGACTCTCAACGGCCACCAGAAGATTGCTACATACGTTTATTAAAAACATCTGTGGATAGTTTGAGGAGTGCAATTTTATGACTAGAGCCGCTTTACCTGGTTCTCAATTTCCATCTGGAAACTTGTGGAAAATACTGCCTTTAGCAATGCTTTTATGTACAACTTTTGTACTACCTGCATTCGCACAAGAAAAGGATAAATTGTGGCGAACCCTTAGTGTCAGTGGTCGCGGAGTGGAAACAATTCCCACAACCCTGGGGCAAGTCAGTTTAGGAGTAGAAATTCAGGGGAAAACAGCACAAGAGGTACAGCAAGAAGCCGCTCAGAGGTCATCGGCTGTGGTTGCGTTTCTCAAGAGCAAAAATGTTGAAAAATTACAAACTACTGGTATCCGGCTCAACCCAGTTTACAGCTACACCAATAATGTGCAGCAGATTACAGGCTATGCTGCCACTAACACTGTAAGTTTTAGAATTCCTGTTGAGCAAGCTGGGACATTATTGGATGATGCAGTCAAAGCCGGTGCGACACAAATTAACGGCATTAGTTTTGTTGCGAATGATGAAGCGATCGCAACTGCTCAAAAGCAAGCATTAAAAGAAGCTACTCAAGACGCGCGGCAGCAAGCTGATGCCGTTTTCAGTGCCTTGGGTTTTAAATCCAAAGAAATAGTGAGCATTCAAGTTAATAATGCCAGTGCGCCTCCACCACCACCAATGTTTTTACGGGCTGAGGCTGCCAAGTCGGCTGATGCTTCCACCCCTATTGTTGGTGGTGAACAGCAAGTAGAAGCATCGGTGACGCTGCAAATCAGTTATTAGTCATTAGTCCTTTGTCATTGGTCATTAGGATTACTAACAACTAATGACCAATGACTAAATTAGAAATGTTCTGAGGACATATCTGCCGTACCGCCCTCTGCGTCTCGCTTAGAGCCTAATAAATCCAGTTGGTCTACTTGGATAACTGGTGATGATCGATTTGCTCCTGTTTGGCGATCGCTCCATGTGTCAAACTTCAAAGAACCTTTGACAGCAATCTGTCTGCCTTTGCGTACATAATTACCTGCTACCTCCGCCGTTTTTCCCCATAGTTCTAAATTAAACCAGTCGGTATGTTCACCTTCTTTAGTGCGGCGATTAACAGCTAGTGTCAATTTACACTTAACACTACCAGACTCAAAATACTTAATCTCTGGGTCGCCGCCTACACGACCAATGAGGGTGACAACATTTATACTCATGTGCGTTACCTTTTAGTACATGTGTACTTAGTAATTCTGACTTTCATCATAGCGAATTGTGAAACACTTGAAAATAATGTGTTAAACAGTTAACAATATAGTGGACTTGAAAAATTATACACACTACTTGGAGAAATACATAAAAGTATACGGATATACTAAGTTAACCAGAGAATATCAAAAAATAGATGCCTGAGACATAGTAAATATTTCTGGGAATCATATAAAAATATAGTCTAGTTTACTCAACTCAGGATACAAACGTAGTCGAATACGGCACGATTAACTCTTACCGTTGTAGTCAAAAAGTATCGCACATAGGGGGCTTAGAAACGCGTGGGTCTTTTTAGGAACTTTCGCACATCATGGGATATGGGTATCGACCTCGGTACTGCTAACACCCTCGTTTATGTATCTGGTAAAGGGATTGTACTGCAAGAGCCTTCTGTAGTTGCTATCGATGTCAACGAAAAGGTGGCACTAGCAGTAGGAGAAGAAGCCAAAAAAATGCTCGGTCGAACACCTGGAAATGTGATTGCCCTCCGCCCTTTGCGAGATGGTGTAATTGCTGACTTTGATATAGCCGAGCTGATGCTGAAAAGCTTTATTCAGCGTGTAAATGAAGGTAAATCTTTGATTCTACCCCGAATTGTCATTGGTATTCCCAGTGGTGTCACAGGAGTAGAAAGGCGAGCTGTAATGGATGCAGCCCACCAAGCAGGAGCAAGAAAAGTGTATTTAATCGATGAACCTGTAGCCGCGGCCATTGGTGCAGGACTACCTGTTGCCGAAGCAACTGGCAACATGATCATTGATATTGGTGGTGGCACAACAGAAGTTGCAGTGCTGAGTCTTCAAGGTACGGTGATCAGCGAATCAGTACGGATTGCCGGAGATGAACTGACTGATGCGATCATTCAGTATATTAAGAAAGTTCATAACTTAGTCATTGGTGAACGGACTGCCGAGGAGATCAAGATTCGGATGGGTTCTGCCTATCCGACTAATGATGATAATGACGCCATGATGGAAGTCCGAGGGTTACACCTACTTTCTGGTCTACCGCGAACTGTAACAATCAAAGGGCCGGAAATCCGTGAAAGCATGTTAGAACCGCTATCAGTAATTATAGAAGCGGTGAAACGGACACTGGAACGCACACCTCCAGAACTGGCAGCAGACATCATTGACAGAGGTATTATGTTAGCTGGTGGCGGTGCTTTGCTCAAAGGCATAGATACCCTCATTAGCCATGAAACAGGGATTGTGACCCACATCGCTGCTGATCCATTGAGCTGTGTTGTGCTGGGAACAGGTCGTGTGTTAGAAAACTTCAAACAGTTGGAACGAGTTGTCACCGAAAGTTCTCGCAATATGTAGGAAAAAAAATATCAGACTTGAGTTCTATTTGAGTTCTATTTGGGTTCTATATAAATAGAACTCAAATAGAACTTAATTTATATTAAGTGTGCAAAGGTATTTATGGTGACAATACGGCGTTGGTGGGATCGTAAAGGGTTGCAAATCGGGTTGTTAGCTCTAGTAGTTAGTAGCGCTTGGATGTTGCGACAGACTCAAGGTGAGCTAGTGCTTGAGACATACCAGGCAATTACCCGTCCGTTAGAAATGTTGCAGTCAGGGCCTACTCGAGAAGAACGTCTTAGAGATGCCCGGATATTGGAATTGCAAACCCGTATAGTAGATTTGGAAAGTCAAAAGACAAAGCTACAAGATTTATTAGGTTATGTAGAAAAAGAGCCACTGGCATCACGGCCAATTCCTGCCCGGGTGATAGGACGTAGTGCTGATCAGTGGTGGCAACAAGTTACCCTGAATCGCGGTGCGAATGCAGGGATTCAGGAAGGCTTCATAGTCAAGGCAGATGGTGGATTGGTGGGTTTGGTGGAGAGTGTAACTCCCAATACTAGTCGCGTGTTGTTAATCAGTGACCTCAAGAGTCAAGTGGGTGTATCCATTAGCCGCACCGCAGCTAAAGGCGTTTTGCGAGGAGATTCTTCAGCCGAAGCAGTGCTGGAGTTTTATGAAAAAGTCCCAAATGTCAAGATAGGAGATTTAGTTTCTACATCTACTTATAGTCAAAAATTTCCATCTGGCTTGGCAGTAGGACGAATCAAGTCGCTGGATTTAAAGAAACTCCCCGCATCAGTGGCAAAAATTGAGCTTTTTCCGCCAATCCGCTCTCTCGATTGGGTAGCTGTTTATCCAAAGCCAGAAAACCAAGAGCCAGAAAATCAAGAGTCGGCGAATCAAGTGCCGCAAAAGTCTAAGTAAATTCTTCTTTGAAAATCCATAGAAAAATGAAGATTCCTGCATTTGGTGCTAGCAGGCAGAAAAAGCCAAAATCGTCAGAGCGAAAATCGAAATTCCCAATCCAGCCGCTTTCTCGTTGGCATCCTGGTATACGTCAGCTGTTGGGTTGGATAGTGACGGTTGGATCTGTACTATTATGTTTACTGTTATTGCCAACTCGATTCCCAGGTATGGAATTATTGGGAATTGGCCCTAATTGGCTGTTAATTTGGGTGGTAGCTTGGAGTGTGAAACGCACAGTGTTTGCCGGAGGATTGGCAGGTATAGTTCTGGGGCTACTTCAAGATTCAATGACATCATCTAACCCTACTCATGCCCTCAGTTTAGGTATAGTGGGAATTTTAACTGGTCTGCTCCAGAAACAGCGTTTTATCGAAGAAGATTTTATTTCAATCGCTGTAATTGTCTTTGTTATGGCAGTTTTGGCAGAAACTATCTTTGGGTTGCAATTAACTTTGATAGGCGATGAGCGCAAGGTAACAGATATTTGGACATATTACCAACGAGTCGCCCTTGCCTCTGCCATTCTTAGTAGTTTATGGGCCCCTGTGGTCTATTATCCCCTGAATCTTTGGTGGCAGAGGATAAAATTGTTGGAGCAATAGTAAAGGCTGTAGCTTTAAAGGCACTATCTAATATCATGTTTGGATGGATACTGATAATTAGGGCTGACGCGGGGACACGGACAGTTTTGAATTATAAGTAATTAAGCGAACTTGATATAACTCTGCCTGGAACGATAAAAGCAAGCGCGGTGGATAAGCTCAAATATGCTATTGGCATCTGCGATCGCTTTTATCGTTATAGGTGATATCTACAACAGTCTACGCCTATGCCCAAAACTATAAATATAATGAAATAGCCCTGATCTTTCCCTTTGGAAGGATAGTACTTTTCCAGCCAATAAATATGTTCCACAAAAGCTTTAATGTGTTCTGGAATACCAGAATAACCCCTTCTGCTTTTGCTAGGGGTTTTGTTCTGTAATAGGATTTTTGGTAAGCTGTTTCACATTTGTAAGGAGCATTCAGATTGACCCAATCCTGGAACTGCACGCTGATTGGATGTGCGACATCTCGCTTTATGAGCAGTGCCTAGAAGCAAGAATTGCTCAGTCAGATGTTGACACAGATAGCATTTAATTCTTAGATGAGCGCGTTTGATAAGTTCGGTTTTGGGTTAGGAGTGCGAGTTTGCCGCCATAGGCATCGCGTTTGCTCACGAGAATTTGTTCCTTTTAGTCATTCCTGGGTGTCAACAGGAAGCCGATGATTAAGTACAAAGTGCCGGAGGTGAAGGAAAGAAACTGAGCGCGTCACCGATAGCGTAGCGTTAGCGACGCAGGAGCAGCCCATCGCAAAAATGGAGAAACCATTGTAAAGCGATTAGCTGGCGAGACGAAACGGATTAAATACAACCGCAACCGCAATACTTTCGAGCAGGAGGTTAGGGATGGCTACTGTTCTAGAACAGTCAGAAGATGGGCTTGTTGAAAAACCAAGCAGTTAATATTTATGTCAAATTAGCCTGTGGCAATATGCTTTAATCGGCGTGGAAACTGGAATACTTCCTGTCCATGAGCCAATCAAGGAATTGTTAACTACTGCAACTCACTCAAAGCTAACGTCAGTGAACAGGGCGAAAAATTACTAGGTGGTAAGCACATCCTTTCTAAAGCTTATGGGTAAAGTGGTAAACCTGTTGTTCCAGGAATTGTGTAAAATAATTCCCTTAACCTCATGTTATTAACCCTTCATACAAATGAAGGGTTTTGAAACCTAAAGTTTCAGTTACCCTGAAGTTGATATATAAAAGAGCAATTTTCAAATGACCATTTACTTTTATAAGGTTTGGCAGCCTTATGGCTGTTTTTCTAACTTTTCTCCTCACGGAATCCATATCCAGGGTAGTTACTGGCCAACGGTTGAGCATTATTATCAAGCACAAAAGTTTGTAGGCAGCACTGATGCGGTAATTATACCACTCATTCATACTGCCGCTACCCCAGAAGAAGCTGCTGCTTTGGGAAGATGTAGCGATCGCCAACTCCGTCTAGACTGGGATTTAGTCAAAACTCAAATTATGCGAGAAGCTGTACTCAAAAAGTTTCTCACTCATGGTGATATTAGAGAAGTTCTCCTGAAGACAGGTGATGAAATTTTGGTTGAAAACTCTCCAACTGATTTTTTCTGGGGCTGTGGTGCTAATAAAGCCGGTCAAAACCATCTCGGTAAAACTCTTATGAGTGTGCGTGAAGAAATCCGTAATTTACTATCTTTAACGGTAATTTACGAATAATTTAATCAAAATAGTTACATTCAACATAAAATTAGCCATTAAACGGGGAATTTTATAATTCCCCAGTCAAAAATATTAGAAAAAGTAAAAATAATTTAGTTATTTGGTTTAAAAAATCTTAATTAATTGAATTAAGAAGTAAAAATAGTAAAAAAATATGTTAATTACAAAGCAATTATGAAGGCATTAATTTGGGTGATATCACTGAAATAGTTTGATGATGAAGAATATAAAATTAATAGGTGTCTATGAATAATATTTTTTCAACTTTAGACTTGAGAGGATGTTTGGAAAGTATTTGATGATATACCAAAAAGTTTGAGATTCTCCTAAATAAACTTTATATCACTATGGGTATCAAGCAAAATATCTGATATTTTTCAAGTATCCTTTAATACCATTAAAAAATATTTGCAACAAATGTACGCCCCTAGCAACGTATTTGTAGCAAAAGTTTCGTGAAATGGGATGAAAATCAAAGCATTGTAAGTTGAGAATTCTCATCAGGGACAATTATAAAAAATATACTTCAGTCATAATGTATATAGACAATGACATTTACCGATAAATCAAACGAGTTGCAGCAAAGCTTAGACCAAGAAAGTTTACTGCACCGGATGACAAAACAGATCCGGCGATCGCTCAACCTCCAAGAGATATTAACGACTACCGTTAGCGAAGTGCGTTTATTTTTGGGTGCAGATCGGGTAAAGGTCTATCGCTTTGATATTGATGGTAGTGGTGAAGTCATTGCTGAATCTATTTATGAGCAGAGTCTGCCATCTTTATTGGGGTTACGCTTCCCAGTTCATGATATTCCAGAAGCCGCTAGAGAGATGTTTTTGTTAGCTGGGCAACGTTCGATCGTGGATGTAGTAAACGACAAGATCGGGCTATCACCTCTACAATCAAAAGAAACTGGCAAACGTCTACAAACTAATATCTACTATCGGCAGGTAGACCCATGCCATATTCAATACCTAAAGGCAATGGGTGTGCAATCATCGTTGGTAGTGCCAATTTTACATTGCGACCTACAAGAAGAATCCGCAAAACCTCAATTGTGGGGATTATTGGTATCTCACCACAGTCAACCGCGAAAGATTTTGAAGCAGGAACTGAAAGTATTGCAGCAAGTTGCTGACCAAGTAGCGATAGCGATCGCTCAAAGCAATTTACTCACTGAAGCCCACGCCAAGCAAGAGCGAGAAGCTACTATTAACCGAGTTACTACACTATTGCATAAACTGCCGACAATCCAATTACAAGGAGCGCTAGAAGAAGTTATTACTGCCTTCAATGGAGTAGGTGGCAGGCTTTACATTGAAGAGAGTCGGGAACTATACACCCGGGGCGACCAACCAACACTCCCCTACGAGTTAGATAACAGCATTATCGAACAGCATCCCATGTGGCAAAACTGGATGGCTGAATTTCAACAAGGTAATATTTGGGCAACTGCTGACCTCTATAAAGAATCACGTTTGCGAGTTTTGGCTTTAGCATTCCGTTCTACTCAAATTCGCGGACTCATGGTGATTCCCCTACATTACCGCGAAAAATTTATCGGTGTATTAAGTATTTTTCGCTCTGAATTTGAAACGGAAATCTTGTGGGCGGGACGATGTGAACAAAATCGGCGACAACTGTTGCCCCAACTTTCCTTTGAGGTTTGGCGAGAGCCAAAAAAAGGGCAAGCACCTCGGTGGGAGCCTGAAGATATGTTATTAGCGCAAGCCTTATACGATCATTTCTCAATGGCAATTCAGCAGCAGCAAATGTACAAACAGGTACAAGCCCTGAATACCAACCTAGAACTGCGGGTGCAAGAGCAAACTGCTGAACTCGAAAAATCATTACTGCTTACCAAACTACTCAAGCAAGTTACAGAACAGATTCGCCGCACATTGGAGTTGCAGACAACCCTACAAACTATAGTTCGAGAAGTCCGTCCCCTGCTAAATTCAGACCGAGTGCTGATTTTCCAACTGAAGAATAAATCGGTGATTGTGGAAGAGATTAATGGCAATTGGCAGTCAGTTCTAGGAGTGAATGCACCACCAGAATGCTTTCCAGATGAGTATACGCGTCTATATTACCAGGGCAGGGTACGGGCAATTAACAACGTTTCAACTGCTTCTTTAAGTGATTGTCATCGAGAGTTTTTGCAGAGTCTGCAAGTGCAAGCAAACTTAATAGTTCCGATTAATATGGGTATCGAACTATGGGGCTTACTAATTGCCCATGAATGTAACGCTCCTAGAAATTGGCAGGATGCAGAAATTGATTTATTGCAACAGCTAGGAGATCAGGCTGCGATCGCAATTCAACAAGCACAACTCTACGAACAAACCTCTGATGCCGAAATTGAAGCCAGAAATCAAGCTGCCCAGTTAGAGCATACCCTGCATGAACTCCAAGAAACACAGACAAGATTGATTCACACTGAAAAGATGTCCGGCTTAGGACAGTTAGTGGCAGGTATCGCCCACGAAATCAACAACCCTGTTAACTTTATTTACGGTAACCTATGCCACGCCAGTGACTATACCGAACAACTGCTAGAAATTTTACGTCTCTACCAGCTAAACTATCCCCATCCCCATAGTGAAATCCAAGCTGCGATCGAAGCCATCGATTTTGACTTTTTGGTAGAAGACCTGCCAAAAATCATGACCTCAATGCAATTAGGAACCGAGCGCATCCGCTCAATAGTGCTGTCGTTACGCAATTTTTCTCGCTTGGATGAAGCTGAAAACAAGCGCGTTGACCTGCATGAAGGCATTAACAATACCTTATTAATTTTGCAACATCGGCTGAAAGGAAATGCTGAATTTCCACGCATTGAGGTAATAAAAGACTATGGCAACATCCCACGGGTGGAATGCTATGCCGGTCAAATGAATCAGGTATTCATGAATATTTTTAGCAATGCTATAGATGCTTTAGTAATGGGGAATGGGGACAAGGGGGACAAGGGGAAGAAGAATAACCCATACCCGATGCCCACTATCCACATTTCTACTAATGTCTCAGCAGACAATTCTCATCTGTTGATTCGTATTAGTGACAATGGACCCGGAATGACTGAAGAGGTGAAAAAGCGAATTTTTGACCCGTTTTACACTACCAAGCCTGTGGGTAAGGGTACAGGATTGGGGCTGGCAATCAGCTATCAGATTATCGTCGAAAAACATGGGGGAATAATGGAGTGCATTTCAGAACCTGGTAAAGGTACAGAGTTCTGGATTGAAATTCCTATCAAGCCTCCAGCCAAAATAGTGAGTCAAAGGTAGAGGAATAGGGAGAGCAACTCTATGTCTAAGACCAATTCTCTTTATTTAACCTCTCTTTTCTCACAAAGACTGAGAAAAGAGAGGTTAAAAACTGATTGCAGAAAAGTAAATCGAACTGAATATTCTGTCAGGAGTTAAATTGCACAGAGAGGATATAGCTGGAGTAATGGGTTATGAAAACATAAATTATCATGAAACTCAGTAATTAAAGCTTGTTGAAAATAGAAAATTTTTGACAAATAAGGTTGAAAAACTATATACAATAACTGTTGTGGTAATTACACAGAAACTTATTGATTATATTTCAAAATGAATAGTATATTAGCGGTTTACAATTAAGCCTTAGCAGCAGTAGCATGTAACAAAATATATCTCACTCGCTAAATCAAATGGTGTTTTAAGTTACATGATGATTAAAAACCCTTTGGTAATAATTCAACAACCAGAAGTAGGCAAACTAATCCTTAAAGTTTGTCCGCTCGCTGGTTTGAGAAAAGAAAAGTTAGCAATATCTTTAGATATTACTTATTCTACGGTTAGTTTTTGTAAAAATGGATACACTAGACCATCATGTCTGGGCTGTGCACAAGCAAGATTGAAGAGATTTTAGTGGAGATATAGCGATTGTCGATTGTATGAGAACACCAAAGTCCTTGCTGTCAAATCATTTCAGCAAAGTTTTTGTATCTCACTGAACTGCACACCGCTATAGGTAAAAGGGGCAATTATTAGAAAAATATTTACCCAATAAGTTTAAAGTGAAAAAATATCCTATATATGGACATTATTAAATTTTCTTGAACCAACATAACTTATGCTTAAAAATATTTTAATTTTATTGGCGCTAAATTCCAGCAAAATTTTTAGTTTAACTAGCAATATAACAGCATAATTAATAGCTTTGTAATAAATATTTAGAGATAATAAAAAATGATTACTAATTCAAAATATAAAATTGTAGAAAAAATTTCAGATGGGATAGATACTGTTGTTTATCGGGTGCAAGAACTTACTAATGAAACAACGGTTATTCTGAAAATACTTAAAAGTGAATACGCTAATCTTGAATATGTAACAGAGTTTAAACACGAGTATGAAATTTCTAAATTATTAGATTTGCCAGGAGTTATTAAAGTTTATAGAGTAGAAAATTATCAAAACAGTATTGCTTTAGTTTTAGAAGATATTGGAGGACAGAACCTAAAACAATTTATCAACAATAATAAAATTAATATCATAGATTGCTTAAAATTAGCTATTAAAATTACGGATATTATTATAGATTTGCATGAACAACACATTATTCATAAAGATATTAAACCACAAAATATAATTATTAATCCTCAGTCAATGCAGGTTAAAATTACTGATTTTAGCATTGCCTCACGCCTGTCAAAAGAAAATGCAATCATCAGCAATCCTAATTTGCTTAAAGGAACACTTGCTTACATGTCTCCAGAGCAAACAGGTC
>NZ_JABXKQ010000173.1 GCF_017114945.1 Nostoc sp. JL34
AAGATAATATTCTTATTCTTACTAAGTGTACCTCTTAACAGCAGGAAGCGCTGTATATAGTCGTAAAAAGGACTAAATATTTCTCTTTACTCCCCCTACCTAAGAAGGCTCATTTCACGATGATCTGACTTTTTCGCGTTGCTCCCCAAGGGAAGACGCTAAAAGCGATCTGCCTTCTGTAAGAACTGCCTCTTTCAACTTATTCCCAATATGTCTCCCAATCATCCTTGAAAGCTTGCTGTAATTTTTCCATATAAGCATACGTTTTTATTTTAACCATCCATAGGTTATTACTATTGCTGCTGCCTCCTTTACAGATAACACCTTCCGCTACACCATATTTACCTTCTCGGACATCATCAATAAATTGACTTGTTAGCTTACCACGATAAACAACCTGTGCAATATCTAAGTGACTAAAATCTTGAATAAATTGTTCGGGATTAATAATATGTTTCTCTGTTTGTACATCAAATAAAATTAGTTTTTTTTGATCATCCTTTCGATGCATTCCGGCAAACGAGTTAGTTCCAAATAACTCTGTAAACACAGTAATTTCTGGGTATTGATAATTTAAATTCTCTCTAAATAGTCTTTCTAAAGACTTGGCAAAATCTCTATTAAAAATCTCAGCAGCTTCTTCTAAACCTGGATGTGCTTTGTTGAATTGTGCAATCCCCATATCATCCAAATCAAACCGATCCCGACGTGTACCAAAGGCATACCACCCAAGCTCCGGTTCCCAAACCCAGTGGAGATTTGTACCATCATATTTCTCGAAAGCTATACAGCGCTCCCAAGGGCAATTTTTGCTATCTGGGATTTTAGGATAAACAAGTTGGACTCGTGCCATATTAATGTATTAGATTGGTCAGAAAATGTTGCTCTGATTAACATCGAAACTTTCTTGGGACAGCACTTGGTCAGATCCTATCACTTGCCTACCGAAATCGCTCGGTGCGACATCACAAGCGGTAACGTATATCATCAACCCCTAAGCCACGAACCGAAAGGATATAGCAAATAAAGTGGGAAGAAGCACTTATCAGCCCAGTAAAAATATTAGCTTTCATCGCCGTCTCAAAGCAACCATAGTAGTTTTATTAGTTTGGGGTGGCGTGAGTTTGCTGCACTGGCTACCAGAAACACAATGGTTGATGCTCGGATTAACGGCAATCCTGACTGTGCAAACGTTAAGGATGCTGTTAGCAAAACCAGCCGCGGTGGTGATAGAGAGTGAGATTTATTTACCGCCAGTCTCGATTTTAGTTCCGGCTAAAAATGAAAGTTCAGTCTTGGCTGATCTAGTTTACAGCTTATGCCAATTGAATTATCCCAGCGATTCCCTAGATATCTGGGTTGTTGATGACGGTAGTACCGATGAAACCCCCCAGGTTTTGAGGGAATTACAAACTCAATTTCCATCTTTGCAAGTTCATCGACGGGAATCAAAAGGTGGTAAATCAGGGGCTTTGAATGCGGTGTTTCCCTTTACGCAAGGGGAAATTATTCTAGTCTGCGATGCAGATGCTCAATTACCTGTCAATTTTCTCCAACAAACACTACCTCTATTTCAGAAGCAAGCGATCGGTGCAGTGCAAGTACGAAAAGCGATTTCTAATGCTAATACCAATTTCTTAACCCGTTGTCAGCAGATGGAAATGAATTGTGATAGCTTTCTACAAACCCATCGCATTGCTATTGGTGGAATGTCTGAACTACGCGGTAATGGGATGTTGGTTCGTCGGGAATTGTTAGAAAAGTGTCAAGGTTGGAATGAGAACACTGTCACTGATGATTTGGATCTTTGCTTCAAACTCTATTTAGCAGGTGCAGAAATTGAGTTTATTACAGTTTCATCAATTCAGGAAGAAGGTGTAACTACTTGGGAAAAACTTTGGAATCAACGTTGTCGTTGGGCTGAAGGTGGCTATCAGCGTTACCTAGATTATTTTCCGCAAATTCTTACTTTAGGTTGGGCAAAAGAAATTGATTTACTATTGTTTTTTCTATTACAATTTATTCTACCAATTGGACTAATACCCGACTTACTTTGGACAATATTTTATAGCCATCATCCAGTTCTGTTTCCCCTCCAGACACTACTCAGCATCATTTTGACAATTGCCTTTATGGCTGGACTTTACCAATTTAAAAATTTACGAGGATGGTCTTTGCTTTGGGCAACAATTCAAGGGTCATTATACATGGTGCATTGGATTCCTGTGATGATTGTGACAACTTCAAAGATGTGTGTGCAAACGGAGCGATCGCGCTGGGTTAAAACTGAACATCGGGGTGGAACGGCATAAAAAATTAAGCATAATGTTAAATTTATCAAATTGTCAGATAATTGGAGCAACTTGTAGGATTATTTTAGTTGAGCAGAGGGGCTTAAATGTCTAAAGTAGAAGGCTTTAGGGTAAGAAATTATAGAGTTCTTCGCGATATCACTTTGGGAAAGTTGTGGAACACACAGAATGCCAAGCCATTAACGCCAATGACGGCCGTAATCGGTAAGAATGGTGTGGGAAAAAGTACCATTTTTGACACTTTTGGTTTTCTTGCAGACTGCTTGAAAAATGGAGTAGAGGAAGCGTGCGATTCTCGTGGTCGTGGGGGTTTTGAGAGAATTCGTTCCCAAGGGCAAGAGGGAAGTATTGAGTTTGATATTTATTATAAAGAGGATGGTAATGCCCGGCCAATTACCTATGAGTTGGCGATAGATATTGACTCCTCTGGAAGACCTTATGTAAAGAGGGAAAGACTCAGACAACGAAGAAAAGGACAAAGCAAGGGACAACCTTTTTCTTTTCTAATACTCAATGAAGGTAGAGGAATTGCATGGAAAGGTGAACAAGAAGGCAAACAAGTTGAGGAAGAAAAAGGTGATTTTGATTTGTCAAAGTTAATAGAAAAAATACAGATAGGTGAAGGGGAAGAGGAAAGTAAGGAAACAGAGGTAGTTGAACTTGACGATAAGCGAAAACTGGGAATTGCAACTTTGGGATCACTCAAACAACACCCAAGAATTTCTGTATTTCGGAGATTTATTGAAGGATGGTATTTAAGCTATTTTACTCCAGATGCTGCACGAAGTTTGCCTCTGGCTGGGCCACAAAAGCATTTGAATATTCATGGCGATAATCTGGGAAATGTAGTTCAGTTTATGGAGAGAGAACATCCTAAAAAGTTTCAATCCATACTTGAAAAGATATCTAGCAAAATTCCAGGTGTCAACAAGATTAGTACCGAAAGAAGTCCAGACGGAAGACTCCTACTGCGTTTCAACGACAAGGGTTTTCAAGACCCATTTTATGCTCAAAATATGTCAGATGGAACACTTAAGGTATTCGCTTATCTCCTCTTGTTAGAAGATCCCTCACCACCACCATTTTTGTGTATTGAAGAACCAGAAAATGGACTTTACCATAAACTTTTAGAAACCCTAGCGCGAGAATTTCGGGAACACGCTACAGGTCAGAAAGGTGGATCGCAAATATTTGTAACAACACATCAGCCATATTTTGTAGATGCCCTTGAACCTGACGAGGTTTGGGTCTTGGAAAAGGGTGAGGATGGATTTGCGAAAATTAAGCGAGCTAGTGAAGATCCTCTGATCAATAACCTTGTTTCTGAAGGTTTACCTCTTGGCGGACTTTGGTACAGTGACTATTTGGATGCAAGTTGAGTATATGCACTTTGAGATACTCGTTGAGGATATTTCCGGCAAAATTGCTCTTGAGATTCTTGTCCCAAAAATTATTAACACCGAACAACACACATTTAATATCCATCATTACAAAGGAATAGGGCGTATTCCTAAAAATCTAACATCTACTTCTGATCCCAAAAAACGAATTTTGCTCGACCAGTTACCACGACTTATTCAAGGGTACGGTAAAACATTATCTTATTTCCCTGCTGTCCTCATAATCATTTGCGATCTTGATGACCGATGCCTGAGTGCTTTTCGCAAAGAACTACTTGAACTCGTAAATTATTGTAATCCTAAGCCAAAGACACAATTTTGCATCGCTATTGAGGAAGGAGAAGCATGGTACTTAGGTGATTTAGCAGCAGTGAAGGCAGCTTATCCGAGTGCAAAACAAGCAGTTCTAAATTCATATACCAACGATGAGATTTGTGGCACATGGGAGAAGTTAGCTGACGCAGTATATTCTGGTGGTCGCCAAAAGTTATCTAAACTTGCTTATCAGGCAATTGGTAAAGAGAAAGCAACTTGGGCTGAAAAAATATCTCCCCTTATGGACATTGACAATAATCAATCACCAAGTTTCTGCTATTTTCGGGATCAGCTTCGACGTTTAAGTGGGCAGTAGAGCAAGCAAGGGCAACAAACAATTATGTTAGATTTGCTGATTCAAAACGGGTTAATTTTCGATGGCTTAGGCTCTCCACCTGTTCGCGGAGATATCGGCATTCAAAACGGCCGCATTGTCACACTTGCACCCTCCTTAACTAACCCAGCGCGTGAAGTGGTTGATGCTTCTGGGTTATGGGTGACACCGGGATTTATAGATATTCATACTCATTACGATTTAGAGTTAGAAATTGCACCAGGATTGAGCGAATCAGTGCGTCATGGTGTTACCAGCGTGGTTATTGGTAACTGTAGCTTGTCTGTTGCGATCGCAGAACCCCAAATCCTGGCTGATATTTTTCAGAGGGTAGAGACACTTTCCCATCGGCTGATTGCAAAATGGCTACAAAAGTCGGTTTCCTGGCAGACACCAGCAGAATATTTACAGCATTTGCAACAGTTACCCCTTGGCCCTAATGTTGCCCCAATGTTTGGACACAGTGCCTTACGCGCTCATGTGATGGGATTAGAACGCAGTTTAACGGTTCAGCCGACAAAATTTGAACTAAATCTTATGCAGCGCATAGCCACAGATGCAATAGATGCTGGCTTTATTGGCATTTCTATTGATATGTTTCCCTGGCATCGGATGAGTGGAGAATGGCAAGGCTGTACAATTCCTTCTCAACACGCCAAATTTAAAGAATATGCAATGTTGGCAGATTTGTGTCGTCGTAGCCAACGCGTTTTTCAAGTCACACCCAATTTACACCGACTTGCTTCCTTTGTGGATATTCTGCGTATGGGTTCAGGGATTGGACAAAAACCACTGCGGCTAACTGTCCTCTCTGCTTTAGATGCCGTACACGATCGCAAACTATGGCGAATATTTTCTCCCCTACTTTTTATTTGGAATCGGCTTCTAAATGGGAATGTGCGTTTTCAAACCCTAACCGAACCCTTCACCATTTACTCTGACGGATGTGTGACTCCCTTATTTGAAGAATTTTCCACAGGCGCACAACTCAATGGTTGTCAGTCACGAGAAGAAAGACAACAACTATGGACATCGGAAATATTTCGTCGTCAGTTTCGCCAAGAATGGCTGAGTAAACGGCGTAAATCATTCCATCGTCGATTAGATTTGATGGAAGTTATTCACTGTCCCGAAGCAAATTGGCAAGGGTTAAGTTTTGCAGAAATTGCTCGTCAAAAGCAACAAGAACCAGTGGATTTATTTATCCACGCATTACAAAAATACGATACAGATTTACGTTGGGTGGCGACAGGAGCAAACGATCGCCTAAAACCCCGTTTAGCGATGATGCGGCATCCGCATATTTTGCCTGGTTTTACCGATGCTGGCGCTCATGTCCGCAACTTGGGCTACTATGATGGAGCTTTGTCTCTGCTCAAACAAGCAGTTGCAACCAAGTTCCTTTCACCTGAAGCTGCGATTTGCCGCGTTACCGGAGAACCTGCTGGTTGGTTTCGTCTGGATACGGGAGTTATCAAAGTTGGTGCCAAAGCAGATATAGTTTTACTCGATCCCAATGCTTTAAATCAGCCAATTAGCCCGCAAGTGCAGATATCAGATCCCGTTTTAGATGGTGAACCTCGGATGGTTAAGCGTGGTTCGGATGAGATTGTGCAAGGGGTTTATATTAATGGGGTTCGGGTTGTTTGTCGGGGAAAGGTGAGCGATCGCTTGGGGCGTGAAAAGTTGGGAACTGTTTTGTTTTCTGTTTGAAATATTTCACGCACAGGCGCGGAGAGAAGTTTGAGAGTTTAGCATTGAATTGCTTTTTGACAGAAGAGGGCTATCTTGCCCCTGATATTCAGCTATGCTATATCTACGCTAATTGATGCCTGCTTAGACAATCAATTTCAGGGTAAATAGGTAAAAACAACTTAGAAAGTTTGTTGATAACTTTAAAGAAATCCTGCAAGACTATAACTAATTCATGATTTTTTTATAAATATTGTTTATATATATAAACACATGAAAAATATTGTATATTGAAAAGCTTGATAATTCTAGTAATAAAGGCTATATCCCGAATGAAATTCCATATATTTACTTACTAAGATTAGTTCGGCAAAATGAGCCATATAAATACTGAATCAAGAGCAAAAAAATTGTCATGTGGAGATGCTATCTTTCAAAAGTTGGATTGTCAAGTCTGTATTTATACATTTTTTAGATTAATCTAATTAATAGCTCGAGCCAGAAACAGTATGATTTTCTGGTTCAAGAATTAACAAGTTAACTTTCGTATTTATTTTGGAGAATAACGATTATGTCTATTAACAAAAATGAAAGCCTGAAAATTGAAAACCAAGAAGAATTGTTTGAAGTCTTATCAGATGAATGCTGCGAACAATTGACAGGAGGTAAAAGTTGGTGGAAGAAAGCTATAAAAGTAGTCTCACATGCCACAATAAAAACTTTGAATAATGCAGGCAATGGAGTGACTCAGGCTGGAGGCATGACAGCACTTGGACTCTACACAGCAGGTGAGCTAGCTTTAGAAGCAACTGGAATGGTGGGAGAGGGCCAATTAGACGGAAATTAGACTAAGAAAACTTAAACAAGTTATCTACCTCATTTCTCAACTCTAGCCGAGAAATAAAGTTACTCAACTCTGCCTCCTTCAAACAATTAAAGGCAGAGCTTTTTGCTTACTACACTTCAAGTGCAACTAGAACTTTTATAACTTCTTAAAATTGTCTTCTTCTACTTAACTATGACTAATGTCGATATCTCTTTCGTCCCAAATTCTCATTCCTTCCCCAAGGTAGAAAAAGCAATACCTCAGCCAGAAGAAATTAATCTTAACTCTCTAGCTGCTGCTAGTCCAGAAGACTTTTTACCTCCGATCGGTAAATGGACAACTATTGGCGGTTTGATACTTATAGCTACCTTTGTTGCAGGCGTTACCTTTGCAAGTATCCTCAAATATAAAACTACGGTTAAAGTAGCTGCTACCATTCGTCCTGCTGGAGAACTACGCCTAGTACAAGCTCCGATGGAAGGGATAATAAAAGATATTTTAGTCAAAGGAAATCAGCAAGTTAAACAAGGAGATATCATCGCTATACTTGATGGCTCTCGCTTACAAACTAAAAAAAGTCAACTTCTTGGCAATATTCAACAAACTACAGTTCAATCAACTCAAATAACTGCTCAAATTTCTGCTTTAGATAGACAGATTCAAGCAGAAAACGAACAAACAAACCGTGCCACATCTGCTGCTCAAGCTGAATTGCAACGCACTCAAACGGATTATCGCAATAGTGAAATTAGTACCAGCACGGAAGTAGAAGAATTAGTAGCTAACTTAAAATTAGTTCAAGATGATTTAGAAACAGCCAAAGCAGAATTAAAGTCGGCTCAAGCGAATTCACTCGCAACCCAAGCTTCATTCAAAGGAGCGATCGTCAAACGCGATCGCTATAAACCGATAGTCAAATCTGGTGCGCTTTCTCAAGACGCATACGAAGAAGTAACTCTCGCAGTTCAACAACAACAACAAGCACTCTTGTCTCAATTGGCAATAGTAGAAGCTCACAAGCAAACTGTAGAAAAGCAACAAAGAGCTGTTGAAGCAGCCCAAGCAAGGCTAAAAAAAGCTAAAACTACCCTTAACTCTACAGCAGGAGTGGCGATCGCTCGTGAAAGAATTGCTCAAGAAAAAGCTAGAGGAGAAGCAACTTTATCTAGACTCCAGCAAGAAAGAGAACAGCTTATTCAACGACGAACAGAATTAGAAAATCAATTAAACAGCTACCAAAAAGAACTCAAACAAATAGAAATTGAACTTCAAAATATCATAATTCGTGCTTCTGCCTCTGGCACAATAGCACAACTCAATCTACGAAATATCTCCCAAGTCATTAGTTCTGGACAGATGATTGCCCAAATTGCTCCTAGTGAAGCACCATTGGAAATCAAAGCCGATATTCCTGCTGAGGAAATCAGTAAAATTCGGCTGGGACAAAAAGTATATATGCGCGTATCTGCTTGTCCCTATCCTGACTATGGTTCTTTACAAGGAACAGTGAGCAGCATTTCTCCAGATGCAATAGAACCTCAATCTAATTTAAATTCTTCTAACTCTTCTTTCGGGATGGGACAAATTTCACAAACAGGTAGTTACAAGGTGAATATTAAACCAGAAAACTATGTATTGAAGATTGCAGAAAAAGAATGTACTATCCAATTAGGAATGGAAGGAAGCGCTGATATTATCTCTAAAGAGGAAACTGCATTGCAATTTATTTTGAGAAAAGCAAGATTAATAACCAATATATGATGGGTATATAGCCTTTCCTAGTCTGCTGAGGTACAAATCTCTGCGTACCTCTGCGCTTTACTTTGCGTCCCTTTGCGTTTCAAAATATTATCTCTACCTCACATAACTGAGAATCGCTATAAAAACTTTTACTTCAGAATATTAGGGAGTTAAAAATTTCAAGTGCTGACCGGGTAGCTGACGTAACTCATTGGGAGTACCAGTCAGCTTTAACTCTCCTGTTTCTAGCAAAACAATGAAATCAGCCCGCTCAATTACTCTAGGGCGGTGACTAATCATAATAGTTGTTTGACCCTGACGATCTGCTAATAAATTATCTAAAACTTTAGTTTCTAATGCTGGGTCTAAAGCGCCTGTAGACTCATCTAATATTAACACTGGTGGATTAGTAACAATTGCCCTAGCTATTGCTAATCTTTGCTTCTGTCCTCCAGAAATATTTGCACCAAATTCTCCTAAGACAGTTTGATATTTATCAGGTAAATTGCTAATAAATTCGTCTGCGCCAGCTATCTGACAAGCTTTCACGATTTGTTCAAAATTAACTGAAGGATAGGCAAAATGGAAATTCTCAATAATTGAACGACTCCAAAAGTGCGGTTCTTGAGGAATCAATATTATTTGTTGACGGCGACAGTCTAAAGATATATCTTGCTGATTATAATTTCCATAACGAATATTACCAGATTGCAAATCATATAATCCCGCTATTAACTTAACTAAAGTACTTTTTCCACAACCTGATTGTCCGATTAAGGCTGTTACTTTTCCTCCAGGAATGATAAGAGAGAAATCTTTTAATAAATTAACTCTACCTTGATGATGAAAATTCAGGTTAGTACAAACAATATCTGTATTAACAGTGATTTCCGCCCAAGGTTTTTTACACTCTTTCTCATCTTCTGTTGTAGCATCTAGGACTTCTGTGAGGCGTTGAATTACTACTTGAGCAGTAATAAATTCATTAACTAAGCCGACCACCGAACTCAAAAACCCTAAAAAATTTCCACTCATGCCGTTAAAAGCAAGTAATTGACCTATACTTAGAGTGCGATTAATTACAAAGTAGCTGCCTAACCAAAGTAAACCAATATTTGTCAAACTATTGAATAGAGTTGTAACGGTGGTACTGTAAAACCCTAGCTTCATAGTACTCCACTTGAAATTAGCGAGGCGACCGTAATTAGCTTGATACTCTTCCCAAGCTTGAGGAGTACCTTGGGTAGTCTTAAGTATTTGGATACCGCGAAAAGTTTCTACAAGAAAACCTTGAATTTCTGTATTTAAAATAATAGAATCACGGGTTTTTTGTCGTAAAGCTGGTAAGAATAGCCAATTAATACCTATAACTATCATAAAGACAAATAAGGAAGCTAAAGAAAGCTGCCAACTATAAAAAATCATGATTCCCAAAGAGATGACAGCGATAAAAAATTGACTGGGTAAACCCAAAACTATTTGAGAAACTAAATTATGAACTCTTTCTATATCATCAATGCGGCTAACAACTTCTCCACTGCGACGGGCTTCAAAATAAGATAAGGGTAAGCGGAGGAGTTTATACCCGTAATCTAGAATTAATCCCAACTCTAGCCTTTGAGCATATTGTCCTACTAAGTGAGATTGAACAATCCCAATAGCAGCTTGAAAAATATTTAAAGTAATAACCGCAATGGCTACGGTAGTTAATAGCTGTATATCTCCCCTCACCAAAACATCATCTGTAAGGAGCTGCATCATTAAAGGATAAGCTAGAGAAAGAAGTCCAACTACAATATTGATTGCGATCGCTTCTGCAAGGATTTTGCTATAGGGTAAAACTCTTTTGAGGAAACGTCCAAAACCGTCTATTTTATCCGATCCCTGTTGATAAAAACGAGTTTCATCTGGAGTTAATAACAGCATTACACCATTCGCCCAGCCCTCTAATAACTCTTGACGGTTGAGCTTACGAATACCTACTGCTGGGTCGGCAATAACATATTTATTATCTTTTTGTGCGTACAATACAACCCAGTGATATCCTTTCCAGTGAATGATGGCAGGGAGAGAAATTCTATCCAAGCGTTCTATTAATTCAGGTGTTGCTCTCACTGGACGGGCATTAAAACCCAAGTTTTCCGCCCCTCGTCTTAAACTAAGCAGAGTAGTACCTTGCTTACCTGTACCTACTAATTCCCGCATTTTGTTGATGCCGAAGGTTCTACCGTAGTGTTGTGCTATGGTTGCAAGGCAAGCAGCACCACAATCTTCTTCACTGTGTTGTAAAACCGCTTTCATGACAGAAAAATACCCAATTTTTTACTTTATGTTTCCCAATTGGGTTCTGAAATTAACACAACGCTTCCCCTAATTACCACTGCTATACGCACTTTCAATGCCTGCTTTGGACTCGGACATTATTTCTAGAGCCGAACTGCTACAATAAACCATCCCGACTTGACAACTGTCGGTAGCAAAAAATTTTCTTTGATTCTTATGAGTGAAAAACTCCAAACCGAAAAAGATCAGCTACAGGCAAGCACTAGTATAAAGATAAATAAAGAAACAGAAAACGAAAAAGTTCTATGTTCTCATTGCCAGCGTACTGCTACGAACGGTATTAAATGTAAAGGTATTTGTGTGGCTGACAATGACTATTAAGGTATAAATTATATTTATTTCTCATCCACTCTCTTATGATTAATATCAATTTTAATCCTAAACAAAAGGTAAGAAATCGAATTAATAATCAAATTCTGGATCATCCTTTTACAGATTATTGGGATATTTTTCTTCTTAAACATCAGCATCCAATTAATATTACTTTACACATTCTGGGAATATTATTTTTTTATAGTTTACTCTTTTGTGCTTGGGAGTTGCAAAACTTTTGGTTACTTTTAGGTTTACCTCTGACTCAGTTGCTAGGATTAACTGGACATTTTTTATTTGAGCGTAGCCATATCGATTTACAAGATGCTGTTTTCTCTTGGCGGGCTTCTTACTGTTTGGGTAAAATGTTAATCAGGATTTTAATTGGTAAATATCGAGATGATATTAGCCAACGGCACGAAAAATTAAATAATTATCTATCAAACAATTATGCAAATATTCAATAATTGGAATGTAATTGCTAAAGGTTGGTATATTGCCTGTCCTAGTCATGAAATCCCTAAAAAAACAGCAAAATCTGTAGAAATATGCGGTCATAAAATTGCCATTTTTAGAGGTGAAGATGGGCAAGTGCGGGCTTTGGATGCTTATTGTCCTCATTTGGGAACAGATTTAGGAATTGGGAAAGTTGATGGTAATTGGATTCGTTGTACATTTCATCATTGGGCATTTGATGAAACAGGGGTTTGTCAAAATATTCCTTGTCAATCAGAAATTCCTACTCAAGCTAAATTACAAGTTTATGCGACAGAGGAAAAGTATGGATTTGTCTGGATTTATCCAGATGCTAAAGCACCAGAAGGAGTGGCTGATTTTGATGAATTAAAGAGTAAACAAATTCTTACACAAACTGATATGGCATTTGAAAGAAGTTGCCATCATCATATTTGTATGATGAATGGGATTGATGCTCAACATTTAAAAACAATTCATCATTTAGACATAAAAATGGAACTGTCGCTACATCGTAGCGAATTAGGCACACAAATAGACTTTACAATGCGGGGAAAATTCACTCAAACTACTTGGAAAGAAAGATTAAGTCAAAGATTTATTGGTTCTATATATCAGTATTCAATGCGTTATGCTCATGGTTGCATTGGTCTGTTAACAATGATGAAAGATGTCCGGCTTTTTCCCCCACTGTATATGATATATGCTTATACTCCAATTGCACCTGGAAGAACGATAATTCAACCGATTTATGTAACTGAAAAACGTCAAGGTATTGTGGGATATCTGTTAAGTCAGTTTTTGCTATTCTGTACTCGCTTGGCTTACTATATGCTCAGAGATGAAGATGGCAAAATTTACGACAATATTCGCTTTAATCCGAAGTTGCTCCTTAGCATTGATCAGCCATTAGCTGAATATATGGAGTATGTAAACCAGCTAGAACCGTCTCGATGGTCAAAAAATAGGGGTGCAGAATAGTAGGTTTGGTTTCGCTTAAGCTCAACCCAACAAACCCTGCAAATTGTTGGGTTTCGTTCCTCAACCCAACGTACAAATTTTTATTTTTTAGCCTTAACCGAGTAATATTGAGTGAGGCGATCGCCATTCTCTGAGGAATTCGTTGCTTGAGTGATAGGTTGACCATGATTTTCTGCTCTGGCAAGGAGTCTTACTTTATTATGGGTTGGGACATATTTTTCTTGTGACATACCGCCCAAGCTCATTTTGTCAAGAAATCGCTAGAATCAGGTTTCTCAAACACCATTAAATGCTGTTGAGGTAACAAGTTTTTAGTTTCACGCCAAACTAAACCAACAGCTTGCATTTCTTGGCGGACTTGCTTTTGAGTCATTTTGTGCAGACGTTTGATCATAATAAAGGGATTTTCAGCCCGATACTCAACCAAAACCACTCGACCACCTGGTTTAAGTGCTTTCACAATTCCTTGCATCACTTCTTGGGGATACTCAAGTTCATGGTAAGTATCCACCATCAATGCCAAATCAATACTTTCAGATGGTAAGTTGGGGTCGCTAAGGGTTGCTAAAACAGTCTCAACATTGGTGAGATTTTTCTCTTTTTTGAACAAATCAATGATTTCTAACATTTCTGGCTGAACATCTACAGCCAACACCTTACCTGCTGTTAATAGCGGCGCGATACGAAAGCTTAAGTAACCTGTCCCAGCGCCAATATCCGCCACTACATCATTAGGTTTCAGATTGAGGGCGTTAACTACCTTACTTGGCTGTTCCTCTCCCTCTCGACTTGGACGTTCTAGCCAGCCAGCGCCGGTGTATCCCATCACCTTGGCGATTTCGCGCCCCATGTAATATTTGCCGATACCATCTGGACTGTGGATTATCCGTTGTTCGTAAACAGTGGTGGATAAAGTCGCGGCTTGTGCTGTCAGGGTTGGATTCAGCAGCAAGCAACTCAACATCACAACAAGAGTTACTATAAAGTGGAGAAAATTTAACATTTGGTTATGACTGATCTAGATAATTATAAGCAGCAACTAAGAGAATTTTATGGTAGTAGAACAACTTATGACCATGAAGAAGGTACTCGCCATCCTCTAGAAGCCAAACTTTTACTTGAATTTGTTCCACTACATTCGGGACAGAAAATTCTTGATGTGGCGACTGGAACAGGTTTACTTGCGATTGCTGCTGCTGAAAAAGTTGGTTCAGAGGGTTATGTAGTTGGGATTGATATGACCCCTGAAATGTTGCATCAAGCAAGACAAAAGATTACCGCAGCAAAGTTACAAAATATTGAGTTGATTGAGGCAGATGCCGAATATTTCAACTTTAGTGATAGTAGTTTTGATGTTGTCTTTTGCTGTGAGGCAATTGTACTTTTTCCTGATATACTTGCTACTTTGCAAAAGTGGTACGGCTACTTGAAAACAGGAGGGTATGTGGCATTTACCTGTCCTCCCGAAACTGCTTTTATGGCCTCTCTTCAGCAGAGGATTTGCGCTAGAGTTTTGGGTGTATCGCTACCACATATCCTTGAACCACTGGGAACTCCAGAAAAATGTCGGAAATTGCTTGATCGGGCAGGTTTTAGAGATATCGAAATTAAGATTGAGCCATCAGGACGTTATCGGCCTCTAAGTGATAACAAATTATCTGAGACAGTAATTAATATAAATTTTAAAGGTAATCCCCTGTTGTCAAAATTATCACAAGAACAATTAAATCAATTGCAAGTTGAGTACAAAGCAGAAATTGAGAAACTAGCAACCGATCAAGGTATTTGGATAGACACTACAAAGTTGTTTGTTCGCGCTCGAAAATAAGTTGATCAGCTTTGCTCCTGAACTTACAATTTAGGGCGATCGCAGATGATAATCTTGCGATTAATAATGACAATGACAGTTTAATCTCCTAGACCGATGTGCAAGTAAACATTTTCAGGATTTACTTGAACAGCCCCTTGAAAAATTTGTAATCCAACCTTTGGACACTTATATGCAAAACCTGTCCCTAATATTAGTACCTGTACTCGCTGCCCAGAAAGCAGCAGGTGACGGTTTAATTAAACCTCTCGGTCATCACGAGCTGCTGTTGGTGCTAGTGCAACTGTCACTATTGCTTCTCGTAGCGCGGGGATTAGGTGAGTTGATGCGCCGGATTAACCTACCACCTGTTGTTGGAGAATTACTGGCGGGTGTGCTGCTTGGCCCTTCTTTATTTGGTTTGCTCCTTCCCGATTTACAGGCGCACATCTTTCCCAAAAGTCAAGAACAGTCTAATTTACTTTCGGTGATTTCTTGGTTAGGCGTGTTATTTTTGCTGATTGTGACTGGGTTGGAGACGGATCTCAAGCTGATTCTTCGTAAGGGTAAAACGGCTCTTTTGATTTCACTGGGCGGAATTATTATCCCCTTTATCACTGGATTTGGGCTGGGCTGGCTATTGCCAGATAGTTTTTTAGCCGACCCAGAAAAGCGATTGGTATTTAGTTTATTTATCGCCACAGCAATGAGTATTTCGGCAGTCCCAGTGATTGCAAAGGTGCTGATGGACTTAAACCTGATTCGCCGTGACATTGGTCAAGTTACCTTAGCCGCTGGGATGACTGACGACACCATCGGCTGGATTTTACTTTCTGTGGTTTCAGGTTTAGCTAGTAGCGGCAAATTTGACCTGGGGACAATTTTCCATTCTGTGAGTGCGGCCATATTATTTTTAGCGATCGCTTTTACAATTGGGCGTACCATTGTAGACCAGATTTTGCGTTGGGTTGATGACTATGTTGGTGGAATCGCCGCTAGTATGTCGGTTGTGCTGATTCTTGCGCTCTCGGCAGCAGCACTTACCCACGGATTAGGTCTAGAAGCGGCATTAGGTGCTTTTGTAATGGGGATTCTAGCAGGTCAATCCCGCCGCTTTAGCAATGAAGCTGGACACATGCTAGAAGTCTTCACAGCGGCCTTTTTAGCGCCAATTTTCTTTGCTTCAGCCGGCTTGAAAGTTAATTTGCTAGCTCTGTTAGTCCCTCAAACGTTGATATTTGGCTTGATTGTTCTCGCTGTCGCTTGTGTTGGCAAATTTACAGGTGCTTACCTTGGTTCTCGTGCGGGCGGCTTGAGTCATTGGGAAGGTTTGGCGATGGGTTCCGGGATGAATGCTCGCGGGGCGATGGAAATTGTCGTTGCCACCATTGGTTTATCTTTGGGAGTGCTGAATCCCCAGATGTACTCGATTATTGTCATGGTAGCGATCGTCACTTCCCTAATGGCTCCACCCCTACTGCGATGGACTTTATCAAAAGTGGTTATGGGTGAAGAGGAAGCTCGACGTTTGGAACAAGAAGAACAGGATAGCCGCAGTTTTATCAAGCAGATTCAGCGTGTCTTAATACCTACTAGCGGTGGCCCCAACATCCAACTCGCGGCGCAACTAGTCGGTTATATGGCTCACCAAAACTCCATAGAAGTTACATCTCTATATGCCCTGAGTGATAAGCAACCTCAAAGCAAAGCCCGCCGGATGGAGGCAACCCAGCTTAAAGACAGTGCCGCGGAGCAAGCTCTGGCTTCTGTCACAGAGGAAATGCAGCTACCTGCTGATACCACCCTGCAAACAAAAACGGAGTCTGGGCGTAATAAAGCAGAGGTAATTCTGAATGAAGCAAAGAAAAACTATGACTTGATTGTACTGGGAGCTTCGGAACAGATAAGCCCTCAGAAAGCATTGTTCAATTTGCTTGTTGACCGGGTTGTCCAAGAAGCGCCTTGTGCAACGATGGTGGTAAAGTCACACCTACCCCAACCTCAAGGCGAGATATGCAAAATCCCTCAACAACAACTGAAAAAGATTCTGGTGCCAACTGTGGGGACAGAATATAG
This sequence comes from Nostoc sp. JL34, assembly GCF_017114945.1. GTDB lineage: Bacteria > Cyanobacteriota > Cyanobacteriia > Cyanobacteriales > Nostocaceae > Nostoc. The sequence goes on from NZ_JABXKQ010000173.1 coordinate 16,613, forward strand.
CAAAAATGCCGTAGAGATGGCAAGTACGATTGCAGCTCAAACCGGGGCATTAGTGATGATCGTTAACGTGATAAATTTGCCACAGGTTGAGTATATTCTTTACGAACAGCGATCGCTAGCTCCAGTCAAGGAAATTGCTCACGATATGCTTGAACAGCAAGCAGCAATTGGCCGCAATCTGGGTGCTGATGTCAAAACCTATATTCTTCAAGGAACCAGCCCAGAAAGGGAAATCCTCAAGTTTGCCAAAACCCAAGAAGTTGACCTAATTATTCTAGGAAGTAATATCCGAATGGTTACGGGTCGCGTTTTCTTTGGTCATAGAGTCGATACAATTTTGAGTAAAGCTCATTGCCCAGTAGCAGTAATTACTGTGCCATAGTCGTTCTAAGCTTAGATGCATTTAGGCAACTTTATCGTTTGTGCATAATGCTCGAAGACGAGGTAAAGCTTTGCTTTGAGGCCTCCTTGAGTCTTTTCAAAAGCTAGATCCCTGGAATCCCGGTTGAGCTTTTCCTGAATCTCTGTTTTGTGAATCATCGTTATCTTTAGGCGATCGCGCGCGAGTTAGTTTGCAATTGCTGAAGCTACTTGCGATGAAACGCTACCTGCGGCTTTAATTAAATCAGCTCCTTTCTCGCCGATCATAATTGTGGGCGCGTTCGTATTGCCCCCGACCAGAGTTGGCATGATCGATGCATCAACAACCCGCAACCCAGTAACACCGCGTACCCGGAGTTCGGGATCAACAACCGCCATTGGGTCAGTTCCCATTTTGCAAGTGCCGACAGGATGATACCCCGTAACACAAAATTCCCGGATGTAAGCTTCGAGTGCTTCATCGCTAATCACGTCAGCACCGGGACTGATTTCCTCACCTCGAAACTGATCAAAGGTACTTGTATAAAATAATTTACGCATTATTTTAATCCCAGCAACTAGCTTTTGCACATCGGATTGACTTTGTAGAAAGTTCATCTGAATAATTGGTGGGTCTTTGGGGTCAGGCGAGGACAAACTGACACTCCCAATGTTTTGGGGATGAGTCAAACTGACTGTAACAGTGAATCCCAAACCAGAGAGGGTTTTGCCAGGAGATATCCACAGAATGCTACCGAAGAAAAACTGTAAATCTGGCGTGGCATCCAGATTACCTTCGGTATGCAAAAACAATCCGGCTTCAGCGTTACCATTACTGCTAATTGCCGGGTCTAACCCAGCAATTACCTCGTGTGCCACAGGACTGGTAATTATCTGGTGTGCCACAGGAACGAGAGAGTGGTCTTGGAGGTTTTGACCGACACCTGGCAAATCAACGACGACAGGAATCTCCATTGCTTGCAGGTGTTCTGCATCACCAATGCCGGACAGCATCAGCAGCTTGGGCGAGTCGAATGCACCAGCACTTAAAATCACTTCTTTGTTAACCCTGGCTTGGTGCAGCGTTCCCTCGTGCATATATTCCACCCCAATGGTGCGGGTTCCCTCAAACAATAACCGAGTCACTAACGCTCCTGTTGTTATTGTTAAATTAGGACGCTTGAGAATTGGCAGCAGGAATGCAGCAGCAGCACTGTGACGTTTACCATCCTTGACCGTCAACTGATAAATTCCCGCACCTGATTGCTGTATCCCATTGAAATCAGGATTGTGGTTATATCCGATTGCTACGGCTGCTTCTACAAATCGTTGGGATGCCACAGTAGGGGCTTGAATATCGGTGACGCTCCACTCACCATCAACCCCGTGGTATACGTCGGCACCGCGTTGCTGGTTCTCAGATTTCTTGAAATAGGGCAATATATCTTGGTAACTCCAACCAGGATTCCCCAATGACTGCCAGTGGTCATAATCGTGATGATTGCCCCGGATAATAAATCATGGAATTAATCGAACTGCTGCCACCCAAGACTTTGCCACGGGGACAAAAGATTTTGCGGTTATTCAGGTAGGGTTCTGGTTCAGAGAAATATCCCCAGTCCAGCTCTGAGCCGGGTAGGTTGGGGGATGACAACGGGATTTGAATCTCTGGTTTAGTATCTGGGTTGCCAGCTTCGAGTAATAACACGGTTCTTTCACTATCTTGTGTCATCCGGTTGGCAACAACGCAGCCTGCCGAACCCGCACCAATCACAATATAGTCATATTGAGTCATCACATCCTCGCTTGTAAATTCAACTACTTCAAGAGCTGCAACTTAAAGATTGGTTAAAGCTTGAAGTTTAAGAATCTGACTGTTGCATTACGACCAACACAGAGATTCAGCATGAATCTCTGACGCTAATTTTTCTACTTATTGTGCAAAATTTGGGTCAGATTTCATTATCTCTTGTAAGTAACCAACTACCTGATCTAAATTAGCCCTTGACCCTTTTTCTGCCTCTACTAAAGCTGTTACTGCCTCTTGCTTACCTCGAAGCTTGTCAAATACTTGTCACGTAGCGCTTTTATCTTTGTTAGAGTTGCTTGTGTCAGCTTCTCATATCATGTCCGGCCAGATGCATTAACAATGCAAGCCGATGCGTTAACAATGCAGAGTATTGCCTTTCTTTAATTCGCTACCAATTAATGAAATGCTGTACTAAGCAAACTTTTCTTTAATGATTTGACCTTAGCGCGAAGCCCTAGATGTTACCGATCTTTGTAAATTAGCTAGAGCGCGATTGTAATCCAAAATAGCTGCGACTCGATTACCTTCTGCTCTTGTCAGGTCATTTTCAGCATCAATTACCTCCGTTTGAGTGCCCACACCAGCTTGAAACCTCAGCCTTGCTAAATTCAGAGCTTCCCTGGCTTGATTTAAAGCCACACTAGAAGTCTGCACATTATTTAAATTGGATTGCAATTGAGAGTAGTACTGTTCTACATCAAAGCGAATTTGGTCGCGCTGGGTAGCAAATTGAGTCTCTGCGATCGCAATATTAGCTTTCGACTGAGCCGCCCTTGCTCTTGCTGCTCCGCCATCAAACAAAGTTAGATTTCCTTGGAGTCCCACTGAATAGCCATCAGTAATGCTGACGCCATCGTTATACCGATCTAGCAGATTGTAGTTTCCTGCCAAACTAATTTGCGGCCCTAGCTGTGAAAGTGCCTGTCGTCGCTGTTGCTCGGAAATATTACGTTGTCCCAAATACTGTTGCAACTCTGGACGATTTTGAAACGCTTGGACAATACTTTGTTCTACCGTCTGCGACCAAAGACCCGCTAACTGTACAGGATCTGAGGCACTGATATCAACTGACTGCGACAAACTTAACAACGTAGCAAGCTGACGACGGGCAATTTGCTGCTGTGAGATCGCATTAGTCAGTAGTTGTTGGGCGTTTGCTAAATTCACTTGAGCTTGCAGTACATCGAACCTCGTACCTACTCCAGCCTGTTCTCTGGCTTGAGTATCCCGCAAACTAGCCTGAGCATTTGTCACAGCAGACTGATTAATTCTTACTTGTTGATCTGCTTGTTGCAAATCGTAGTATTGAGTCGTGGCATTCAAGCTAATTGTCAAAGACTGACTTTCAACATTTAATTCATCTACCCGTAGCTGTTCCTCTGCGGCTCGGATAGTCGCTTGTCGGTTCCCAGAAGTATAGACATTGTAATTCAGTTGTGCTGAACCATTAAAAGAGGTGCTGGCTTGAGATGAATTGTTACTAAAACCATTACCACTATTAGTCACACTACTGTTAATACCAAGAGTAGGAAACAAGGCAGCTTGAGACTCGCGGAGCGCAAAGCGACTGCGTTCTAGCTGTAATATAGCTACCTGTAAGTCTCGATTGTTGCGTTTTGCGAGTTCCAAAGCTTGTGCCAAACTGATTGGCACAGTTCCCTGAATCTTTACTTCCTCCGGTTTAGTCGGAAATTGGAGAGGATTGGGATTGGGGTTGAGGCGATCGGGAACTTGTACAGAGCTTGAAGAATTCTGTGCTTTTGGCGGAGTTGCTGCACTTGCTGCATTTGGAAGAAGAATCGCGAATGCGACAGTAACCCAGGTAAAATGCACGAATAATAAGCTGAAATTCATAATCTAGATATAGTAATTAATTAGGTTCTTTTGAGGATATAATCAAAAGTTTTCATCCTGATTGACCTACAGAGATTTAAATCTTAAATTCTTCCTCCAAGGGTTGATCTTAACAAATTAGCCGACAATCAAACCATCCTGAACTCGGATAATCCTTTGGGTTTGAGCAGCAATATCAGGTTCATGAGTGACAATCACAATGGTGATCCCTTGGTTATTAAGTTCAGTCAGTAAACTCATCACCTCATGGGAGGTTTCAGTATCTAAAGCTCCTGTTGGCTCATCTGCCAAAACTAATGCAGGTCGGTTGACCAAAGCACGAGCGATCGCTACCCGTTGTTGTTGTCCGCCAGAGAGTTGACTGGGACGGTTAGCTATGCGTCCCCCTAGTCCTACCTTTTCTAAGGCTTCTAATGCCCTTTCTCGGCGTTTTGGCTTGGGCAAGTTAGCGTAAACCATTGGCAACATGACGTTTTCCAAAGCTGTCGCCCGCGCCAATAAGTTAAATTGTTGGAACACAAAACCTATCCTTTGGTTGCGGATATAGGCTAATTCATCATCATCAAAAGTCGTCAGGTTTCTGCCTTCAAAAATATAGTCTCCAGTTGTGGGACGATCCAGACATCCCAAAATATTCATCAGCGTAGATTTACCCGAACCTGACGCACCCATAATTGAGACATATTCCCCTTCCTCAATCGAGAGTTCAATTCCCTTGAGTATGGGAACACTAACTTCTCCTAAGTAGTAGGTTTTAGTAATAGATTCCATCCAAATCATGGTTGGCATAAGAATTACGAATTACGAATTACGAATTATTTAGTCACTTCTCAAAGCATTGATTGGATCTAATTTAGATGCGTTTCGTGCTGGAATCACGCCAGCGATTAAGCCAACGCTTAACGAGAGTACAAAGCCAGCAACAATCGACAAGAAAGAAATTACAAAGGGAAATTTGAAAACGTTTGCAGCCACAAAGGCTAATAAAACACCAGTCACCATCCCAATACCTCCGCCGACAATAGAAATCACGATCGCTTCGGCTAAAAATTGATTGAGAATGGCTGAATTAGTAGCTCCTACGGCTTTGCGAATCCCGATTTCTCGCGTCCGCTCGACCACAGAAACTAGCATAATATTAGCAATACCAATACCACCAACCACTAGAGAAATTCCAGCGATCGCTACCACCATGACTGTAAATAAACCCACAATACTAGTAAAGGTACTAACAATATCAGCTTGATTAGTCAGCCGAAAATCATCAGCTTGTGGCGGATAAATGTTATGACGCAGCCGTAAAAGATTGGTGACTTGAAACTGAGCGGCTTCTAACTCTTCCTGATTAGCGCCTTTGACTAAAATTCCATTTACAGAAACACCTACCAGAGCATTGTTCCCAACCAGTCTTTTCGACATACTAGTTAGAGGAATAAAAATCTGGTCATCTCGATCCATCGGCCCCTGAGCGCCTTTAGGTTCCATCACCCCAATCACTTCGTAAGCCTCTCCCTGAATCCGAATTTTCTCGCCGATCGGATTTTCACCCTGTCCAAAGAGTGTTTTTTGAACTGTAGGGCCAAGAATGGCCAGCTGTGCAGCAGTATCTAGTTCTTCCTGAGTAAAATATCTCCCTTGTTGGGGGTGAGTATTTCTGACTTCTGGGTAGTTCAAATCAGTGCCATAAATGGTTGTTGAGGTGTTCTGTCCTGCATAGACAACTTGAGCAGTCCGTTGGAGATAAGCAGAAACCATCTGTGCTGATGGCGCTTGTGTAGCGATCGCTTTAGCATCTTCCCAAGTCAAGGTACTGCTAGAACCTACTCCTTGACGGACATTCCCGCTTCTTGCCGCACCCGCCAAGATTTGGATCACATCTGTACCCAATGCTTGTATCTGTTGCTCAACTCCCTTTTGCACTCCCTGACCGACAGAAGTAATGGCAATAACTGAAGAAATCCCAATAATCACGCCCAACATAGTTAGACCTGTGCGTAATTTGTTACTCCACAGAGTCTCTGCCGCCATTGTCAATATTTCCAGCAATGGTACTGTGCGGGTATTCTTAACTTTGTAAAAGCCCTTAAATCTCTTAAACATAATGTTCTATTTAAAACTAACTTTAAGGGGAACCACCGCCTTGAGAACGACCACCACCGCCAGAACTGCCGCCGGAACGACCTCCGCCGCCACCTGCTCCTCTTCCGCCGCCTCCACCTCCGGCTCCTCCACCTCCACCTAGACCAGGGAAAACTCCTCCTCTTGGTGTTGATTGCGGACGCGATCCTGGTGGGAAACTGAGCAGCACCCTTTCGTCTCCTGTCAATCCAGACTTAACTTCGGTAAAGTTATTCGCGGTGACGCCAGTCTCGATGCGAGTGAACACAGGTCTGTTATTTTTTCCTGGCACAAACACGCCTGTGGCATTTTCTTGGCGTACCACTGAGGCTGTTGGCACTACTAAAACATTTTGAACTTGACCGACTTGAAAATCTACTTCCGCATTCATCCCTGACCGCAGTAGTCTTTGAGGGTCTGAAAGTGATACTCTCACTTCAAAACTGGTGACGTTTTGCTCGACTATTGCTTGGGCAGCAATTTGGCTGACTTTACCTTCAAAGGTTTTTCCTGGGTAGGCATCTGCTTTAATCGAGACTTTTTGACCAAGGCTGATTTTGGAAATATTTGTTTCCGCTAAATTGGCGACAACTTCATTTGTAGAAGCTAGAGACAAGATTGAAGAAGAAGAAGAAGAAGCTACTTCACTACTGGCAGTTGTAGGTGTCACGAAAGCACCTGGATCGGCAAACTTCTTTGTCACCACACCATCAAAGGGGGCGCGAATGATCGTGTCATTGATTTCGGCTTGGATGTTTTGCAGCGAACCACGAGCCGATGTTACCTGGGCACGGGCTGCATTAATATCTTCTTGGCGTGTTCCAGCTTTCAGGAGTGCCAAAGCTTGCTGTCTCTGCTTCACCACAGCTCGTGCTTGCTCAACATCTTCTGGACGCGACCCAGCTTTTTGCAGCCCCAGTGCTTGCTGTGCTTCATTTACATTAGCTTGGGCGCTGTCACGATTGGAGCGGTTTTGGTTTAGAGTCTGAAGGGAAATACCGCCTGCATTGTAAAGTTGCTGATTGCGAACAAAATCATCTTCTGCTTGGCGGAGGGCGGCTTGAGCGCTTTGCAAGCGTGCCTGTGCTTGGCCAATATCTTGAGAGCGATTCCCTGTTTGTACCTTTTGCAGATTCGCTTCGGCTTCGTCTAATGCTCCTTGTGATTGGGCAATATCTTGAGGACGATTACCTGCGATCGCTTTTTGCAAATTCGCCTCGGCTTGTGCCACTTGTCCTTGAGCAGAGGTAAGTTGCCCCCGGAGGTTGGAATCATCCATGTAAGCGACAATCTGTCCTTGTTTGACGATATCTCCTTCTTTCGCCAGCAGCCTTTTCAAGATACCGGAATTTTTCGGGCTGAGGTTGATTGACCGCTCGGGCTTCACCGTTCCGTTGGCTGAAACTGTAATTGTTAAGGTCTGCCTTTGTACAGGTCTTGTCAGCACCCGGCGGCTGGCTTGTTGACGGGGAGCAACCGTTACTTGGTAATAAACGGCATAGCCAATTCCACCCAAAAGGCAAAGAGCAATTAGCCAAGAGAGCCAATTACGTCTGCCCTTTTTTTTCTTTACCTCTGGAACTAAAACTGATGATGAATCTACGGTATTTGGTGTATCAATTTTCATATCCATTTTGTCTATAAGGAACGGCTACCGAGCTAGTTATTCACGGCTAAAACTATAGCCTGGTAGCCTAATACTGACAATGATTTTGAGCTTTTAGGGTTTTAAAGGTTTATTTGCAGTACCAATCCACTAGGAAGTCTGAAGTAATCATCACGCACTCTCACTAATCTCCCAGCAGGAACAATTTCCTGATTGGGAAGCAGAATATCCCCGTTAGGAAGTCTGAAGTAACCTTGATCGCGCAGTCTGACTATGGATCTAGAAGGAATAATTTGCCCATTGGGATATCTGATATCACCATTACCAAGTCTGACTACTCTGCCATTAAATTGGTTGTCACGGTTCCAATTATCCCGATCTCTAGGGTTTCTGACTTCTACAGGATAGGGTCTGCCATCACGGTTCCAATTATTATCCCTGTCTCTAGAGTTTCTGACTTCTCTAGGATTGGGTCTGCCGTCACGGTTCCAATTATTATCCCTGTCTCTAGAGTTTCTGACTTCTCTAGAATTGGATCTGCCGTCGCGATCCCAATTTTGGTCGCGATCGCCACCAACGTAGACTTTCGTCTGGGCACTTGCAGGTGCAGTCAAGAGAGTAGGAACAATTATCAGGGCAGCAGCAGCTAATACTATCGATATCCGGTTTGGTTTCAACATGAAATTGACTCCTTATTTACAAGTAAAGTTCTATTCTGCTGAGATATGAATTAAGCAATCTTAGACAGTTGCTTTTTTTTGATATCAAAGTGTTTAATATTTACCTCATCGTATAAATTCATACATAATAATTATCGTTCAAAACATCCAAACTGATGTATGACCAAAGTCACTAGTAATTCCAGACTGATGTATGACCAAAGTCATCAATTGTTTAATGGGTATGGGGAATTGGGCATTGGGCATTGAAAAGAGGCAGAGGGGCGGGGTGCAGGGGGCGGAGGGGAAAATCCTTCTCCCTTGCTCCCTGCTCCCTTGCTCCCTGCTCCCCTGCCCCTCTGCTCTCCTGCTCCCCACTCCTCACATCCCTTTCCCCAAGATTGGCAAGATTTTGCTACCGCCAACAGCGCAGATCGTTTAAGCTAGCTGAAAGATTCTTTGATTAGTGGCTTAAAGGCGGTAGTGTGCCTAAACATGTTCGTTTGATTTCTCTTTTAATGGTCTGTAGTTTATGGAGTATGCCAAAAGCCGCTAACGCGCAGGCATTAATACCCCATACACTGCAACTAGATGCGACAAAGTTAGAAAAGCAGGGGTTGAGCTTGGCACAAGAGGCGGCTCAATTAGCTCAGTTTCAACAGGTTGACTTAGCTTTGCCACGAGCGCGGCTGGCTAGTCAACTGGCTCCGGGGAATGATAAAGTGTGGTTGCTGTTAGGTGGATTGCAACTGCAAACGAAAGAGTTTGACGGGGCGATCGCTAGTCTCAAAAAAGCGCAATCTCTCAACCCCAAAAATGGTGATATTCTCTTTGCTTTAGGTTCAGCGAATTTTCAGCAGAAAAATTACCAGGCTGCTGTTGTCAATTATCAAGATGGTTTGAAGTTAAAACCCAACGATCCAGAGGGGTTATTTGATTTGGGTAATGCTTACTATCTGATGGGGCGATTGCCAGATGCGATCGCCCAGTACGATAAAGCCGTCTCCCAAGATAAAAAATTCTGGCCGGCGCTCAACAACATTGGCTTAATCAACTACGAACAGGGTAATATCCCCGAAGCGATTAAGCGATGGCAATCTGCTGTAACCCTTGACAAACAAGCCGCAGAACCTTTATTGGCCTTAGCCGTGGCACTGTATACTAAAGGCGAGCGCCAACAAGGACTAACCTTGGGAGAAGCTGCACTCCGTATCGATTCGCGCTATGCTAATTTGAATTTCCTCAAAGAAAATCTCTGGGGCGATCGTCTACTGTCTGATACGAAAAAATTCCTAGAATTACCCCGTATTCAAGCAGCCATACAGCAACGAGAAAACTCATCATCAGCGCCTACGCCTAGACAACAGCCTACTCAATAGGAGTGGGGAGTTAGAAGTTAAAAGTTAAGAGTTAAAAGTTAGGAGTTGGGAGTTAAATATTTCAACTCCTAACTCCTAAGGGAACTCCAAATAAAAAAATACTCAACTACTTCTTGTGGGATGGGCGACACGATAGCCCCAAGCCAAGGGCGGACAAGATGTCCACCCCACAAGATTGGATAATTTACTTGTTGGAAGTCCCTAACTCCTAACTGTCTTATTGCCACTTGCCTAATAGTACCTTTTCGTAGTACATCTATACTAGATAAATCCAGGAACTAGTCGCCCAAAAACATTGGCGGGCGAGTATTCCTGAAATTAAGTCGTTAATTCTCAGTGTTCATCTGTGGGTAGAAGTGCGATGATTTGGTCAACAAACTGTTGATGGTCAACAACTGGCTTAGAAATGTAGCCATCAGCACCGCTTTGCTTGAGAAAGTTCTCGCGATCGCCTTCCATAGCATGTGCTGTTACCAGAATCACAGGTAAGTTTGCTGTTTTTGGATCGGATTTTAACATTTGTGTAATCTTGATTCCATCAACGGACTTGCCTTGGTAAACACTTCTGGACAAAGAAACATCCATCAAAATCAGGTCAGCTTCTCCTGATTGGGCAATTTTTATGACTTCTTCCACATTTTCAGTGTGTTTCACACCCAAGCCGCCACGCTTGGACAAAATTTTGGAAAAAACACGAGCATTAATCAGATCGTCTTCGACAATTAAAACAGTTTTCATGAGAATTTTAGTTATAGAGGTGAGGATATTCAAGAATTCCAGAATTCAAAATTAAGAAATGCAATCATGGTAAGTATCATGGCTACTAAGTTTATGTAGATTATACTCGTGTGCATCCTTTTTAACTGGTCACGGCGATGAGTCTCCTGCTATACCTTTATGTTAGGGGCGGGAGAAATGCCGCTCTGGGACTGGGTACTGGGAACTAGGAAAACATTCCAAAATTTGGGAGGGATTCAGAGCAAATTCCATAATTTTTCCGCTGATTATCCAATCCCTAATCCCCAATCCCCAATCCCTTTTAATAGTCAATGTGTATCTTTGTCATCAAGGATGATAGTACTGCTTTTTCTTCTGTGACTATCAATCAAAATTTTGTTATGAATCTCATTTCATCCGTTATGCTGTGGTTGCCGCAGTGTTGAGTTCCATCGGCTTTTGTGTAGTTAAATTTCAGGGAAAAAACTCATGGCAAAACAGTTAAACCTTCTCTCAACGGGACAGGTAATTCCAACAGCCCTGCACACCGAGATGCAACGGTCTTATCTAGAATATGCCATGAGCGTGATTGTCGGGCGAGCGCTACCAGACGTGCGTGATGGCTTAAAACCAGTGCATCGGCGCATTTTGTATGCAATGCACGAACTCGGTTTAGTACCAGATAGACCTTATCGAAAATGTGCCCGTGTTGTGGGTGATGTGTTGGGTAAATACCATCCCCACGGCGATCAATCAGTTTATGATGCTTTAGTCAGGCTGGTGCAGGATTTTTCTAGCCGCTATCCTTTACTAGCAGGACACGGTAACTTTGGTAGCGTCGATAATGACCCGCCAGCAGCAATGCGCTACACAGAAACGCGCCTCGCACCGATCAGCCATGAGGGAATGCTGACAGAAATTGGTGAAGAAACTGTGGAATTTGTCGGGAACTTTGATAATTCCCAGCAAGAACCAACGGTGTTACCTGCTCAGTTGCCGTTTCTGTTGCTCAATGGCTGTTCTGGGATTGCCGTGGGAATGGCGACAAATGTACCACCCCACAATTTGGGGGAAGTTGTCGATGGGTTAATTGCCTTAATTGACAACCCAGATTTGCCAGATGAAAAATTATTTGAGCTAATTCCAGGGCCAGATTTTCCCACTGGTGGAGAAATAATCGGTGAGACGGGAATTCGGGAAGCGTACACCACAGGTAAAGGTGGAATTCTGCTGCGGGGAGTTGCGACTCTAGAGGAGATTCCAGCCGCGAGGGGAAGCAAGCGTCGGACGGCAATTATCATTACAGAATTGCCATATCAAGTGAATAAGGCAGCCTGGATTGAGAAGGTAGCGGACTTAGTAAACCAAGGACGCTTGCAAGGAATTTCCGATCTTCGGGATGAGAGCGATCGCGAAGGGATGCGGGTAGTAATTGAACTCAAACGCGATACGAATCCCCAAGAAGTTCTCCAGCATTTATATCACCAAACTGCTTTACAGATGACTTTTGGGGCGATTCTCCTCGCAATCGTGGATGGACAACCCCGGCAGTTAAGTTTGCGTCAACTGTTGCAGGAGTTTTTGAAATTCCGGGAAGAGACGCTGAACCGTCGCTACAATTACGAGTTGGCTAAGGCCCAAAGTCGCGTGCAGTTGGTAGAAGGTTTGCTGAAAGCGCTATCTAATTTGGATGAGGTAATTCAAATTTTGCGCCAAGCTCCCGATGGTAGTACGGCAAAAATTAATCTTTGTAGCCAACTGGATTTGAGTGAGGTACAAGGAGATGCAATTCTGGCTATGCCGTTGCGCCGCCTCACTAGTTTAGAACAGCAAAATTTGCAGCAGGAATTCGAGCAGATCAGCGAACAAATTAGTTTATTGGAGCAATTACTTAACGATCGCCGCGAATTATTGAAGGCGCTGAAAAAAGATTTGCGATCGCTCAAACGCAAGTACAACGATCCCCGACGAACAAAAATCGGGGAGGAGCAAAAGTCTAAGGCAGAGGAGCAGAAGGGCAGAGGGGCAGAGGGACAGAGAAGCAGAGGGGTAGAGGAGGAGGAACTTAAATCTTCGGAACCAGTAGAAGAAGCGATTTTAGAATTTACCCAACGGGGTTATGTTCGCCGCACTCAGCCATCTGGGAGAAAGTCAAAAGCTGAAAATGGTCTACACGATAATGACTTCATTATCCAAACTGTCTTGACTGACACAGGGAAAGACTTGCTAATACTAACTGGTGGTGGCAAAGTCTATCCGGTGAATGTGGGAGAAATTCCCCCAACTACTGGACGTTCTCCACGGGGAAAACCTTTGATTACTATGCTCAGTAGTACTGCTCAAGGCGCTCAAGAAGCTGTAGTCAGCCGCTTTTTGCTGCCGGAAAATCTGGAAACTAGACAGATGATTCTTCTAACAAAACAGGGAAGAATTAAGCGTCTATCTCTGGAAGAATTTACTAACCTGACTCGGCGCGGCATCACGATTTTGAAGCTCAAAGATGATGATGAATTGTCATTTACCCAGTTCACCGCTCCAGGGGCGCATCTGATTTTAGCTAGTTCCGGTGGACGAATGTTGCGCTTTGCAGTCAATGATGAACAATTACCAGTCATGGGACGCACAGCGATGGGTTTACAAGCATTTCGACTATTGAAAAATCAGCAAATGGTTGGCTGTGTCACTGTCGGTAAAGATGACCAATTACTCTTAGTTACTCAAGAAGGATATGCCAAGCGGATGGCTGCGAGTCAGTTGAGAGCAGCTAATCGCGGTGATTTGGGGACGCAAGCGCTGAAATTTGCTAGCAAAACTGACAACTTAGCTGGTATGGTGATGGCGATCGCATCTGGCGAAGTGGCTTTAGTAACGAATAAGGAGCGGGTAGTGCGAATACCTGTGGAAACAGTGCCGCTCTTAGGGAGAGATGTCAAAGGTGAAAGCATCCTCCAACTCAACCGCGATGAAAAAATTATCACCGTGGCGGAAGTGCGATCGTAAATTAGAGTGATGTTCAACTTCTGACAAGCCAACTTGCAGGAGTTTGAGGCGCTAATCCAACTGCGCCTCGAACTCCTGCGGGAGGCTGGGGATATAAAAGGAGACTCTGACACCACAAACCTAGCAGAAGCAACTCGAAAATATCTTGGCGAAAAAATGCCGTCGGGTGAGTTTTTAGCTTGGGTAGCTGAAGTGGATAGTCAAATTATTGCCACTAGCGGCTTGGTATTTTTTCAACGACCCCCTTACAACGGCAATCTCTCAGGCTTATAAGCCTACCTTATGAACGTTTATACAATTCCGAGCGAGGACAAGGAATTGCTACAGCATTGTTAAAGGAAATTATCAGCTTTGTGAGAGCAACTGAGGCAAAACGCCTCTGGCTTCACACCACTGAGGATGGTAAACGTATTTATGAGAAGCTTGGTTTTGTCTCGACTTCAAAAGAAATGGAAATTGTCTCCTACTGATTTTAATTATCAATAATTTTTTATTTTAAAATACAAAATATATTTACAGTCAAGCAATATAAATCAATTACTTGATAATTTATATCAATAAGATTATATTGTTTATAAAGTAAAAATCTAGATAACATTTCTTCTGTCTCAGTAAATCTCACTGAAGACTGATGTTTTGATTTGTATAAATAGCTATTTCTATTTATGTCAAGTTGTAGAAACAAAAGTATAAAAAATGTTGCTTTTCTGAAAATATTTGTTATATTAGTTTACATAAGGCAATAAACCTTAAAAATTAAGTTTGGAGTCCTAACCATGACAAATGCAAGCACAACAAAAGTCACTACTCCTGTAATTGAAGATCGCAACGCTTGGCGTTGGGGCTTTACCCCACAAGCAGAAGTTTGGAATGGTCGCTTGGCAATGATTGGCTTTTCAGCTGCCATCTTGGTTGAGGCTTTTTCTGGTCAAGGCTTCCTACATTTTTGGGGCATCCTGTAAGTTTTAATATCAAAGATGACCTATAAATAAAAAAACCTGGAGTGCTAATTCACTACCAGGTTTTTTATTTTTTTGTCATTTGTCCTTAGTCATTTGTTTAAGGATAATGACCAATGACTAATGACTAATTAACTACCGAATATATTCCTTGAGAACGCTGTTGCGATTTGGATGGCGTAACTTGCGGAGTGCTTTCGCCTCAATTTGACGAATTCGTTCACGGGTGACGTTGAAAATCTGTCCGATTTCCTCAAGGGTTTTCATCCGACCATCATCCAAGCCGTAACGCAGTCTGAGAACATCACGTTCGCGTGGACTGAGACTGTCGAGGACTTTTTCAAGGTCTTCGCGCAGAAGATTTTTGGAAACTTGGTCTTCTGGTGTCTCACCATCGGATTCAATAAAATCGCCCAATCGAGAATCTTCTTCTTTACCAATGGGTGTTTCTAATGAGATTGGTAACTGGGCAGATTTCGCAATGAACCGCAACTTCTCAATGGTCATTTCCATTCGAGTCGCGATTTCTTCTTCAGTGGGTTTGCGACCCATCTCTTGAGATAGTAACTTGGTAGTTTTCTTAATCCGAGAAATGGTTTCGTAAAGGTGAACTGGAAGACGAATTGTGCGGGATTGATCTGCGATCGCACGGGTAATTGCTTGACGAATCCACCATGTAGCATAAGTGGAGAACTTATAACCTTTTTCGTGGTCAAACTTTTCAGCGGCACGAATCAAACCGAGACTGCCTTCCTGAATTAAGTCCTGGAACGACAAACCACGATTCATGTATTTCTTAGCAATTGAAACTACAAGACGGAGGTTAGATTGCACCATCTTGTCTTTCGCCCGACGACCAACATGGAGGCGATAACGAAAGGCTGGTAGTGGCAGTTGTACTGCTTCTGCCCATTCACTATCTCGAGGATCGCGATCTAATTGCTCACAGAGTCTTTCGCGGACTCTTTCTAATTCCAGCAAATCGGCTATTTTCCGCGCCAATTCAATTTCTTCGTCTGCCCGCAACAGACGAATTCTCCCAATTTCTTGCAAGTAAAGCCGAATTGAATCTTCGGTATAGTGCTTTTTCTTGCTTTGTGTCCGACGACGCGATTTAGCGGCTTTTCCAGACTTTGCGTCGTCCTCATCAGACTGAGGCTCTAAAAATTCCTCGTCACCTTCATCGATGATCAGCAAGTCCTCTTCATCGTCTATTAAGAGTTCTTCTAACTCGAGCTCAGGCTGATTCATTATTTCTAGGTCAGGCTGATATATGCTTTCGAGTACGTTGTTAGCCTGGTTCATGCCGCGTTCCTCATGCTCCTTGCAGAATCAATTACTCAAGATGTGTTTACTGCTCTTTTAAACGAGCCAATTACCAACCGAAAATAAGCTTTTTGGCAGATTTGCCAGAGATATTTTCGGACGTTTTACACCTCCGGTAGGAGGTTTTTTTACTTTAGTTTAAGCAACTACTAAAGGTGACTTGCTCACTTTAGTAAATGTTATATGTGTTGCTATCACATATTGCTTTCAACTAACTGGTAAAAATAAAGACTCGCCTTTATCAAAAAATTTGCCACTCTATACAAATGAATTCAGACTGTTGGCAGATTTTCGTATAAAGACTCTTCCGATTGTAGCCTGTTTCACAGAAATTGCACTCTTTTTGTGTATTAATCATGAATTCATTAAGCAACTATTAGCTACTTTCACCAAAAAGACATTGAAAACGGGATTTATACCCGGAAATTTTTTCTCCACTTTTTGGAATTGCAGTGACGCTCTTATTACATTACGAAGTAAGTACGCTTGCTCCTGCCGAATTTCATGTATTTTACACAACATTAATTACTGAGAAAGAGTGCATTTTATGTTAACTCAGACTATTCGTCTTAACCTACCCATTTTTACATTTCCTTCATAAATTAAGCATCCCTTAGACTAAAACGGGTCTTATCCTTGGGTAAATACAACAACAACGGTGGTGCTTGCCTGAAAGCAGTTAACCTTCTGCGTACTAACTACCTTAACTGAGGAGTTGAGGCGGTGGCAGAATCGACCTGATGAAGATCAATTTAGGTTTACTAATTCGGTCTTATTCACACGTTAGCGCACTGTGGCGATTTCAGCCCTATGAAACTTGACAAACTTTTCTTATTGTATACAAGGATATTTTAATCAATTCAAAAACAATTTGTCCTGCAAACTCGCCAATCTAGTTCTATCTTAGGCAAAAGTACATTAGATACATACGATACAATAGCGATCGCCACGCCACCACATGAAGATATTAACAAGTTTTCAGCTAAATGGTGTGTGCTTCCACTAACCATCACCTCGAACACAGAAAACCCAGAAGATTGCGTAATGATTTGGTTACAAAGCTTTTTTGCGTAAATTAATTGTAAATTTCAATACTTTTGTTTCGGTAAGTTTCTGTCATCTTATGATGATAAATCCTCAAAATACTTATTATCTGCTGTTTGATAGATGATATTCAGTTATTTTCTTAGAGCATAACAAATGTGTTTCTAGCTGGTGGGCGAAATTAATCAGCGAGTCAGAGTAGAGAGGATTATTTTGGCTAAATTTCCCATAAAGTTGGTAGTTTTGCTCACACTCGAATATTGATCGATTGTAAAATGTTGACAATAAGCAAATTTTATGGTTATTTGCTAAATGAGAAATTTAGAATTTTTGTAGTTATGTAGTACTTACTTTCCACTGGTGTGACAAGTAAACCTATTAATTAATTGATTGTTAGCATCTAGTTCAAAATTAGGGTAGCTTTCAAACCTACGCCTAACAAAAACTGGAAACTATCAGCTTTGTGAAACTACCGTGGTGTTGGGGTGGTGTTTAGATTAGTGGAAAAATTAGGTGGCAAAAGTACCCGATCAACTACATGAACGATGCCGTTGCTAGCTGGGATGTCTGGCTGAGTCACTTTAGCGTTGTTGACTGTGATTGAGTTACTGGCACGATCAACTGTTATTTTAACGAGACTACCCTCAAGTGTTTTAACTTCTCCAGATATCAATTGCTGGGAGGTAATTCCCCCAGGTATAACATGGTAGGACAAAAGCCTAACTAATTGTTGTTTGTTTGCTGGCTGTAAGAGTTGATCTAGAGTAGCTTTTGGTAAAGCAGAGAAAGCTGTGTCGGTAGGTGCAAATACTGTGTAAGGGCCTGGTGCGGCCAATTGTTCAGTTAAACCGACGGCTTGCACTGCTTGAACGAGAGTTTTAAACTGTCCTTGACTAGCTGCTGACTTTGCCAATTCTGCTAAATTTTGGGTAGCAATGGTGGCTGTAGGAGTTGGCGTAATGGGAGAAACAGTGGCTGTAGGAGTTTCTGTCACAGGTTGAGCGCAGGCAGACAGAGTAACTAAGCTCCCGATGCCAATAATATTGAACAATACTTTTCCTGCTATGCCTTTGCTCGCTTTCATAGCTTTATGTAGAATCCAGTTAAATAGTTAATTATTAACAATAGTTAATGAATTTATGGATATAGTCACTTATCTAACGACATAGTTTGTAGTCTTAAAAATATTAATACAAAATATTTATAAATCTCCGAGTTTGTCATCAGCCAAAAGACCGAGGTTTTATTCCTGAATTTTCTGTGTTGAAAACAGCGATAAATTAACGTGAGTTCGATGAACCTCTCCCTCCCAGCCTCCCTCTCCGAAACGGAAAGGGAGG